>CAZVST010000001.1:0-123898 GCA_964629725.1 uncultured Mycobacterium sp.
TCACGCTCCGTTCTGTGGGAGCCCCGGGGTGCAATCCCCCGGGGCCACCCGGCGGTCTAGCCGTCAAGGGGCCAGGTGCGGCCGGCAGAACGCGCACAGTCCCGAACCCAGGCTGGGATACCCGCAGTAGGGGCACGTTCCGACCCGGGCGTGCGTGCGATGGCCGGCGTCGGAAACCCGCGTGTCGAGTGTCCGGAGTTGCACAGCCAGGACGCCCAGTCGGTCGCTCAGCCGGGCGCGCTCGGATTCCAGCGCCGTCCGCTCGCAGACCTTTTCCCCGAAGCCCGGACCGGCCTGGGGTCGACGCTGACGCCACGCCAGGTCGGTGAGCCGACGGTCTAGGTCGTCCAGTCGGGCGGCGAGGCTCCTCAGCAAATGAGTCAGTTGTTCGCGGTCGCCGGACGCCGCGGTCAGAGTGCCCGAGTGCTCCCAGGATGGCTGCATCACAGCGGCTGATCCAGTCACGAGCAGCACTCCTTGCCGGGTGAATTGATCGGACGCTTCAGCGCCCGGTCGGTAAGCTAGCAGGACTGGCAGCAATCCGTGAAATGAATCGGATCCAGTCACGTCTCCGACGACCCGATTCCGCAGTAACATCTGCGTCTGGGTCAAGAAACCAGTGACTCAAGACTCGATCGGTTCCGCGCTGGACCCCAGCTTCACTCATCCGGTAGGTGGAGCGTCGGCGAGGGGTGGGGCATGGTGGCCGCGGGAGGAATGGGTGTCGGCGGTGACGAGCATTGACGGTGCCCGCCCGGAAGCCGAGCACCAGCACATTCTGAACGCGGCGATAGCGGAACTCGCGGCGACCAACGCGGGATCGGTCACCATGACGGCCGTCGCCAAACGAGCCGGTGTGGACGTAGCGGACATATCAAGAAGGTCTGGGCCAATACGCCCGAACTCGTCAACGCGGCTCTCCTGGCCTTCGCCGGGGAGAACATGCCCATGCCCGACACCGGATCACTTCGGGAAGACATGCTGCAGTATGCGAAATTGTTCGCGTATGCGGTGAACTCCACCATCGGGCGGCGGCTGGTCGGTGCGGTGGTCGCCGCACCGAATGAGTGGGATGTATCGGGTTGGCGCGAAACGTTTTTCGAAAGTCGCCAGCGCAGGGTCGAACCCATGCTGTGTCGTGCCGTCGAACGTGGCGAGTGCGCTCCGGACCTCGATGTCGCGCGGATCATGGATCTGCTCAACGCCGGGTTGTGCATATCGCTGCAGCTCTACGACCGGCCGGTCACCGACGAGGACTGCGAATTCGTCGTCGACACTCTTCTGAACGGCATTCGCCCGAATCGCTGACCCGCAGCTAATAGCATGCGCCCATGTCGTCGCTGATCCCGCCGCTGCCCAGACCCCCGCTGGGGCTGCCGGACCCGCTTCGCCGCATTCGCGTTCCCAGGGACCTCGATTCGGTCACCGACGTCGGTCCGGAGGACCCGCCCGAGGCCGGCGACGTCACCGCCCGCCGAGTCGAGGCCATCTGGTCGTCGGTGCAGGACTGGTACCGCAGCGGTGTGCATCCCGCGCTGCAGGTGTGCGTTCGGCGCCACGGCGCCGTGATCCTCAACCGAGCCATCGGCCATTCCCGCGGCAACGGCCCACGCGACGGCAAGAACGCCGAACGCGTGCCGGTCGCCGTCGACACGCCCTTCTGCGTCTACTCGGCGTCCAAGGCGATCACCGCGTTCGTCGTCCACAAACTCATCGAACGGGGCCTGCTCCGCCTGGACGACGCCGTCGCCGACTACATCCCCGGCTACGAGCGACACCGCAAGCACCGCATCACGATCGGTCAGGTGCTTGCCCATCGGGCCGGGGTCCCCAATTTGCCGGGCGACGCTCTGGATCTCGACAAACTGGGCGACCGTGACTTCATGACCGACATCCTCGTCGGGGCCGTGCCGTTCGCGAAGCCGGGCCGCTACCTGGCCTACCACGCTGTCTCCGGCGGTTTCATCCTCGGCGAGATCGTGCACGCCGTCACGGGCAAGAGCATCCGCGAGGTGCTGGCCGAGGAGTTTCTCGACCCCCTCGGCTTCCAGTGGACGAACTTCGGTGTGGCGCCCGAGGACGTCGGCAAGGTCGGACTGAACTACATCACCGGGCCGCCCACCGCGCCGCCGCTGTCCACGATGCTCAGCCGCGCACTCGGCCTGGGCCTGGACAAGCTGGTCGATCTCACCAACGACGCGCGCTTCCTGACCGGTATCGTGCCCGCCGCTAATACGGTGACGACGGCGTTCGAGCTGTCCCGGTTCTTCGAGATCATGAGATGCGGAGGCGAACTCGACGGCATCCGGGTGATCGAAGCCGACACCATCCGTCGCGCGCTCGTCCAACGCTCGCATCTGGAGATCGACCTCTCCCTCGCCTACCCGACCCGGTTCTCCTACGGCCTCATGCTCGGTGCGCGCGTCGTCTGCCTGTACGGACTCGACACCCAATATGCCTTCGGGCACTTGGGTTTCACCAATATTCTCGCCTGGGCCGACCCGCAGCGGGCCATCTCGGTCGCCGTCATCAACAGCGGCAAGCCGATCGTCTATCCCGAACTGCTGCCGTCGTTCCTGGGGACGATGCAGCGCATCACCAGCGAGATGCCGAAGATCCCGGCCTCGGAGATGCTCATTTAGGGCTGTTCGTCACCGAGTGGCGCCGTTCACTCCGGTGAGTTCGACTGACCGTCTGGAGAAACTAATGAGGGCGAGAGCACAGATAGCGGCGGCTCCGAGAGCCTTCGATCGCATCATCGGCGTGAAATCCCTTCGCTTGGGGGGAGGCTGATGATCAGCCACTATTCCGGAAGGCAATAACACTACTTTTTTATCATGAATTACCTTGTGTCACGCCGGGCGGAGAGCCCGTCCCGTCGCCGAGTGTGAAGCTGGTTTCACGCTCGACGCCGAGTGGGAAGCTGGCTTCACGCTCGGCAGGCAAGACTCGGTTGCTCGAACTTCGGAGCCCCCTGTCGGGATTGAACCGACGACCTTTCGCTTACAAGGCGAGTGCTCTACCACTGAGCTAAGGAGGCCTGACGGCCAGCGCTCGCCGACCGCCTCCGACACCCTATCGGGTCAGCCGCGGTGGTGGCCGTCCTCGCCGTGTTCGTGGTCCTCGATACCGAACAGACCCAGCGGCCAACGCCGTCGCGGCAGCGGAATGCGCTCGGCGATGTTGCTCAGCGGGTTGACCACCAGAGTCATCGCGACCACGGCCTCGCGCAGCATCTCGATGGTGGGTGCCAACTCCTCCATGCCGGGTGCCAGGCGGTTGAGCGACTCGGTGACGACGGTCAACTGCTCAATCGGCCCGTTCTTCGACGTCAACGTTTCGATCAGGCCGCCTTCGGCCAGCAGTCGGTCGGCCAGCCCGTCCTCGGCCAGAACCCGCTCCACCAATCCGTCGTCGGCGAGCAGCTGATCCACCAGGCCGCCGGGCGCTAGGGCGCGGTCCACCGCGCCGCCCTCAGCGGTCAGACGTTCCAGCGCACCGTCGGGCGAGGTGAGCCGGTCGATCAGTCCGCCGGGCCGAATCAGCCGGTCGATCGCGCCATCGGCGGACAGCGCCCGGCCCAGTGGCGCGTCCTCGTCGATGATCTCCGCCAGCCGGTTGGCCCGCTCGATGGTCTCGTCCAGGCCCAGGATGTGAACCACGGAGTCCTTCGGGGACGGGACGGTGATGTCGCCCAGACTGCGCTTGGCGATGTCGAGGGTGGCGTTGGCGACTTCGATTCCGGCGCCGGCGGCAGCCAGGCCGATCCGCACCGGTGTGGTCGCGATGTCCGTCAGCATCTTCGCCCAACCCATGGTCAAAGTGTAGGTGTGGTACCGGCCGTGAACAGGGCCGTTCGCACTCACAGCTATCTCACAGCGGCCATCCAGCTTCCGTTCACCGCGGTCGGAGGAGATTGGAGGTATGTCTGCAGCGACCCCACAGTCGGCGTCCAGGTCGGCCGCCCGTCCAAACCCCGAATCCGGGCCGGAGGCCCGGGTCCTGGTCGTCGACGACGAAACGAACATCCTGGAGCTTCTGACGGTCAGCCTGCGGTTCCAGGGTTTCGAGGTGCACACCGCGACCAACGGGCCGGCCGCCCTCGATCTGGCCCGCGAGATCCGGCCCGATGCGGTGATCCTCGACGTGATGATGCCCGGCATGGACGGGTTTGGCGTCTTGCGTCGGCTGCGCGCCGACGGGATCGACGCGCCCGCACTGTTCCTCACGGCGCGAGACAGCTTGCAGGACAAGATCACCGGGCTGACCCTCGGCGGGGACGACTACGTCACCAAACCGTTCAGCCTGGAGGAGGTGGTCGCCCGGCTGCGCGTCATCGTGCGTCGCGCGGGAACCGGTGCCGGCCAGGAGGTCGACGGCCCGCGGCGGTTGAGGTTCTCCGATATCGAGCTCGACGAGGACACCCACGAGGTGTGGAAGGCAGGGGAGCCGGTGTCGCTGTCGCCCACCGAATTCACCCTGCTGCGCCACTTCGTCATCAACGCCGGGACCGTGCTGAGCAAGCCGAAGATCCTCGACCACGTCTGGCGGTACGACATCGGCGGCGACGACAACGTCGTCGAGTCCTACGTCTCGTATCTGCGGCGCAAGATCGACACCGGGGGGAAACGCCTCCTGCATACGCTGCGGGGTGTCGGCTACGTGCTGCGGGAGCCCCGGTAGCGCGGCCGGAGAATAGCCGCATGGTCATCCGCCCGATCCGCGCGCTGCCGCTGCGGGTCAGCTTGGTCGCGGCGATGCTGCTGCTGGTCGGCTGCGGGCTGCTCGCCTCGGGCATCGCGGTGACGTCGATCCTGCGACACAGTCTGGTCAACCGGGTCGACGAACGCCTCACGGATGCCTCGACAAGCTGGGCGCAGGAGCCGCGTCAGGAGATCCCGGCGGATCTGAGGCCCAACCCCGCCCGGCCGCCGTCGAATTTCTACGTGCAGGGCGTCGACACCCGCGGCGATGTGTGGATGGCCATCAACGACCGCAAAGCGCAACCGGCGCTGCCGGACAGCAACGACGTCGGCCCGACCCCGGTGATAATCGGGTCGATCGGCGCATCCCCCGTCCGGTGGCGCGCGGTGTCGGTGCGCAGTTCCGGAGGCGATCTGATCACCGTGGCCGTCGACCTGTCCGACGTCCAGGCGACGGTCCGGGCGCTGGCGCTGCTGCAGCTCGGGATCGGGTCGGTCGTCCTGCTGATCCTGGGCGTGGCCGGCTATTGGGTGGTGCACCGCAGCCTTCAGCCGTTGATCGAAGTCGAGAAGACGGCGGCCTCCATTGCCGCGGGCCAGCTGGAAAGCCGGGTACCGCAGGGCGATCCGAACACCGAAGTCGGTCAGCTCGCCCTCGCACTCAACGGGATGCTGGCGCAGATCCAGCGGGCCGTCGCGGCGTCGGAGGCGTCGGCGGAGAAGGCGCGGCTGTCCGAGGACCGGATGCGCCGGTTCATCACGGATGCCAGCCACGATTTGCGCACGCCGTTGACCACGATTCGCGGCTTCGCCGAGTTGTACCGACAGGGTGGTGGCGACGTGGACATGGCGATGTCGCGGATCGAAGGCGAGTCCAAGCGGATGGCGGGTCTGGTCGAGGACTTGCTGCTGCTGGCCCAACTCGACGCCCAGCGGCCGCTGGAACGCAGCCGGGTCGACCTACTGGCGTTGGCCAGCGACGCGGTCCACGACGCGACGTCGATCGAGCCGACGCGGCCGATCGCTGTGGAATTCGTGTCCGGTCCGGGAACCCCGGAGGTGATCGGCGACGAGGCCCGTCTGCGGCAGGTGCTGGGCAATCTGGTCGCCAACGCCCTACAGCACACCCCGGCCGACGCCCTCGTCACGGTGCGGGTCGGAACCCGCGGCGACGACGCCGTCCTGGAGGTCGCCGATCAGGGCCCGGGGATGGATCAGCGCGACGCCGACCGGGTGTTCGAGCGTTTCTACCGCGCCGACAGCTCTCGCACCCGCGCGAGCGGCGGTGCCGGGCTTGGGCTGTCCATCGTCGACTCACTGGTCCGGGCGCATGGAGGCCGGGTGAGCGTCACCACCGGGCCCGGTGCGGGCTGCCGTTTCCGCGTCACCCTGCCGCGGGTGCTCGACGCCCCACTCGACGCGGACGACGACGTCATCGTCAGTCCAGTTCAGCCAGTGCAGCTTTGATCTTCGCCTGGGCCTCGTCGAGGGACTCCGGCGACGGGTTGCGGTCGACGTGGGCGAAGCCGAAGTCGCTGAGGTTGCGGGCCGGGAACACGTGCACATGCAGGTGCGGCACCTCCAGCCCGGCGATGATCACCCCGGCCCGGTCGGCGTCGAACGCCGAACAGACCGCCGTGCCGATGCGCTGTGCGACGTCCATGACTTTGTGAAACAGCGCCGGTTCGACGTCCTGCCATTTGTCCACCTCGGCGCGCGGCACCACCAGGGTGTGCCCCGGGGTCATCGGTTCGATGGTCAGGAACGCGACCACGTCGTCGTCTTCGTAGACGAAACGGCCCGGCAGGTCGCCGTTGATGATCATGGTGAAGACCGAAGGCATGACGGCCAGCTTAGGGTGTGCGTGCGGCGAACATCGCGTGGATCTCGCTGAGCGACCACGGGGGAGTGTCGTGGTGATCGCGGTAGCCCAGCACCGCGGGCGTCGGCCGGTTGAAGCGCCCGATGAAACCGCCAGCGGCAATGAGGATTTCACCGGTGACCTCGGCGGACATATCGCTGACCAGGTAGGCGTAGAGGGGCGCGGCGTACTCCGGGGCGGCGGCCTCAAGCGAGGCGGCGGCAGTGGCCTCGTCGAGCATTTCGCGGCGGCGCAGCGATTCGATGTGCGCCTCGTAGGCCGCACCGGTCGACAGCCGGGTCATGGCTCCCGGGCACACAACGTTGGCTCGCACACCATGGCTCGCGAGTTCAGCGGCCATCGCGCACGTCAATCCGTTCACCGCACCCTTGCCGGCGGGGTAGCCGGTCCCGCCGTAATCCCCCAGGAAAGCAACCGAACTGGTGTTGACGATCGAGCCGCCGCCGGCCGCCGCCATGCGCGGCGCAGCCGCCCGGCAGGTGGCGAACACGGTACCGAGATGGGCGTCGATCAGGTCGTCGAACTCCCGGTGGGTGACGGTGAGGATGGACGATCCCGGCGCCTCGGGGATGCCGGCGCAGTTGATCAACGCGTTGACGGCGCCGAATTCGTTCTCGCACAACATCATCAGAGCCTCGGCAATACGTTCTCCGGAGGCCGAACCGGACAGTCCCACCGCGCTTCCGCCGCCGGCGGCGATGGCGTCGACCGTCGCGTCGACCGCGTCGCCGTCGCGGCCGTTGACCACCACCCCGGCGCCCAGTGCGGCCAGCAACGCCGAGACCGCCGCTCCGATGCCGTGCGATCCGCCGACGACGACGGCGCCGTAGCCGGCGAGGTCAGTCACGCTGCCCGAACTGCATGCCCTCCAGGTTCCAGTAGCCGCGCATGTTCGTGATCAGTCCGTCGTCGTCGACGCGATAACAGAACACTCCGCGCACGGTGCTGGTGAAACCGCCCTCGAATTCGCTGCGCAGCACCAGGACGTGGGCCACCTCGTTGGGGGAGGCCGAGGGAAAGCTCTCCTCGCAGGTGACCCGCAGGGTGTTGGCGGCGATGTTGGTGTCGTAAAACGCCGCGACGGCGGCCTTGCCGCGCACACCGAGACCGTCTGGGTTGGTGACTGTTCTGCCGATCGGGTCTTCGATGACGATGTCATCGGACATCAGGCCCAGCCAGCCCTCGCGGTCGTGGGACTGCACGCACCGCCATGACGCCTGGGAGGCAGCCATGGCGGGCGTCAACTCAGCTGTGTTCTCTGCCATCCGTTGTGACGGTCTAAGCGCGGTCTTCGTCGGTGTAACGGATGACGCCGCGGATGTTGCGGCCCTCCAGCATGTCCTTGTAGCCGTCGTTGATCTGATCGAGGCGGTACTGGCGGGTCACCATATCGTCGAGGTTGAGCCTGCCTGCTTTGTACATCGACAGCAGTTGGGGGATGTCGTAGTACGGGTTGCCGCCGCCGAAGATGGTGCCCTGCAGGTTTTTCTGCATCAGGGTCAGCATCGCCAGGTTAAGGGTGACGTTGGTGTCGGTCATGCTGCCGATGGCGGTGAGCACACAGGTTCCGGACTTGGACGTGATGATCATGTAGTTCTCGACGTCGGCGCCGTTGAGCTCGCCCACGGTGACGATGACCTTCTTGGCCATGAAGCCCTGGGTCTCCTCGGCGATGCCGGCCATGGCGGCGAAGATGTCCTCGTATACATGGGTGGCGCCGAACTTCAGGGCCTGGTCGCGCTTCCACTCGACGGGATCGATGACGAAGATCTTGCGCGCGCCGGAGACCACCGCGCCCTGCAGAGCGGCCATGCCGACACCGCCGACGCCGACGATCGCGACGTCCTCGCCGGGCTTGATCTGGGCGGTGTGGGTGGCCGAGCCCCAGCCGGTGGTGACGCCGCAGCCGACCAGGCAGGCGACCTCGAAGGGGATCGACGGGTCGATCTTCACCACCGAGGATTCGTGCACCACCATGTACGGGGAGAAGGTGCCGAGCAGGGTCATCGGGAACACCGGTTGGCCGTCGGCGGTGTGAATGCGATGGGTTCCGTCGGCGATGGCGACGCCGCCGAGCAGTCCGGCGCCGAGGTCGCACAGGTTGCGCAGACCGGCCTGACACGACGGACACTTGCCGCACGACGGGATGAACGACATGACCACGTGGTCACCGACCGCGACGCCCTCCACGCCCTCGCCGACCTCGATCACGATGCCCGCGCCCTCATGGCCGCCCAGGACCGGGAAGCCCAACATCGGGATGCCGCCGGTGACCAGGTGGTGGTCGGAGTGGCACATGCCCGACGCTTCCATCTGGACCTTGACCTCACCCGGTGCCGGGTCGCCGATCTCGATCTCCTCGATCGTCCACGGTTGGTTGAACTCGCGGATGAGCGCGCCTTTTGTCTTCACTGCAAACCTTCCGATGACGAGGGAACAGACCTAGAACGTGTTCTTGATCACGTAGCGCCATCCTAGGACCTGACGGGTGTCAAGTCACCAGATGGGTACCGGGGCCTGTCCCAGTGGGTAGTACCCGGGCAGCTTCTCACCGGCCAGACCACGCTGGATACGCTCCTGCATCCCCCGCGAGAGCTTGCCGGTCTTCATCAGTTGGAGATACAGCTTCTGCACATGACCGAAGTCGAAGAAATCGCGCTGCCACTCGATGAGCCCCTCGGCGTTGAGCCGAAACCAGCTACCGCCGATCCCGTAGATCTCGGCGCGATTGCCGTCGGCGTCGGTCGCCACCTGTTTCCAGAAGCCGACCACCTCACCGATCTTGTCGTCGATGACCACCCGCTGGTACGGGTAGGTCCACCCGTGCAGACCGGCCATCTCCAGGCCCAGGGCGATCTCCCGGATCTCGTCCTTGCCGATGCACATCACGTCTTCCTTCGGCCCGATGTTCCAGCCGTAGGTGGCGTGGTGAGCGTAGAAATCGGCCAGCCGTGTCCAGTCGCCGTTGCGCTCGGCGTCGCGGTTGGCGTCCAGCCAGCGCTGGACGAAATCCTCTAGTTGTTCACGGGGCAGGGGGGCCATCTAGTCCTCTTTCTCGACAATGAACAGTGCGCGGGTGGGGCACGCCTCGATCGCCCGTTCCACATCCGACCGCGCGTCGTCGGGCGGTTCGGGGTCGAGGATTTCCACGGTGCCGCGCTTGGGAACCTGGAAATAGTCTGGTGCCTCCAGTGCGCACATGGCGTGACCCTGGCAGAGGTCCATGTCGACCTCGATGCGATAGCTGCCCACGGCCTAAGCGCCCCGCCTGCGGTATCGAACCAGGGCCGGGCGGGCCAGTTGGACCACCATCTTCGAATGATCGTTGCGGTAGCTCTCCGGCGGCTGAACCATCTCGAAGTCGTACTCGCGCAACAACACCGAGAAGATCGCTTTGATCTGCATGGTCCCGAAGGCAGCTCCGACGCAGCGGTGCCGGCCGGCGCCGAACGGAATCCAGGTCCACCGGTGCACGACGTCCTCCTCGCGCGGCTTGTCGTACCGGGCGGGGACGAACGCATCCGGGTCGGGGAAGTCCGCTGCGATGCGGTTGGAGATCGCCGGCGAGGCCGCGACAAAGTCGCCTTTGTGGATGGCGTGTCCATCGACGTCCAACTCGTCCTGGGCCACCCGCATGAGAATGATCAGCGGCGGATGCAGCCGAAGGGTCTCCTTGATGACGTTCTCCAGCTTCGGAATCTGGCGCAGCGCATGGAAACTCACCTCCTGGCCGTCGGCATAGAGCTCGTCGAGTTCGGCCTTGACGTCGGCGTAGATCTGCGGGTGTCGCATCAGTTCGATGAGCGTCCAGGCCGACGTTCCGGCGCTCGTGTGGTGTCCGGCGAACATCAGCGAGATGAACATGCCGGTGATCTCGTCGGCGGAGAACCGGAGGTTGCCGTCGTCGTCGGTGATCGAGACCAGAACGTCGAGCATGTCGCGGCGGCTCTTGTCGTCCGGCGGGTTGGCGATCCGGTCGTTCATGATCTCCTGCACCAGCGCGACCAGACCCTCGCGGGCGCGGTCACGGATCTGGAAGCTCTCGATCGGCAGATACGGATCGACGTAACACAGCGGGTCGGTGCCGCGCTCGAGTTGGTGATAGAAACCGGCGAACCGGGAGTCGAGTTGTTCGCGGAACTTCCGCCCGATCAGACAGGCCGTGGAGGTGTAGATGGTCAGTTCGGCGAAGAAGTCCAGCAGGTCGATGTCGCCTTCGTCGCCCCAGTTTTCGATCATCCGGCGCACTTCGCGCTCAATGGTCGTGGCATGGCTTTTCATGTGGTCGCCGCGTAGCGCAGAATTGTGCAGCATTTCTTTGCGGCGTTCCGGGCTGGCGTCGAACACGACGCCCTTGCCGAAGATCGGGGTCATGAACGGGTAGGCCTGGGCCTGGTCGAGGTCCTCGTCAGCGGCGCGGAAGAAGAACTCGTTCGCTTCCGAGCCGGTCAGCAGGATCACCTTCTTGCCGGCGAGCTGGAAATAGCCGACGTCGCCGCATTCGTCGCGCACCCGCTGCATCAGGCCGATCGGGTCGGTCCGGAACTCCTCGAGGTGGCCGTGTTCGGCCTGTCCGCCCGAAACGCGTTGTGCTTCTTTAATTCCCCGATCGCTGCGCTCCTGCCCGCCGTCTCCGATTCCCCGGTCGCTGCGCTCCTGCCCGCCGTCTCCGATTCCCCGGTCGCTGCGCTCCTGCCCGCCGTCTTGCACAGTCACGATTCCTCCGGATACTTCAGTTGCTGGCGCTCCTTGGGCGCGTCGGACAGCGGTGCCTCGGGCTGCAGTTCGATCGAGACCACGAAGCCGCCGCGCGGTGTCTCGGCGACGAACGCGACCGCGCGGGCCAGGTCGGCCGCGCGCAGGAAGTACGAATGCCGGGCCTGACCCCATTTCGCCCAGTCCTCCAGCGCCGGACCGACGGTCTCCGGCGGCAGGCTCCAGCCCATTTCGGTCTGGGTGGGGCCCGGGTGCACGATCGACGCCCGCACGCCGGTGCCCTCCAGTTCCATCTGGAGATTGGTCACCATCGCCAGCAAACCGGCCTTGGCCGCGCCGTAGCCGCCCATGTGCGGCCGTTGACGCAGGGCGACGTCGGAGCCGAGGAAGATCACGTCCCCGCGCTGACGCTTGACCATCCCGGGAAGCACGGCGGTGGCCAATCGGTTGGCGCCGATCAGGTGGGTCTGGATCTGGGCCTCGAAGTCCTCGGTGCTGGTTTCGTAGAGGCGCCCGAAGAAGGTGTCCCCGGCGCCGGCGACCAGCACTTCGATGTCGCCAAGTTCCTCCTGCGCCCGGTGCACGAACTGCTTCACCGAGTCCGGGTCGGTGACGTCGAGGGGCAATGCGACGGCTTCGCCTCCGCCGCTGCGGATCTGCTCGGCCAGCGCCTGGCATCGGTCCACCCGCCGGGCTCCCAACGCGACCGGGAATCCGCGCGAAGCGAGTTCGGTCGCGGTGGCCGCGCCGATGCCCGACGAGGCGCCGGCGATCAGGGTGGGTCGGCGGGCGGGGTGCGGATCGAAGCGCGGCATCACACCTTCTTCACGGTGATGGGGAGGTGGGCGAAGCCGCGGACGCTGCTGGAGTGCACCCGCACGGCGGCATCGGCGTCGACGTCGTAGCTGCGGACGCGTCCAAGAAGTTCGGTGAGAGCCACCCGGGCTTCCATCCGGGCCAGGTGCGCACCGAGGCAGAAGTGCGTGCCACTGCCGAAACTCAAGAGTTTGGAGCCGATCTCGCGGCCGATGCGGAAGTCGTCCGGGTCGTCGAACACCCGCTCGTCGCGGTGCGCGGAGCCCGGCACCAGCAGCAGGGTCTCGCCCTCGTGCAGGGTGGTGCCGTGGAACGCGATGTCGCCGATGACGACCCGGGCAAGGATCTGGCTGGAGGTGTCGTAGCGCAGCGTCTCCTCGATCCAGAGCGGGATGCGGGAGTGGTCGGCATGGACGCCGGTGAGTTGATCGGGGTTCCTCCCGCCCCAATACAGAGCGTTGCCAAGAAGTTTCGTCGTCGTCTCGTTGCCGGCGACCACCATCAGGAAGAGGAATGCCATGATCTCGTCGTCGCGGAGTCGATCGCCGTCGATCTCGGCCTCCAGCAGCGCCGACGTCAGGTCGTCATGCGGAGCCCGGCGTCTCTGCTTGACCATGTCGGCGTAGTACACCAGAAGGTCCATCGCGGCGACGAGGGCGGCCTTCGGAACGTCGGTCATACCGTCCTCGCGGTGCATCACCGCATCGGCCAGCGCGCGTAACTGCTGGCGGTCCTGGTGGGGTACACCGACCAGTTCGGAGATGACGTCCATCGGCAGCTTGCCGGCGAATTCGGCGATGAAGTCGAAGGTCTCGCTCTCCAACGCGGCGTCGAGGTGCTCGCGGGTCAGCTCGAGCACGCGGCTCTCCAGCTCGCGGATGCGCCGCGGGGTGAACCCTTTGGACACCAGTGTCCGCAGCCGGAGATGAGCGGGGTCGTCCATCGCCAGGAACGACATCGTGCGGTACGCCTCGGGGGTGCGGGAGATTGGGTCCAGTGAGACGCCGAGTCTGTTGGACAGTTCGGTGCTGTTGCGAAATCCTCTGTGCACGTCGGCATGCCGGGTCAGCGCCCAGAAGTTGAGGTCGTCGTTGCGGTAGAGCGGCGCCTCGTCGCGCAGTCGCTGGTAATACGGGTAGGGATCCTCGTGGAAGTCGTAGTCGTACGGATCGAGAACCACGCCGACGGTGTTCGCACTCATCGGGCCGGTGCCTCGTCCAGGATCAGGCCGACCACGTACCCCAACCGGTCGGCGATCTGGCGGTAGGTCAGCACCCCGCTGCCGGCGTGAACCAGCGCCCCGAAGTAGCTCATCTCCAGTGCCGACAGTGTTCGTGGGTCGGCGCCGGGACCGAGTGCGGACTTGATCCGCTGGTGGATCGCGGCGCCGATCTGCTCGCGCACCGGGCGCACCGCGGCGTCGTTGCTGAGCAGGGCGGTGGTGCAGGCGGCGGCGACCTCGGGCTCGTCGGCGACCACCAGGGCCAGGCTGCGCAGCGCCTGCTGAACGCGGCTGACGCGGGTGTCGTTCACGTCGGTGAAGAATGGCACCTGGCGCACCAGATCCAGGTAGACCTCGGCGACCAGATGGTTCTTCGACGAGAAGTACGTGTACGCGGTCGCGGGTGCCACGTGGGCGCGGGCCGCGACAGCGCGCACGGTCAGGTCGGCATACGAGGTCTCGCGAAGCGTCTCCAGCGCGGCATGCACCAGCTTGCGCACGGTCTCCTCCTGGCGCGGGCGCCGGGCGGGGATGGTGCGCTCGGCCGCTGTCGCCACACCGTCACTGGACACCTGTCCACCGTAAGGGTGTCAACGCGGGTGAATCAAGCAGCGGCAGAGAAATCGCTGATGAAACTTGTCAGATCTGTCAACGCCCTTGCAGTCTCGAATCGGGTGTGGCTATGGTTCGACGAGGCATATTCGGACAGGTGTCCACCAGGAGGGCGGATGGCGATCGGAGCGGACCGCGACAGCGATCTGTTCATCGACGGCGCGCTGACGCCCGGTGGCGCCGGACGGTTTGCGACCATCAACCCGGCCACCGAAGAGGTTCTGGGCACCGCGGCCAACGCCGACCGGGCGGACATGGATCGTGCGATCGCAGCAGCCCGCCGGGCATTCGACACGACCGACTGGTCGACCAACGCCCAACTGCGGGTGCGCTGCATCCGCCAGCTGCGCGACGCCCTGCGCGCGAACATCGAGGACGTCCGCGAGATCACGATCGCCGAAGCGGGCGCCCCCCGAATGCTGACCGCAGCCGCGCAGTTGGAGGGACCGGTCGAGGATCTGAACTTCTCCGCCGACACCGCCGAGACGTATTCGTGGCGAACCGATCTCGGTGTCGCCGCTCCAATGGGGATCAAGACCCGGCGCACCGTCGTCCGTGAGGCGGTCGGGGTCGTCGGGGCGATCACACCGTGGAACTTCCCGCATCAGATCAACCTGGCCAAGATTGGGCCGGCGCTCGCGGCCGGCAACACGATCGTTCTCAAGCCGGCGCCCGATACCCCCTGGTGCGCAGCGGTTCTGGGCGAACTGGTTGCCGAACACACTGACTTCCCGCCGGGTGTGCTCAACATCGTTACCTCCGACGACCACGCCGTCGGCGCCATGCTGACCGCCGATCCGCGGGTCGACATGGTGTCCTTCACCGGGTCCACCGCCTCCGGCCGCGCCGTGATGGCCGCCGCCGCCCCGACCGTGAAGAAGGTCTTCCTGGAACTCGGCGGCAAGTCGGCGTTCCTGGTGCTCGACGACGCCGACCTCGCCGCCGCCTGTGCGGTGGCGGCGTTCACCGCGTCGGTGCACGCCGGGCAGGGCTGTGCCATCACCACCCGGCTGGTGGTGCCGCGGGCCCGCTACGACGACGCGGTCGTTGCCGCCGCCGCCACTATGTCCGGGATCAAACCGGGCGATCCGGCCAAGCCTGGAACCATCTGCGGCCCAGTGATTTCCGCACGCCAGCGTGACCGGGTGCAGTCCTATCTCGATCTGGCGCTCGCCGAAGGCGGGACCTTCGGCTGCGGCGGCGGCCGGCCCGATCGAGACCGCGGGTTCTTCATCGAGCCGACGGTGGTCGCTGGGCTGACCAATGACGCCCGGGTGGCTCGCGAGGAGATCTTCGGTCCGGTGCTCACCGTCATCGCCCACGATGGGGACGATGATGCGGTGCGCATCGCCAACGACTCGCCGTATGGCTTGTCGGCGACGGTGTTCAGCGCGGATCCGCCTCGGGCACAGGGGATTGCGCACCGGCTTCGCGTTGGGACCGTCAACGTCAACGGCGGGGTCTGGTACTCGGCCGACGTTCCATTCGGGGGGTACAAGCAGTCCGGGGTCGGCCGCGAGATGGGCATTGCGGGGTTCGAGGAGTACCTCGAACTGAAAGCCATCGCCACAGCGGTCTAACGGCAGAGGGGTACAGCATGGGACAGTTCGACGGCAAGGTCGCCATCGTCACCGGCGCGGGCGGCGGCATAGGTCAGGCCTACGCCGAAGCGATCGCCCGCGAGGGTGCCGCGGTGGTGGTGGCCGACATCAACACCGGAGGTGCCGAGCAGGTGGCCGCCGGGATCACCGCCGAGGGCGGCCGGGCACTGGCGGTGCCGGTAGACGTGGCCGATCCGGCGTCCGCCGCCGCGATGGCTGAGCGCACGATCGCTGAGTTCGGCGGCATCGACTTCCTGGTGAACAACGCCGCCATCTTCGGCGGGATGAAACTGGACATGCTGCTGACCGTCGACTGGGACTACTACAAACGGTTCATGAGCGTGAACCTCGACGGGGCCTTGGTCTGCACCCGGGCGGTCTACAAGAACATGGCCGCCCGCGGAGGCGGGTCGATCATCAACCAATCCTCCACGGCCGCATGGCTCTACGCCAACTACTACGGTCTGGCCAAAGTCGGGGTCAACGGTCTCACCCAGCAGCTGTCCCGGGAACTGGGTTGGCAGAACGTCCGCATCAATGCGATCGCGCCCGGCCCGATCGATACCGAAGCCAACCGCACCACCACCCCGGCGGCGATCGTGGACGACATCGTCAAGCGGATTCCGCTGAGCCGCATGGGACAACCGGAGGATCTCGTCGGCATGTGCCTGTTTCTGCTGTCGGATCAGGCCAAGTGGATCACCGGCCAGATCTTCAACGTCGATGGGGGCCAGATCATCCGGCCTTAGCGCCGGCGACGAGGAGGAGTGGCGAATGGGATCCAGTGAGGTCATCAGTGACCCCATCGAAGGCGGCGACGTCCGCGAGCCGAGCATCGGCTACATCGGTCTGGGCAGCATGGGCGCCCCGATGGCCATGCGCCTGGTGGGCTGGCCCGGCGGCCTGACCGTCTACGACGTGCGTGACGAGGCGATGGCCCCGTTCGCCGACGCCGGCGCTACCACCGCCGCCAGTCTGGCCGAGGTCGCCACCACGGATCTGATCGATGTGACGGTGCTCCACGACGCCCAAGTACGGGAGGTGATCGCCGAACTCGCGAGGCATGCCGCGCCAGGCACCGTCATCGCCATCCACTCCACCATCGCCGACAGTACCGCCGCCGAACTAGCCGAAAGCCTTGCCCCGCAGGGTATCCAGGTCATCGACGCACCGGTCAGCGGTGGTGCGATGGCCGCGCAGAAGGGGGAGTTGGCCACCATGGTCGGTGCGCCCCGGGATGTCTACGAGCGGATCAAGCCGGTCTTCAGGCAGTGGGCATCCCTGGTGATCCACGCCGGCGAGCCGGGTGCGGGGACGCGGATGAAGCTGGCCCGGAACATGCTGACGTTCACCGGCTTCGCGGCGGCATACGAGGCGATGCGCCTGGCCGAACAGGCCGGGCTGGATCTGCAGGCGCTGGGCCGCGTAGTGCGCCACACCGACGCCCTGACCATGGGCCCGGGGGCCATCATGATCCGCGACAACACCCACGAGATCGAGCCGGGTCACTGGCTCTACGACACCTTCACCCACACCCGGGAACTGGGGGAGAAAGACCTGAGTCTCGCTGTGGCCCTGGGGGAATCGCTGGATGTCCCGCTTCCCCTGGCGCGGATCGCGCTGGACAACCTGGCAGCCGGACTCGGTGTGCCGCACCGAGAGGACTGACATCATGGACTCGGCAAAGAATGAAGTGCGCCGCAAGGGCCTGGCCAAGATGAAGGAGGTCTACGGCTGGGACATGCCCGACCTGCCCGGCGACTACTTCGCGCTGACGGCCGACCACCTGTTCGCCGACATCTGGAGCAGGCCGGGACTGTCGATGCGTGACAAACGGATCATGACGCTGTCGGTGGTGACCGCTCTGGGGCTGCCCGATCTGGCGGAAATCCAGGTCACGGCGGCACTGTCCAACGAGGAGATGACGGTCGAGGAACTGCGGGAGATGGCGATCTTCATCACCCACTACGTCGGGTTCCCGCTGGGTTCGACGTTCAACTCCGTCGTCGAAAAGGTTGTCGCAAAACGGAAGAAGACCTCGGGCTGAGCGCCGCGGGCGCCATCGGCTGGCGGTAGGTTCCCCTGATGAGCGCCACGCAAAGTACCCGAGAAGCATTGCCACTGTTGGCCTTGGTGGCGCTGCGTGGGCGAGAAGACCTGCTGGAACAGGTCCTCGCACCGGCGATCCACGGGCTCTGGCCGGACTTCATGCATGACCCGGTCGCAAAAATCTATTTCGAGAGACTCCAGTTCGAGGAACTCGGCTTCGAGGACTGCCGCGACACCGCCTTCGCGGTGGTGGAGCCGGGGCGGCCCGAGATCGCCGTTGGGCGCGCGTTGGCAGTGCCCTTCGCCTGGAGGGGGGTGCCGGGACGAGAGGCACTGCCCGACACTGGCTGGGACGGCGTCCTCCGCTGGGCGGCGGAGGATCGCGCGCTTGGGCGCACGCCCGACGCTCTGAGCGCGCTGGAGATCACCCTGCTGCCCTCGCACCGCGGTGCCGGCGGCTCGGCCGTCGTGCTCGATGCGATGCGCCGCTGCGCGGCCGAGCGCGGGTTGCAGCACATGGTCGCTCCGGTGCGACCGACCGGGAAGGCAGCGGAGCCGCTGACGCCGATGCGGGACTATGCGTATCGGGCTCGCGAGGATGGGCTGCCCGCCGATCCCTGGCTGCGCGTGCATGTCCGAGCGGGCGGGCGGATCGAGAAGGTAGCGCCGTTGAGCCAGACGATCCCCGGCACGCTGGCGCAATGGCGGGACTGGACCGGGCTGCCCTTCGACGTAACCGGTCCCGTGCTGGCGCCGGGCGCGCTCGCGCCGGTGCACTGCTCGGTCGAACATGACCACGCGGTCCTTGTCGAGGCCAATATCTGGGTTCGGCACACGGTGCCGACGGGCTAGCTGACGGCTCCGGTATAGGCCAGCGCGCCCACGAAGAACACCGCGACGCAGCCGGCCAGCGTTCCAACAGCGAACGGCCACGCCCGTTTTCGCGTTGCCAGCCGCACGATCGTGGTGACGATCCCGGCGAAGCCAACGCCGCCGGCGACCGCCACCGTCGTCATCGACGCCGTGACCGCCCCGTCGACACTGCAGGTCGCCGTAGGGCAGTTGTCCAGGAAGGCCAGCGAGAACACTCCCATCAGCGCGCCGGCGCCGACGGTCAGAACCGTCAGGACGATCAGCAGAATCGACACGGTGAGGTCCGTGGCGTTCGTGCGCGGTGGCACGGGCGGCATCGCTGGGTAAACCACGCCCGCAATCGTATGCGCGCGGCGCCGGCGGCGCCGGGGTCATCTACCGTCGACGAATGGTCGAAGAGGACCCTTTTCTCGCCGAACTGCGCCGGCGCCGGGCGCTGACCGAGGATGCCGCGCGCCCCGATGCGGTGGCCCGGCGCCACGCCACCCACGGACGCACCGCCCGGGAGAACATCGCCGACCTCGTCGACGCGGGGTCGTTCGTCGAATACGGCAGGTTCACCGTCGCCGCCCAGCGCCAGCGCCGCGATCTGGCCGACCTGATCGCCCGCACGCCCGCCGACGGTCTGATCGCCGGGACCGCGCGCATCGACGGCCGGCCCTGCGCGGTGCTGTCCTACGACTACACGGTGCTGGCCGGAACGCAGGGCGTGTTCGGCCACCTCAAGAAGGACCGGCTGTTCGAGATCATCGAACGCCTTCGGCTGCCGACGGTGTTCTTCGCCGAAGGCGGCGGCGGCCGGCCCGGCGACACCGACTATCCCACCGTCTCCTCACTGGAGGTTCGCGCCTTCGCGCTGTGGGCGTCGCTGTCCGGGGTGGTTCCGCGCATCGCCGTGGTCAAGGGCCGCTGCTTCGCCGGCAACGCCGTGATCGCCGGCTGCTCGGATCTGATCGTCGCCACCGAGGACACCTCGCTGGGGATGGGCGGCCCGGCGATGATCGCCGGAGGCGGACTGGGCGAGGTGGCCCCCGACGACGTCGGCCCGATCTCGGTGCAGGCGCCCAACGGAGTCGTCGACGTCGTCGTCCCCGCCGAGGCCGCCGCCGTCGCGATGGCCCGGCAGCTTCTCGGCTACTTCGCCGGCCCGGCATCTCCGGGGCAGGCCTCCGACCAAACCGCTTTGCGCACAATGGTTCCCGAGCGCGCCCGCCGCGCCGACCCGATCGCGCCGATCATCACGACGCTGGCCGACGAGGGCTCGGTCACCCTGCTCCGGGGGCAGTTCGCCCGTGAGATGGTGACCGCGCTGGCCCGCATCGACGGCCGGCCGGTCGGTGTCATCGCCACAACACCATGGTGATGGCCGGTGCCATCACGGCCGCCGCCGCCGACAAGGCGGCCCGCTTCCTGCAGTTGTGCGACACGTTCGGCATCCCGATCGTGTCGTTGATCGACTGCCCGGGCTACATGGTCGGACCGGCCGCGGAGTCGCAGGCGCTGGTCCGGCGGGCGTCGCGGATGCTGGTCGCCGGTGCGGCGCTGAGGGTTCCGCTGGTCGCCGTCGTCCTGCGCCGCGGATACGGCCTGGGTGCCCAGGCGATGGCGGGCGGCAGCCTGCACGAGCCGTTGCTGACCGTGGCGTGGCCGGGGGCGCACCTGGGGCCGATGGGACTTGAGGGTGCGGTTCGGCTGGGTATGCGCAAAGAGTTGGAAGCGATCGCCGACGACGCCGAACGCGAGGAATTGGTGCGGCGCGCCACCGCCGCCGCCCAGCAGAACGCGCACGCGCTCAACGCCGCGATGGCCTTCGAGATCGACGATGTCATCGACCCTGCCGAGACGCGTGGGCTGATCGCGGCCACCCTCGGTGCTGCTGCGGCGCGCGGTGACCTGCCACCGGCCCGCCGGTTCGTCGACACCTGGTGAGCACCCTTTAGGGTGTGAGATCGTGCGCGTCCTCGTGATCGGTTCCGGTGCCCGCGAACACGCCCTGCTCCTGGGCCTGCGGAAGGACCCGACCGTCGACGTCCTGGCCATCGCGCCCGGCAACGCCGGGACCGCCGCGATGGCCGACCAGTACGACGTCGACGTCACCTCGCCGGAGGACGTCATCGCACTGGCCAAACGGATCGACGCCGACCTGGTGGTGATCGGACCGGAGGTGCCGCTGGTTCGCGGGGTCGCCGATGCGCTCCGGGCCGCCGGGATCGCCTGTTTCGGACCGTCGGCCGACGCCGCCCGGATCGAGGGGTCCAAGGCCTTCGCGAAGGACGTGATGACCGCCGCCGGGGTGCGGACCGCCGTCAGCGAGACAGTCGACAACCCCGCCGAACTCGACGGCGCACTGAACCGGTTCGGACCCGCCGCCGGCCAGCCCGCCTGGGTGGTCAAGGACGACGGTTTGGCGGCCGGCAAGGGCGTGGTCGTGACCGCCGACCGCGCCGCGGCCCGGGAGCACGCCGCCGAACTGCTGGAGTCCGGACACCCGGTCCTGCTGGAGTCCTTCCTCGACGGGCCGGAGGTCTCGCTGTTCTGCCTGGTCGACGCTGTGACCGTGGTGCCACTGCTGCCTGCCCAGGATTTCAAGCGCGTCGGGGAGGGCGACACCGGGCCGAACACCGGCGGGATGGGTGCGTACGCACCGCTGCCGTGGTTGCCCGAGGACACGGTGGCGGCCATCGTCCACGACGTGGTGGAACCTGTTGCCGCCGAAATGGTCCGCCGGGGTTGTCCGTTCTCCGGCCTGCTCTACGCCGGGCTGGCCATCACGTCGCAGGGCCCGGCGGTGGTGGAGTTCAACTGCCGGTTCGGCGATCCGGAAACCCAGGCGGTACTCGCGCTGCTGGAATCGCCTCTGGCGCAACTGCTTCACGCCACCGCGACCGGACGGCTGGCCGGATTCCCGGCGCTGCGGTGGCGCGACGGATACGCCGTCACCGTCGTGGTGGCAGCGGAGAACTATCCCGGCCGTCCGCGCGTCGGTGACGTCATCAGCGGCGCCGGAGGTCCCGGCGTCCTGCATGCCGGCACGGCGCGGCGCGAGGACGGCGCCGTGGTCTCTTCCGGTGGCCGGGTGCTGTCGGTGGTGGGCACCGGGGCCGACCTGAACGCGGCCCGCGAGGCGGCGTACCGCACTCTGTCCTCAATCCGGTTGCCCGGAAGTCATTTTCGCAGCGATATCGGACTGGCTGCCGCGCAGGGCCGGGTGGTGCTGTGACGGGGCCGGACCGCAAGGCGGCTTTTCGGGACGAGCGCGCCGCGGTGCTGGAATTCTGCGAGTCGCTGGCGCCCGCGGACTGGAGGATGAACAGCCGCGCCGAGGGGTGGAGCATCGCCGACGTCGTGGGGCACCTGGGATCGGGTTGTCACGCCATGTTCAGCCGGGAGGCGCTCACCATCTTGCGCGGCGACGACATCGAGCAGGCCAACGACGAGTTGGTCGCCGTGCGCCGGGGCTGCACACCCGCCGAGGTCTTGCGTGAATACCGAAGGTGGAGCAGGGTTTTCGGTGCAGTGGTTCCCGCTGTGGTCGGCACGCCGGTCGGCCAGGCGCAGATGCCGCTGGCCGAACTGGGCCGGTTCCCGGCCCGGCTGCTCGTCAGCGCCCTGGTGTTCGACCACCACACCCACCTCCGGCACGACATGGCTCCCGCGCTGCGCCGGCCCGCACCGGAGACCGACGCCAACCGGATGGCCGCCGTGCTGGAGTGGATGACGGCTGTGCTGGCCAACCAGCTGACCGCCGCGCGACCGGCCTGGCTGGACCGGCCGCTGTTGCTCACTCTGACCGGGCCCGGCGGCGGCTCATGGCGGGTGGAAACCTCCGGCGCGGTGACTCCCGGACACACCGACCCCGCCGCCGCGCGCATCACCGGGGTGGCACTGGAGTTCCCGGAATGGGGCACCAGGCGGGCTCATTGGCGCGACCGCGACGTCACCATCAACGGCGACGCCGGCTACGGGGCGCAGTTCCTGGACGCGCTCAACATCGTCTGATGGATCGAGCTACTCGTCGCTAACTGCAGCAGTGGCGATATCTCGACTAAGCGCCAATAGCGCTGGGGGATAGATACTTTCGCCCGCGTTCAAGCGACAACGACATGACTGCTCGGGCGTGGGACTGAGGTTGTCGCTCCGAGGCGGGCGCAACCATCATGCCCCCGAATGCCGGACCGTCAGGCCGTCAGCAGCGGCGCCAGCCACGAGATCTCGCCCGGCAGTTGCGAACTCCAGTAGGCGGGGTCATGCCCACCGGGGGAGAAACCGCCGGCCGGCGGGTTGGGCAACTGGGCGATGAAGGCCTTCGTCGCCTCGTAGAACGGATCGCTGTAGCCGCAGTCGATCCGGATCGGAATCGATGCCAGCGCCGGCAGTCCCGTGACGCTGTTGGCGGCGAAATCCTCGGGCCCGTCGAAGGCGCCCGGCGCCGCTGCGCCCGACGACGACCACAACGCCGGGCTCACTGCGCAGATGGCCGCGGTGCGGGCCGGACCCAGCCTGGCGCCCAGCAGCAGTGCGCCGTAGCCGCCCATCGACCAGCCGAGGAATCCCACCCGGGAGGTGTCCAGATCCTGCTGGCCCAACATGGGAATCAGCTCGTCGAGCACCATGGCGCCGGCGTCCTCACCGGACGCCCGGCGGTGCCAGTAGCCACCCCCGCCGTCGACGGCCACCACCGCGAAGGGCGGCAGCCCGGCCGCAACAGCCTGCGCCAGGCCGCCTTCCACACCGCCGGCCATCACAGTGGCCGCGCTGCTGCCCTTGCCGTGCAGGGCGATCACCGGGCGCAGCGGCCGGGTCTGCCCCGGGGGGCGGGCGATGGCCCAGTTGGTCGGGACACCGCCTCGGGCGGCGGAGATGAAGGTTCCGGTCACCATGGTGGGTGCGGCCGGGTCCGCCAGTGCGGGCACCGGACGCGACAACCGGCCCAGCGTTGCCGCGCCTGCAGCGCTGGCGGCCAAACGCAACGCGGTCCGTCGGGTGAAGTCGGGCATCTCGCCATCCTGCCAGTGCAGACTCCTCGCGTTCCCCACTAGTCACTACTTGCGGCAATCCGCACTGCCGCGAGCGTTGCTGCTGGCAGCATGGCGTAAATGACAGCAGCGGCGACGCCGAAAGGGGAGCGACGACGGTACGCTCTCGTGTGCGCCGCGGCTGACTTGTTGTGCGAGGGCGGATTCCAGGCGGTGAGCCATCGCGCGGTCGCGGATCGGGCGGGCCTTCCGCTGGCGTCGACCACCTACTACTTCTCGTCGTTGGAGGAGCTGATCGAGACCGCGGTCGAATACCTGGGGATGGGGGAAGCCGCCGAGTTGCGCGCTCGCCTCCAGGAGTTGCCGCGCCGTCGCCGCGGCGCCGAGGCGGCGGCTGACCTTCTGGTCGACCTGCTTGCCGGCGAGCCGGACCGGGACCGGTTGATCTCTCGCTACGAGCGGTACATCGCCTGTGCCCGCAACCCGGAATTGCGCGGCGTCGAGCGGCGGTTGTTGCAGCAGCGCATCGATGCCGTGGGCGAAGCCATGGCCCGATCCGGCCGGCGTGCCCGCAAGGACATGATGACCGCGCTGCTGTATTCCGTGGACGGCGCAGTGGTCTCGGCGCTGGTGGACGATGCCGGTGGCCCTAGGGAGAGCGTTCGTGCCACCCTGGTTGACGTGATCGACGTATTGGCACCTATCGACGACCGGGTGTGAAATGGGGCTCATCAACGCCACCCGCCCGGTGACAGGGCTCCTCGACGGTGTCATGGACCGATCCCTGGTCCTGGGCTACACCCGAATCGGTTCCGGTGTGCGCAGGCACTGGTGGCCTGCCGACCCGGCGCCGGGGTCGATGGTCGGAAAGCGGGTGCTGGTCAGCGGAGCCACCGCCGGGATCGGGCTGGAGATGGCGCGGGCTTTCGCCGGTCTCGGCGCCACCGTGCACCTGCTGGGACGTAACCCCGAGAAGGTGCGCGAGTGCGTCGCCGACATCGGCACGCGGTTTCCGGACGCCGTCGTCGTCGGCGAGGTCTGCGACGTATCCGACCTCGATGCGGTGGGGGCCTGGACCGCCGACTTCGCCGGCCGGGTCCCGGCGCTGGACGGGCTGGTGCACAACGCCGGCTTGATGCCCAAGGAGCGTTACGTCACGCCGCAGGGCCACGAGGTTCAGCTCGCGACGCACATTCTGGGCCCGCACCTGATGACCGAGCGTCTCCTGCCCCTGCTGCGCGCAGCCCGGGGGTCTTCGGTGGTGTTCGTGTCCTCGGGCGGCATGTACAGCACCCCACTGGTCGTCGACGATCTCGAATCCGAGCGTGCCTACAACGGCGTTCGGACCTACGCCAAAACCAAGCGAATGCAGGTGGTGCTGGCCGATGCGTGGGCCCACCGGATGGCCGGCACCGGTGTCAAGGTCGAGAGCATGCACCCGGGCTGGGTGGACACTCCCGGCGTTTCCGAATACCTGCCGCGGTTCCGGGTGATCACCCGGCCGCTGCTGCGCCAGGTCGCCGACGGTGCCGACACCGTCGTTTGGCTGGTCGCCACCCGGCCGGACTCCAGGCCGGGACATTTCTGGCACGACCGTGCCCAGCGGCCGACCACCTTCGGCTGGCAGCGTCCGGAGAACCCGGCCACGGTGCGCCGCTTCCTGCATCAGGTCAGCGAACTCACCGAGACGTCAACAGCCTGGACCTGACCTAGGGGGACAGGGCAGGGGTGACGATGCACCCGCTGACGGCGTCGCCGTACACCGTCACATCCCGTGGACGCTCATGGGCGTAGCGGGCGATGTAGGCGCACAGCACCGCGTCCACCGGATCCTCGGCGCGACGTAACTCCGACTTCCGCGTCGCGCCGGAGACGGCCTCGCGCATGTGACCCCACCCGGGGCAGGATGCGACGTCCAGCACGGGAGTTGCTGTCCGCAGATCCTCCAGAAAGTCCATCAGCCGCAACAACTCCGACCGCAGGCCAGTAACGTCGCGGCCGGGCTTCTGTTTGTATTTCAGGGTCTTGGACAGGCCGAACAGCGCCACGCTGGCGGCGTGCGGATATACCTCGAATGCCCGCCGCCGCGCCGGCGTGTGCGGGTCGAGTTCGAGTCTCAGCGCACGGCACAGCCGGGCTCCGCGGCCGCCGTCGGCGAACCATGCCAGGCCGGTGTTGGCCGGATGTGCTCCGGCATCGAAGCGCCGGAAGTCCCGGTTGAGCGCCGCCTCACAGGGCCGGTTACCGGTTGGGTTGACCACCACCAGTGGCGCGTCGACGGCCACCACGCACGAACTGTCCACGTAGGGCTGCAACTGGCCCAGAATGTCGTCGTCGGCGCCGGCCACGCCGACGTGCCGCAGCACACCGGAGTCGTCGACCGCAGCCACTCCGGTCGGGCTGCGGTCTCCCCAGGCCAGATCGACGCCGACGAAGTACACGGCCTACAACCGTAAGCTGTCGGTCCGTGAGCATTCCCGACGTCCTGGCCAACCGGTACGCCAGTGCCGACATGGTGGCGATCTGGTCACCGCAGGCGAAGATCACCACGGAGCGACGGCTGTGGCTGGCGGTGCTGCGGGCGCAACGCGAACTGGGTGTGGATGTGCCCGAGGCGGCGATCGCCGACTACGAGCGGGTGCTCGAGCAGGTGGATCTGGATTCGATCGCCGCCCGCGAGCGGGTGACGCGCCACGACGTCAAGGCCCGCATCGAGGAGTTCAACGCCCTGGCCGGCCACGAGCACGTGCACAAAGGAATGACGAGCCGCGATCTCACCGAGAACGTCGAGCAGTTGCAGATCCGGCGTTCCCTGGAACTCGTCCACGCGCATGGGGTGGCCGTCGCCGCCCGCCTGGCCGAACGCGCGGTCGGTTACCGCGACCTGGTGATGGCCGGCCGCAGCCACAACGTCGCCGCCCAGGCCACCACGTTGGGCAAGCGGTTCGCCTCCGCCGCACTGGAGACGGTGATCGCGTTGACCCGCATCCGCGAACTGCTCGACCGCTATCCCCTGCGCGGCATCAAGGGCCCGATGGGCACCGCCCAGGACATGCTCGATCTGTTCGGCGGTGATGCCGCCCGGCTGGCGGAACTGGAACGCAAGGTGGCCGAGCACCTCGGATTCGCCGCGGTGCTCGACAGTGTCGGCCAGGTGTACCCGCGCTCGCTGGACCACGACGTGGTCTCGGCGCTGGTGCAACTGGGGGCGGGGCCGTCGTCGCTGGCGCACACCATCCGGCTGATGGCCGGGCACGAACTGGTCACCGAGGGCTTCGCCGAAGGCCAGGTCGGTTCGTCGGCGATGCCGCACAAGATGAACACCCGCAGCTGCGAGCGGGTCAACGGCCTGCAGGTGGTGCTGCGCGGTTTCGCGTCCATGACGGCGGAACTGGCTGGGGCGCAATGGAATGAGGGCGACGTGTTCTGCTCGGTGGTGCGCCGGGTCGCGCTGCCGGACGCCTTCTTCGCCATCGACGGGATGATCGAGACCTTCCTGACGGTGCTCGACGAGTTCGGCGCCTACCCCGCGGTGATCCAGCGGGAACTCGACCGCTATCTGCCGTTCCTGGCGACGACGAAGGTGCTCATCGCCGCGGTGCGGGCCGGCATGGGCCGCGAGGCCGCCCACGAGGTCATCAAAGAGCACGCCGTCGCGGTCGCGCTGGCCATGCGGGAGCGCGGCGCCGAGCCGGATCTGCTCGACCGGCTCGCCGCCGATGAGCGGCTGCCGCTGGACCGCGCGGCCTTGGACGCGGCGCTGGCCGACAAGCAGTCCTTCACCGGGGCGGCGGGCGCTCAGGTGGACGCAGTGGTGGCCGCCGTCGAGGATCTGGTGCGGGCGTACCCGGCGGCGGCGACCTACGCGCCCGGCGCCATTCTCTAGCGACTGCGGCGCGAATCTCGTCGCCCGGCGGTGATTAGCGCGCCGAAGTCACGCGCGCCACGCCGGCCGCGCGCAACTCCAGTGCGGCCAAGCCCCGCACCGCGTACGGATCCTGTCGCCGCCACGCGCCCACCGGGTCATCACTGACCTCGGTTAGCCGGCGCAGCGGCCGGTTGGCCAGAGCCCGCAGTGCCAACAACTGTTCACCGGCCGGGGTTTGCGCCAGCGCGATCACCGTCCACTTGCGCCGGAAGAAGCGAATACGCAGGAACAGCCAAGGCATCCCGATCGCCAGGATCGGCGGGCCGGCGACCGCGATGGCAAGCAGCACTGCCAGCCAGGTCGCGGTGGTGTTGAGGTTCTGGCCCGCGCCAGCCAGGTCTAGTGCCGCCTCGCTGGCAGCCCGCAACGGTTTGGCCACCGTATCGCCGACCAGGGGGATGCGATCGGCGCTGTCGCCGGCGGAATTGAGGTTCTCGGACAGCCCGGTGGCACTTCCGTTGACCTGGCGGCCGACGCCTGCGATAGCGGCGATGGCATGGTGCACTGCCAGGCCGACCATCACCCAGACAGTGATCCACGCCGCCGCCAGCACATCGCTGATGAGCTGGCCGGTCATCCGGACCGGGGTGGTGGCATAAGGAAGGAAACGCGACTTCATGGCACGATCCCAGCACAGTCAGCCCCTCGTACCCGGCTAGGCTGGCGCGGTGCGTCCCAACCTCTCCGACTATCACCACCTGGCCAGTGGCAAAGTCCGTGAGTTGTACCGCATCGACGACGACCATCTGCTCTTCGTCGCCACCGACCGGATCTCGGCGTTCGACTACATCCTCGACACCCTCATCCCGGACAAGGGCCGCATCCTCACCGCGATGAGTGTGTTCTTCTTCGGACTGATCGACACCCCCAATCACCTGGCCGGCCCGCCTGATGACCCCCGGATTCCCGCCGACGTTCTCGGGCGTGCGTTGGTGGTGCGACGGCTGGAAATGGTTCCGGTCGAATGCGTAGCCCGCGGTTATCTGACGGGTTCCGGGCTCCTGGACTACCAGCGCACCGGTGCGGTGTGCGGCATCGAACTAACTCCCGGTCTGGTGGAGGCCAGCAAGTTCGCCGAACCGCTGTTCACCCCCGCCACCAAGGCCGAACTAGGGGCGCACGACGAGAACATCTCCTTCGACCGGGCGGCCGAACTCGTGGGCCGGCGAACGGCGGAGCAGTTGCGCGACCTGACGCTGCAGACCTATCGCCAAGCCGCCGACCACGCCTTGACCAAGGGAATCATCATCGCTGATACCAAATTCGAATTCGGCAGCGACGCTGACGGCCGTCTGGTCCTGGCCGACGAGGTGTTCACCCCGGATTCCTCCCGGTACTGGCCCGCCGACACCTACGTCGAAGGATCGGTGCAGCCCAGCTTCGACAAGCAGTTCGTCCGCAACTGGCTCACCGGCCCGGAGTCCGGGTGGGACCGGCACGGTTCGCAACCCCCGCCGCCGCTGCCACCCGACATCGTCGAGGCCACCCGCGCCCGTTATATCGAGGCCTACGAACGTATTTCGGGCCTGAGATTCACGGATTGGATCGGCGGCCGATGAACATGCAGCAGTCCACCGGCCTGTCCGCGCCTATCGCTAAGCGAGTAGAGACCAGACGGCTCCACCACGGCGACGAGTTCTTAGACCACTACGAATGGTTGCGCGACAAGTCCGATCCGGAAGTGCTTGCCCACCTCGAGGCGGAGAACGCCCACGTCGAAGAGGTCACCGCCGATCAGGAACCGCTGCGGCAGAAGATCTTCGATGAGATCAAGGCACGAACCAAGGAGACCGATCTGTCGGTACCTCTGCGGCGTGGCGACTGGTGGTACTACGGCCGCAGCTTCGAGGGCAAGCAGTACGGGGTGCACTGCCGATGCCCGATCAACGGTCCCGACGACTGGAGTCCGCCGGTCCTCGACGAGCACACCGACATTCCGGGGGAGCAGGTGCTGCTCGACGAGAACGTCGAAGCCGACGGCCGCGACTTCTTCGCGGTCGGCGCCGCCTCGGTCAGCCCGGACGGTTACGTGCTGGCCTACTCGATCGACGTCAAAGGCGACGAGCGATACACGCTGCGGTTCAAGGACTTACGCACCGGGGAGATCTATCCGGACCTCATCACCGGAATCTCGGCCAGTGGCACCTGGGCCGCGGACAGCGCGACGATCTACTACACGACCGTCGACGACGCCTGGCGTCCGGACACGGTGTGGCGGCATCGGCTGGGCGGGACGGGTCATGACGAGCAGGTGTTCAACGAGCCCGACGAACGGTTCTGGGTGGCGGTCGGGCGAACGCGCAGTAACGCCTACATCATCATCGCCGCCGGATCGTCGATCACCTCGGAAGTGCGACTGGCCGACGCCCACGACCCGGAGGCGCAGTTCGCCGTTGTGCTGCCGCGCCGCGACGGCGTCGAATACAGCGTTGAGCACGCCGTCGTCGGTGGCGAGGACCGTTTCCTGATTCTGCACAACGCCGGCGCCCCGAATTTCACGCTGGTAGAAACACCCGTCGACGATCCGACCGCGCAGCGCACCCTGATCGCTGCGCGTGACGACGTGCGTCTGGAGGATGTGGACGCGTTCTCCGATCATCTGGTGGTGCACTACCGCCGGGATGCGCTGCCCAAACTGCAGCTGTGGCCGATCGACGGTGACGGCTACGGAACGCCTGCGGAGATAGCCTTCGATTCGGAGTTGATGGCCTGCGGGCTGGGCGGCAACCCCAACTGGGACAGCCCGCGGCTGCGGATCGGCGCCACATCCTTTCTCACCCCGATGCGCATCTACGACATCGACCTCGCCACCGGGGAGAGGATGCTGCTGCGCGAACAATCGGTGCTGGGTGATTTCCGCCGTGAGGACTACGTGGAAAGGCGGGACTGGGCGGTCGCCGATGACGGCACCCGGATACCGCTCTCCCTGATGTACCGGCGCGGCGTCGAGTTCCCCGCTCCCGCAGTGCTGTACGGCTACGGAGCCTACGAGTCCAGCGAAGATCCCCGGTTCTCCATCGCCCTGCTGTCCCTGCTGGATCGCGGGATGGTGTTCGCCGTTGCGCACATCCGCGGCGGCGGGGAAATGGGACGAATGTGGTACGAACGCGGCAAGCTGCTGGACAAGAGGAACACCTTCACCGACTTCATCAGCGCAGCAACCCATCTCGTCGACTCCGGCATTACCAGGCCGCAAAACCTGGTGGCGCTCGGTGGCAGTGCCGGCGGTCTGCTGATGGGTGCGGTGGCCAACATGGCGCCGCACCTTTTCGCCGGTATCCTGGCGGTTGTCCCGTTCGTCGACCCGTTGACGACGATCCTCGATCCCTCGCTTCCGCTGACGGTGACCGAATGGGACGAATGGGGTAACCCGATCGAGGACCGCGACGTCTACTTCTACATGAAGTCCTATTCGCCGTACGAGAACGTCGAGGCCAAGGAGTATCCGGCCATTCTGGCCATGACGTCACTCAACGACACCCGGGTCTACTACGTCGAGCCGGCGAAATGGGTTGCCGCACTTCGTCATGCGAAGACTGATCGAAATCCGGTACTGCTGCGCACCCAGATGGCTGCAGGGCACGGCGGTATCAGTGGCCGCTACGAACGTTGGAAGGAAACGGCGTTCCAGTACGCCTGGCTGCTAGCAACCGCCGACCCGGAGCTCTACGGGCCCGAAGCTGCACCAGCAGGCGACTAGGTCCGATGGTCGCGTTCCTCATCGCGGCTCCTTCGTCGCCGCTTGATCGTCATGCGACTAGGTCCGATGGTCGCGTTCCTCATCGCGGCTCCTTCGTCGCCGCTTGATCGTCAGGCGACTAGCGCGCCGAGCCACTGGCTGTGGTCGCGATCCCGCCGTCGACCGGGATGATGGCCCCGTTGACGTAGGAGCCGGCCCGGCTGGCCAGGAACACCGCGATACCGGCCATGTCGTCGTCGCGTCCGATCCGGCGCATCGGTGCGCCCGCCGCGATGGCGTCGCCGAAAGCCTCCAGGGTGGCGGCCATCATCTTCGACGGGAACGGCCCCGGGGCGATGGCGTTGACGGTGATGTGCTGTGGCCCAAGCTCTTTGGCCAGGACCCGAGTCAGCTGATGGATTGCCGCCTTGCTGGCGGAGTAGGAGTAGGTAGGCATCGGGCTGACCTGGATTCCGTCGATGCTGCCGACGTTGATGATGCGCGCCGGGTCGTCCTGGGAGCCGGCCCGACGCAGTGCCGGCAGCAGTGCCTGCACCATCCAGAACGGCGACTTGACGTTCAGATCGAGCACCCGGTCCCACGCGGCAGCCGGGAAGGTCTCCAGCGGCTCACCCCAGGTCGCCCCGGCGTTGTTCACGAGGATGTCGAGGCTGTCCGTCTGGTCCAGCACCTCGGTGGCCAGGCGCGTGCACTCGTCCTGCCGGGACAGGTCGGCCGGGATCGCGCGCACCGGACCGAACTCCGACAGCACCGCCACCGCCTGCTCGCAGGCCGCGGCCTTGCGGGAACTGATCACTACGCCGGCCCCAGCCTGCAACAGACCCCGGGCGATCATCATCCCGATCCCGCGGGTACCGCCGGTGACCAGGGCGGTCTTGCCGTCCAGACCGAAGAGTTTCGCAAGGTCGGCTGTGCTCATGAGAACGTCACCGTTCTCTCTTCGGGCAGCACCCGGAAGTCGGTGTCGCACATTTCGGTGAGCCGACCGTAGAAGATGCCGCGCGCCTCCGGCGCGATGATGCCCTGGTGGATCGGGACGGCATGCCGGGGCGCCACCGCGCGCAGGTAGTCCACCGCCTCGGAGATCTTCATCCACGGCGCCGCCGCCGGGGTGGCCAGCACCTCGACCGGCTCGCCCGGAACGAACAGCGAATCGCCGGGGTGCATCAGTCTGGCCGGATGCTCATCGTCGCCGATCAGGTACGAGGTGTTGTCGATCACCGGGATGTCGGGGTGGATCACGGCGTGCCGTCCGCCTGCCCCCCGGACGGTCAGGCCACCGACGCTGAACTCGTCACCGGCCTTCACCGCGCACCAGTCGCCGCCGAGCATGGCGGCGGTTTGCGGGTCGGCGTAGAGCGCGGCCTGCGGGTTGGCCTCCACCAGGGCCGGCAGCCGCTCGGGGTCGGCGTGGTCGGGGTGCTGGTGGGTGATCAGAATCGCCGTGAGCCCGGTGGTGCCCTCGAACCCGTGCGAGAAGTTGCCCGGATCGAACAGAATTCGTGCGACACCGAAGTCCGCCAGCAGGCATGAATGTCCGAAATGCGTCAACTCCATGCTTACGATTGTGCGCGCTGACAGGAGGCTGCGGATGCGGATGGCCCTCACAGCTCTACTGTTGGCCTCAGGTGTCGTCTTGGCGCCGCCGGTCGCCGGCGAACCGGCCGGCACCTGTCCGCCGGCCTGTAACCGGATCCCCGAGACGGCATGGATCGCGCCGTCGGCGATTCCCCTCAATGCTGTCTATGAGTGGCCCAAACTCGCCGGACTCGCGGTCACCGCCCGGCCGCCGCGGCTGCGCTTCGAGGAAGTCTGCGCCACCCCGCCGCTGCCCGGCGATCCGCGGAACTTCGCCGTCGCCGAACGGGCGATCGTGTCCAACCCCCGGGGTCAGTGGCAGCTGCAGGCTCAGGTGCTGCACTGGCGGGGGGAGACCTGGCTCGGTGGCGAACTCGCCCAGGGCACCTTCGCCGCCGCCGTCCAATCTCTTCGCGACTGTCAGGCCGGCAACCCCGATGCCTCGGCGTCGCTGGTCGTCGACGAGCCGGACCGGTTCGCCGCAGTGATCAGTGGTCCGGTGGTGCTGCACGAGTATCTGGTCGCCGACCCGGTCAACAGCACGCTCACCGAACTGGCGCTGTGGTCGGACGCCCCAGCTCAGACCTCATGGCCGACGCTGACCGACACCGCTGTCCTTGACGCGCTGGGTGCGCCGCTGTGCACGGCGTACATCGGATCCTGCCCCTGAACCGCAGACCGAGGGCCGGTGGCCTTCGGGCTGAACAGTTCTAACGGTTCGGGCAGCCCTGCCGGTTGGGCTCGCCGAGCGCCTCGGGGGCGTCGTTGATCGCGGTCGACACCACGTCGAGTACGCGAGGGTCTGATGTCAGCGCGGTGTCCGCGGCAAGGTTGGCGATCATGGAGACGTAGCCACTGTGGGTGTCTTCGAAGGTGTAGCAGCGCCGGTGCGGCAGCACCGCGTCGTCGACGTCGACCGCCAGCGCACTGCGCAGGGCAACGATCCCGTCATTGGGCCACACCGCCTGGTTCACCGTGCCGGGCTTGGTGAATCGGTCACCGCCGATCAACGTGACCGGGATGTCGTCGATCGCGCCGGCCTGGACCTGATTCCAGCCCCGGGGGCCCGTCAGGTAGGCCTGACCGACCTCGCGCGCCGAACCCGAGACGTACACCTGAGTGATGTCTTTGACGAATCCCTTCATCTGACTCTCACACAACTGGTCGTTGAGGCAATCACTCAGTGGCACAGTGCCATTGGCGTAATCGGACAGGTATGACCCCTGCCACGGGGTTCCGATCGTCGTCAGTGAGCGGACTTTCCCCGGCGCGCCGGAGTCACTCAGCGCCCGGACCGCGGACCGCGCGTAGAGCCCGCCCATCGAATGGCCGACGAGATCGAACTCCTCGACCGCCTTATCGGTGTGCAGGTAAGTCAGGAACCGCGCCAGGTGTTCACCGGCGAGGTCGATGCTGCCGGTGGTGTCGATGGTCATGTTCTCGGGCAGGGCGGCCGGGCAGGCCGAGAATCCTCCTACGCGGGTCTGCTCGGTCACTTGGCCGTGGCCGGCCATCGCCGGTGCGGTGTACACGGTGTGACCCTTGCCCTCGAGGCGTTCACGGATAGCGGTGTCGTCACCGCCTGCGGCCAGGCCGACCGCGCACGCCCCATCAGGTGTGGTGAACGGACTGGTGCTGGCCAACCCCGACACGATCACCACCGCCCGCGACCCAGAGCCCCGGGAGGAGGTGGTCGTGACCGCGTTGCTGCACGCCACCAGCATCAGCAGGACGAGGGCGAAAGCCGGCGTTGCGCGCACAGTGCACGCTAACGCGTCCGTCATATCCCTGCCCGCAGGATCCCCCGAGCCTGGATCGGCCCACCGGGGTTGCGCCGCGAGTTGATGAATCGGGTCCGTGTGCTGGTGTTCGGTAGGATCAGCGGCGCGCCGATCGCCGACCTGAGCAGCACCGTCGGCGCCACGCCGCCGACCTGAGGAGCCACCGTCGGCGCCCGCCGACCAAAGGAGCCCCGTGCCCCGGGTAGTTGTCACCGTGATGCCGAAAGCCGAAATCCTCGATCCGCAGGGCCAGGCCATCGTCGGCGCTCTGGGCCGGCTTGGCCACGCCGGAGTCTCCGACGTCCGGCAGGGCAAGCGTTTCGAACTCGAGGTGGATGACACCGTCAGCGACGACGAACTGGCCGAGATCGCCGAATCGCTGTTGGCCAACACGGTGATCGAGGACTGGTCGGTCACCCGGGAGCAAGCGTGACCGGCAAGCGAGAAGCGAAGGCGGATCGCGCATGAGCGCGCGCGTCGGGGTGATCACCTTCCCCGGAACGCTCGATGACGTCGATGCCGCCCGCGCGGTTCGCCTGGCCGGCGGCGAGGCGGTCAGCCTCTGGCACGGCGACGCGGACATCAAGGGCGTGGACGCCGTTATCGTCCCGGGTGGCTTCTCCTACGGCGACTACCTGCGGTGCGGCGCGATCGCGAAATTCGCACCGGTCATGGGCGAGGTGATCGCCGCCGCCGGCCGCGGAATGCCGGTCTTGGGTATCTGCAACGGTTTTCAGATCCTCTGCGAAGCCGGACTGCTGCCCGGGGCGCTCGCGCGCAATGCCGGCCTGCACTTCGTCTGCCGTGATGTCTGGCTGAAAGTCGACTCCATCACGACGGCCTGGACGTCGCGCTACGAGTGGGGCGCCGAACTGCTGGTGCCGCTCAAGTCCGGCGAAGGCCGTTATGTCGCAAGCGAGTCCGTGCTCGACGAACTCGAAGGCGAAGGCCGGGTGGTGTTCCGCTACGCCGAGAACCCCAACGGCTCGATGCGCGACATCGCCGGGATCAGTTCTGCCAACGGGCGAGTCGTCGGTCTGATGCCGCATCCCGAACATGCCACCGAGCCGCTGACCGGCCCGTCGGACGACGGCCTGGGTCTGTTCTATTCGGCTCTCGACGCGGTCCTGGCCGCTCGGCCATGACGGGGGCGACGGCGCAGGGGCTGTGCGAGTTCATCGACGCGTCGCCCTCCCCGTTCCACGTCTGCGCGACCGTGGCGAAGCGGTTGCGTGCGGCCGGATACACCGAACTCGCCGAGACAGACCGCTGGCCGACCGGTTCAGCGGCGACGGACCGGTTCTTCACGATCCGCTCCGGATCGCTGATCGCCTGGGACAACCGCGCCGACCCACGCGGCCCGTTCCGGATCGTCGGCGCTCACACCGACAGCCCGAACCTGCGGGTCAAACAGCATCCGGACCGCTCGGTGGCCGGCTGGCAGGTGGTGGCACTACAGCCCTACGGCGGCGCGTGGCTGAACTCCTGGCTCGACCGTGACTTGGGATTGAGTGGCCGATTGTCGGTCCGCGACCCCGACTCGCCGGGCGGCCTCGCGCACTGGCTGGTGCGCCTCGACGAACCGCTGCTGCGGGTGCCGCAGCTGGCCATCCACCTCGCCGAGGACCGCGGCTCGCTCAGTCTGGATCCGCAGCGTCACGTCAACGCCGTCTGGGGAGTCGGCGACCGGCCCCGCTCATTGCTCGCCTACATCGCCGAGTGGTTCGAGGTTGCGCCGGCCGACATTCTCGCGGCCGACCTGATGACCCACGACCTGACGGCGTCGACCCTCATCGGCGCCGACGAAGAGCTGGTGAGCGCCCCGCGTCTGGACAACCAAGGCACCTGCTACGCAGGCCTGGAGGCGCTGCTCGCCGTCGAACCCGGTGACTACCTGCCGGTCCTGGTGCTGTTCGACCACGAGGAAGTGGGCTCGACGTCGGACCACGGCGCCCAGTCGGACTTCCTGCTGACCACTCTGGAACGGATCGTGCTCGGCTGGGGGGGTGACCGGGAGGACTTCCTGCGCCTGTTGACCGCGTCGATGGTGGCCTCGGGCGACATGGCGCATGCGACCCACCCGAACTATCCGGAGCGTCACGAGCCCGGACATCTCATCGCGGTGAACGGCGGCCCGGTGCTCAAGGTTCAGCCCAATCTGCGCTACGCCACCGACGGCCGCACCGCTGCGGCCTTCGCCCTGGCCTGCCGGCAGGCCGGAGTGCCCCTGCAGCGCTACGAACATCGCGCGGATCTACCGTGCGGGTCTACCATCGGTCCGATGACCGCGGCCCGCACCGGCATCCCGACCCTCGATGTCGGGGCACCGCAGCTGGCGATGCACTCGGCGCGGGAACTGATGGGCGCCCGCGACGTCGTCTCGTATGCCGCCGCGCTGGCCGCGTTCCTGGCTCCGGAGGTGTCGTTGTGACCCTGTCGGTGGGGATGGTGACCGTCGACTGCGCAGACCCAGAGCGGCTGGCCCAGTGGTGGGCCGCCGCGGTCGGTGGATCGGTCGTGGTGCTGGGGCCCGGGGAGTTCGCGATGGTCACCGGCGACCACGGTCCGGCGCTTGGATTCCAGCGAGTCGACGATCCGACGCCGGGCAAGAATCGGGTTCACCTGGATCTGATGGCATCCGATCTCGATATCGAGGTCGATCGCCTCGCTGGTCTGGGCGCCACGGAAATCGGCAGGCATTCCCTTGACGGCGGATTCCACTGGGTGGTCATGGCCGATCCCGAGGGCAATGTCTTCTGCGTCTCCGCGCCGCATGATTGACGCTCACTAGACTCACCTGCGTGACAGTCGACAGCGTCGCGCACGCGACCGCCACCCCCGATCACCCGCAGCCCTACCGGGAACTCGGCCTCAAGGATGACGAGTACGCGCGCATCCGGGAGATCCTGGGCCGCCGGCCGACCGACGCGGAGCTGGCCATGTACTCGGTGATGTGGAGCGAGCACTGCTCCTACAAGTCCTCCAAGGTGCACCTGCGCTACTTCGGGGAGACCACCACCGACGAGATGCGGGCGGGGATGCTGGCCGGCATCGGCGAGAACGCCGGTGTCGTCGACATCGGCGACGGTTGGGCGGTCACCTTCAAGGTCGAGTCGCACAACCACCCGTCCTACGTGGAGCCGTATCAGGGGGCCGCGACCGGGGTGGGCGGCATCGTCCGCGACATCATGGCGATGGGCGCCCGCCCGGTAGCGGTGATGGACCAGTTGCGCTTCGGCGCTGCCGACGCGCCCGACACCCGCCGGGTGGTCGACGGTGTGGTGCGCGGCATCGGCGGATACGGAAACTCCCTGGGCTTGCCCAACATCGGGGGCGAGACGGTGTTCGACGCCTCCTACGCGGGCAACCCGCTGGTCAACGCGATGTGTGTCGGGGTGCTACGCAAAGAGGATCTGCACCTGGCCTTCGCGTCGGGCACCGGCAACAAGATCATCCTGTTCGGTGCGCGCACCGGACTGGACGGCATCGGCGGCGTCTCGGTGCTGGCGTCGGACACTTTCTCGGGTGATGAGGGACACGAAGCCGAAGGCGGAGTTGGACACAAAAGGAGAGGCGGGACCGGGCGCAAGAAGCTGCCCAGCGTCCAGGTCGGAGACCCGTTCACCGAGAAAGTGCTCATCGAGTGCTGCCTTGAGCTGTACGCGGCAGGTCTGGTAGTCGGCATTCAGGACCTCGGTGGCGCCGGATTATCTTGTGCCACATCGGAACTCGCCTCGGCCGGGGATGGCGGCATGGCGATCGAACTGGACCGGGTGCCGCTGCGCGCGGCCAACATGACGCCGGCTGAGGTGCTTTCCAGCGAGTCGCAGGAACGCATGTGCGCCGTCGTCTCCCCGCACAACGTCGAAAAGTTCATGGCGGTCTGCCGCAAGTGGGACGTCCTGGCCACGGTGATCGGGGAAGTGACCGAAGGCGACCGGCTGAAGATCACCTGGCACGGCGAGACCGTCGTCGACGTTCCGCCACGCACCGTCGCCCACGAGGGTCCGGTGTATCAGCGGCCGCTGGCCCGGCCGGATACCCAGGACGCGTTGAACGCCGACACCTCGGCTCGCCTGCCGAGGCCGAAGACCGGCGACGAATTGCGCGCGACGTTGTTAACACTTCTGGGCAGCCCGCATCTGTGCAGCCGCAAGTTCATCACCGAGCAGTACGACCGTTACGTGCGCGGTAACACCGTGCTGGCCGAGCACGCCGACGGGGGGGTGCTGCGCATCGACGAGCAGACCCAACGCGGAATCGCGGTGTCCACCGATGCCTCCGGCCGCTACACCCAGTTGGACCCATACGCCGGGGCCCAACTGGCGCTGGCCGAGGCGTATCGCAATGTCGCCGTCACCGGCGCCACCCCAATCGCCGTCACCAACTGCCTCAACTTCGGCTCCCCCGAGGACCCCGGCGTGATGTGGCAGTTCGCCCAGGCCGTCCGCGGGCTCGCCGATGGCTGCGCAGCGCTGGGCATTCCGGTGACCGGCGGCAACGTGAGCTTCTACAACCAGACCGGCGCCACACCGATCCTGCCGACGCCCGTAGTGGGCGTGCTCGGGGTCCTTGACGACGTGCGCCGACGGGTTCCCACCGGGTTGGGCAATGAACCGGGGGAAACGCTGTTCCTCCTGGGGGACACCCGTGACGAGTTCGACGGTTCGATCTGGGCTCAGGTGAACGGCGACCACCTCGGTGGCCTGCCGCCGAAGGTAGATCTCTCCCGGGAGAAGCTGTTGGCGGAGGTTCTGGTGGCCGCCTCGCGGGATGGACTCGCATCGGCGGCCCACGATCTCAGCGAGGGCGGTCTGATCCAGGCGGTGGTGGAAGCTGCGCTCGCGGGCGAGACAGGTTGTCGCATAGTGCTTCCGGAGGGTGCTGACCCGTTCGTCTTCCTGTTCTCCGAATCGGCGGGCCGGGTACTGGTCGCCGTTCCCCGCAGTGAGGAGAGCCGGTTCCGGGCCATGTGCGAGGCGCGCGGGTTGCCCGTCACCCGGATCGGGGTCTCCGATGAAGCGTCGGATTCCGTTGAGGTGCAAGGGTTTTTCACCATGACACTGGAAGAACTGCGCGGCACGTCCGAGGGAGTGCTGCCCAGGCTCTTCGGATGAGCTATTCGGCGCTGGGCACCCGTGCTCTGGGCTGGATGCGCCCGGACTTCACTGGAGTGGCGTTCGCGGCGCTGTTCTTCTGCCTGTCCCTGACCCCGTCGCTGCTGCCCCGGGACTGGTTCAACAGCGGCATCATCGGCGGCATCAACGCCGCGATCGGTTACGGGATCGGCGTGCTGGTCGGTGCCCTGGTGCGGCGGCTGTTCCTCCGGGGCCGTTCCTGGTGGCCGCTGCAACCCCGCCGCCGCCGGGTGGCGGAGGCGGCCGTGGTCGCGGTGTCCATCGGGGCGAGCCTGTTGATGGTGGTCCCCGCCGCGGCCTGGCAGCGCCGCGTGTCCGTACTGATGGGGATCGAGGGCCCGGCGACCGCGCCCTACCTGCGCGCCGTCGCTCTGGCCGTGCTCACCGGCGGCGCGCTGATCGGCGCCGCAAGGCTGGTCAAGGACGTCATCAAAGTCGTTGCCCGTCAGTTGATCCGGCGCTGGCACATCAACGACGAAGTCGCGTTGTTCATCGGTACCGCGATCGTCGTCGTCCTCGCCATCACCATGGTCAACGGGGTCCTGCTGCGTGGTCTGCTGGCTGGCGCCAGCGCCGTCTTCCAGCCGCAGAACACCACCACCCGAGCCGGTCTCGAGCAACCACAGGAGGCCGAAAGATCCGGCAGCCCAATGTCCTTTGCGGCGTGGGACACCCTCGGCTTCCAGGGCCGCAACTTCACCGGCACCGGCCCGAGCGCCGCGGACCTCACCGAGCTCAACGGCCGACCGGCCAAGGAGCCCATCCGCATCTACGCCGGACTGCAGACGGCCCCCACGACTGAAGCCCGGGTGTCGGTACTGCTGTCGGAATTGCAGCGCACCCATGCCTTCGACCGCAAGCTTCTAGTGATCATGCCCACCACCGGAACCGGATGGGTGGACCCGATCGCGGCGCGAGTCATCGAGTCGATGTACAACGGCGACACCGCCCTGGTCGGTATGCAGTACTCCTACCTGCCCAGCTGGATTTCGTTCCTGGCCGACCGGCGGAAGTCGGTGGAAGCCGGCCGGGCGATGATCGAGGCAATTCACGACCGCTGGCTGCAGCAGCCCGACGGTCGGCGGCCGTTGCTGGCCCTCTATGGCGAAAGCCTCGGCTCGCTGGCCGGTCAGGGCGCCTTCGGCTATCTGCACGACATCGAGGACATGGATTTCTCCTCGGTGTTGTGGGTGGGACCGCCCAATGAGAGCCGCCTGTGGAGGGACCTGACCCTCCGTCGCGACCCTGGCACGCCGGAGGTACAGCCGCGCTACGACAACGGCCGCATCGTGCGATTCTCTCAAGCCTCGAGTCCCCAGGAGATCGCGTCGGTGGCCGCACCGCCGTGGGACGGCACCCGCGTTCTCTATCTCCAGCACGCCTCGGACCCCGTGGTGTGGTGGTCCACGGAGTTGTTCCTCGGCAAGCCGGACTGGCTGCGGGAGCCACCGGGATTCGATCGAAGTCCCTCGATGCGGTGGTATCCGATCGTGACGTTTTTTCAGGTGAGCGCCGATATGGCAGGCAATGTCACCGATTCGACCGGGGCGCCGCCCGGCCACGGGCACAAATACGGCGACACCCAACTCGACGGCTGGGTGGCCGTCGCCGCACCCGATGGCTGGACATCCTTCGACACCGACCGCGTCCGCCGTGCCCTGGACAAGGCGATGGCTGCCGGTGGTCCGGAATTCGCATGAACAACAAACAGATCCGTGCCATCGGCCTGGCCGGGGCCCTGGTGGGCTGGAGTTTCACCGCCGGCATCGAGCAGCCGTGGCGGCGACACCCTCTGGCGCAGGCGGCCTACGGCACGGCGCTGGCTGCCGCTGTCCGCGCGTCGTTGGGGTTGCGGCCTTCGGCGGTGCGGTCCGGTCTGCGGATGGGCGCTGCGGTCGCCGGCGCGGTCGGTGCGGGGGTGGCCTTGTCGACGGCAGTGCCCGGGGTACGGGTAGCGATGGGGGAACGGGAATTGCCGGAACGTCCGGGCCGCTGGCTGGGCGTCGAGATCCCGCTAGGCACGGTGTGGTCTGAGGAGATGGCTTTCCGTGGCGCACTGGCCACGGTGGCTGCCGATGCCTTTGGTCCCGCGGGCGGGCGGTTGCTCCAGGCGGTGACTTTCGGGCTTACCCATGTTCCCGACGCCCTGGGTACCGGCGAGTCGCTGTTCGGTACGGTCGCGGCCACCGGGCTGGCTGGCTGGATGTTTGCCGTGCTGGCCGAGCGTTCCGGCAGCCTGGTGGCGCCGATGCTGGCGCACCTGGCGATCAACGAGGCGGGCGCACTCGCCGCGCTGGGTGTGAAGAGGCATTCCGGGTGTCCTGGTGGCTAGCCGCGCACCCGGCGCCGCAGAGGTCCGCGATGCCGTCGCTGCGGTGTCGGAATGGCTGCGTGACGAGACCGCCCCCGCGCCGGAACGGGCGGTGCTCGCCCGCGCGGTACGGGTGACAGCGCGGGCTCTGGCGGCGTCGGCTCCCGGCCCCAGTGTCGAGATCCGGATACCGCCTTACGTTGCGGTGCAGTGCATTTCGGGACCGCGACATACTCGTGGGACTCCGCCAAACGTGGTGGAGGTCGACGCTCGGACATGGTTGATGCTGTTCACCGGCATGGTCGATCTGAACGCCGCGGCGGCGGCCGGATCAGTGCAGATGTCCGGTTCTCGGGCTGCTGAGGTCGGACGACACTTACCGCTAGCGGCGGACTAGCGAAGTTGTCGGTACGGCGGGCGAGGCCCCGCGCATAGAAAATGCACGCTCGGGGGCTGAAGTGGGAAATGGGTTTACGTAATCCCGCGGCGGGCCAGCGACCGATAGGCCGCACTCAGCAGGGCCACTACCAGCAGGCTGCGGGCGCAGCGAATCACCGACAACCCACTCGACGCGGGGAACGCCCTGACCGCTCAGCCATCGCGAAACGCCCGTCTGGTCTACTCCGGCCAACGCGGCGATCTCCGTCTCGTTCTTGCCAGGAGCGGTCCGTTCGGCCCACAGGCCAGCCTGAGCGGTGGGCAAACGGTACCCAAACGACTGCCTCTGACTCGACTGGACCCGACCATCGGAGTGAACTCCGCTCGACAGATTCCCACTTTGGCTGCCCTGCCCGTAGACTGAGTCCGCCACCGACGCCAGGGAGTACCCATACCGTGAGCGGCCCACTGGAAGACCCCCCCAAGGAAGAGTGCGGCGTCTTCGGCGTCTGGGCTCCCGGCGAGGAAGTCGCGAAACTCACCTATTACGGCCTTTACGCTCTGCAGCACCGGGGTCAGGAGGCGGCCGGCATCGCCGTCGCCGACGGCTCCCAGGTGCTGGTGTTCAAGGATCTGGGCCTGGTCAGCCAGGTGTTCGACGAACAGACCCTGGCCGCCATGCCGGGCCATGTCGCCATCGGCCACTGCCGCTACTCCACCACCGGATCGACCACCTGGGAGAACGCTCAGCCGGTGTTCCGCAATACCGCGGCTGGCACCGGAGTTGCGTTGGGGCACAACGGTAATCTGGTCAACACCACCGATCTGGCGCGGCGGGCGCGCAAGGCGGGGCTGATCAACCACAACGCGCCCGGAGCGGCCACCACCGACTCCGACATCCTCGGCGCGCTGCTGGCCGGGGGAGCGGCGGACTCCAGCATCGAGCAGGCCGCGCTGGAGTTGCTTCCCACCGTTCGTGGCGCATTCTGTCTGGTGTTCATGGACGAGACCACGCTTTATGCCGCCCGCGATCCGCACGGCGTGCGCCCCCTGTCGCTGGGCCGGCTGGACCGCGGCTGGGTGGTCGCATCCGAGACCGCCGCTCTGGACATCGTCGGCGCGTCGTTTGTCCGCGACATTGAACCGGGCGAACTGCTGGCTATCGACGCCGACGGCGTCCGCTCCAGCCGATTCGCACCGCCCACGCCCAAGGGCTGCGTGTTCGAGTACGTCTACCTGGCCCGGCCGGACAGCGTCATTGGCGGACGATCCGTCCACGCCGCACGCGTCGACATCGGCCGCCGGTTGGCTCACGAAATGCCGGTCGAGGCGGATCTGGTCATCGGCGTGCCCGAGTCCGGAACCCCCGCCGCAGTCGGCTACGCACAGGGATCCGGTATCCCGTTCGGGCAGGGCCTGATGAAGAACGCCTACGTGGGCCGCACCTTCATCCAGCCCTCCCAGACCATCCGGCAGTTGGGCATCCGGCTGAAACTCAATCCCCTCAAAGAAGTGATTCGCGGCAAGCGGCTGATCGTCGTCGACGACTCCATCGTGCGCGGTAATACCCAGCGGGCACTGATCCGGATGCTGCGTGAAGCGGGTGCCGTGGAGGTGCACGTCCGCATCGCCTCGCCGCCGGTGAAGTGGCCATGTTTCTACGGCATCGACTTCGCCACCCCCGCCGAATTGATCGCCAACGCCCCCGGCACCCAGACCGACGACGGGGAGATGCTTGAGTCGGTACGCCAGGCCATCGGCGCTGACACGTTGGGCTATATCTCCCAGCAGGGAATGATCGCCGCCACCGAACAGCCGGCGAGCAGGTTGTGCTGCGCTTGCTTCGACGGCAAGTACCCGATCGAATTGCCCAACGCCACAGCGCTGGGCAAGAACGTGGTCGAGAACATGCTGGCCGCGGTTCAGGCCGACAACGACAACGTCTCGGTGCTGAACCGCCTCTGAGGGCTTGCACGGCCGTCGCACGACGAGCTGGGCAAGAAGCATTCGCGCGCCTTCTCGGCCAGCGACAGCTTGCGCTACGTCGGTGTGGCAACCGCCGATGCTTCAGCTATTCCGCCATTTTTCCTGGACCGACTGAGGTTGAATTGGGTGGTCAACCTCGACTACGACACCAGCCCTATGGACGGGTACCAGTTGATCGACCTGGGTGTCGCAGTCAGTGGGCAACCGAGTAAGGAAGTCTTAGCGGAGTCTCGGCGAACGTTCACCCGCCGAGTTGAAGAGTTGAGGTCGCTCGGTCCGAGGCCGGCGTATCTGTTTGGAACAGGACCATCGTTGCCGAAGGCCGCGGAACGGTCTTTCTCCGATGGTGCCACGATCGTGTGCAATACGATTGTCGGGATCCTGTTATGTGGGCGCACCTGACCGGAATGAGTTTCGGGATGTGCACGATATCCTTGTGCCGATACCCGGGGATCTTCATGACGATCCTGCAGTGGATCTTACGCGCCACTTCGCGTTGCCGGTATTGCTGAGAAATGTCTTGACAGTTTTGCTTCTGCCGATCGGTTGCACGTTAAGCAAGGACATACGACTCTGGGGATTTGACGGACGTTCCTAGGCGGATTCGGGATTTTGGAAAAATGCGTCAGGACAGAGCTACACAAAACGGTGCTTCGAAAAAATCGACTTTCCGTGGGTTCGTGCTGTGATTCTTGGACTGGCGGACAAAGCCCGAGCCGTCGGGATACAGTCCTACAACACGCAGCAGAACATCCCAGCCTCGGGAAAACTGTTGTAGAGCGTTGTTGACTTGCGAGAGATATCCGGGTAGCCAACTGTCATCGGCATCCACAGGAACGATCCTTTTGTAGCGCGCTGCATCGATTCCGCTGTTTCGGACGCCGCCCTCTGACACATTTTTCTGGCGGATTAGTCGAATCCGTGGATCGTTGAAATGTTGCTCAATTCTCGGGGCCGTCGTCGGTGGAGCCGTCATCGATGATGACGACCTCAAAGTCCTGGAAATCCTGTGATAGGACACTCTGAACTGTGCGACGACGGTCTGCGCCTTGTTATAGAGAGGAATCACAACCGAGAACAACAGGCACCCCCCCTTTGAAAAGTTCTGTGAAAAACTGCGGTACTCCGGCGGCTTAGCTCAGCGCGAGATCCCAGTTTTTGTCGATGCCTGGTTTTGCCGCCAATGACGAACGAGTCAGTCGAGTCGCGTCCGGCAAAGCCCAGGATGCAACAGCAATCCCGCCTGCGCCTTGCACGACTTTGCTAGACGTTCGGGTGCTGACTTGCCGTCCATGATCTCGAAGCCACCGCCGAGGTGACCTTCCGGACCCGATGATCCAGCGCGACCGCCTGGAGGGGCCGGCCGGCATACCAATACACGCGCCCCAGGAGACCGCGCGGATAGAAGATCGCCTTCTGCTCGTACCGGCTTCCGTCGCCCTCCGGGGTGATACGCACTTCCAACCAGCGGTCACCAGCGCTTTTGTGGCTCGAGCGGAGCTTAAGGAGTGCGGGCTGTCGCTCCAGGACGTTCCAGTGGCCGGGCAGGCTGCTCTCCACCGCCTTCCACAATTGCTCGGGGCTGGCGCTGGTGTGCCGGGCCCGGGTGTCGGTGTACACCACTTCGCCGGCCCACTCCGGGTCAGTGGGCAGATGCGCTGCTGTGCTGGTGTTCCAGGTGGTCTCCACCTCGCCGCGGGCGATGCGCGCCAACGCCAGGGACACCGAGCGTCGGTACGGCGTGAGGCCGCCTTCGGGCGGCGGGATGATCGTGTCGATGTCGTGATTGTTCATCACCGCGTCGCAGTGCAGGGACTCCACCAGCGGCCTGGCCAGGCCGGAGGGAATCGGAGTCACCAGGCCCACCCACAGGGCGGCAATCCGCGGGGTGAGCACCGGCAGAACCAAGATCCGGCGCGGGTGTAGACCGGCCACTTCGGCGTAGATCTGCATCATGTCGCCGTACTCGAGAACGTCCGGCCCGCCGATGTCCCAGGTCCGCGACTTCGGGACGGGGCAGGTGGCCGCGGCCACCAGATAGTGCAACACGTCGCGGATCGCGATGGGCTGGATCTTGTTGTGCACCCACTTCGGCGTCGTCATCACCGGCAGCCGGTCGGTGAGGTGGCGGATCATTTCGAACGACGCCGACCCGGAGCCGACGACCACCCCGGCCTGCAGCACCACGGTCTCGATCCCGGAGGCGATCAGGATCTCGCCCACGGTGGTCCGCGAGCCGAGGTGCGTGGACAACTCCGTGCCCTCCGGATGCAGACCGCTGAGATAGACGATGCGCTTTACCCCCGCCTTTCGGGCTGCGGCGACCACGTTCTGCGCCGCCCGGCGCTCCTCGGCGGCGAAGTCCTTCTCGAAACCCATCGAGTGCACCAGGTAGTAGACGACGTCGATGTCCTGGAACGCCGCCGCCAGGGACTCGGGATCGCCGAGGTCGGCGCGCGCGACCTCAATCCGGTTGCGCCACGGAACACTCGTCAGTTTGTCGGGGTTGCGGGCCAGCGCCCGAACCGAAAAGCCGCTCTCCAGCAGTCGGGGGACCAGTCGTCCGCCGATGTACCCGGTCGCGCCGGTCACCAGGCACCGGAGCTGTTCTGCGGCCATGCGCTCCCCCCTATCGTTCGCACTCATTCAACCCTGTTGCCCACAGTCGGCACCGGTATTGGGCCGTCGACGTCACAGCGCCGTCAGGAAACCGGACAGCCCGCGGGTTCGGGGACTTCGACGGACCTGGGCGCACCCACCGGGTTGATGTACACGACCTCCATCACCAGCGGCGTCGAACCCTCGTTGCGGCCGTTATGCACGAACCCAGGACCCACGCCCTCCTTCACCGGCGCGCCCGTCTGGTAGACGGTGTCGACGGTGCAGCCGCCGTCGTAGTGGGTCATGGTCCCCTGGCTGATGAATCCGAACACTTCGCCGGGGTGGTAGTGCCAGCCCGTCCCTCCGCCCGGGGCGACCGTGATCCGGGTGACGACGTATTCGGTGCCGTCGACGACGTTCTGAGACAACGTCTGGACATCGACTCCGGCGGGCGGGGTGCCCGACGCCGGGGGTGCGACTGCGGCGGCGCCGACGATGCTCAGCCCGATCATGAACTGCCATGCCTTCATGGCTGCCAGCGTTTCACAGCCCGTTCGATCACCGCGGATAAAGGACGGGGTTAGCGTGCGATGCATGGCCGATTCCTACCTGCTGACGAACGGTTCGATCTGGACCGGCGACCCGGCGCAACCCTGGGCGCAGGCGCTGGTGGTGCGCGGGCGCGACCTGGTGCACGTCGGAACCCGGGCGGCCGCCGACGACTTCATCGACGCGGCAACGGAATTCATCGACCTCGACGGCGGCATGTGCCTGCCGGGATTTATTGACGCGCACAATCACCTGGCGTCGATGGCGCTGTCGAAGCTCGGTGTCAACCTGTCTGGCGTCGTCGGCCGCCAGGCCGTGATCGCCGCGGTGCGGGATTGGGTCGCCGCCCAGCCGAAGGACGCACCGCTGCGCGGCCACGGCTGGATGCCCGACTCGTTCGAGGAGCGCTCGCCGCGACGGGAGTGGATCGACGAGATCACCGGCGACCGGCCGATGTACCTGTTCTCCGCCGACGCCCACGACTCCTGGTTCAACACCGCCGCCATGCGCGACGCCGGGATCGGTCCGGACACCCCCGATCCAGACCCGGGCGCCCAGTACTGGGTGCGCGACGCCGACGGCACACCCACCGGCCACGCGGTCGAGGGCGCCGCGACGATTCCCATCATCGTCGGCCAGAACCTGTTCTCGGTGGCGAATGTCCATGCGGCCCAGCAACTCACACTGCAGCCGGCCCCGTCGTGGGGGATGACGGCCTACTTCGAGGCGGGCACCATCGTCGGAGCCGTCGGTGAGGACTCGCGCTGGGTGTTCGAGGACCTGATCGCCCAGGACGAGGCCGGCGCACTCCCGGTGCGGGTTGCCGGTTCGTACTGGACCAGAACGCCCACCGACGACCCGCAGGCCATCACCGACGGCCTGACCCGGTGGAACCGGGAGTTGCGTTCCGAGCACGTCTCGATCGGCACGTGCAAACTCTGGGCGGACGGCACATTCATGAGCGGCGGAGCGCTGCTACTGTCGCCGTGCTGCGGCCACGCCGCAGACGACCTTGGCGCCATGACATTTCCCGCGGAGAACATCGAAGCCCAGATCGAGGCGGTTCAGGCGGCCGGCTTCGACATGCACATCCACATCGACGGCGACGGCTCGGCGCGGGTGGTGCTCGACGCCTACGAACGCGTCCTGCGCCGGCTGGGGGCGCGGAGCAGCCCCGGTAGACCCAGACATGTGCTCGCGCACAACTCGATGGTGGATCCCGCCGATATCGGCCGGTACGCGCAGATGGGGATCATCGCCAACTGCACGCCGCTGTGGGGCACTGACTACAACGGGCAATACCTGGACATCTACACCGCGATGCTGGGCGCCGACCGGGTCGAGGAACGGCTGTTCCCGTACGGGGACCTGGTGCGCTCCGGTGCCGTGGTGACCTACGGCAGTGATATCCCCGGCGTCGACATCCCCGAGATTCCCCCGCTGATCCAGATCGAGGCGTTGGTCACCCGGAAACGCCCGGGGCACCCGGAGGACGTTCCTCTGGTGGCCCGCCAGCGGATCGGCCTGCACGACGCCTTGCGCGGCTACACCGCCAACGGGGCCTACCAGTTGCGGCTGGAACACCGCACCGGCAGCCTGACCGTCGGAAAAGCCGCCGACCTGACCGTGCTGCGCGCCGATCTGTTCCGGGTGAACCCGCAGGAGATCCACGCCGTGCCCGTGGTGCTGACGATGATGGACGGCCGGATCACCCACGACGCGCGCTAGAGATCGGTAGAGCAGAATCGCTGCCATGGCATTTCGCGGGTGGCCCGTCGAGGCGGTCGAGTTCTTCGAGGGACTGCAGGCCGACAACTCCAAGCCGTACTGGCAGGACCACCGGGAAGTCTACGAGCGCTGCGTACGCGCCCCGATGGAACATTTGCTGACCGAACTCTCCGACGAGTTCGGCCCGAGCAAGCTGTTCCGGCCCTACCGCGATGTGCGGTTCAGCGCAGACAAGGCGCCCTACAAGACCAACTGCGCGGCGACCCTCGGTCAGGGCGTGGGCCAGGCCTACATCTCGTTGTCCGCAGACGGCCTCTCGGTCGGTGGCGGCCTGTACATGCCGGACCCGGCGACGTTGCAGCGCTACCGCACGGCGGTGGACCGGGAGAAGTCCGGAACCCAACTCGCCGAGATTGTCGACGGCCTTCACGCGGCGGGCTATCAGACCATGGCCCACGAGGTGCTCAAGACGGCGCCGAAGGGCTTCCCCAAAGATCATCCCCGCATCGATCTGTTGCGCCACAAGGGAATCGCCATGATGAAGGACTGGCCGGTCGGAGCGTGGCTCGGCACCGCCAAGGCCAAGGACAAGGTGGTGGCAACCCTGCGGGCCGGAGTGCCGCTCAACGAGTGGCTCAGCCGCTACGTCGCCTGAACGCATGGCAACCCCTGTTCACGACCTGGTGGTGGTCGGCGCCGGCATCGTCGGCCTCGCCGTGGCGCGGGAGTGGATCACCCGGCGCCCCGACGACTCCGCCGCGGTGCTCGAACGGGAGACCGCGCCCGCCCGGCACCAGACCGGCCACAACTCCGGGGTGATCCACGGCGGCATCTACTACCAGCCCGGCTCGCTGAAGGCCCGACTGTGCGTCGAAGGCGCGCGGCTGATGTACGACTACTGCGATCACCATGCGATCCCGTACCGGCGCTGCGGCAAGCTCATCGTGGCGACCGACGCCCGGGAACTGTCCAGGCTCGACGATCTCCAGGCGCGCGGAATCGCCAACGCGGTTCCCGGCCTGCGCCGGATCAGTGCCGCCGAGATCGCCGACATCGAACCGAATGCCGTTGGGCTGCAAGCACTTCATGCACCAAACACCGGAATCGTCGACTACGGCCGGGTTGCCCAGGTGATCGCCGACGAACTCGCCGGCAGTGGAGTGGACGTTCGTTACGGAGTGGGCGTCGAATCGATCGATGCAAACGGTGCACCCGCAGTGGTCCATACCGGCAGCGGCCCGGTGACCGCCCGGACGGTGATCGTCTGCGCCGGCTTGTGGGCCGACCGGCTGGCCCGGCGGGCGGGCGCGCCTCGCGATCCGCAGATTGTGCCCTTCCGCGGCGCCTACCTCGTGCTGAAGCCCACGCCGACCCCGCGTATCAACGGCATGATCTACCCGGTCCCCAACCCCGAACTGCCCTTCCTGGGCGTTCACATCACCAGCCACATCAACGGCGAGGTCACCCTCGGTCCGACCGCCATGATCGTCGCCGCCCGCGACGCCTACGCGCTGCGGCGGCTCAGCGGGCGCGACGCCTGGGAGTCGCTCACCTGGCCCGGCACCTGGCGGGTGGCGCGCAGATACTGGCGTGTCGGAATCGACGAGATGCGGATGGCGGCCAGTCGGCGTGCCTTCGTCGCCGCCGCGGCGCGCTACCTGCCCGGCCTGTCGCTCGACGACCTCGACGGCACCACCCACGCCGGGGTCCGGGCCCAGGCTGTAGGCCGTGACGGCGCCCTGGTCGACGACTTCGTGTTCTCCCACCACCAGCAGGTGACCCACGTGCGTAACGCGCCCTCACCGGCGGCGACGTCCGCCTTCGCCCTGGCCCGGGAGATCGTCGACCGAGTTGAGGCCGAGAATCGGTGAGCAGTGGCCTGCGTCCCGAAGGCGACCGGTAGCCTTGACAGTGATGTCTGTGGAGTGGTCGGGAAATGAGCGGGGGGAAGGCGCCCGCGTCTCCTACGCGTCGGCTGGAGTGGATATCGAGGCCGGCGACCGCGCCGTGGAACTGTTCAAGCCCCTCGCTAAGCGGGCCACTCGCCCGGAAGTGCGCGGAGGTCTGGGCGGCTTCGCCGGGCTATTCGCCCTGCGGGGCGGCTACCGCGAACCGGTGATCGCATCGTCCACGGACGGGGTCGGCACCAAACTGGCCGTCGCCCAGGCCATGGACATCCACCACACCGTCGGTCTCGACCTGGTCGCCATGGTGGTCGACGACCTGGTCGTGTGCGGGGCCGAGCCGCTGTTCCTGCAGGACTACATCGCGGTGGGTCGCACCGTTCCCGAGCGGGTCAGCGCCATCGTGTCCGGCATCGCGGAGGGCTGCGTGATCGCCGGTTGTGCCCTGCTCGGTGGGGAGACCGCCGAGCATCCCGGCTTGATGGCACCGGAGCATTACGACATCTCCGGCACCGGGGTGGGCGTCGTCGAGGCCGACGACATCCTCGGACCCGAGCGGGTGCGGCCCGGAGACGTCATCATCGCGATGGGGTCCTCCGGGCTGCACTCCAACGGCTACTCCCTGGCCCGGAAAGTGCTGCTGGAGATCGACCGGATGAGCCTGTGGGGCCACGTCGAGGAGTTCGGCCGCACGCTGGGCGAGGAATTGCTTGAGCCCACCCGTATCTACGCCAAAGACTGCCTGGCGCTGGCGGCCGAGACCAAGGTCCGGACCTTCTGCCACGTCACGGGCGGCGGATTGGCGGGCAATCTCGAGCGCGTCATCCCGCACGGCCTGGTCGCCGAGATCGACCGGGGAACCTGGACGCCGGCGCCGGTGTTCGGCCTCATCGCCCAGCGCGGCCGTGTCGAACGCGAAGAGATGGAGAAGACGTTCAACATGGGCGTCGGGATGGCGGCCGTCGTCGCGCCTGAAGACACTGACCGCGCCCTGGCGATCCTCACCGCCCGGCATCTGAACTGCTGGGTGCTCGGCACCGTCACCAAATCATCAACGAAGGGCGGCGTCAGCCCCCGCGCCAAATTGGTGGGACAACACCCGCGGTTCTAGAACGAACCGCCCGCCCTTAGGGACGCCAGTCGTCCTCGTCGTCCAAGGACTCCTGAGTGGAGTCGCTGTTCCCGGATCCGGCCAACTCCTGTTGGAGACGGCTGAAATCGGTTTGCGGAGAGCTGTATTTCAGATCTCGGGCAACCTTGGTCTGCTTTGCCTTAGCCCGGCCGCGGCCCATAGGGGAACCCCCTCGCGCATAAACGGAGCGGCCTGAAAATCAGACGGCTCCGGATCAATGTCGTATTTATCCTGACCAACACCCTACCGTGCCGCGCCCCGATGTGGGGGGGAGGCCCGTCGCTCACGGGGAACGGCGCGGGAAGCAGGCGTTCCCGCACAGCTCAGTGCGGCTGGGTCCCGCCCCGCAGCCGTTCGACCGCCTGACGCCCAACGCCCGCGACATCGGCCGGAGGCAGCGTGTCGGCGTCCATCACCGCCGAGGCCGGGTGGGCGCCACCGGTGGTGAGCGGCATGTCGGCGGGCAGCGCCCGCTTGACCAACGCCAACGCGATCGGGCCGAGGTCGACGTGGTCGACGACGGTGCCCAATCGTCCCACCTGACGGCCGGCGGCCAGGACCGGATCGCCGGTTGCCGGCCGCTCCTCGGAGCCGTCGAGGTGCAGCAGCACCATCATGCGGGGCGGACGCCCCAGGTTGTGCACCCTCGCGACGGTCTCCTGCCCTCGGTAGCAGCCCTTGTCCAGGTGGACCGCGCCGAGGCCCGGCGGGCCGATCCAGCCGACCTCGTGCGGGATTGTCCGCTCGTCGGTGTCCACGCCCAGGCGCGGACGCACGGCCGCCACCCGCTGCGCTTCGTAGGCCCAGACGCCGGCCGATCGGACCCCGGCGTCGGCGAGCCGGTTCAGCCACTGCTCCTTCTGTTCACGCGGGACCAGGAGGTCGACAGTGATGGCCTCGCCGGGCATCCGGCGCACGAAACCGCCGTGGGGCAGGGCGACCGCTGTCGACTCCGCCGGCCGCGCCTCGACGCCGAGGGCTTCCAGCCCGGACGGGTCGGCCAATCGGGGGCCTATCAAGGACAACACGGCAAGGTCGGCCATAGCGGGCTGGACGTCGGACCAGAACACCAATTTCTTGAGATAGCCGAGGAGCGGGTCGCCCCGCCACGGTTCGGTGTCCAGGAAGGTCAGGCCCCCCAGTTCGGTCTGCTGCCAGTGATCTTCGACGCGGCCCTGGCCGTCGAGGCTGAGGTTCTCGGTGCACGCGCCGTCGGCCAACTCCGAGACATGCTGAGTGGTGAAGGAATGCAACCATGCCTGGCGGTCGGCACCCCGCAGCGTAATGACCGCCCGGTGCGATCGGTCCACCACCACCGCGCCGTCGGCGGCGGCGCGCTGCTCGCCGAGGGGGTCGCCGTAGTGCCACACGGCGCCGGCATCGGGTGAGGTTTCGGGGGCGAGCACGGCTGACACAGCTCAACTCTACGAGGTTCGCATTGGGGCCGTTAGGCTATGCATCCATGGCCGGCCCGCCCCTCGTCGTGGTCACCCTCGACGGCACCGTGGCCGATCCAGGTCAGCCGCTGCTGTTCGCCGATGACCTCGCCGCTGTGCGGGGCGACGGCGTCTTCGAGACGCTGCTGGTGCGCGACGGCCGGTCTTGTCTGGTGGAGCTGCACCTGCGCCGGTTGGTCGCCTCCGCGGCCCTGATGGATCTGCCCGCACCGCACCTGCCCACGTGGCGGGAGGCCATCGCCATCGCCGAGGCGCATTGGGCTGGGCACACCGCTGACGAGGGGGCGCTTCGCCTGGTCTACGGCCGCGGACGGGAAAGCGGATCGGACCCGACCGCCTACCTGACCGTCACCGCACTGGCACCCCGGGTGGAAGCGGCCCGCCGGCATGGAGTCTCGGCGGTCATGCTCGACCGTGGCCTGGCGGCGGCCGGAGCCGAGACCATGCCTTGGCTGCTGGCCGGAGCGAAGACGCTGTCCTATGCGGTGAACATGGCCGCGCTGCGGCACGCCGCCCGACGCGGGGCCGACGACGTGATCTTCGTCAGCTCCGACGGCTACATCCTGGAAGGGCCGCGCTCGACCCTGGTGATCGCCACCGCCGGTGACGGCGGACGGCCGTGCCTGCTCACGCCGCCGCCGTGGTACCCGATTCTGCGCGGCACGACTCAGCAGGCATTGTTCGAAGTCGCCCGCGACGCCGGGTACGACTGCGACTACCAGGCCCTGAGGCCTGCAGATCTGGTTACCGCACAAGGGATTTGGCTGGTCTCCAGCATCACTCTCGGTGCCCGCGTACACACCCTGGACGGCACTGCCCTGCCGCCTGCACCGCTGCGCAACGAAGTCGCGTCGCTCGTAGAGGCCGCCGTTCTCAGCGATCGCTAGCCGCGAAAAACCCTTGGCACATCGGCCCGTACGCGAGTACGGTCACCGGTACGCAAGGAAGGAGGTGGTCCGAGAATTTGAGTACTTTTTGGACATGTGAGGTGGCTGCCCGCTATTAGCACCAGGTGCCGGAATCACCCCGCGCGTGTGTGCGCCGGCGAATTCCAGGCAGCTACCCGGCCCCCGAGCTCCCGGTCCGTCCAACCAGGATCAACGGCTCGGGGGCCGTTCCATCTCTACTCCGTGCTGCGCCGGCTGTCGCCAAGACCCGCGCTGCGTTCGAGGTCCTCCAGTGCCGGTCCGATCGCGTCGGCGAGGTCGCCGATATCGTCGGCGATCTCAGGGGTCGACACGAACCCGAAATCTACCCAGTCCCGGTAGCTGAAGCAGGTGATGTTGAGTGCGACGTCCATCAACAGCGGGCCGATCGGGGTGAACTGCTCCAGCACCGCGCCGGCGGCGTACAACGGAACCGGCGGGCCGGGAACATTCGAGATCACCAGATTGATCGGAGGGACGTTCTCGCCGAGCCGGCTGGCGGTATAGGCCCGGGCGGCGAGCCGGAACCATCCCGGAGGCGTCGTTTCGGTCAACCCCATGATCTGGTGGGCCGTCATCGCCTCGGCCATCTGCTTGGCCGCCTGAGAGGACCGGTAGACCGCCCTGATCCGCTCGCCCGGATCGACGATCTCAGTCGGCAGGCTCACCGTCATGGAACTGATGGCATTGCCGACCGCGGTGGCCTCGCTGCGGGTCGACACCGGAATCTGAGCCACCAGCGCACGTTCCGGCAGTTCCCCGCTGCGGCCCAGATAGGACCGCAGCGCGCCGCTGACCAGCGCCAGCACCACGTCGTTCACCTTGACGCCATAGGCGTCTTTGACCGCCTTCACCCGATCGAGGGGCACTCGCGCGGCCGTGATCCGCCGCTGCCGGGAGATCGGGGCGTTGAAGCGGGTGGCCGGGGCCTCGAAGTAGCCGGGTGGCTTGTCGTGAATCGTGCGGGCCACCAACTGCTGCCGCACTGTCTGGTCGATCAGCCGAATCACCCGGTAGGGCGTCATGATGCCGACGTTGACAGCCGCGCCCAGCAGTTGCAGCTCGCGCCGGGGAAGTGCGCGGCCCCGCCCCGGCGGCGGCCGCCCCGGCGGCCGGGGCTCGGCGGAGACGTCGAAGAGGATCTCGCTGAGCCCGGCGCCGGAGACGCCGTCCACCAGGCAGTGGTGAATCTTGGTCAGCAGTGCGACGCGCCCGCCTTCGAGACCTTCGATGAACCACATTTCCCACAGGGGTTTTGCGCGATCCAGTCTGTACGACCACAGCCTTCCGACCAGTTCGTCGAGTTCCGTCCTGCTGCCGGGAGACGGCAGAGCGAGATGACGAAGGTGGTAGTCCAAGTCGGGTTCGTCGTCGACGAACCACGGCCGGTCCAGACCGAACGGGGCCTCCACCACCCGATAACGCAGCTGCGGTAGTTCGGCCAGCCGTTCGGCGACCAGATCCCGCACCCGCTCGAAGGAGAAGTCCGCAGCACCGCTGGGGTCGCAGATCGCCAGCGCACCGATGTGCATATGCCAGGACGACGTCTCGGCGAACCAGAAGGCGGCGTCCACGCTGGACATGCGGGGCATGAAGCCCAGGGTAGGTCAGGGTGCGGCGGGCCCGGGAGCCAACGTCGCGCAGGCTTTCATCGCTGTGTCCCAGGTTGCCCGGTCGACACCAGCCGGCGGGCCGAGAACCACCGGCGCACCGCCTGTTTCGGCCACGCCGTTCGCCTTGAGGCAATCGGCCAGCGATCCGTGTGCCGGATGGGAGTCCACGTCGGTCGCGGGTTGTGGTGGTTCCTGCTTCGACGAGCAGGCTGCGATGAGCAATGCGGCGCCGATGGCCGCGGCCGTCTTGAGCGCCCTCATCCGACGTGCCTCGACAGCCGCGCGGACAGATGAGGCACCAGTCCGCCGTCGGCGTCCACACGCTCCTCGACATAGGCCAGGTCGCCCGCAACGATGCCGTAGAGGCGTTTTGCGCCGCCGACCAGCATGCCCGACTTGCTGCGGGCCAGTGCGTCGGTCGTCAGTTCCCACGACGACTGGTTGCGGGGATGTCCGTAGAACAATTCGACGTAACCAGCGGAATGGGCGAGCAGTAACTCGATGGCCTGCGACTCGCCGGGGTCGGTCGGGTCGTGGGCGAAGCGCCAGAAGCCGGTCTCCCGAAGGGAGTGGCTGTGATACCCGCCCTCTTCGTCCAGTCGCCACGACCGCGCCTCCCAGTTGAGGTAGTCCCCGCCGTCGTGCGACACGATGATCTGCTGGCCGAACCGGTAGTCGCCGCGCGGGCCGTGGCCTTCGCCCTCGCCGCGCCATACGCCCACCAGGGGCAGCAGCGCCAGCAGAGCGTCATGCAGATTCGCGCCATGACGCAGGTTGGCGGTGTCGGCGACCGGGATGTCGTCGAAGACAGGCAGCTTACGGCCTGCCGTCTGTTTGGCGCGCTCAGCAGCAGCGGCAACAGCGCGATCGCCGCTGCCTTTGATGTCGTCGTCGCTCACGAGTCGTCGGTGATCAGGCGGTAGACCGCGTAGAGCGCAAACCAGGTGATCACGACCACTGCCACGACCAGCAGGAATTCGAAGAACAGGACCACGGCAGGAGTCTAACGCCCAATGTGCCCGTTGCGGTCAGGCCTTGCGCGGTTTCGGCCCGGTCCGGTCAGGCGACCTTGACGTGGACCTCGTGGACCCCGGCGCCCGCCGGCGCCAGGGTGACGTCACCGCGTCCGGCCGTCGAGAGCGCCCGGACTGTCCAGGTGCCGGGGGCGGCGAAGAAGCGGAAATCGCCGGTCGCCGACGCGATCAGTTCCGCGGCGAACTCCTTGGCGTCGTCGAGCAGCCGCACCGAGGCGCCGCCGACGGACTGGCCGGCGTCGTCCACCACCCGACCGGTGATGACAGTTTCCTTCTCGAGGTCGCCATGGATGGGTGCGACCGTTTGGTTCGGGGATGTAACAGTCATGTCAGACAAGTCCTTTCAGATTCCAGACTCGACGGGTCAGGCGGCTTTTGGTGCGCGGCGCAACCGCGCGACGAGGGGGTAGATCTGGCATCCGAGGCAGATCCCGAAGGCCGCGTTGAGAAATGCGGCGGTCAGGGCGAATGCCGAGGCGATGACGCCGACCAACGGCGCGCCGGTGACGAATCCGACGGCGCCGGCAGCCGCGAAGATCAGGCCGACCAACTGGGCGAACCGCAACGGCGCCACAGGTTCCCGCTCGGCCGGCGGGCTCAGGCGCGGCGCGACGAACGTGGCGAACAGTCGGCCGTAGGGATGACGGCGTGGTCCGCCCGCCGCCCCCACCGCGAAGACGACGGCCTGCGCACCGAGGAGCACGGCCGCCGCCGGAATGCTGACGGCCGATACAACCAGCACCGTGAACAGCACGGCGGTGGTGATCCAGGCGGCGAAGCGGGGACCGCGCACATCGACCTGGTCGGTCCGGGTTTCGAAAGTTGTCGACATCGTCGGGAACTCCTGTTGCTGGGCATGACGGAAAAGGACAGGCCGGGGGCACTGCCGAGAGAAAGCGCTACGCGCGAAGGGGCCGTGGCTTACTCAGCAGCAACAGCAACAGCAACAACAACAACAACCCGCAGTGCGGCACAGATCAACTGCGCGGCGCTTGGTGAGCGTTTGCTCAAGGCGGGCTGACACGCGTTCCATGCTACCCGGGAACCCCGGGGTCAGGTCAACAAGACGTCCAGGGCGGTCTTCAGATCGGCCGCTTTCAGGACGCCGGCCGACCGGTAACGCTGACGTCCGTCCGCGTCGAAAATGAAGGTCGTCGGTAGCGAGAGCACTGACAACTGCCGTGCCGCAGCGGGATTGGCGTCCATATCGACTTCCAGGTGAGTCACCGCAGGGAGCTCGGCCAGGACCTGTTGGATCACCCGCCGGACCGCGGCACAAGGGCCGCACCAGGCCGCCGTGAAGTGCACGACGGTCGGGCCGGTCGTCGACAGGTCGAGTCCGGCGGTGTCCGGGGGCGCAGGCTGCTCGGGATCGTGGGTGTGCCGCAGCACGCCCGCGCGCCTGTTGTGCAGCACGCCCCAGACACTCGCCGCCGCGAGGGACGCCGCGATGGCCGCGCCGGCGGTCACGACGGCGCTCATCAGCGTCGAAACCCGTTGAGCCGCACCGTCACATCTTCGGCGATGCCCTCGATGATGATGTCCGAACCGCGTGCTCCCTCAGTGGTGGGCCGCAGCCCGAACGGCAGCTTCTGGCCCGGCAGCGCGGCGGTGAATGCTTTCAGCACGGCATCCCTCTTATCGTCGGGAACGGTCTGGTCCGCGGTGTTGGCCCCGGTGGCGATGGCGGTGGGGGTGAACACCAGGGTGGTCTGGTCCGGACCGGCCACGGACAGGTCGACGGTCACGCTGACCAGCTTCTCAAATCCCGCCTTCGTCGGCGTGCCGGTGAAGATCAGACCGGTGCTCCCGGAGATCCCCGACTCGGTCGTGCCGCCGGTCGGGTCGTCGGTGTCCTCCTGCGGCGCCTGCACCGCGAGGTCCTTGATGCCCATGAATCCCCCGAGGTGGCGCGAGTCGATGATGATCCGGCTTTCCAGCATGCCGACCGGCAGATCGGCGTCCGGCCGCATCAGCCACGATGCCTGGGACAGCCCTATCCGGTGCATCGTGGATTCCAGTGTGACGTTGCCCACCACTGGGTGCTCGACGCCGCCGGCCTTGATCTCCAACTCGCTGTACTGGTGACGCAAGGCCTGCGGGATGAACGGGAAACCCAGGATCGCCACCCAGGGGTCGAACGGAAGCCCGGCTGCGCTGCGCACATGCCGGGACAGGTGATATTCGGCGTAGATCGCCGCACCGGTGTCGACGGCAGCGGCGCCGAGGACGCAGGCGAGCACGGTTGCTCCGGTGACAGCCACCACTTTTCGCATCCGGTCATTCTGGCCTACCGCCCCGGGCGCTCGCCCGTCTCGTCGAAACAGCAGGTCGCCCGTTAGAGTGGCAGCAAACCAGGAGAGTTTGTGGACCTGCTGCTACTGACCGCCGATCCCAATCCGGAGTCGGTGCTGCCTTCTCTGGCGCTGCTTGCTCACTCCGTGCGCTCGGCGCCCACGGAGGTGGCATCGCTGCTGGAAGCCGGCTCTGCCGACATCGCCCTCGTCGATGCACGCACGGACCTCGCCGCTGCGCGGGGCCTGTGCCGGCTGCTCGGCACGACGGGCGCGCCGGTCCCTGTCGTGGCGGTCGTCAATGAGGGCGGCCTGGTGGCCGTGAACATCGAGTGGGGAATCGACGAAATCCTGCTGCCGGGCACCGGGCCGGCGGAGATCGATGCCCGGTTGCGGCTGCTGGTCGGCCGGCGCGCTGGCCTGGCCAATCAGGAGAGTGCGGGCAAGGTCAGCCTCGGCGAACTGGTCATCGATGAAGGCACCTACACCGCGCGACTGCGCGGCCGTCCACTCGACCTGACCTATAAAGAGTTCGAGCTGCTGAAGTACCTCGCTCAGCACGCCGGCCGCGTTTTCACCAGAGCTCAACTGCTGCAAGAGGTTTGGGGTTACGACTTCTTCGGCGGCACCCGGACCGTCGACGTCCACGTCCGGCGGCTCCGTGCCAAGCTGGGGCCCGAGTACGAGGCGTTGATCGGCACTGTCCGCAACGTCGGTTACAAGGCGGTCCGCCCGGCGCGCGGCCGGTCGGCCGGCACCGACGGCGACGCCGATGCCGCCGACACGGATCCCGACGGGCCCGCCGGAGCCGAAACCGGCGTCCCGGCCCCGATGCTGCGCGGGCAGTGACCGAACCGCACTGGCTGACCGCTTTGTCGCCGGCCGAACAGGACGGCGTGCGCCGTCTCATCGACGCGGCGACTGCCGCCGACGGCGTGGCGCCGGTCGGCGAAGAGGTTCTTCGCCAACTGGATTCACCCAATGCCGATCATCTGCTGGCCACCGGTCCGGACGGCTCCGTGGTGGGCTATCTGAATCTCTCGCCCGGCTCGGCCGTCGCCGAACTGGTGGTGCATCCCCAGGCCCGCCGGCGCGGCATCGGTTCGGCACTGGTACGCGCGGCGGTCGACAGGCACGGGCCCGGAGTGCGGTTGTGGGCTCACGGCACGCTGCCGGCCGCCCGCGCGCTGGCGGAAGCGGCACACATGCGACCGGTCCGCGAACTCGTACAGATGCGGCGGCACCTGCGGAATATCCCGGAATACTTTCCGCCGCAGAATATTTCGATTCGCACGTATGGCGGTCCTGGCGACGACGCCGAGTTGCTGAGGGTCAACAACGCGGCCTTCTCGTGGCATCCCGAACAAGGCGGCTGGTCTGCGGCCGACGTCGCCGCGCGGGCCGTGGAACCCTGGTTCGACCCGGGCGGACTGTTCCTGGCCTTCGACGATCACAGTGGCGAGCTGCTGGGGTTCCACTGGACCAAGGTTCACGCTGACGGACCCGGCGAGGTCTACGTACTCGGGGTGGACCCGTCGGCGCAGGGCCGTGGACTCGGCCGCGTGCTGACCCTGTTAGGGCTCGAACACCTGGCGCGGCGGCTGGGCAACCGGGACGACGCGACCGTCATCCTCTATGTGGAGGCCGACAACGCCGCGGCGATAAAGACCTACGAGGGCCTCGGGTTCGTCCCGGCAGCGGTCGACACCGCCTACGCGGCGTCCTGACCTGCGTCGAAAGCCTATTCACCGTCCGTTCACCGAACATCTGCGATTCGGCCATCCCGCCCGCATACGTTGCGGCGCAGTGGCCCGCCACAGAATGTCGCAGTGGCCCGTTCACAGAAAGAGGCACAACGTGCAGCTCACCAATCTCGGGAAATCGATCGCCGTGGCAGCCTCGGTGGTCGCCGTCGCCGGACTCACCGCCTGCGGCAGCGATAACAACGCCGCGACGTCGACCACGTCCGCTTCCTCGGGTGGGTCGGCCTCCGCATCGGCGGACTGCGGCGGCAAGAACACGCTCAGCGCCGAGGGTTCGACCGCCCAGCAGAACGCCATCGGGGTGTTCAACCAGGTGTGGGGCCAGAAGTGCCCGGGCAAGAATTTGGCCTACAACCCGACCGGCTCGGGGGCCGGGGTGAACCAGTTCATCGCCGGCCAGGTCGATTTCGCCGGATCCGACTCGCCGCTGTCCAAGGACCAGCCTGAGCAGGCGGCCAAGCGATGCGGCGGCAACCCGGCGTGGAACCTGCCGCTGGTCTTCGGGCCGGTCGCGCTGGCCTACAACCTGCCGGGCGTGGACAAGCTCGTCATCAACGCCGACGTGCTGGCCAAGATCTTCAGCGGCGCCATCGCCACCTGGAACGATCCGGCGATTGCCGCGCTGAATCCCGGGGCGACGTTGCCGGACACCAAGATCGTCCCGATCTACCGCTCGGATTCCTCCGGCACCACCGACAACTTCCAGAAGTATCTGGGCACGGCCGCCAAGGACAGCTGGACCAAGGGCGCCGGTAAGGAGTTCCAGGGCGGTGCCGGCGAGGGCGCCCAGAAGTCGGCCGGCGTGGTCCAGGCCGTGCAGGCCACCCCGGGCGCCATCGGTTACGTCGAGAAGGGCTTCGTCACCCAGGCCGGGCTGCCGATGGCACAGATCGACACCGGTTCGGGAGCCGTCGAACTCACCGACGCCTCGGCCGGAAAGTCCATCGAGGGCGCGAAGTTCGCTGCTGATGGCAACGACCTGGCGCTCGACCTGAACTCCATCTACGGCACGACGGCGCCCGGCGCGTACCCGCTGGTCCTGGCGACCTACGAAATCGTCTGCTCGAAGGGCTACCCCGCCGACACGGCCGCGGCCGTCAAGTCGTTCCTCACGGTCTCGGCCAACGACGGCCAGGCCGGACTGTCCGCGGCGGGCTACATCCCGCTGCCGGACGCCTTCAAGCAGCGACTGCTGACCGCAGTCAACGCAATTCAGTAATTGCGCTGGCGAAGGGGGCTGATTGCGGTGACGATAGAGCGCAACATCAGCGATGGGATGAGCGTGAGCGACCAGTTGCCTGATCCGGCCTCGGCTGGGTCGGGGGAGACGCTTGCCGAGCCGTTTCCGGAGACGCCGGCGATCCCGACCGATCCGTCTCGCAATGGCCGGCATCGGTTCGGTGACCGGGTGTTTCGGGCTCTCGCCGAGGGCTCCGGTGTGCTGGTCATCGCGCTCATCGCCGCAATCGCCCTCTTCCTCGTGTGGCGGGCGGTTCCCGCGCTCGCGCGCAACGACGCGAACTTTCTGACCTACGGCGGGAACTGGGTCACCACCGACACCGCGCACATGCGGTTCGGCATTTTCGACCTGCTGCAGGTGACGATTTTCGTGTCGTTGTTCGCCCTTGTCCTGGCCATGCCGATTGCGCTGGGAATCGCGATATTCCTGACGCAATACGCGCCGCGCCGCATCGGCGGACCGCTCGGCTACATGGTCGATCTGCTGGCCGCGGTGCCCTCGATCATCTACGGCGTGTGGGGGCTGTACGTGCTGGCCCCGGTCATCAAGCCGCTGGCGATGTGGTTGAACGCCCACCTGGGCTGGATCTTCCTGTTCTCCAGCGGTAACGCATCGGTGGCCGGTGGCGGGACGATCTTCACCGCCGGGATCGTGCTGGCGGTAATGATCCTGCCGATCATCACCGCAGTGTCGCGGGAGGTGTTCGCCCAGACGCCGCGGGGCCAGATCGAGGCCGCGCTGGCACTGGGCGCCACGCGGTGGGAGGTCGTCAAGACCACCGTTCTCCCGTTCGGACTCTCGGGTTACATCAGCGGCGCCATGCTCGGACTGGGACGCGCGCTGGGCGAGACCGTCGCGCTGCTGATCATCCTGCGCGGCACGCAGAAGGCCTTCGGCTGGTCGCTGTTCGACGGCGGCTACACCTTCGCCAGCAAGATTGCCGCCGCCGCCGCCGAATTCAACGACCAGTACAAGGCCGGCGCCTACATCGCCGCCGGCCTGGTGCTGTTCATCCTGACGTTCGTGGTGAATTCCGCCGCGCGTGCCGCGGTGGCGAGGAGGTCCGCATGACGTCGACGATCGACGTGCCGGGGAACACCTCGGCATTCAGCCAGATCAGCCTCCGGCGCAAACTCGCCAACACCACCGCGACGGTACTGGTGACGTTGTCGGTGGCCGTGGCCATCGTGCCGCTGATCTGGGTGCTTTTTTCGGTGGTGTCCAAGGGCTACTCCCTACTGCTGACGTCCTCGTGGTGGACCAACTCCCAGGCCGGCATGACCGCGTTCGCGCCCGGCGGCGGTGTCTACCACGCAGTGGTGGGAAGTCTGCTGCAAGGTGCGGTGTGTGCGGTGATCTCGATCCCGGTCGGGGTGCTCGTGGGCATCTATCTGGTGGAGTACGGCGGCGGCTCGCGGTTGGGCAAGCTCACCACGTTCATGGTCGACATCCTCACCGGTGTCCCGTCGATCGTGGCGGCGCTGTTCGTCTACGCCCTGTGGGTGGCGACGCTGGGCTTCCAGCGTTCCGGCTTCGCGGTCGCCCTGGCGCTGGTTCTACTGATGATCCCGGTCATCGTGCGTTCCACCGAGGAGATGCTGCGCATCGTTCCGATGGATCTGCGGGAAGCCAGTTATGCGCTTGGTGTGCCGAAGTGGAAGACGATCGTTCGCGTTGTCATTCCGACGGCGTTGTCCGGGATCGTGACCGGCATCCTGCTGGCACTGGCCCGCGTCATGGGTGAGACCGCACCGCTGCTGATCCTGGTGGGTTACTCGCAGGCCATGAATTTCGACATGTTCTCCGGCTTCATGGGGTCGCTGCCCGGCATGATGTACGACCAGACCTCGGCTGGTGCGGGCGCCAATCCCGTTCCCACAGATCGACTTTGGGCGACCGCTCTGACACTGATCCTGCTCATCGCCGCGCTGAACATCGGAGCCCGGCTACTCGCTAAGTTCTTCTCTCCCAAGAAGGTTTAGGTAGACCAATGGCAAAGAGACTCGACCTCAAAGACGTCAACATCTACTACGGATCGTTCAAGGCCGTGGCCGATGTCACGATGGCGATTCCGCCGCGCAGTGTGACGGCGTTCATCGGCCCGTCCGGATGCGGAAAGTCCACGGTCCTGCGCGTGCTCAACCGCATGCACGAGGTGATTCCGGGCGCGCGCGTGGAAGGTTCGGTGCTGCTCGACGGTTCGGACATCTACGCTGCGGGTGTGGATCCGACGGGTGTCCGCAAGACGATCGGCATGGTCTTCCAGCGGCCGAATCCGTTTCCCACCATGTCGATTCGCGACAACGTGGTCGCCGGGCTGAAATTGCAGGGGGTGCGCAACCGCGCCCTGCTCGACGAGACCACGGAGCGGTCGCTGCGGGGGGCGAACCTGTGGAACGAGGTCAAGGACAGACTGGGTGAAGCCGGTGGCGGGCTCTCCGGTGGTCAGCAGCAGCGCCTGTGCATCGCCCGGGCCATCGCCGTGCAACCCGACGTGCTGCTGATGGACGAGCCGTGTTCGGCTCTCGATCCCATCTCGACACTGGCCATCGAGGACCTCATCGCTGAACTGAAGCGCGACTACACGATCGTCATCGTCACGCACAACATGCAGCAGGCCGCCCGGGTGAGCGACCAGACGGCGTTCTTCAATCTCGAGGCCACCGGTAAGCCCGGGCGCCTGGTCGAGATGGATATCACCGGAAAAATTTTCTCCAACCCGACTCAGAAGTCCACCGAGGACTACATTTCCGGCCGGTTCGGCTGATCGGGCTGCTCAGTAGGTCGCAATCTCTTCTTCTGCGGGCAGTTGGCCCGTGACCTGGAAGATCACCCGGCGTGAGATTTCCACCGCATGGTCGGCGAATCGTTCGTAGAACCGGCCCAGCAGGGTCACGTCCACCGCTGCAGCGACGCCGTGCTTCCAGTCCCGGTCCATCATCACGGTGAACAGATGCTGGTGAAGGTCGTCCATCGCATCGTCGTCCTCGCGGATGCGGCGTGCCTTCTCAGGATCGCGGGAGAGCAGCACCTCGCCGGCGCTGTCGGCGAGATCGACGGCGACGCGGCCCATTTCGGCGAAGTAGCCGTTGACCTCTTCGGGCAGCGCATGCTGAGGGTGCCGGCGCCGCGCGATCTTGGCGACGTGCAGAGCCAGCGCCCCCATTCGCTCGACGTCGGCGACGATCTGGATTGAACTGACGATGGAGCGCAGATCCCCCGCAACCGGTGCCTGCAGGGCTAACAGGACGAAGGCGGCTTCCTCCGCTCGGGCGCTGGCCGCTGAGATCCGCTCGTGGTCGCCGATCACCTGTTCGGCGAGCACCAGGTCTGCCTGCAGCAGGGCCTGCGTAGCACGCTCCATGGCGACCCCGGCCAGCCGGCACATTTCCGCTAGCTGGTTGATCAGCGCGTCCAATTGTTCGTGGTACGCAGTCCGCATTATCCCAGCCTACTTGCGCGGTCCACGCTGCGTCGGTTCCGAAATGCTGAACGGATGATGAATCGGCAGCTACTCGCAGCTGACATCCGCGCCGTTGATCACCGTCAGGTCAGACGGCAGCTTGGTCGGCGCGCTGGACCCGGCATGGGTGACGTTGACATTGAGCGGAGTGCCGCTGGCCTGCGGGTAGCGGACAGCGGTGAAGTCGGTGCCGAGCACCACCTGAATCACTTCGCCCAGCCCGTCGATGCGCTCGATCTGGGCGCCCGGCAGCGTCGCGGCGACGGTGGCAGCCGCCTGTTCGTTGCCCAGCGAGTAGTACACCGTCGTGGTGGTGACGGCGCCCCATTCAGATGAGGTGTTCGGTTCCGCGACGTTGAATCCGTACAGCTCGAACTCCTTCGTCGCCGACGTGGCAAGGCCCGTCCGCTCGGTGCCGTTGGCGACCTCGACGGTGACGTCACGCGGGTCCGCCGCGACCGCCTTGACCTCTTCGGTCGTCGTCGAGGTCGGTTCCCCGGAGGTCGACGTACTGGTCGTGTTCGTTGTGGACGAGATCGTGGATTCCGTTGATGTTTCGCGGCCGGATGTGGTGGTGGTCGTCTTGGTCTCGGTGCGCGGGCTGATCGTCTCGTTGAGGTCGTTTTCGCCGGGCAACGGCTCGTCGTCGATGATCGAATCGAAGAGGCGTCGGACATCCTCGGTCCGGGGCACTTCGTTGCCATCGGCATCGGCGACGCCGGTAGTGGGCAGTGTCACGAAGGTGATGCGTCCGGCGTTGATGCCTTGCAGCGACTGACCCAGGCGGACGAGGTCTCGGGTCTGAACGTTGTCGACGTAGCTGTCGTCGATGAAGGTGTTGACCACCTCGTCGAGACGGTCGAGATCGAACAGTGTCTCCGAGGAGATCATCGAACGCAGCAACGACGACAGGAACATCTGCTGGCGCTTGATCCGGCCGTAGTCGCCGTTGCCCTCCGAAGCGATCGAGCGGGCGCGGACGTAGTTCAGCGCGGTGTGCCCGTCAAGCTTCTGGCGGCCGGCGGTGGTGAGCACCGGGCCCAGTTCGGCGTCGTCCAGCGGGGTGGTACTACATACCTCCACCCCACCAAGGGCGTCGACCATGTTCGAGAACCCGGAGAAATCCACGGCCATGAACCGGTTGATCGCCAGGCCGGAGATTTTCTGGATCACCTTCACCAGACATTTCGGCCCGCCGAGAGCGTAGGCCGAATTCAGCTTGGTCTCGGTCTGGCGCTCGTTATCGCTCCACTCCCCGGACTCCTTGTCGTACACGGGACCGTACTTGCCGGTCTCCGGGTCCCAGGCCTGGCAATTCATCGGGGCGATGGCCAGGTCGCGCGGGAACGAGACCGCGACCACCCGATTCCTGTTGGCAGGGATGTTGACCAGCATGATGGTGTCCGACCGGGCACCCTGAGCGGCCGTCGTGTCGCCGGCGCCCATCTCGGAGTTCGCCCCGATTCGGCTGTCGACGCCGACGATGAGGAAGTTCTCATCGCCGATCTGGCCGTTCGGGTCGCGGATGTCACTCGAATTGGGGTCCAGGGCCGCGACGGTGTTGAGCAGTTTGTTCTTGGCCGATTGCCACTGCCAGGCGGCGCCGGTGATGGCGAGGGCCAGCACCGCGATCAGCGCGGTGGCCACCCGGCCGACGATCAGTGCAGGCCTGCGCCGGCGCGGAGCGGGTACCGTGGCCACTCCTGGGGGCGCCGGCGGTCTGGGGGCTTGTCCGGGGGCCGGCACCGGTGGGTACGGAGGTGCCGGATATCCGGGGGCGACGTGCGGGCGCCGGGCGCGGGCCAGTGCCGCAAGGTCCGGGATTTCGTCAGCGACCGGAATCGGGACGGTCGCATCGTCGGAGGGGGCGACGTCGACGCTGCGCCGGGTGACGGGGTTGATGCCGGGGGCGCCGGTGACCTTAGCGATCAAGTCGGCGACGGCAACACCTTCGCTGTGGCTTCCGGTGGGGGGCTGGTTCCCCTGCCCGCCGGGTTGCGGAACCGGGACGCGCTCCCACGGCGCCCTGGCCGACGCTGGGTATCCACGGGTCGGCCGCGCTTCTCCCCGCTCGCCGGGTGCGCCGTCCTGGCCAGGAGTGGCGTTCTCGCCGTCACTCATGTTCCAGACAGCCTCCGGCTCAACTGAATGTCATGGGCGCATAGTCGTGCCGCACAACAGGCGGTGCTGGTTTCTTGGCACCTGGATTTGGACCGAGGTCCACAACTGAAACGCCATCGTACTGAGCGAACCTGTGATCCTGCTAGACGATCAGGTCTCGGTTCAGCCGCCGGAATTCATCACATCGGCATCGACGGGCACCGTGCAGTCGTCTGGATCGTCGAGCCAGCCCTCCGGCAGGCTTACCGACGCGGCGGAGCCTTGCCGTCCCCGGGGGCCGTGGCCGGCCGCCGGGAAGGGCACGTCGGGCTCCAGCTGATCGAGCAGCCGGCTCAACTCCTCCTGGGTGCACACCAGGGCCAATGCGCGGCGCAGGTCGGAGCCGGCCGGGAAACCGTGCAGGTACCAGGCGATGTGCTTGCGGATGTCCCGCATGCCCTTGTCCTCGCCGAAGTGCGCGGCCAGCAGGGCGCCGTGCCGGCGGATGATGTCGGTGACCTCGCCCAGTGTCGGGGGCGTCGGTACCGGCGTTCCGTTGAAGGCAGCGGACAACTCGGCGAAAAGCCACGGACGCCCGAGGCATCCCCGACCGATGACGACGCCGTCGCAGCCGGTGGCGGCCATCATCGCCAGCGCGTCCCCGGCTTCGAAGATATCGCCGTTTCCCAGGACTGGGACGGTGGTGACGGCCTGCTTGAGTTCTCCGATGCGATTCCAGTCCGCCGAGGCCGAGTACCGCTGCGCCGCGGTCCGGGCGTGCAAGGCCACTGCGGCGGCGCCTTCCTGCTCGGCGATCCGGCCGGCGTCGAGGAACGTCTGGTGGTCCTCATCGATGCCGACCCGGAACTTCACCGTCACCGGAACCGAGGTTCCCATAGTGGCCCGCACCGCCGAAGCCACGATCTGCCCGAACAGTCGCCGCTTGTACGGAAGAGCAGCGCCCCCGCCGCGGCGGGTCACCTTGGGGACCGGGCAGCCGAAATTGAGGTCGATGTGGTCGGCAAGGTCGTCCTCGACGATCAACCTTGCCGCCCGGTAGGTCGTCTCGGGGTCGACGGTGTAGAGCTGCAGCGAGCGGGGGGCCTCATCGTGGCCGAAGGTGGTCATGTGCACCGTGACGGGATGGCGCTCGACGAGTGCGCGGGCGGTCACCATCTCGCAGACGTACAGCCCGCTGACGGTGCCGGCCCGGGTCTGTTCGAGCTCTCGGCACAGGGTGCGGAAGGCGACGTTGGTGACCCCGGCCATCGGCGCCAACACAACCGGGCTGCGGAGGGTCAGTGACCCGATCCGCAGCCCGGTTGAGGGTGTCTGCGCCTGCGCTATGCGGAGGCTCCCGCCAGTGCCGCCTTGGCGGCGCGCTTCTCGGCGAGCTTCGCGTCGCGGTCGAGCTTGCGCTCCTTGGCTTCTTCGAACTTCACGCAGGTCTCCTCGAGTTCCTCGATGAGCTTGCCGAGTTCGTCGCGCAACCGGGCGCCCTCGCCGGTGAAGTCGTCGCGCTCGAAGATCCGCCACTTCTTCAGGACCGGCATGACCACGTCCTCGAGGTGGATCCGCGGGTCGTACACCCCGCCCATCGCGATGATGACGGCCTTGCGCCGGAACTCCGGAACCGTGTAACCGGGCATCTTGAAGTTCTTCAGGATGCGGTACACGGACTGCATCGCCATATTGGGCGCGATGTCCAAGCCCGCGGCACTGACGTCGCGGTAGAAGATCATGTGCAGGTTCTCGTCGTTGGAGATGCGCGCCAGCAGCTGTTCGGCCACCGGGTCGTTGCAGGCCTTGCCGGTGTTGCGGTGCGAGACGCGAGTGGCCAGCTCCTGGAAGCTGACGTACATCACCGAGTCGAACAGGTTGTCGGCGAACAGATCGCCCTGCTGATTCTGGCCCGGCGAGAACCCGCGGGTCATCTGCTCCACCCGCAGTTCCTCGAGCTCAATGGGATCGCAGTTGCGGGTGACGACCAGGTAGTCACGGATGGAGATGCCGTGCCGGTTCTCCTCGGCGGTCCACCGGTTGACCCAGTAGCCCCACGGGCCTTCCATCGAGAAGTTCATCGCGATCTCGCGGTGGTAGGCGGGCAGGTTGTCCTCGGTCAGCAGGTTTTGCACCAGGGCTGTCCGGGCCACCTCGGAGAGCTTGGCCTGGTCGGGATCCCAGTCCTGGCCGCCCAGGGCGTAGTAGTTCTTGCCCTCTTTCCAGGGAATGTAGTCGTGCGGGTTCCACTCTTTGAACATCGACATATGGCGGTTGATCAGCTTCTCCGCGACGGGCTCAAGCTCGCGCAGCAGGTCGACATTGCTGAACTCTTGGGACATCGGTCCTCCGGTATCTGTACCTCGTGGTTGCACCAATATATCTGTGTCTGGGAGTGACATTCAAGTTGTTTGGGGTGCCGGAGTGTCTATCGGCGATGCGGGGGTAACGCGGCGGCGGTATATTCGCGATATCGGGGGTAGTTGGCGGTTTCAAGCGGAGGTGCAGTGGTGAAGAAGTCCCTTGCGAGTGGGGTTGGCGTCGCGGCTGCACTGGTGATGGTGTTTGGGTCTGGGTCGGCGAGTGGGAAGCCCATCGAATGGCTCAACGGGAAGACCTACGCGAAGGCCCAAGAGCTGGTCCCAGGGATGCTGAAAATCGCCGCGCGAGAGGGGAGTTATCTGCCCACAGAGGAATGCGTGATTTTCGGCGCCCAGACGTCGGGCAATATGTATGCGGTCAATTTGAACTGCAATGCGCCTTCCGCCTTCGGTGGGCACCCAGGCAACTCTTTGGCTACACCCGAGGGGAGGAAGGCTTATGGCTACCGCAAAGAAGCCGCCCGGCTGTCTGCGGACTACGAGAAAGCGAATGCTGCGGGGAAGGAACCTGCCTGCGGGCAAAGCGATGGGGTTCGGAAGTACTGCTTCAACATCTGCACCTTCTCGGGTGAATGTTCCGACGAGTTGGCGCAATACCTGGGTCTTTAGGGCGGAGTCTAGTCGCTACAGTGACGACGGCGGCGTCCCAGTTCATTGGCGGGACGTCGGTCACTGGGGCTGACGTTGTGCATCGCACCTTGCGATCAAAGGCTCATCCATCTAGTCCGGTGGTCAACATTCCTCTGAGATTCACCACCGCGATAACTGCAGCACGCCGATCCGGCGGCCTTCGTCGTTGACGCGGTACACCGCCGATTCCGATGGCCGCTGCCGCGAACCCCGATACGGCCGCGAACGCCGCAACGCCAACACCGCCCGCCAGCATCTGATGCGGACACCCTGCGGGCGATGCGACCGATCCTTGAGCCCTTCCGAGCCCTCAGCCTCATTGCGGGCCCAAGCATGCGGCGAAATCGCCAACCCGCCGCTGATGACGGCAAGAAACTGACTGATACCTCTGCTCAGCTACGCTGATCTCCCTCATAACCGGGAGTGTCAAGGATCAGCCGAAGTAGCTGTCGAGCATCAGCCGAAACAACGTCAGGCATCAACCGGAGACAAAACGGCAAGAATCAGCCGAAGGAATACACCGAAGATGTGCCCCCAGTAGGACTCGAACCTACGACCTGCGGATTAAAAGTCCGTAGCTCTACCAACTGAGCTATAGGGGCGTGGTCACACAGGATACTGCCCGACGATTCGCCCTCTGCGTTTGGGGATTAGGCGCACCATCACCTAAGCTAGCGAGCGCTCAACGAAAACTCGTTGTGGATGTATCCCCGGAGAGATTCGGCCAGGCCCCCTTCGTCTAGCGGCCTAGGACGCCGCCCTTTCAAGGCGGTAGCGCGGGTTCGAATCCCGTAGGGGGTACGCACGACGCAATTTCGCGGAGTAGCAGCAAGGCCCTGTGGCGCAGTTGGTTAGCGCGCCGCCCTGTCACGGCGGAGGTCGCGGGTTCGAGTCCCGTCAGGGTCGCCAATTCGGCGAGGCGCCATTCCCATGTCCGGGTGCCTTCCGGCCAGGTAGCTCAGTTGGTACGAGCGTCCGCCTGAAAAGCGGAAGGTCGCCGGTTCGATCCCGGCCCTGGCCACGTCAGAGGCCATATTTGTCGCCTCGCAACCCTCCACTTGACGTTTATTCGTCGTTTATGCCGACCGCCTTGTCGAGGACGTCGGCCACCTCGGTATGCACCGCACCGCGACTCATGTAGACATCCTGGGTCATCGACGGCCGCGCGTGGCCCAGCTGGTCGGCACCGATCCGGGCCGACAGACCCGAATCGTCGATCAGCGTGGCCACGGTCTTGCGGAAGCTGTGCGAGGAGACCTCGGGTAGCCCAAGACCCTCGCGGACCTCGCGCCACTGCTTGCCGAAGTTGTCAGGGTCTCGCAGCGTGCCCGCCGACGACGGGAAGATCACCCCGACGCTGTTCGGTCGCTGAACGCCGGCCTTCCGGCGGTGGAGCGCATCCACCGCGAACTGAGGTAGCGGTACCGACCGGGCCGCGCCGCCCTTCGTCGTGTCCTGCCGGATCAGGCCCTTGCCCTTGATCCTGACCACCGACCCGTTGATCGACAACACCTTCCCGTCGAGGTCGACGTCCTCCCATCTCAGCGCCAACAGTTCCGAGCGCCGTAGGCCGGTGGCGGCCAGGAGGATCACCGGGTCGGCCAGATCCTTCTGAGCGCACTCCTTCGACGCACCGACCGCCGTCACCAGCGTCCGCACCTGATCGACCCCGAGGGCTGGCGCACCCTTCGCCCTCTTTTCGGCCTTCCTGCGCCGCCTGGTGCCCAATTCCCTCACCGGGTTAGCCGCGATAGCTCCCGCGAGTACCGCATCAGTCATAACGGCGTTCAGAGCCACTTTGGTATGCCGCTCCCGAGTGGCACCGTGGTCCCGCCGGATACCGCGAAGAATCTCGTCGAGAAGGCCCGGAGTCGCCTCACTGACCCTCACGTCGGCCATCCGCGCCCGGACCGCGTCGAGGGTCGCCTCATAGGTGTCGACTGATTTGGGAGCTAGTTCGCCGTCATCCCGGCATCGGTTGATGTACCGGGTCAGCAGATCCCCGAGAGTGGTCGTGCCGGTGATGCTGCCTGACCCCGGTGGACGCCTGGCCGTGATCGCATCACGTAAGACCCCCTCGGCGCGCGCGCCGTACTCGTCGACCACACCGGCCGGCGTCATCCGTTCCAGTCGCCGCGTCACCCCGTCGAGGTCGCGGAACCGGCACCGGGCCACCCAGACCCCGCCGCCGAGGCTGATCCGGGTGATCTTGCCGTGCTGGCCGATCCGCATGGGAGGCCTACCCGCCATCGTGACCACCATCCGGTTGCACGCCGAAGATCTCCCACGCAATCTCTCGACGCGGTGCTTTCTCCTCGTTGATCTGACGTTTCAGATCTTCGGCCGTAGCCACCAGCCCCGCGATCTCGTCCTCTGGGGCCTTTCCGCGCCTTAGCCCTATCTCGCGCAAGACATCCTTGCGGCGGGTATCCAACTCGCGCACACGCCGTGCGACCCGCAGCGGCCGAAGCTGCTCCCAATAGTTCATCGCCGCGAGCATTGGTATCTGGATCAGTCGGCCATCATCGTCACCAGGGACCGGCGACACGCTGTCCAATTCGCCCGAAAACCATTCCACCGCAGCAATTTTCGGTAGCTCCATCGACGGAGTGATGTGAACCCATTCCCCCAGGTAAGGCCCCGGATAGATCAGGGCAATCGGGGCCGTTTCCAGCGCCGCCGCCAGGAGGACCAGGTCGGTAACAGTGATCGACTTGCGTCGTCCGGTTTCGATCTCGGAGATCGTCGAACGCGAGACCCGGTGGCCGAGCTCCTCGGTTCGGTCGGAGAGCCACTGCCCTGACCGGGCTCCTCGCAAGCGCTTGATCTCGCTGGCGATCCGCGCTGTGACTTCGTCCGGCCAAGAATCCGACATACCGACGAGATTAGCGCGATCCTTGCGGGATTCCGAAGGACATGCCTAGACTGACCGGGAATCAGTCAGAAATGGCACTGTAGCGCCGGAAATCCGAAAGAGAGCCGATTTATGCCCACCACGCCACAAACCCCAGACGAGTGCTGGATGACGCGCCCGGAGGTCGCCGAGCGTCTCCGGGTACCGGACAAGACCCTCGCCCAGTGGGCAAGTCAGGGCAAAGGGCCGAAGTACGCCCGATTCGGCCGGCACTGCCGCTACCGGATCTCAGATGTCATCGCTTGGGAGAACGCGCAATTCTCCGGTGATGCGGCCTGATGATGACGACCCCCGGAAAGAGCGAAGGCCCCGAGGTAGCCGCCTCGGAGCCTTCAGAACCCGCCGCCCCTCAGAAGAACGAACAGGAGAACCCCATCATGACACAGCGGTCCCACAATCCATTCCCGGTCGACCCGACAGGCCCGCTCACAATGGGCACGATTCCTGACGCCGACCTCGACCGGCTGATCGCCGCCACCATCGCGCCGATAGAACGGCTGCGGTCGGCAGTCGACGACGTCGACCCAGCACAGTTGACGGCAAGGGACGTGCTCGCCCTGTTCGACTTGATCCAAGCGGCGTACGAGTCGGAATCGGCATTCGGCAAGGCAATTCGCCAGGCGGAAGGCAACAGGAAGAAGGCCGTTGCCGAGGTGGTCCAGTGAACTCGCGGCAAGTGGCCTGGGAGCCGGTCTACCGGTTCCTCGCACCAGACCTCGGCGATCACAACATAATCCCTGGCACGCCGGCCTGGTGTGACCTCGACGACCACGATCACCGCAAGAGGGCGGCCTGTAACTGGCCGGTGGTCTGGTGGTCGGTCGCCGAGGATGCGCGCCAGACCGCGATTGCCGAGGCCTCGCGCGAGATCAGCACGGCCGCCGACTGGCCGGCGGTGGCACGCCGTATGCAGCGCCGGAAGTCGGGCGTCTACATCCCCAGGGCGGTCGCGTGATGGACGCCTACACCAGGGGATACCGCCGCGCCGCGCGTCACCTTCTGGCCGCTGGTCTGCTGCCCGCGCCGTGCCCGGAAGGCCTGCGGTTCATGTGGACAGCCAGCCCCGACGACCGCGCCATCGTGCGACATATCAGCGAAAGGTGGGTCACCCGTTGACCGACAACGGATTCTGGGACGCTCGACCGACCTTGCGCCGCGTGCAGACCCAGGCCCGCGCGCGCAGGGTCGGACCCTGGTCGCTTCTCACTGTGCAGCTGGTCCGCGCTATCGCTTCGATCCCGCCGAACGTCGGCCTTCCTCCGCTCGTCGGCGCCAGGGCCTCGCTCAACATGTTCGCCAATCTCGTCGGCCACAGCGCCGGAGGCAAGGGCGTCTCCGAGGCGCTGGGAGCCGAGGCAATCACCATCCACGGCGCCGGCCCGATCCGGGTCGTCCCACTGGGCTCCGGGGAAGGCGTCGCCCGGACGTTCATCATCGACGACGAGAACGACGACCACGGCGCGACGGCTGCGATCTTCTCGGCGTCGGAGGCCGACACCCTGACCGCACTGGCCGCGAGGCAGGGGAGTACCACCTCCTCGGAGCTTCGCAAGGCGTGGTCCGGGGAGACCCTCGGCCACGGCAACGCGGGCAAGGACTCCCGCCGGATCGTCGAGGCCCACACGTATCGAATGGGCCTCATCGTCGGGATGCAACACCTTCGCTCCGGACCGGTCCTGGCCGCGGTCGACGGCGGGCTCCCGCAACGGTTCTCCTGGGCTCCGACATGGGACCGGACCGCCCCTATCGTCGCCCCGGATTGGCCCGGAAACGTCATCGTGACGATGCCGAACTGGGGGACCGCTCCGGTAGACCTCGCAGTGCCGGTCTCGGTCGCCCGTCAGATCGACGAGCGCCGACTCGCCGCGCTACATGGGGAGGCGGTCGACCCGCTCGACGGCCACGCGGATCTCGTCAGGCTCAAGTTGGCCGCCGCCCTGATGGCCCTCGACGGCCGGCACGAACTGACCGAGGAGGACTGGCAGCTTTCCGGAGTCCTGACGTCGGTCAGCGCCATGACCAGACAGGAGTGTCAGGACGCCCTGGTCGAACAATCCCGCGCGATCAACCGCTCCCGCGCCCACGCCGTCGCCGACCGCGAGGAGATCATCGACGACCGCAAGGCCCAGCGGGCACGCGAGGCGATCCTTCGCAAGATCGACAGCAAGGGACAGCAAACAAAGAACGAACTCCGGATGGCCATGAAGTCGACCATCCGCGACTACCTCGATCCCGCCATCGACGACCTGATCGAAGCCCGTCAGATCGCCATATCGCCAGCACTGCGCGGGACTCACCGGGTACACGTGTACCACCGGTACATGCCCTCCGAACCGCCCTTGAACAGCAGTGATGCCGAATGTACCGAGAGTCCACATGTACCCACGCCGCTAGATCTCGCACGACACCGAGAACCCCGGCAACGGCAACGCAGCCGCGGCAAGCACCGCACCGGACAGCAAACACAGGATGCCTCGGCATGACCCGCCGCGTCATCTTCCCCGACCCCGAAATCTGGAAGGCCAACAACACCGTGAACAAGATCCCGATTCACCGCCCACTCACCGCCCAGGAGTGCCACCTGTTGCGCATCCTCGCCGTTGCAGTCGTGGCGCATCAGGGCAATTGCCCGCACGAGATCGCCGCCCAGGCGCTCGACCAGTACGCAGCCGAGGGGACCATCAGCATCGACGCCGACGACACCGACGCCAACCTCCGGATCGACGGCAAGGTGATCGTCCATGCCACTCGCGACTGGCTGGCCTTCCATGCCGAACACCCGGAGGCCATCGACGCCAACCGGCACGGCCACGTCATCCGGCGCAACGAGGAAGACAAGGAGTGACACTCCGACCATGCCTCGTCTGCGGTGAAGCCGCCGAGGGTCCGCGCTGCGAGGCCCATACCCTCCGCAAGCCGGCCGCCGCCGCACGCGGGTACGACGCGAACTGGACACGACTGTCCAAGCGCGCCAGACGTTTACAGCCGTTCTGCACTGACTGCGGCGCGGCCGAGGATCTGCAAGCCGACCACACGCCGGAGGCCTGGGAGCGCAAGGCGGCTGGCCTGGCGATCAGGCTGGCCGACGTCGACGTCGTCTGTGGACCGTGCAACCGGCGCCGTGGTGCTGCTCGCGGCAACTCTGTGACCAGGGGAGAGGCCCCTAGCGCACGGCCAAACGACCCCCTGTCCAGTCAAAGTTTGAGAGTGAGACCGGCGTGAAGTCCGGCGCGAAGGGCACCGTCAAGGCCGACCCGCTCGACTTCACTGGCTGGCCGACCGGCCGCGCGGCGCGTCGGGAGCGGTTCATCGCTGAGTACCTGATTACTCCGAAGGGCGTGGGAGCGCGGGAGCCTTTCGCGCTCCGGCCCTTCCAGCGCGAGATCCTCCGCGGAGCCTTCGCTCCGGGCGTGCGGACCGCGCTGGTGTCGATCCCGCGCGGCAATGGCAAGTCGGCTCTCGCTGCCGCTCTGGCGCTGGCAGAACTGTTCGTCGGCCCGGATTCTGCCGAGGTTCTGACCGTGGCCTCCGACATGCGCCAGGCCATGATCGTGCTGCGGATGGCGCGCCGGATGGTCGAACTCAACCCGGAGCTTGCCGACCGTGTTCACGTCTACGCCGACAAGCTGTATCTCCCGGAGAACGATTCGGTTCTCCTGCCTCTGCCGGCTGAACCCGGAGCCCTTCACGGCCACGACCCGAGCCTCCTGGTCGTCGACGAGCTCCACGTCGTGACCGAGGAAGTCTGGGAGGCGGTGACCTCGGTCGGCGGTAAGCGACCCGAATCCCTCACGTTGGCGATCTCGACTCCGGCCGCCAGCCCCGACTCAGTGATGTGGCGACTCGTCGAACACGGCCGCCGAGGAGACGACCCGGCGTTCTACCTCCGCGAGTACGCCGCCCCGGAAGGATGTGCCGTCGACGACCGGAAGGCCTGGCGCATCGGTAATCCCGCGATGGCCTGTCGGCCGCCGTTCCTGGCCGCGGATGGACTGGAGGCGGTACGCCGCACGATCTCCGAGGCCCGCTTTCGCCAGCTTCGCCTAGGCCAGTGGGTGACTGGCGTCGAGTCCTGGCTCCCCTGGGGAGCGTGGGCCGACTGCGAGGTCGACCGGCCGGTCAGCCCGCGTGAACGGATCGTGATGGCGTTCGACGGTTCGGCGTCCGGCGACTCCACGGCGTTGGTCGGCTGCACCCTCGACGGACACCTGTTCGTGATCGGCCTCTGGGAGAACCCCGGAGATCCGCGCTGGCGAGTCCCGCGCGACGACGTCGACCGCGCCGTCGACATCGCGTTCGCGAAATACGACGTCGCCGAACTCGCCTGTGACCCGTGGGGCTGGCGCTCTGAGATCGAAGCGTGGGCCAAGCGCCACGGGGAGCGCCGCGTCGTCGAGTGGAACACCGCGAACGCCGCCCGGATGGCCCCGGCAACCGATCGCCTCTATCAGGCCGTCGTAACCCATGCGGCCTCTCATGACGGCGATGCCAGCCTGGCCGCACACGTCGCGCACTGCATCGCCAAACGAACTCCTTTGGGGGATCTCGTCTCCAAGGACAAGCGCGGATCTCCGCGCAAGATCGACGCCGCCGTCGCCGCCATCGTGGCCTACGACCGCGCCGCTTTCCACCATCAACGCAACCGCAAACGTGTAAGGAGCTTCGCATCGTGACCCTTCTGCAAGATCTTCTCCAGCGCCTCGACCAGCCGGCCGCCCGCTACGCCGAACTGGACCGCTACTACACCGGCACACAACCGCTGGCCTTCCTGTCCCCGGAGGCAAAGACCGCTCTGGGCAACAGATTCGGCGTGATGGCGTCGAACCTTCCCCGGCTCGCCGTCACCGCCCTGGCCGAACGGCTCCGCATCACCGGATTCTCCGGAGACCCGGATCTCTGGGCCGACTGGACTCGTAACGACCTCGACCAGACCTCCGGCGTCGCTCACCGCGAGGCCCTGCTCCTCGGCGATTCCTACGCGATCGTCTGGGCCGACCAGTTTGGCCGCCCGAAGGTGACCGTCGAATCGGCGAAACAGGTTGCGGTCCTGACTGATCCGGGTTCCCGCGAGGTCTACGCCGCCATCAAGCGATGGGAAGATCCGAACACGAACACGACCCACGCCGTGATGTACCTCCGCGACGTCATCGTGAAGCTCCGGGCCGACCAGCGCGGCGCGGTCGCCAACGGATTCAAGACCGTCGAGGAGATCGCCAACCCTCTCGGAGTCGTCCCGGTCGTCAACCTCCGCAACACCGACCGGATAATCGGCGACTGGGGATTCAGCGAAGTCGACGACCTCAAGCCGTTGGTCGACGCCCTGAACAAGTCGCTGGCCGACATGATGGTCACCTCCGAATACGTTGGCCGCCCGCGCCGTTGGGCCACCGGCATCGAACTGACAGAGGAGCCGGTCCTCGACGCCAACGGAAATCCGGTCCTCGACGGCGACGGCCAGCCGGTGATGACCGAGGTCAACCCGATCCCCGAGGGCCACCGGGCGATGATCTCGGAGAACTCCGACGCCAAGTTCGGACAGTTGGCCGCCGCCGACCTCGCCGGATATGAGGCCAGCGTCCGGGTCATCCTCGGCCAGGTCATGGCCGTCAGCACTTTGCCCGCACATTACGTCGGGATCTTCACCGACAACCCCGCATCGGCTGATGCGATGCGCGCCGCCGAGGCCTCCCTCACTGCCCGCGCCGAGGCTCGACAGGCCACGTTCGGCCGGTCCTGGGAACAGGTCGCCCGACTAATGATCGCGGTCCGCGACGGCCGCGATCCGGGCCTCGTCGACCCCGTCCGGGTCCAGTGGGCCGACGCAGCGACCCGGAGCGTCGCCCAGGAGGCCGACGCCGTGGTGAAGCTGTACCAGGCGGGCCTCCTGCCCCAGGCCTACGCCCTGGCCAAGCTGGGTTACTCCGAGGACGAGATCGCAACTGTGGCGGCCAGCAATGCGGCTTAGCGCACGCGATATGCAAGTCGTCATCAGCACGCGCCCAGAAGCATCCCGGCCGGTCCGGCTCCGGGCCGCAAGTCTTGTATTCGCACTCACTGAGACCGAGGCCTTGGAATTGGCCAACAACCTCGCCGACGCCGTCGACGAGATCCACGCACACGAAAGGCAACCGCAATCATGACCGCCGCCATCACCGCCCAGGACGCGCCGGAACCGACCGACCAGAGCCCGACCCCCGAGGTCGACGCCGAGGAGGGTACGCCCGAATCGCCTGCCCCCGACGATCCCGACACCTTCCCCCGCGAGGTCGTCGAGAAGCTGCGACAGGAGAACGGCCGCTATCGCCAGCGCGCCGCGCACGCCGACACTCTGGCCCAACGACTGCACACCGAATTGGTCAGGGCCACCGGCAAGTTGGCCGACCCGACCGACTTGCCGTTCGACGAGGGCCACATCGACGACCCCGAGGCCCTGGCCGCCGCCGTCGACGACCTCCTCGATCGCAAGCCCCACCTTGCCAGCCGCAAACCGTCCGGTGACATCGGTCAGGGCCAGCGCGGCCCTGCCGCCGGGGGATTCTCACTGCTGGGTCTCCTCAAGGAGCGCACCTAACCGATAGACTGAGGCGATCCGGGCCTGGCGCCCAACACGATTGACGTCCTGGCGACGTGTCGAATCCCCACCATCCGACACCAACCGTTAGGACTCAATCGTGGCCATCGAAGTCACCTCCGGAAATTCCACCCTGATTCAGAGCCAGGTCGCCGACCTCCTGGTCCAGCCGCTCGAGCAAGCCTCAACGTTCCTGGCCGCCGGCCCGACCATCCTCGACTCCTCCTCCCCGGTTCGTGTCCCGCGAATCGCCAACGGCGTCACCGCCGGATTCGTCGCCGAAGGCGCACAGATCAGCGACGGCGACGTCGCGTTCGACGAGGTCACCCTCCTGCCCTCGACGCTCAAGGGCCTCAAGGTCCTGGTCAAGCTGAGTAACGAACTCATCCGGACCTCGGTCGTCGGACTGGAAGCGGTCCTGCGGACCCGCCTGGTGACCGACGTCGCCAACGCGCTCGACGCGGCCCTCTGGGATGGCGCTGGCACGTCGAACACCGTGAAGGGCATCCTCCGGGCCTCTGGCATCGCGACCGGCACCCTCGACCTGACCGACCCCGACTCGCTGATCGACGGGCTTGCCACCGCCCAGGGCAACAAGGTCACGCCGACTCACTGGGTCATGACGGCCGCGAGCTTCGCCGCCATCCGCAAGGTGAAGGTTGGGACCGGCGATGCCCGATACGTGATGGACTCCAGCACGATTCAGAACGGCACCGAGCTCCGCCTCCTTGGCCTGCCGGTCGTCATCACGGATAACATCCCGGCCGTGTCGACCAAGAACCGCGTCGCCCTGGTCGACTTCTCCAAGGTGGTCGTCGCCCGCGACGTCGACGCCGAGGTGAAGATCCTCGATCAGACCTGGGGAGATTATGACTCCATCGGTATCCGGGTCGTCTCCCGCTGGGATACCGCGCTGCTTCAGGCGAAGGCCGTGACCCTGCTGACCGAGGCGTAAGCCGTGCCGGTCTCCAGCACCGACGTCGAGGCCCTCCTCGACACGCCGAGCGCTGCTGTCGACGCGGCCATCGCCCAGGTGACCGTGATGGCCCGCGCCTACACGCGCGGACGTGGATTCTTCGCCGGGGACGACCCGAACGATGAGATCAGCGCCGTGATCACCACGGCGGCCGCACGCCTTGCCGCCAACGGCCGGCAGACCATCGGACGGGAGAAGGTCGACGACGTCGAGCGCGAGGTCCGGTCATCGTTCCTCGGCTGGACCCTGGCCGAACTCGCGGTCCTCAACCGATACCGGGTGACGGCCATGTGAGCCCGGTGGCCCGGTGAATCACGGAGTCTTTCGTACGCTCCTCCGTAGCCTGCGCCGACGGCATTGGAGACCAGCGCAGCCACCGGGCCACCGCCCCCACAATCCGACGCTTATTCGTCGTTAATACCCGCGACACGCCGAGAATGGTTGCGAATTGACGAGAGTCAAGAGCGCGCGAAAGGCATTGCCCTAGAGAATCTTTGGCAAGCGTTGCGGCGCGTCGGGAACGCTCAACCCATAAGCGGAAGGTCGCCGGTTCGATCCTGGCCCTGGCCACCATCCTTCAGGCTTCGCTGCGTGCCGCCTTCACCAGTCCGCCGCCGACGATCAATCGTTGGATCTCGCTTGTGCCCTCATAGAGCCTCAGCAGGCGCACGTCGCGGTAGATGCGCTCGACCGGCACCCCGCGCATGTATCCCGTCCCGCCGTGAATCTGGACGGCGGTGTCGGCTACCCGTCCGGCCATCTCGGTGCAGAACAACTTGGCCGCCGACGGGGCGATGCGCCGGTCCTCCCCGCTGAGCCACAGCCGCGCGGCGTCGCGGACCAGCGCCCGCCCCGCCATCACCCCGGTCTGCTGGTCGGCCAGCATGGCCTGGACGAGTTGGAAGGTTCCGACGGCCTGCCCGCCCTGGGTGGCCGTCGCGGCAAAACTCACCGACTCGTCCAGCGCACGTTGAGCGGCACCCACCGCTAGCGCGGCAATGTGGATACGCCCCCGGGCCAGCGAGGTCAGTGCCGCCCGATATCCGATGTCCTCGCTGCCCCCGATCAGTGCGTCGGGTCCGACCCGGACGTCGGTGAAGTACACGTCGGAGGTCCACGCTCCTTCCTGGCCCATCTTGGCGTCCTTCACGCCCACCTGGACTCCGGGGGCGTCGGCCGGCACCAGGAACACCGCGATGCCGGCGCCGTTCTCGTCGGCGGGTCGGGTTCGGGCGAAGACGACGAGGAGGTCGGCCACGGGTGCATTGGTGATCCAGCGCTTCTGGCCGGAGATCACCCAGGCCCCTCCGTCTCCGTCGCCGTCACGGATGGCTCTGGTGCGCAGGCCCGACGGATTCGACCCGGCACCCGGTTCGGTCAGGGCGAAGGAGGCCACCACCTCACCCGTCGCCATCTGCTCCAGCCAGCGCGCCTTCTGCTCGTCGGTGCCGAAGCCCACGAGCACCTGGCCGGCGATGCCGTTGTTGGTACCGAACATCGACCGCACCGCCAGCGACGTGTAACCCAACTCCAGCGCGAGTTCGACGTCCTGGGTGATGTCGAGGCCCAGGCCGCCCCACTCCTGCGGGATCGCATATCCGAACAGCCCCATGTGCTTGGCCTGCTCGCGGATATCGTCGGGAACGGCGTCGCCCTCGGCGATCTCGGTTTCCCGCGGGACCACCACCGACCGAACGAACTGCCGGGTCTGGGTGAGAATGTCCCGGAAATCGTCGGCGCTGACCGCAGGCTCGGGTGTCATGACGTCATCAAATACGATGACGCCACGCACTCGATCAGGAGGGTGATCGGATGGCATTGCTGGCAGGTAGGACCGCGGTCGTCACCGGTGGAGCCCAGGGCTTGGGCTATGCCATCGCCGAGCAGTTCATCGCCGAGGGAGCCCGGGTCATCCTCGGTGACCTGGACCTCGACCGCACCCGGGCCGCCGCCGACGCGCTCGGCGGAGCCGACGTCGCGCGTGCGGTTCGGTGCGACGTCACATCCACGGCCGAGGTCGACGGCCTCGTCGCTGCTGCCCTCGATGAGTTCGGCAGCCTAGACGTCATGGTCAACAACGCCGGCATCACCCGCGACGCAACGTTGCGGAAGATGACCGAGGAACAGTTCGACGAGGTGATCTCCGTGCACCTCAAGGGAACCTGGAACGGCACCCGCGCGGCGGCGGCCGTCATGCGCGAGCACGGCCGCGGGGCGATCATCAATATGTCGTCCATCTCCGGCAAGGTCGGACTGGTCGGCCAGACGAACTACTCGGCTGCCAAGGCCGGTATCGTCGGGCTGACCAAGGCCGCCGCCAAAGAATTGGCTCACCTGGGCGTGCGGGTCAACGCCATCCAGCCGGGACTCATTCGCTCTGCGATGACAGAGGCTATGCCGCAACGCATTTGGGACGCCAAGCTGGCCGAGGTGCCGATGGGCCGGGCCGGTGAACCAAGCGAAGTGGCGACGGTGGCCCTGTTCCTGGCCTCGGACCTGTCGTCGTACATGACCGGGACGGTGCTGGAAGTCACTGGCGGGCGGCACATCTAGTGAGCGGCCCGCCAGCGACGAGGAGGAGCGGCGGAAATGCCTAGCGCCGTGATCTGTGAGCCGGTGCGTACCCCGATCGGCCGATATGGCGGCATGCTCCGGTCGCTGAACGTCGTCGACCTCGCGGTGACGGCGCTGAACGGACTGCTGGAGCGCACCGGCGTGCCGGCGGACGCGGTCGAGGATGTCATTCTCGGGCACTGTTACCCCAACCCGGAAGCGCCGGGCCTGGGCCGGGTGGTGGCCTTGGACACCGGCCTGCCGGTCACGGTATGCGGCATGCAGGTCGACCGACGCTGCGGATCCGGTCTGCAAGCGGTGATCAACGCCTGCATGCAGGTCTCCTCGGGAGTCAACGACATCGTGGTCGCCGGCGGTGCGGAGAGCATGAGCAACGTCGCGTTCTACTCCACCGACATGCGTTGGGGTGCAGGCGCTTCGGGCGTGCGAATGCATGACGGCCTGACCCGCGGACGGGTCACGGCAGGGGGGAAGAACTACCCGGTTCCCGGAGGCATGCTGGAGACGGCGGAGAACCTGCGCCGCGAGTACGGCATCTCCCGCGCCGAGCAGGATGAGCTGGCTGTGCAGTCCCATCAGCGGGCCGTCGCCGCGCAACGTAGTGGCGCTCTGGCCGAGGAGATCATCCCGGTGACCGTTCGCGGGAAAGCCGGGGAGCAGGTGATCGAGACCGACGAGCATCCCCGCGCGGACACCACCGTCGAGGCACTGGGGAGGCTGAAACCCCTTCTGGCCAAGGATGATCCCGACGCCACCGTGACGGCCGGCAATGCCAGCGGGCAGAACGACGCGGCGTCGATGTGCATCGTCACCACCCCCGAGAAGGCCGCCGAGTACGGCCTGACACCGCTGGTGCGACTGGTGTCGTGGGGTCTGGCCGGGGTGGAGCCGAAGATCATGGGCATCGGCCCGGTGCCGGCCACCGCCGCTGCCCTGGCCCGAGCCGGATTGTCGCTGGGCGACATCGATCTGATCGAACTCAACGAGGCCTTCGCCGCACAGGCGCTGGCCGTCATGCGCGAATGGGGATTCACCGACGCCGACCGCGAGCGCACCAACGTCTGCGGATCCGGGATCTCGCTGGGTCATCCCGTCGGGGCAACCGGCGGACGGATGCTGGCTACCCTGGCCCGCGAACTGCACCGCCGTGACGGCCGCTACGGGCTGGAGACCATGTGTATCGGCGGCGGCCAAGGTCTGGCGGCAGTCTTCGAGAAGGTGGAAGCCGGATGACCCGGCTCGCGCAGACGCTCGGCCTCACCGACGTCCAAACTGAGATCGTCTCCACGGTAAGGCAATTCGTCGACAGAGCTATCATTCCCCACGCCCAGGAACTCGAACACGCCGACACCTATCCGCAGGCCATCGTCGACGAGATGCGCGCGATGGGTCTGTTCGGTCTGATGATTTCCGCCGAGTACGGCGGACTCGGGGAATCCCTGCTGACCTACGCCCTCTGCGTGGAGGAACTCGCGCGCGGATGGATGAGCATCTCCGGGGTGATCAACACCCACTTCATCGTCGCTTACATGATCCGCCAGCACGGCACCGACGAGCAGAAGCAACGCTTCCTGCCGCGAATGGCCACCGGTGACATCCGCGGCGCCTTCTCGATGTCCGAACCCGAGGTGGGCTCCGACGTCGCCGCCATCCGCACCCGCGCCGTGCGCAACGACGACGGCACCTACACCCTGCGCGGTGCGAAGATGTGGCTCACCAACGGCGGAAGTTCGACCCTGGTGGCGACCCTGGTGCGCACCGACGAGGGTGCGGACACCCCGCACCGTAACCTGACCGCCTTCTTGATCGAAAAGCCCAGCGGGTTCGGCGAAGTCGCGCCGGGGCTGACCATCCCCGGCAAGATCGACAAGCTCGGCTACAAGGGCATCGACACCACCGAGATGCTCTTCGACGGCTATGTCGCCGCCGCAGGCGACGTGCTGGGAGGCGTGCCGGGCCGCGGCTTCGCGCAGATGATGGATGGCGTCGAGGTCGGCCGCGTCAACGTGGCCGCCCGGGCCTGCGGCGTCGCACTACGGGCCTTCGAGCTTGCGGTGCGCTACGCCCAGCAGCGTTCCACGTTCGGCAAACCGATCGCCGAACACCAGGCGATCGCCTTCTCGCTGGCCGAGATGGCCACCAAAGTCGAAGCGGCACATCTGATGATGGTCAACGCGGCCCGGCTCAAGGACTCCGGGGCGCGCAATGACGTGGAAGCCGGCATGGCCAAATACCTGGCCAGCGAGTTCTGCGCCGAGGTGACCCAGCAGAGCTTCCGCATCCACGGCGGCTACGGCTACTCCAAGGAGTACGAGATTGAGCGGCTGATGCGCGACGCCCCGTTCCTGTTGATCGGGGAGGGCACCAGCGAGATCCAGAAGACCATCATCAGTAAGCGGCTTCTCGCCGAGTACCGGATCTGAGAGGGCGGCCCGATGGCGACGGAGAGCCGGACTGAGACCAAGACGACGTTCTGCCGGATCTGCGAGTCGTTGTGTGGGATGGTCGCCGATGTCGAGGACGGCCGACTCGTGCGGCTTCGTCCGGACAAGGACCATCCGCTGTCGGCGGGGTTCGCCTGTCAGAAGGGCATCGCGTTCACCGAGGTGGTCAACGACCCCGACCGGGTGACCGCGCCGCTGCGGAAACGGTCCGACGGCACCTTCGAGGAGGTCTCCTGGGATGAGGCGCTGGACGATATCGCCCAGCGGCTCAGCGCCATTCACCGCCGGCACGGCTCCGGGGCGGTCGGCTGGTACTTCGGCAATCCGGGCGCCTTCAGCTACTCGCACCTGATGGCCGTGCTGTTCTTCGTCAACGGCCTGGGCCTGGGCACCCACCTCTACACCGCGTCGTCCCAGGACACCCACAGCCGCCTGATGGCCAGCCAGTTGCTCTACGGCATCCCGTCGACGGTTCCGATCCCCGACCTGTCCCGCACCGACTTCCTGGTGGTGATGGGAGCCAATCCGCTGGTGTCGCACGGCAGCGTGCTGACCGCCCCGCGCATCCGCGACCGGATCCTCGCGGTGGTCAAGCGCGGTGGACGGGTGCTCGTCGTCGATCCCCGCAAGACCGAGACCGCGGCTCAATTCGATTGGCTCGGTATCGTTCCCGACACCGACGCCTGGCTGTTGCTGTCGCTGCTGCAGGTGATGTTCGCCGAAGGCCTCGTCGACCGGCGCCGGGTGGCCGGGCAGGCCTACGGCCTGGACTGGCTGGCCACCCAGTGTGCACCGTTCACTCCGGAGCGCACCGAATCCGTCACCGGCATCGACGCGCAGACGGTGCGGACACTCGCGCGTGAGCTTGCCACCACCCCGCGGGCCGCCATCTACGGGCGGATCGGCACCTGCGCCGGCCGGATGGGCACCTTGACGTCCTACCTCGTCGACGCCGTCAACCTGGCGGCTGGCAATCTCGACGTTCCGGGCGGATCGGTGTTCGGGTCGTTCGGCCTCCCCGGCGAGTCGTGGGCGTTCACCGCCCTCGGTGCCGTGCTGCGCTACGACTACCGCCGAAACCGTTCTCGCGTCGGCGGTTTCGGCAACATCGTCCGGACCGAACCGGCCACCATGCTCGCCGGGGAGATCACCACCCCGGGCGACCGGCAGATCCGGGCGCTGTTCATCAGCGCCGGCAACCCGGTGCTGTCGGTGCCCAACGGTGCTGACCTCGCCGATGCCATGGGTGATCTGGAGTTGTCCGTGGGCCTGGACATCTACGTCACCGAGACCACCTCCCGGTGCGACTACATCCTGCCCGTCACGACCATGTACGAGCGCGACGATTTCCCGCTGCTGTTCCAGCCTTTCCACGTCGCGCCGTTCCGCCAGGCCACCGAGGCGGTGGCGGAGCGGCGGGGTCAGGTGCGCACCGAGTGGGAGATCGTCGACGACCTGATGCGGCGGATGGCAACGCGAACAGCGGGATTCGCCGCGATGGCGGTGGCCCGAGCATTAGCGGGGCTCCTGGGCCGTCAACTCGACCCCCGTGCGATGGCCGACGCGTTCATCCGGATGGGCCGGGGCGGGGACTGGTTCGGCCTGCGACCCGGCGGCCTGTCGTTCCAGGGGCTGACCCGGCGGCAGCAACACGGCGTGGTGCTGGAACCGGAGTTGCGCACCGGGGTTCTGGGTAGCGCGGTGGCGTATCCGCGACGGCGAATCAAACTGGTGCACAACGAGATCGCCGAGCAGATCGACCGACTTGCGAGCCGGGATGATCCGATCGGCTACCCGCTGCGGCTGATCGGAATGCGTGACGCGCGGTCGGAGAACTCCTGGATGCACAACGCGCCGCTGTTAATGCGCGGCGACCGCGGACCGCGCGCCCTGATGCACGTCGACGACGCGGCAAGGCGAGGGATCGTCGACGGCGAGGAGGTAGCGGTGCGCTCGCCATACGGCAAGATCGCCCTGCCCGCCACCCTCACCGAAGACATCGTCGCGGGAACCGTCGCCATCCCGCACGGCTGGGGACACCGCGGCGGCGGCTGGCGGGTCGCCAACGCGGTGGGTGGGGTCAACGTCAACGAACTGACCTCCAACGACCCAGATGACGTCGAATCGCTGTCCGGCATGGCCTGGCTGACCGGGATTCCCATCGAGGTGGAGCGCTCCCAGTGAGCCGCGTCTTGGCTGAACTCGGCTACTACCTGATGGCCGGGGCGGGTGGCGACGGGCCGGCCACCCTGATGCACGAGGCGCGCCGCGGCGAGGAACTCGGACTGGGCACCGCGTTCATCTCCGAGCGATGGAACGTCAAGGAGGCGGCGTCGTTGACCGGCGCCGCCTGCGCGGTCACGACACGTATGCAGATTGCCACGGCCGCAACCAATCCCAACACCCGTCATCCGCTCATCACGGCGTCCTGGGCCACCACCATGCACCGGTTGTCCGGTGGCCGGTTCACCCTCGGCGTCGGCCGCGGTATCGCCGCGATCTACGGGGCGTTCGGGATCACCCCGGTCAGCACGGCCCAACTGGAGAACTTCGCCCGGCTGATGCGCCGGTTGTGGCGCGGCGAGGTGATCGTCAACCACGACGGTCCGATGGGCGTACCCCGTTCTCGTCCTGGACCCCGATTTCGACGAGGACATCCGGCTGGCACTGGTTGCGTTCGGGCCCAAGACTTTACAGCTGGGCGGACGGATGTTCGACGACGTCATCCTGCACACGTACTTCACACCCGAGACGCTGACCCGCTGTGTCCGCACCGTCAAAGAGGCTGCCGAACGGGCCGGCCGCGACCCGGCCGGTGTTCGGGTGTGGTCGTGCTTCGCCACCGTCGGCGATCACCTGCCCGAGGACGTGCGGCTGAAGAAGACGGTGGCCCGGCTGGCCACCTACCTGCAGGGATACGGCGACCTCATGGTCAGGACCAATGATTGGGATCCTGCTGTGCTGCAACGCTTCCGCGCCGACCCGGTGGTTGCCTCCATCGGAGGCGGCATCGACCACAAAGCCACCCGCGGGCAGATCGAGCACATCGCGGCGCTGATTCCCGGGGAATGGCTGGAACCCGCAGCCACCGGAACGGCCCAGCAGTGCGTCGCACGCATCCGCAAGGAGTTCGACTACGGCGCCGACGCGGTGATCCTGCACGGAGCCACCCCCGATGAACTGCAGCCGGTGGTCGCCGCCTATCGCGACATCGTCCCGTAGCGATACTCTCGACTCATGGCAGTCAACGATTCCCGGGAAGTTGTCATCGAAGCGTCGCCGCAGCAGATCTTCGACGTGATCGCCGATGTCGAGAACGCACCCTCGTGGTCACCGCAGTATCAGAGCGTGGAGGTCCTCGACACCCACTCCGACGGTCGGCCCAAACGGGTCAAGATGAAGGTCAAAGCCGCCGGAATCACCGATGAGATGGAGGTCGAGTACACCTTCACGGAGAACACCGCGGGCTGGACACTCATCAAGTCGAGCCAACTGCGGGCACAGGACGCCACCTACACGCTCACCCCGCAGGGCGATACGACGAAAGTGCGCTTCGACCTCAAGGTAGACCCCTCGATTCCCATTCCCGGTTTTCTGCTCAAGCGCACGCTCAAGGGCGCGATGGAGACCGCCACCGATGGCCTGCGCAAGCAGGTACTCAAGGTCAAGAAGGGCTGAGCACACCCAGTCGCCGGATCGCCTCGTCGAGCGTCTCGTCGCGCTTGCAGAATGCGAAGCGGACCAGGTGCCGCCACTCCTCGGCGTTGCCGTCGGGATCGCAGAACGCCGACATCGGGATCGCCGCGACGCCGGCCCGGTGCGGTAACTCCTCGCAGAACGCGGTGCTGTCGGCGAAGCCCAAGGGACGCGGGTCCGCGCAGAGGAAATAGGTGCCGGCGCTGTCGCGCACCTCGAAACCGAGGCCGGTCAGCGCAGCGCCCAACCGGTCGCGTTTGGCCTGCAGCGAGTTCCGCAGGCCGTCCACCCACGTGTCCTCGTTGTCGAGCGCGTAGGCGACCGCGGGCTGGAAGGGTGCGCCCCCCACATAGGACAGGTACTGCTTGGCGGCCCGCACTCCGGCCACCAGGTCGGGTGCTCCGCAGGCCCAGCCGATCTTCCAGCCTGTGCAGTTGAACATCTTCGCGGCACTGGAGATCGTCACCGTCCGCTCCGCCATGCCCGGGTAGGAGGCCAGCGGCAGGTGCTTGCGCCCCTGAGGGGTTGAGTAGGTCAGCCGTTCGTAGACCTCGTCGGAGATCACCAGCAGATCCGCCTCGACGGCGACCTCGGCCAGCGCACGGCACTCGTCATCGGAGAGCACCATGCCGGTCGGGTTGTGCGGGGAGTTGACGATCATCGCCCGGGTTCGCGGGGTGATGGCCGCGCGCACCGCATCCGCGTCGAGCGCGAACCCCGGTCCGTCCGGCACCAGGGGCACCGCCACCCGATGGGCGCCGGCCATGGCGATATTGGGCGCGTAGGTGTCGAAGTACGGTTCGATGACGATCACCTCGGATCTGGGCTCGACAAGGCCGATCACCGCGGCCGCGATCGCCTCGGACGCCCCGACGGTGACCAGCACCTCGGTCGCCGGATCGAACTGCTGGCCGTAACGGCGCAGCCGCTGGGCGGCGATCGCCTCCCGCAGTTCGGCGATCCCCAGGCCGGGCGGGTACTGGTTGACGCCGTCGGCGATGGCCTGACGCGCCACCTCCAACATGGCCGGCGGCCCGTCCTCGTCGGGGAAACCCTGCCCCAGATTCACCGCGCCCAGGCTCGCCGCCAGCGCCGACATCCGGGCGAAGATGTTCACCGAGAAGGGCCGCAGCCGCTCGACCGTCGTCGCCGGGCCGACGGCATCGGACTCTGTCATAGCTAGGAGACTAAGTCCACCAGACGGTGAAGCCGCCTTCACGCTTGACGCCGATGGTGGCGATAGCTTCACCACAGCGAATGAGTAGATTCCTCAGCAGGCTCCCAACCAACAGGTTGGCCGGGGGAATTGTTATGGTCGACTAGCAGGGGACTAGGCTTTCCGCCGTACCCCGTACCAAACACTCACGAGGGAAAAACATGTCCGAAGAAGCCTTCATCTACGAGGCCATCCGCACCCCGCGCGGAAAGGGCAAGAACGGCGCCCTGACCGAGGTCAAGCCGCTCAATCTGGTCGTCGGTCTGATCGGCGAGATGCGTCGTCGGCATCCGAACATTGACGAGAACATGATCAGCGACGTCATCCTGGGCTGCGTCTCGCCGGTCGGCGACCAGGGCGGCGACATCGCCCGCACCGCGGTCATCGCCGCCGGTATGCCCGACACCGTCGGCGGATTCCAGCTCAACCGGTTCTGCGCGTCCGGCCTGGAGGCCGTCAACACCGCCGCCCAGAAGGTGCGCTCCGGCTGGGACGACCTCGTCTACGCCGGCGGCGTGGAGTCGATGAGCCGGGTTCCGATGGGCTCCGACGGCGGCGCCATGATGTCCGATCCGGCCACCAACTACGACGCCTTCATCGTCCCGCAGGGCATCGGCGCCGACCTGATCGCGACCCTGGAGGGCTTCACCCGCGACGACGTCGACGCCTACGCGGCGCAGTCCCAGGAGCGGGCGGCCGAGGCGTGGTCGGGCGGCTACTTCGCCAAGTCCGTCGTCCCGGTGCGCGACCAGAACGGTCTGCTGATCCTCGACCACGACGAGCACATGCGCCCCGGCACCACCGTGGAGAGCCTCGGAAAGCTCAAGCCCGCGTTCGAGGGCCTGGCTGCGATGGCCGGCTTCGACGACGTGGCGATGCAGAAGTACCACTGGATCGAGAAGATCAACCACGTCCACACCGGCGGCAACAGCTCGGGCATCGTCGACGGCGCCGCGCTGGTGCTGGTCGGCAGTGAAAAGGCAGGCAAGGCCAACGGCCTGACCCCGCGCGCCCGCATCGTCGCCACCGCCACCAGCGGTGCCGACCCGACGATCATGCTCGTCGGCCCCACCCCGGCGGCGCTGAAGGCGCTGGACCGGGCCGGGCTCAAGCCCGAGGACATCGACCTCTACGAGCTCAATGAGGCCTTCGCCTCGGTGGTGCTGAAGTTCCAGAAGGACCTCAACATCCCCAGCGAGAAGCTCAACGTCAACGGCGGCGCCATCGCGATGGGCCACCCGCTCGGCGCCACCGGCGCCATGATCACCGGCACCATGGTCGACGAGCTCGAGCGTCGCGGCGCCAAGCGCGCGCTCATCACGCTGTGCATCGGCGGCGGCATGGGCGTGGCCACCATCATCGAGCGCGTCTAAGCCGCGGCCGGACCTTTCCGAAAAGACTGGGAGTAAGCGAAAAACCATGGTAGAAAACACTATTCAGTGGGACAAGGATGCCGACGGCATCGTCACCCTGACCCTCGATGACCCCACCGGTGGGGCCAACGTGATGAACGAGCACTACAAGGAGTCCATGCACAAGGCCGTTGAGCGCCTTGTCGCCGAGAAGGATTCAGTCACCGGCGTCGTCATCACCTCGGCCAAGAAGACCTTCTTCGCCGGCGGTGACCTCAAGGGCATCATCCAGATCACCCCGGAGCACGCCGGTGAGGCGTTCGCCGAGGTCGAGGAGATCAAGGCCGACCTGCGCAAGCTGGAGACCCTCGGCGTTCCGGTGGTCGCGGCGATCAACGGCGCGGCTCTGGGCGGCGGCCTGGAGATCGCCCTGGCGTGCCACCGGCGCATCGCCGCGGACGTCAAGGGCAGCGCCATCGGCCTGCCCGAGGTCAGCCTCGGCCTGCTGCCCGGCGGCGGCGGCGTCACCCGCACCGTGCGGATGATGGGCATCCAGAACGCCTTCGTCAACGTGCTGAGCCAGGGCACCCGGTTCAACCCGAAGAAGGCCAAGGACACCGGCCTGGTCGACGAAATCGTCGGCACCGTCGAGGAACTCGTCCCGGCCGCCAAAGCGTGGATCAAGGCCAACCCGGAAAAGAACACCCAGCCGTGGGACGCCCAGGGCTACCGGATGCCCGGCGGCACCCCGGCCAGCCCTGCGCTGGCGGCCATCCTGCCGTCGTTCCCGTCGCTGCTGCGCAAGCAGATCAAGGGCACGAACATGCCGGCACCGCGGGCCATCCTGGCCGCCGCGGTCGAGGGCGCGCAGGTGGACTTCGACACCGCCAGCCGCATCGAGAGCCGCTACTTCACCGAGCTCGCCACCGGTCCCGTCGCGAAGAACATGATCCAGGCGTTCTTCTTCGACATGCAGGCGATCAACGCCGGCGGTTCACGGCCAGAGGGCATCGGCAAGACCCCGATCACCAAGATCGGCGTGCTGGGGGCGGGCATGATGGGCGCCGGTATCGCCTACGTGTCGGCCAAGGCGGGCTTCGACGTGGTGCTCAAGGACGTCACCATCGAGGCGGCGAACAAGGGCAAGAACTATTCGGAGAAGCTCGAGGCCAAGGCGCTTGAGCGCGGCCGTACCACCGCCGAGAAGTCCGCGGCGCTGCTGGGCCGGATCCATCCGACCGCCGACCCCAAGGACTTCGCCGGGGTGGACTTCGTCATCGAGGCGGTCTTCGAGAACCAGGAACTCAAGCACAAGGTGTTCCAGGAGATCGAGGACATCGTCGAGCCGAACGCGATCCTGGGCTCCAACACCTCCACCATGCCGATCACGGGTCTGGCTGCCGGTGTGAAGCGCCAGGACGATTTCATCGGCATCCACTTCTTCTCCCCGGTGGACAAGATGCCGCTGGTCGAGATCATCCGCGGCGAGAAGACCTCCGACGAGGCGCTGGCCCGGGTGTTCGACTACACCCTGGCGATCGGCAAGACCCCGATCGTGGTCAACGACAGCCGCGGCTTCTACACCAGCCGCGTCATCGGCACCTTCATCAACGAGGCGCTGGCCATGCTGGGCGAGGGTGTGGAGCCCGCGTCGATCGAGCATGCGGGATCGCAGGCCGGTTACCCGGCTCCGCCGCTGCAGCTGTCCGATGAGCTCAACATGGAGCTGATGCACAAGATCGCCGTCGCCAGCCGCAAGGGTGTCGAGGATGCTGGCGGCACGTACCACCCGCACCCGGCCGAGGTTGTGGTGGAGAAGATGATCGGCCTCGGCCGTCCGTCGCGGCTGTCCGGTGCCGGCTTCTACGAGTACGTCGACGGCAAGCGGACCCAGCTGTGGCCCGGACTGCGCGAGGAGTTCAACTCGGGCAGCTCCAAGCCGCCGCTGCAGGACATGATCGACCGCATGCTGTTCGCCGAGGCGCTGGAGACCCAGAAGTGCTTCGACGAGGGTGTGATCAACACCACCGCCGATGCCAACATCGGTTCCATCATGGGCATCGGCTTCCCGCCGTGGACCGGTGGCGCCGCGCAGTTCATCACCGGCTACCCCGGTGGCAAGGACGCGTTCGTGGCCCGCGCCCAGGAGCTGGCCGCCAAGTACGGTGACCGTTTCAACCCGCCGGCCTCGCTGCTCTAGTTAGCGCCGTAGGGCGAAAGGCCCCCGGAATCCCTGTAGCCCAAGGAATTCCGGGGGCCTTCCGTATGTTCTGTCATCGGTGGGCAAGGCTTCCCGGTTCCCGTGCGGACAAGTCTGCCAGAACAGCGCGGTCAGTGTCACGATCGCCGACAACGCCAAGCAGGTGACGAAGACGACCACCAGCAGCGACGGGACCGTCACGACCAAGGTCACCGGCAAGGGACCTGATCTCACGTTCTCCAACCCGGACAACCCGTCCGCCACGTACTCGTTGAAGGGCCCGCGAAACGCTAGATCTCGTCGCCCGGCATGGATGGCAACACCGCTGTGTGGTCGGCACGTGCTCGGCACGGGCGCTTCCGATAGGCGCCGTGAGTGACTGGGTCGGTCCGGCGGAGACCGTCGGCCTCGACGTTGTTCGGACGGTGATCGACGACCTCACCGGTACGGCCTCGGGCACGCCGGTGGTGATCTGCGTCGACGACGTCGCTCTCCTTGAAGACCTGACGACCTTCGTCATCCTCCAGATCGTCCGGCGGGGCACTGCGAAACTAGTCGTGACGATCCGCGATGGCGACCCGGTTCCCGACACGACGCAGGAAATCTTGAGGTCCGGCCAGTTCGAGCAATTCGTCCTGCAACCGTTGCCCCGGCAGGACACCGCGAGCCTGGTGTCGGAGGCTCTGGGCGGACATCTCGAATCGGACTCCGCCGAGCGACTGTGGCGGCTGACTCGGGGGAATGTGCTCTTTCTGCGCAATATCGTGGAGAGTGAGGTCGCCGAAGGTCGACTTGTCCAGCAGGACGGTGTCTGGACATGGAGAGGAACCCCGGTCATGCCGCCGAGCCTGGTGGAGTTGATCGAAACGCGGATGGGCGCGTTGCCGGCCGCGGTGAGCGACGTCGTCGACATCCTTGCTGTGGCCGAACCGCTCAACATCGTCGAGTTGACCAGCATCACCGGCCCGGCCGCGGTGGAGGAGTCGGAAACGCGCGGTTTGATCACCCTCCAAACCCGGGATCGTGACGGCATGGTGGTACGCCTGGCGCATCCGCTCTACGGCGAGGTGCGCCGGGCTCGTGCGGCGCAGACCCGGCTGCGCCGGCTCCGCGGCCTCGTCGCGCAGAACCTGGTGATCCCACCGGGCGATGAGGACGTGCACAGCGTCGTGCGCCGCTCCGCATTACGGCTGGAATCGGACTTGCCCGCCGATCCCCAGCTGTTCACCGCCGCCGCGCAAGGAGCGGTTTCGCTGGCGGACATGGCCCTGGCCGATCGGCTGGCCGACGCGGCCATCCGCGCCGGCGCCGGAGCCGAGGCGTACTTCATCCGCTCATGGGCGCTGGCGTGGAAAAATCCTGGGGAGGCCGACGCGGTACTGGCTAGCATTCCGGCTGGTGAACTAAGCGAGGAAGAGCATGTGTTGCGCGCGGCTCACCGGTTCGCGGGCCTGCTGTGGGGACTCGCCGATCCCGATGTGTTCTCGACGAGGTGTCGCCGGTGGCGTCCGGGCGGACCCGTTGCTGGGTCGACGCGATGTACACCATGTACTGGGCGGCGATGGCCCGCCCCCGGCGGCGCAGAGATACGCCGAGGGCGTGGACCTGCGTGAAGTACCGCCTTTGATGGGTGCGGCCGCCAGTTGGGCACTGGGTGTCGCCTTCGGCGATGCCGGTTGTGTTGGAAAGGCTTTGGCCACTTTCCAATCGGGCTATGACATCGTCACACGGTCCGGTCAGGGCGCCCACCTGAGCTATCTGATCGGGGACCGGCATCTCAGTACGTTGCTGATGCTGCTGGGCCGGAAGCTGTCCACCCCCGCCATCGCGGACAGGTTGACGCTGTCGCGCCGAACCGTCGAGAGCCACATCTACCGCGCCGTGGCCAAAACCGGCGTGGCAAATCGCGAGCAGCTCGCGGCACTTCTCTCGGGCACGCCACGGCGCCTTGATTAGCCGGCCGCGCTGTCCAGGCGGCTTAGTAATTTTCGGCGTCTGAGCGGGTGGCCAGCTGCGTAAAGTCGGGGCATGCGCTTCGGACTCTTCATTCCTCAGGGCTGGCGTCTTGATCTCGTCGGCATTCCCGTCGCGGACCACTGGCAGGTGATGCGAGATCTGGCCCAGCATGCCGACGCCGGACCGTGGGACTCGCTATGGGTCTACGACCACTTCCACACCGTGCCGATGCCCACCGACGAGGCCACGCATGAGGCGTGGACGCTGATGGCGGCCTTGGCCGCCACCACATCGCGGATCAAGCTCGGGCAGATGTGCACCGCCATGAGCTACCGCAACCCGGTGTATCTGGCCAAAGTGGCCGCCACGACAGACATCATCTCCGGCGGCCGGGTCCAGATGGGCATCGGCGGCGGTTGGTACGAACACGAGTGGCGCGCCTACGGCTACGGCTTCCCGTCGGCCGGTGTGCGGTTGGCCCGCCTCGACGAGGGCGTGCAGATCATGCGCGACGCCTGGCGCGAGGGCCGGGTGACCTTCGATGGCAAGCACTACCAGGTCGACGGCGCGATCGTTCAACCCAAACCGTTGCAGGAGAACGGGATTCCGCTGTGGATCGCCGGCGGTGGGGAGAAGGTGACGCTGAAGATCGCGGCGGGGTATGCGCAGTACACCAACTTCAGCGCCGACCCGGAGGAGTTCACCCGCAAGTCCGAGATCCTCGCCGGGCACTGCCGGGAGGTGGGCACCGACTACGACGCGATCATCCGCTCGGCGAACGTCAACGCGATCCTGGGCGAGTCCGACGCCGACTTCGCCCAACGGGCTCAGCGGGTCCGGGACCGGCTGGCCGGTGTCTGCGGCGACCCGGCCGCCGACGCGATGATGGCGATGAACGACAACCCGGGCAATGCGACCGGTACCCCGGAGCCGGTGATCGAACGACTCACCCGGTTGCGTGGTCTGGGCTGCGAGTACGTCATCTGCTACTTCCCCGAGGCGGCCTACGACCGCTCGGGCATCGAGATGTTCGAGCGGCAGGTCATCCCAGCGCTGACCTGAAGCGGCAGGTCGCCCGCCCGCACGGTCATGGGCACGGATTCGGCAACGGAATGAACGAGTAGACCGTCCAGCACAATCCGGGTGGCAGCGGCGTCGTCCTGGGCATCGAGTTTGTTAACCCGGGCGGGGCGGCTTTGAGTAGCCCGTGGGCCGGCTCGCTGAGATTGAGCAGCTGTTCACTCAGTTCAGCGCCTTCTGTCGTTGAGACGCTGGATCCCGTATCGATCATCGGCAAGGTGGCATGCAGGGTCCGCGTCGCCGGAGCCCATCGAAGGAGCATCATGACGATCACCAGCGGCACCCGCTTTCCGAGCGTCTTCGAGTCCGACGTGCCCACGTTGAGTTATCACGATCTCCGACCCCGACCTGGCCCACGCCAAGCTCGCCGAGGTGCGCAGCCAGTCACCGATCGCGCTGGGCCCCTACGGGCCTGAGGTGCTGAGCTACGACCATGTCCACACAGTCCTGCGCGATTCGCGGTTCGCCGCCGCGCGCGGGCTGGGTCTGGACTCGCAGGGCATCACCGCCGGACCACTGTGGAATCGGGCTGCCACCAACATCCTCAGCATCGACGGCGATGCGCACAGCCGTCTGCGTCGTCTTGTCAGCAAGGCGTTCTCGCCGCGGGCGATCACCCGGCTGCAGACGGTGGTGCACCAGACGGCGACCGAACTCGTCGAGGCACTGGCAGCAGCAGGGGCCGGCGACGTTATGACCGATGTCTCGCGGCGTTACCCCACGCCGGTCATCTGCACTCTTCTCGGGGTGCCCCCGCGGGACTGGCACTTGTTCTCTACATGGGCCGACTCGATCATGAAGATCTTCAACTGGAACGTCGCCAACGACGGGCCTGAGATCGAACAGGCGTGGGACGAGCTCGACCGTTACTTGGGAAGACATTCTGGCCCAGCGCCGATGCACTCTCGCCGACGACCTCGTCTCCGAACTCATCCGCGCCGAGGATGCCGGTGACCGGCTCAGTCATTCCGAATTGCTGATGCTTGCCGGAGCTCTGTTGATTGCCGGCACCGACACCACCCGCAATCAGCTCTCCGCCGCCATCGAATGCCTTGTCGACCACTCCGACCAGTGGGCCATGCTGGCCGCGCACCCCGACCTCACGGGGTCGGCCGTCGAGGAATTGGTGCGCTTCTATCCCGTCGTGTTCGGCACCATGCGCTGCGCGACCGAGGACGTGGAGTTGGCCGGCGTGACCATCCCGTCGGGAACCTTGGTGTTGGCCAACACGGTGGCCGCCAACCGCGACCCCGCCGTCTTCGCCGACCCCGACCGCCTCGAAATCACCCGGGAACATCCCTCACCCGTACTCACGTTCGGCGGCGGCGTTCACTATTGCCTCGAAGCTCACCTGGCCCGGCTTGAACTCAGTGAAGGTCTGCGCGCCTTCGTCGCGCGCTGCCCCGGACTGCAGCGCACCGGACCAGCGCCCTGGAAGATGCTCACCGGCGTGACGGGACCAGCCACCCTGCCCGTTGTCACCGCGGCCTGACGGGATCACCGATGCACGCCGAACCCGTTGAACTCAGTGCGGCGAGAATCCGCGAGGTGTCCGGCATCGATGCCATCCAGGCGGTGATCGACGGTGTCCTCCCGACACCCCCGATGGATGAGACGTCTGGGTTCAGATCGCCGGGCCCAGCAGGTCGTCGGCGTCGGTGATGATGTAGCCGTAGCCCTGTTCGGCGAGGAACCGCTGCCGGTGCGCGGCGTAGTCGGTGTCGAGGCTGTCGCGGGCCACCACCGAATAGAACACCGCCCCGCCGCCGTCGTGCTTGGGGCGCAACAGCCGTCCCAGCCGTTGGGCCTCTTCCTGGCGGGAGCCGAAGGTCCCCGAAACCTGAACGGCCACAGAGGCTTCCGGTAGGTCGATGGAGAAATTGGCCACCTTGGAAACCACCAGCGTCTTGATCTCGCCGCGCCGGAAGGCATCGAACAGCAATTCGCGTTCGGCGTTCTTGGTCGAACCCTGGATCACCGGGGCGTCGAGTTCCTTGCCGAGCTCGTCGAGCTGGTCGAGATACGCGCCGATCACCAGCGTGGGCTCCCCGGGATGCTTGGCCAGGATCGACTTCACCACCGCGACCTTGGTGTGCGCCGTCGAGCACAGTTTGTAGCGTTCCTCGGGCTCGGCGACGGCGTACTGCATCCGCTCGTTGTCGGTCATGGTGACCCGGACCTCGACGCACTCGGCCGGGGCGATCCAGCCTTGGGCCTCGATGTCCTTCCACGGCGCGTCGTAGCGCTTCGGGCCGATCAGGCTGAACACGTCGCCCTCGCGGCCGTCCTCCCGGATCAGGGTCGCCGTCAGCCCCAGCCTGCGGCGGGACTGCAGATCGGCCGTCATCCGGAACACCGGTGCGGGCAGCAGGTGCACCTCGTCGTAGATGATCAGGCCCCAGTCGCGGCTGTCGAACAACTCCAGGTGCCGGTACTCACCCTTGGTGCGACGGGTGATGACCTGATAGGTGGCGATGGTGACTGGCCGGATCTCCTTGCGTTCACCGGAATACTCGCCGATCTCGTTCTCGGTCAACGATGTTCGCGCGATCAGCTCCCGCTTCCACTGCCGGCCGGCGACGGTGTTGGTGACCAGGATCAAGGTGGTCGCACCGGCCTTGGCCATGGCGGCCGCACCGACGATGGTCTTGCCTGCTCCGCAGGGCAGCACCACGACGCCCGACCCGCCGGCCCAGAACGAATCGGCGGCCATCTGCTGGTAGTCGCGCAGTTCCCAGCCGTCCTGCTCCAGGCTGATCGGATGGGCCTCGCCGTCGACGTAACCCGCGAGGTCCTCGGCCGGCCAGCCGATCTTGAGCAGCATCTGCTTGATGCGGCCGCGCTCGCTGCCGTGCACGATGACGGTGTCGAAGTCGATGCGTGCGCCGAGCATCGGGGCTATCTTCTTGTTGCGCAGCACTTCTTCGAGGACCGCGCGGTCCAGGCTCACCAGGCACAGCCCGTGGGCGGGATGCTTGACCAGTTGCAGACGTCCGTAGCGCGCCATGGTGTCGACGATGTCGACCAGCAGCGGCTGCGGCACCGCGTAGCGGGAGAAGGTGACCAGCACGTCGACGACCTGCTCGGCGTCATGCCCGGCGGCGCGGGCGTTCCACAGCGCCAGCGGCGTGATCCGGTAGGTATGGATGTGTTCCGGGGCGCGTTCGAGTTCGGCGAACGGGGCGATGGCGGCGCGGGCGGCGCCGGCCGCCTCGTGATCCACCTCGAGGAGAACCGTCTTGTCGGACTGGACGATCAGCGGGCCGTCGGTCATCTCGCCCATTATCCTTCAGTCGGCTGACATGACCGATGTCACCCGGTGGACGGCGAACTCCCGCAGCCGGCCCTGAGTCGGGTCGAACGCCATCAGGTGCCCGCCGTGCACCGAGACGGGTGTCACGACGCGCTGCGTCGCCACCCCGGCGGCGTCGACATAACCCATCAGGACGTCCTTGCCGTGCACCGCGGCCTGCTGCAGCAGCGCCATCGCGACCGCGGGGTCCACCCGGGCCCCGCCCAGCGGCGCGGTGTCCACCCGGCGCAACACCGCCACCACCGTCGCCAGGCTCTCCGGGTTGGGCCGGTTCGGCGTGCGCAGTGGCCGGCGCACCGGGTTGGCAGGCACCCGCGCGCCGCGACGGCGCAGATCCACGATCGCGCCGGAGGAGTCCTCCGCCGCGGGGGCGAAACCGCCCTGCCGCAGCGCGGCCAGGACGTCGGCGATCGGCGCCTGCGACACCGCCACCGTCGGCGCCAGGAGTCGCACCTCAAGATTGGCCATCGACGGCGCCGCTACCGCATGGGACAGCAATACCGGATCGTCACAGCGGATGAAGGAGGCGGCGATCCCCACTCGCAGCTGCCCGTGCCGCCGCGCGACGTCATTGATGAGATAGCTGAGTCCTTGCGGCACCCGGGTTTTCGAGTACTTCTCGAAGAACCGCTGTAATCCCTCGGCGGTCCGGCCGAGGTCGAGGGCGTGCCGAACAGACTGCTCGCTGACCCGGAACACCATGGCCGCACCGGCCGACTCGACGGTTGCCACGGCCGCCACTTCGTCGGCCAGTTCGCGTTGCAGCGGCCCGGGGACCACGACGGTGAGGTCGGCCTGCACCAGGAAGTAGTCGATCGGCGCCGGCAGGGTGGCGGTCATGGCCGCCAGTGCGGCGTCCCCGCCGTCGGCCAGCAGCGTCCGGGCCGGCCCGGACAGGGCGTCGCGCCCGGTCAGTCCCACTGCGTGCGCTTCGTCGAGCAGATGCCCGACCGGCTCGGGCTGAAGCCGCGCGGCCCACCGCGGCCGGCGCCAGATCAATGCCCGCGACGCGGTCCTCGCGTCGACCGAGGATCCTTCCGGCAGATCGGCGAGCATGCCCAACAGCAGCCGCCGATCCATCGGCGCGGCGGTGGAGTACAGCGAATCCGACAGGGCCGCATAGTGTTTACCGTCCGGACCCCGACTGCCGATGAGTCCCGGCCGGGACGGCAGGTCCAGCCATGCGCCGGCCAGCGCCAGCCAGCGCGCCGCCGTGGACGCCTCCAGGAATCGGTCGCAGGCCACCGTCGGTGCCCAGTAGGTGACCGGGTCGCCGGGCGGTGCGGGTTCCGTCGCCCCGCTGGCCACCAATCCGGCCGCCGCGCTGAGTTCGAGGATCAGCCCCAGCCGCAACTCGTCGATCCCGGTGGTCTTGGCCAGCCGCTTGGCCTCCCGCACCCCCAGGCCGCCACTCCGCAACTCGGGAACCGGCGCGGCGGAGAGCGCTTCCAGAACCACTTCGACCTGACGGATCAACTCCATCGCCGCGCCCGCAGCCGAAGCGTCGACGTCCTTGGCGGCGACGGTGGCGATCACCGGGTCCGGGGCGGTGAGTTGGTCGGGACCCGGCGTCTCGGCCCGCAGCACCTGCCCGACGTCCCGCGGAAGCACCACGGTGTCGGCGTCGACCTGACGGAGCAGCCCGGCGGCGAGCAGCCGTTGCACCGGCCGATCCGGTGGGGTGTCGTGCGCGGCGTCGCGGGTGCGGCCGATCGGTGAGCCGACGACGAGGCGGTCGAGCACATCGCGGGCGGCGTCGTCCAGCGCCTCGATGGCGGTGATCAGTTCATCTGCCGGGCGAGGCCGTTCCAGCACGGCCTGACCCGGATACCAGGGCACCGCCGCCGCGGCGTCGGGCGACACCCGCACCTGCTCGTCGCCCCACACCAGGGCGCGCTCCCGCAGGTCGTCGACGGCGGCACGCACGTCGGCCGACGGCGCACGGTCCTCGAGCACGGCAGCGACCTCCGCGACGGGCACGCCGGCATGGTCCGCGCGTTGGACGAGCAGGGCGTCGAGCACCGCCAGATGCAGAAAGTCGAGCTCCTCGGCGGCGGCCTTGATCGACTGCCGCGCGGCGGCGCGGGCGGCCAGGGCGGCGGTGCTTCCGGGGGCCGGCTGGGCCAGGTCAGGACGGAGTTCCAGCAGACGGATCAATCTGTCGTCGGGCAGGGCCGCCAGCCACGAACCCAATGGTTGACCGAGGTTGACGCTCTGCTCGCTCATCGCTGACCAGGGTAAAACAGCCGGCATCTCCGCGCGCCGGGCGGACAAGTGTCAGAATGATCCCGTGGCATCGAATTCGCAGAAGACGCGGTACATCGACAACGGCTGGCCGACCCGTGACCCGGAGGAGCACCCGGTGAGCGAGTTGGCGTCCCCGGTGGTGGGGGCGCTCTCCCCGTACGGCGACGTGACGTTCCCGCAGCCCGCCTCGACCCTGCCCTACGTGCACCCGGTCACCGTCGTCAACAAGTAAGTGTCCGGCGGTCCCTCCGGGGTACCTCAGGGCCGGCTGTCGCACGTCGACGACGACGGCGCGGCCCGGATGGTCGACGTCGGCGGCAAGGTCGCGACCGCCCGCAGCGCGACGGCGGTCGGATTCGTGTACACCACCGGCGAAGTGATCGGCCTGATCGCTTCCGGTGGTCTGCCCAAAGGTGATGCCCTGGCCACGGCCAGGGTTGCGGGCATTCTGGCCGCCAAACGCACCAGCGACCTGATCCCGCTCTGCCACCACCTCGCGTTATCCGCCGTCGACGTGGATTTCGCCGTCGACACCGACCGGGTGGACATCACCGCCTCGGTGCGCACCACCGACCGCACCGGCGTCGAGATGGAAGCCCTGACCGCTGTTTCGGTGGCGGCCCTAGCGGTCTACGACATGATCAAGGCGGTCGATCCGGGGGCTCGGATCGGCGATATCCAGGTGTTGCGCAAAGAGGGCGGGAAGACCGGCGTCTGGACTGCGCAACGATGACCCGTACCGCCCGGGTGGTCATCGCCTCCACCCGCGCGGCCGGCGGTGTCTACCCCGACCGGTGCGGCCCGCTCATCGGGCAGTGGCTGGCCGACCGTGGTTTCAGCGTCGGTGACGTGACGGTCGCCGCGGACGGTGACCCTGTCCGCCTCGCCCTGCGGTCGGCGGTCGATGAAGCCGTCGACCTGGTGATCACCTCCGGAGGAACCGGGATCTCCCCGACAGACACCACGCCGCAGATCACCGCGGAGTTGCTCGACTACGACATTCCCGGCCTGGCCGAGGCCATTCGCCGTGCGGGTCTGCCCGCGGTGGCGACCGCTGTGCTGTCCCGCGGGGTGTGCGGGGTGGCCGGCCGAACGCTGGTGGTCAATCTCCCGGGGTCAACGGGCGGCGTGCGAGACGGTCTGTCGGTACTGGACGAGATCCTCGACCACGCCCTCGACCAGTTGGGCGGCGGTGACCATCGATGACGCGCATCGTCCGTGCGGCGGTCACCGAGGAGCCGATCCTGCTCACCGAACTCGAGCATCTGGTGGCACACGAATCCGCGGGCGCCGTCGTCGGCTTCGCCGGCGTGGTCCGCAACCACGACGGCGGGCGCGAGGTGCTGCGTCTGGAGTACGCCGCGCACCCGCATGCCGAGCAGGTGCTCTTCGAGGTGCTCGCCGAGATCGCCGCCGACGCGCCCGGGGTGCGGGCGATCGCCGCGAGCCACCGGGTCGGGCCGCTGCTGATCGGTGATGCCGCTCTGGTGGCCGCCGTCGCGGCGGATCACCGGCGCGCGGCGTTCGAGACCTGCGCACACCTCGTCGATGCCGTCAAAGAGCGGCTACCGGTGTGGAAGCACCAGTTCTTCGCCGACGGCACCGACGAGTGGGTGAACTGGGCCTAACCGGCGGGTGCGGGTGCCGGGGTGGCGGCATCGGCCGGGATCGGGCTGGTGAAGGAACGCTGCGCCAGCGCGAGCAGCAGGTCGTTCTTGTCGATCTGCTGGTTCTGAACGGCGTGCCACAACTCCTTCAGATACCCGACGTTCGGGTTGCCGGCCTGGCCCGGGTCTGTGCTGGTGCCCGGAGGCGGAGCGTCGGGGCTCGGCAGGTGCTGCACACCGTCCTGAAGACCTGCGGCGACCACCTGCGGGGCCGCAGGCGCCGGGGCGGCCGGGTCGCCGGGAGCGGGCGCGGCGACGGCGGCTGGCGCGGCGATGGCGGCCGGGGCAGGCGCGGCCGGATCCGCCGGAACCGGCACGACGGTGGTCGGCGCCACCGGCGGCAATGCCGGGTCGGCGGGAGCCTGCGGGGCAGGGCCGATCAGGCCGGCCTGAACGATCGTCGCGACCGGGGTGGAGGCGACGGCATCGATCGTCACGACCTGATCGGGAGCGACGGTCGGGTTGCCGATCGAGATGATCTCGGGCTGGGGAGCCGCAGGGGCGACGGGAGCGCCGTCCTGCGGCGCCGGCGCAGGCGGGGCCTGCGGGGCAGGAGCAGGGGCTCCTTCAGGGGCCAGGACGGCGTCCTGCGGTGCTGGGACGGGCAGCACCTCGGGGGCCGGAACCGGCGCGCCCTCGGGGGCCGGAGCGATTTCCTGAGGAGCCGGGGCGGGTGCGCCCTCGGGAGCCGGGGCGGGTGCGCCCTCGGGAGCCGGTGCGGCGTCCTGCGGCGCCGGGACGGGCAGAACCTCTGGGGCGGGTGTGCCCTCGGTGGCGGCCGGCGCGGGCGCGTCGGCCGGCGTTTCGGCGGGAACAGGCGCGGCGGGCGCATGGGTGTGGGAGTTGACCGAAGTGACGGACGTGTCCCGCGGCGTCGGGCCAGACAGTCCACGTCCGCAGACCGGCCAGGCGCCCCTGCCCTGTCCGGCGAGCACCTTCTCGGCGATCGCGATCTGCTGCTCTCGGGAGGCGTAGTGGGCCGCCGACGCGAACTGACCGCCGCCGTAGCCGAGCCAGGTGCTGGGGGAGAACTGCAGACCGCCCTGGTAACCGTTGCCGGTGTTGATGGCCCAGTTGCCGCTGGACTCGCAGGCCGCCACCGTGTCCCACTCGGAGTCAGAGGCTGCCTGCGCTGCTGCGGCCAGCCCGATGCTGGTGCCGCTCAGGACCGCGCCGGTGACGGCGATCTTGGCAACGCTGACAGAAGACGTCGTGGGCTTGCGATGGCGTCCGCTCATAGGTCGGTTCCTTCCTCGACGCGCCTGCGAGATGCCCGGCCGCGCTGTGCGCGGCGCCCCCAGAGCACCGATCCCGGTGAACCTCACGGCCCCGCCTCCACCCCGAAAAAGCTCGGTGTTCCCTGTCGCTCCGACGGATGGAGTTCGGCGCGAGGAGCGAGAGGGGGCCTACCGCAACGAGTGGGCGGGCCAACGGAGACGGTATCGGCTGGCAGCGGGCGCGTCACCTTTTCGGCAAAGTGGTGTTTTTCCTGCTGGCAAACTCTAAAGAAGCTCTAAATGCCCAGCGTCAGCGCTGGTCGGACCAGTGCTTAATCGCTCCGTGGCCACGTCGTAATCAACTCGTGATGTGACCTAAATCACGCCTATCCGCCCGCAAATGGGGGCAGTACGTCGAGGGTTTGGTGGGCGCGCAGCACAATTGCCCGGTCACGGACCGCGACTCCGTCGCACAGATATGAACACTTCTGTATCACTAGTGCCATTTCGTCACTCTGACCACTCAGTTCACTGATTGCGTCGTGGATCGACGAGCCCGCGGGGAGGCTTAGCGCGACACTGTCCCGCCCGGCTGCCGCGGCCGCGGCAGCAAAGAACCGGACAGTGACCGGGATATCGATGGTGACGTCGGTCATAGTCAGCCCCCGATGGCGCTCATCGGGCGGCGGGGCTGGACGAAATCGGGGTCGTTGATGCCGTGCCCGGCGGCCTTGCGCCACATCGCGGCTCGCCAGGCATGCTCGACCTCGTCGTCGCCGGCGCCGGCACGCAAGAGTCCGCGAAGGTCGGATTCCTCGGTGGCGAACAGGCAACTGCGGACCTGGCCGTCGGCGGTCAGACGGGTGCGGTCGCAGGCCGCGCAGAACGCCTCCGACACCGACGCGATGATGCCCACCGTGGCAGGCCCACCGTTGACCCGCCACAGCTTCGCCGGCGCCGAACCTCGGGGAGCTGGATCGGGACTGAGATCGAAACGACGGCGCAGCGTCTCCACGATGACGTCTGCCACCAGGAAGGATTCGCGGGTCCAGCGGTGCCCGGCGTCGAGGGGCATCTGCTCGATGATCCGTAATTGGTATCCGTTTTCCAGGCAGAACCCCAGCAGCTCGGTGGCGTCCTGTGGACCCGAGACCGGGTCGAGCACGGCGTTCACCTTGACCGGGCCCAGCCCGGCGGCTGCGGCGGCGGCCAGGCCGTCGAGCACCTGGGCGAGCCGGTTTCGCCGGGTGATCGAGGCGAACTGAGCCGGGTCGACGCTGTCGAGGGACACGTTGACCCGGTTCAGGCCGGCTTCGGCCAGTGCATGCGCCCGGTTCGACAGACCGATGCCGTTCGTGGTGAGTGCGATCTCCGGGCGGGGAGCCAGGGCGGCGGTGGCGGCAACGACGTCCTCGAGGCGGCGGTAGAGCAACGGCTCGCCGCCGGTGAAACGAATGCTGGTGATCCCGAGCCGGGTGACCGCCAGACGCAGCAGCCCGGTCAATTCGTCGAAGGTGAGCAGATCGTCGGCCGGCAGCCACGCCAGGCCCTCGGCGGGCATGCAGTAGGTACAGCGCAGATTGCAGCGATCGGTCAGCGACACCCGGAGATCGGTGGCCACCCGGCCGAAGGTGTCCACCAGCGGCCCGCTGCGCGGCATCTCGGCCGGTGGCATCTCGCGTTCGAGGCGGACGGCCGGAAAGCCCAGGGCGGTGACCGTCATACCCGCTCCCGACGGGCGGCTGATGCCCAGTCGTGCGCGTGGTCGACCGGAACGATCTCCTTGCCCAGCGGCATCAGCGAGACCGGGATGAGTTTGAGGTTGGCCAGGGCGAGCGGGATCCCGACGATCGTCACCGCCATCCCGATGGCCGTGATGACGTGACCGATCGCCAGCCAGACACCACACAGCACCAGCCAGATCACATTGCCGACGGTCGCCCCGGGCTGCGGCCCCGGCTTGTCCACGATGGTGCGGCCGAACGGCCACAGCGCGAACAGTGCGATCCGTGCCGAGGCGATGCCGAAGGGGATGGTGACGATCAGCAGGAAGCAGATCACGGCTGCCGCGAGGTAGCCCAGCGCCAGCCACAGGCCTCCGAAAACCAACCAGATGACGTTCAGGATCAGGCGCATGCTTTCCTCCAGTGGTCAGGTCAGCCTACCGAACCGAAAACTGGCTGCTCGGTGCAGCGCCCGGTTGAGTAGGATCGCCTCGGCGTCCTTCCGCGGGCGCGTGGTCACATGAGACAAGCAGGTGAGATCCAGTGCCGACCGGCAAGGTGAAGTGGTACGACTCCGAGAAGGGATTCGGCTTCCTGTCGCAGGAGGATGGCGAGGACGTCTATGTACGTTCCTCGGCGCTGCCCGATGGCGTCGAGGGCCTCAAAGCCGGCCAGCGCGTGGAGTTCGGCATCGCCACCGGACGTCGGGGCCCCCAGGCGCTCAGCGTCAAGCTCATCGATCCGCCGCCGACGCTGTCTCGGACCCGTCGCGAGGCCGCGCCGCCGGCCGAGCACAAGCACAGCCCCGACGAACTGCACGGCATGGTCGAGGACATGATCACCCTGCTGGAAGGGGCGGTGCAGCCGGAACTCCGTCGCGGTCGCTATCCCGACAAAAAGGTCGCCCGCCGGGTCTCCGAGGTGGTCCGCGCGGTGGCGGCGGAGTTGGACGCCTAACACCCTCCGCTCAGAGTGCGCTGAGATTGAGCTTTCAGCGCCTTGCCGGCGAAATCGTCGATCTGGTTGCACTTTCTTCCTCCAGATCAAGCAGCACTACTACGTGGGGCCTGCCGACATCACGTGGTGCCTGCCGACATCAATCCCACCCGGATCGTCCCGGCCGGACCGGACCTATCCGGCTGGTTGACCCCTCATCGGCGGGAAGTATTGGGCGGCAGGCCATTTGGAGGCGGAACGCCGCCCGGACCGATGCGGGCGGACGAGCGGGTCCAGCCCGGTCACGGCGCGGCGTCGGTCAGTTCCAGTTGAGTCTGACCGACCATTCGGCGTGCGGGAGGTCGTGCAGTTCCCCGTTCTGGTCCTTGACCAGCGTCATGAGTTGGACGACGAAGCCGACCAGGCGCCCGCGCTGCGGGTCGACGGTGGGAACGGTTACCGCGAGCCGGGTTCCCGGACGGAACGCGGACGCGACGGTGTTGCTCTCGTCCTCGTACACCCGCAGTAGTCGCCACGGAGCAGCGCTGACCCGCGCCGGCACCGAGAGTTGGACCGGGTAGCGGCCGCTGACCGCCAACTGGGCCTGCACACCGGGTTTGACGCAGTCGTCGAGATTGACCACATTGCAGTACAGGTAGGGGTCCACCTTGACCGTCGTGCCGCGGGAATATGCGCTGATCTGCGGCAGCGCGGCGCTGTCCCGGCGGGTCAGCGCCCAGGCGCCGACGCCGGCCCCGATGGCGGCCAGCACCACCAGGGCGGCCGCGATCCATGCGATATGCCGTCTCATCAGTGCACCACCGCCAGGGTTTCCGGTTCGGCCAGCACGGGGCGGTTGCCGCCGAAGCCGGGAATCAGCGAGGCGCCGCGGTAGCTGACGATGGTCTGGGCCAGGCCGAGGATGAGCAACGAGGTGATCGCGGTGAATCCCACCCACAATTCGGTGTACACCAACACTCCCATCGCACCACCCATCACCCAGGCCAATTGCAGCACCGACTCCGAACGCCCGAACGCCGAGGCCCGCGACTCCTCGGGCAGGTCGTCCTGAAGCGAGGCGTCCAACGACGCTTTACCGACGGCGCTGGCGGCCGAGGTGACTAACGTCGCGGCCCCCGCCACGATCAGGTTTCCGCTCACCGCAGCGGCCAACGCCATCACCGTAACCGCGCCGGCCGAGCGAACCACCAGGGTGGCGGGCCGGCCCAGGCTTAGCCGCGCCGCGGTGAAATTGCCGGCGAAGTTCCCGATGCCGGCGGCAGCTCCGATCCCGCCCAGGATGCCCAGCTGCACCCACCCGCTCGCGTCGTGGGCCTTGGCGACGAAGGCGGGGTAGAGGAACAGGAATCCGACCATGGCCTTGATGGTGCAGTTGCCCCACAGAGACGTGATGATGTTGCGGCCCAACGGTTGTCGACGGGATGTGTCGGTGTCGATCGCCTCGGTGGGGTGTTCGTCGAGCCAGTCCCATTCGCTGCCGTGGCCGTGGTAGGTCAGGGTGGTGGGCACCTCGCCTTCGGTGACCTCCACCCACTTGGGGATCCGCATCGTCAGCGATGCGCCGGCCAGCGTCACGAAGACGACGACGAACAGCGCCCCCGGCAGGTGCAGCAGCGTGGAGAACACGTACTCCACTCCAGCGGCGACCCCGCCGCCGATCATCGTCCCACCGATCAGCCCGAACATCGTCAGCCGGGAGTTGACCCGGACCAGGTCGATACTGGGAGGCATGACGCGCGGCGTCACCGCGCTGCGCAGCACCGAGAAAGACTTGGACATCACCATCATTCCCAGCGCGCACGGGTAGAGCGCCCAGGACGGGTAATTGCCGGTGGCGGGGTCGTAGTTCATGATCAGCAGCACCGCCAGGACGGTGCGGACCAGGAACGACGCCGCCAGTGCCGCGCGGCGGCCGTGCTGCAGCCGGTCCAGCGCCGGACCGATCAGGGGAGCGATCACCGCGAACGGGGCGATGGTGATCAGGAGGTACAGCGCCACCCGGCCCTTGCTCTCCCCGGTGGCCGCCGCGAAGAACAATGTGTTGGCCAGCGCGACGGCCATCGCCGAGTCGACCGCGAAGTTGGCCACCACCGGCCAGGTCAAGGCCGTCAGGCCGGATTTGTCGGCGCCGTCGGCGGTCGCCGCGCGGTGCACCATGGAGTACATCCGCGAGCCCATCTCGGCAGCGGTCCTGGTGACGCGAGGACGTCCGTCGGCGCCACGGCCGCCCGTCGGCGCATCGGTGTCATAGGTGGCGCTGCGCCGATCGTCGTCGAGCGGAGGCAGATACGGGTTGGCGCTGTTCGCGTGCTCGGCACCCCCACCACCGGATGCCGGCCGACGCGGCTCACCGGGGCGGTAGGTGCGTTCCTCGCTAGGGTAGTTCGCCATGCCGGGGTGCTCGCCGCGCGTGGACCCGTGGCGGCCCGGTCCCGGCGGGGGGCCCGAGTCGAAGGGGCTACGCCGTGGTCCAGACACGTACTGATTGTCCCCTATGTTCGGCGAGGTCAGCGGAGCAGCGGACCGGTGTGGCCGGGTCGTGGTCCGGTGAGGCAAGATTGTCGGCGATGGACAGCCTGATCGAGACCCCCGACTCGGCAGCGGCCAACCCGGCCGAGCCGTCGGAGGAGGTCGCCGCGATCCTTGCGGGCGCGGTCGACCAGGCCCGGCAGGCGATCATCGAGTACAGCGGCGAGACGGTCGGTGCATATCTCGGACTGAGTGTCGAAGACGCCGCCGCCGCCACCCACCGCTTCCTGGCGACGATGCCGGGCTACCAGGGCTGGCAGTGGGCCGTCGTGGTGGCCGCCTACCCCGGAGCCGACCACGCCACCATCAGCGAGGTGGTACTCGTCCCGGGGCCGACCGCTCTGCTGGCCCCGCCGTGGGTGCCGTGGGAACAGCGGGTCGAGCCGGGCGATCTCGGTCCCGGCGACCTGCTGGCGCCACTGCCGGACGACCCCCGTCTGGTGCCGGGTTTTCTGGCTACCGGGGATCCGCTGATCGACGACACGGCGTTCGAGGTCGGTTTCGGCCGGCGCCGGGTGCTGAGCGCGTTCGGCCGCGACGACGCCGCGCAACGATGGCATGACGGTGACCATGGTCCGGACGCGGCCATGGCCCGGTCGACGAAGCGGTTGTGCCGCGATTGTGGATTCATGGTGCCGCTCGCCGGTGGGCTGGGTGCGATGTTCGGCGTGTGCTGCAACGCGTTGTCGGCCGACGGCCATGTCGTCGACTACTTCTACGGCTGCGGCGCCCATTCGGACACCCCGGCCCCGGCCGGGGCGGGGTCGCCGGTCTACGAGCCCTATGACGACGGAGTGCTCGACGTGGTCGAGGTGCGCAGCGTCATCACGGCGGACACCGATGTTGAGGTCGAGGCGGACCCCGTCGTCGAGGCTGAGGCGGACGTCCTCGATGTTCAGGGCACCGTCGAGGTTCAGGGCACCGTCGAGGTTGTCAGCGTCGTTGAGGCGCCGAGCGCCGTCATCGAGCTGGTCCCTGTTGTGGACGACCAACCCGCCACCGACGTCGAGCCGACCTCCGCTGATACCAGCGAGGTCGAGCCCGCCCCCGACGCCGGGCCCGACCCGCAGGATTAACGCTCCGCTTCGGCCTTGATCCGCTGCAGCGAGAGGTTCATGCCCTCCACCAGTTCCTTCTCGAACGAATCCATGCCGCCGAGAACGGTCTTGGTCAATCCCGCCGAAACTGCCGTCACCCCGTTCTCGGCGATCCGCGTCTCGGTCAGCCGGGTGCCGGTGGCGGTCGGCTCCATTTCGTAGGACCACACGGTCGTGTTGATCGGAATCCTGAAGGCGAACTTGCGCTCCGGGACGACCTCGGTGATGACCGACGTCGTCGGCCAGAACAGCGGCCCGCGGCGGTTCAGGTTGACCGTCCGGGTCCCCGGGCGAATCGGCCCGAGCGCCTTCATGATCCGGCACTGTGGACTCCACTTCGGCATGTTGCCCGGGTCGGAGACCAGCTTCCAGACCTTGCTGACCGGTGCGTTGATCTCGATCTCTGCCTTCAAAAGCGGCTGTGCCATGGTTCTCCTTTGGGATCAATCCAGTCCGGTTTGCGCCCCGCGGGCGCCCCGGCGTGCCGCCGACCGCTGCCACAGGAACAGCGACAGGCCAAAGAGGCTCACCCCGATGCCGGCGACGGTCACCGGGCGCCAGTGCTCCAGCGCTGGAACGGTGAACGAGCCCACCGCAGCCAGAGCCCACAGCACGGTTCCGACGAGGATCACCGGCCGCGGATCGCGCAGTCCGGCCGGCAACTCCGGCGCGGCCTTCTCGGGCAGGGAGTCGGTGGACATCGCCTTCACGGTAACCGACCGTCGGTGCGCGTAGTTTGTCGGCGTGCACGAGCAGCAGGCGGTGTTCGCCAACGTCGTCGACGTCACCGACCCCGCCGACCCGCGGGTCGACGACTTTCGTGACCTCAACAGCGTCGACCGACGTCCCGACCTCCCCGGCGGCAAGGGCCTGGTGATCGCCGAGGGGGTGCTGGTGGCCCAGCGGATGCTCGCCTCGCGGTTCGCCCCGCACGCGTTCCTGGGCACCGATCGGCGCCTGGCGGAACTGTCCGCCGGGCTGACGGCGGTGCCTGCGCCCTACTACCGCGCCTCCGCCGAGGTGATGGCCGACATCGTCGGGTTCCACCTCAACCGTGGTGTCCTCGCCGCCGCGCGCCGCCCGGCCGATCTGGCCGTCGCCGACGTCGTCGCCGGTGCGCGCACCATCGCCGTCCTCGAGGGAGTCAACGACCACGAGAACCTCGGCTCGATCTTCCGCAACGCCGCGGGACTCGGGGTGGACGCGGTGATCTTCGGCCCCGGCTGCGCCGATCCGCTCTACCGGCGGGCGGTCCGGGTGTCGATGGGTCATGCCCTGCTGGTGCCTTTCGCCAAAGCCGAGACTTGGCCGGCGGATCTATACCGCCTGCGCGACAACGGCTTTCGGCTGCTGGCGATGACGCCGAATCCGCAGGCCCGCACGCTGGCCGCAATGGTCGACGACCTCGCGGACGAGAAGGTCGGGGTGCTCGTCGGTGCTGAGGGGCCCGGTCTGAGCGAGGCTGCGATGCGGGCCGCCGACGTCCGGGTCCGCATCCCGATGTCGCGCGGCACCGACTCGCTCAACGTCGCGACGGCCGCCGCGCTGGCGTTCTACGAATGTGCCCGCGGTAGCGGCTGACGTGTTCGGGAAGGCCGGCCACGGTTTCCGTTGCCGACTCGTCGGAGACCGCGGGATCCGCGGTGTCGAACACTGTCACCCACTCGATCCCGAACGTGCGGTCGGGAAGGGTGAAATCGACGCTCTCCCAGTATGAATTGAAGATCACCAGGAAGCTGTCGTCGTGGAGTTCCTTACCCCATCTGTCGCGGCCGCGGATCGCCTCTCCGTTGAGGAACATACCCAGCACTTTGGCGAAGTCGGGCCAGTCGGTCATCGTCGCTCCGTCGGGCCCCAACCAGGCCAACTCCGGCTGCTGGGTGATGGTGTCGTCCGACCTCTCGCCGAACCAGCGCAGCCGGTGGAAGACATGGTGCTTCTGACGTAACTCGATCAGCCGTTGGGTGAACTCCAGAAGCGGCTTGATTGTTTCCGCCAACTCCCAATCGAGCCAGGAGATTTCACTGTCCGTACCCCCGCTCGCTGAGGATGACAAGAATTCTCCGGGCCATGCGATCGGCCTTCCTGCTCACAAGGTTCGCGTTCTTCACGGAATCGCGTCGTTGCGCTCCTGCGGCGAACGCAGGGCCCCGGGTGTGACCGCAGCGTGACCCTGCTTTCCGCGCCGCGGGGTGGTGGTCGGCTTCGGCTGGATGGACGTGTCCGTCACGACCTGACCTACCGGCCCATCAGCGCCAGCATCGCTGTCCATCCGATCGCCACACCGACGGCCGCGCCCAGCACGAACCACCGTCGTACCGGCTGCTTGCGCCATTCCCAGAGCGTCGGCGCCAGGCCCCCGACGGCGATCACGTTCAGGCCGACGGAGACCATCGGATTCACCCGCGTCATCCCCATGCTGAGCACCACGATGGCCGCGGCGGTGACCGCAGCGACGAACGCCGCGACCGTCAGCCCGGTGGCCCAGGGCGTCGAGTGGTCGTCGGACATGCCAGTGAGGTTAGACGCCGACGCGCTTGTTCAAAACGCGGATCGGGATGTGAAGAGGACGGTCAGCGCTCGCCGCTGGTGCGCACCCCGAGCAGCACATCCTCCCAGGCCGGGATGGCGGGCTTGCGGCCGGCGCGCTTGGCGGCCGGTCGGGGCTGCGGACGGGCCGGGGGCAGGACCTCCGCCTGTGGCTCGGGGTCGCCGAGCGGCAGTTCGGGCTCGGGCAGGGGCAGGGGAGTGGGCAGCGGATTCGGCTTCGTCTCCTCGACGGCAATCGGTGCCGGCACGGCGACCGCAACCGCCGCCGCGACCGGCTCCTCGAACGACAGTTGAGCGACCGGCGCGACGGGCCGCAGCGGCGGCTTGAAGTCGGGATCGATCAACTCGCTGGCCGCCTCGTCGATCGCGGTGACGGTGCCGCCGTGGGCGCCGGGGGAGAACCGGAAGTGAGCGACATTCTCGGAAAGGCCCGCCTGCCAGCCCATCTGGATGGTCCAGCGGCCGTCGTCGTTGCGCCACGCGTCCCAGGTGGTGCTCTCGGTGCTCAACCCGCGGTCGGCGAGCGCCGCGGTGATGGTCTCCAGCAGCGTCGCCACCGCGGGTCCGTCAGCCAGCACCGGATGCGCGGCGGTCGCCAGTTCGGCCGCGCGCTCACGCTCCAGCAGCACGGGGTGGGCGAAGCGCTCCACCTTGGCGACGTCCATTCCGGCGCCGTCGGCAACCTCCTGGACCGATGCCCCTGCCCGGATGCGGGCCTGAATGTCTTTGGGACGCAACACGCCTCTGACCTCATTGTCTCGAGTCTGGCCGGGGCGGGACCGCTCGCCGCGCACCGCGGCGCGCAACCGGTCGTCGAGCCGGATGAGGAACTTGTCGGCCGGCTCGCCACCTTCGCAGATGATGTGCTTACCGTCGACATCGAGCCCGATAAGTGTCAGTTCCCGCATGCCGACCTCCTTTGAACCGGACAGTAACCGAGCCCCCGTTGGCATAACGGAAGGGACACGCCCGTGTTACAGATGAGGTTAGAGGTGTTCGACGACCCAGTCCACACAGCTGGTCAGGGCGCCGACGTCGTCGGGATCGACGGCCGGGAACATCGCCACCCGGAGCTGGTTGCGGCCCAGCTTGCGGTACGGCTCGGTGTCGACGATGCCGTTGGCGCGCAATACAGCGGCGACTGCGCTCGCATCGACCTCGCCGGTGAAGTCGATGGTGCCGACGACCTGCGACCGCAGCGCGGGATCGGAGACGAATGGAGTCGCGAACGACGACGCCTCGGCCCAGGTGTAGAGCCGCGACGAAGAGTCCGCCGTCCGCTTGACCGCCCAGTCCAGGCCGCCGTTGCCCAGCATCCAGTCGATCTGCTCGGCCATCAGCAGCAGGGTGCCGATCGCCGGGGTGTTGTAAGTCTGGTTCTTCAGGCTGTTGTCCACCGCGATCGGCAGCGACAGGAACTCCGGCACCCAGCGGCCGGAGGCGGCGATCGTCTCGATGCGGGCGAGCGCGGCCGGCGACACGATGGCGAACCACAACCCGCCGTCGCTGGCGAAGTTCTTCTGCGGAGCGAAGTAGTAGGCGTCGCACTCCGTGATGTCGACGGGCAGGCCGCCGGCGGCGGAGGTGGCGTCGATGAGCACGAGCGCATCGCCGGAGCCGGCCGGGCGGGTCACGCCCAGCGCGACGCCGGTGGAGGTCTCGTTGTGCGCCCAGGCGACCGCGTCCACCGAGGGGTCGGACTGCGGGGCCGGTGCGCTGCCGGCATCGGCCTTCACCACGATCGGCTCGCCGACGAACGGGTTGCCGGCGACCGCGGATGCGAACTTCGCGCTGAACTCGCCGAACGTGAGGTGTAGCGACTTCTTGTCGATCAGCCCGAACGCCGCGGCGTCCCAGAAGGCCGTCGCGCCGCCGTTGCCGAGGATCACCTCATAGCCGTCGGGGACGGAGAACAGGTCGCGCAGCCCTTGCCGTACCCGGCCCACCAGATTCTTCACCGGCGCCTGACGGTGCGACGTGCCGAACAATGCGGCGCCGGTGGTGGTGAGGGCGGCCAACTGCTCGGGCCGGACTTTCGACGGGCCGCATCCGAAGCGGCCGTCGGCGGGCTTGAGATCGGCGGGAATGGTCAGCTGGGCGGGATCGGCCATGCGACAAGAGTAGAAGTCGGTGCCGGAACCACAGAAATCGCGGTGCGGCGCCCGGTTCGAAGGTATAGACAGTTATCCGATACCCGCGGTACTGTTTTGGACAACAGGCGCCTGAATGTAAACCGGCTTGGGAGGCTTTCGATGGCAAGGACCAAGATGGTGCGGCGCTGGCGCCGCAATATGGAGGTGCGCGACGACACCGCCTATTGCGACACCCTCACGACCCTGTCTGAGGGGTCTGTGCGCAGGAACTTCAACCCGTATACCGACATCGACTGGGACTCGCCGGAGTTCGCGGTGAAGCCCGACGACGAGCGCTGGATCCTGCCCGAGACCGACGTGTTCGGGCGCCATCCCTGGTACCAGGCCCAGCCGGTCTCCACGCAGATCGCGATCGGCCAGTGGCGCCAGGCCAACGTCGCCAAGGTGGGCCTGCAGTTCGAAAACATCCTGATCCGCGGTCTGATGAACTACGTGTTCTGGGTGCCCAACGGCTCCCCGGAATACCGGTACTGCACCCACGAAGCCATCGAAGAGTGCAACCACACCCTGATGTTCCAGGAGATGGTGAACCGGATCGGTGTCGACGTGCCGGGCATGCCGCGACTGCTGCGCTGGCTCGCACCGTTCATCCCGCTGGTGCCCGGTCCGCTGCCGATTCCGTTCTTCTTCGGGGTGCTCGCCGGTGAGGAACCCATCGACCACACCCAGAAGGCGGTGCTGCGCGAGGGCGGTGAGGGAAGAGCCCTGCACCCGATCATGGAGAAGGTGATGGCCATCCATGTGGCCGAGGAGGCCCGGCACATCTCCTTCGCACACGAGTACCTGCGCAAGCGGCTGCCGCACCTCAATCGCCGCCAGCGCCTGCTGCTGTCGCTGAACGTCCCGCTGATCATGCGGATCCTCTGCCAGGCCATCCTGGTGCCGCCGCGCAGTTTCTTCCGCCAGTACGGCATCCCGATGGAGATGCGCCGGGAGCTGTTCTTCGGCTCGCCGGTGTCGCGGAAGTGGTTGCAGGACATGTTCGGTGACGTGCGGATGCTCTGCTACGACACCGGCCTGATGAACCCGCCGGCCCGGCTGATCTGGCGGATCTGCAAGATCGACGGGCCGCCGAGCCGGTTCCGCAGTGAACCGCAGCGCCGCCATCTGGTCCGGGTCGCCTGACCCGCGGGCGTCCGGAAACACTCGAACACGTGCCCCACGTCATTACACAGTCGTGTTGCGGCGACGGCTCTTGTGTGTACTCCTGCCCGGTCAACTGCATCCACCCCAGCCCTGACGAACCGGAGTTCGCGCACGCCGAGATGCTCTACATCGACCCGTATGCCTGCGTGGACTGCGGCGCCTGTGTGTCGGCGTGCCCGGTCGGCGCTATCCGGGCCGACAGCCGGCTGACCGACGAGCAGCTGCCATTCATCGCCGTCAACGCCGAGCACTATCCGGACCGCCCCGCCGGGCGAAAACTGCCGCCGACGTCCAAGTTGGCGCCGGTGCTGCCCGCGCCGCGGCTGGACCGCGGCGGCCTGGCGGTCGCGATCGTGGGCTCCGGGCCGGCCGGGATGTACGCCGCCGACGAACTGCTCACCCAGAGCGGTTTGCGGGTCAACGTGTTCGACAAGCTGCCCACCCCCTACGGTCTGGTCCGGGCCGGTGTGGCGCCGGATCACCAGAGCACCAAGACCATCACCCGGCTGTTCGACCGCATCAGCGCCGCGCGGGGCTTCACCTACTACCTGAATGTGGAAGTGGGAAAGGACCTTTCCCACGCCGACCTGCTGGCGCATCACCACGCGGTGCTCTACGCCGTCGGCGCCCCCGGTGATCGCCGGCTGAACATCGACGGGATGGGATTTCCCGGGACCGGTAGCGCCACCGAGATCGTCGCCTGGATCAACGGCCATCCCCGGTTCGCCGATCGCGACGTCGACCTCGGCCACGAGCGGGTAGTGGTGATCGGCAACGGCAACGTCGCCCTCGACGTCGCCCGAATCCTCACCTGCGACCCGGACTCCCTTGCCGCGACAGACATTTCGGATGCCGCACTCAAAGCGCTGCGCGACTCCGCAGTTCGTGAGGTCGTCGTCGCCGCGCGGCGTGATCCGGCCGATTCGGCGTTCACCCTGCCCGAACTGATCGGTCTGACCGGGACTGCCGACGTGGTCCTCGACGCGCATGACCACGCGCTGGTCCGTCGGGACCTGGAGCGCGTCGTCGACCCGGGGACCCGGGCCAAGCTGGAGATTCTCTCGCATCTTCCCGATGCCGCCACGGCGCCGACCGGACCGCGAATCCGGTTGGCGTACCGGCTTACTCCCCAGCGCATCGTCGGCGATGGACGGGCGCAGGGCGTCGAATTCGTCCGCACCGCGTCTGCGGAGACGGTCACGTTGGACGCCGGTCTGGTGCTCACCTCGATCGGCAACCGCGGTGCGCCGATCCCCAGCCTGCCGTTCGACGACGCGACTGCGGTGGTCCCCAACAGTGCCGGCCGGGTGATCGGCGCCGGCGGGCATCCGATGCCCGGCGCCTACGTCGCGGGCTGGATCAAACGCGGCCCCACCGGATTCATCGGTACCAACAAGTCCTGCGCGATGGAGACCGTCGCCGCGATCGTCGACGACTTCAACGCCGGTCTGCTGACCGAGCCGACGGGCCGGCCGGCCGCGCTGGGCCGGTTGGTCCGCGCGCGCGCCCCCCAGGTGATCGACGGGGCGGGCTGGCGGGCCATCGACGCCGCCGAGATCGCCCGCGGTGAGTCGCAGGGCCGTCCCCGGGTGAAGTTCACCTCGGTCCCGGAGATGCTGGTCGCCGCCCGGCCGGGCCGCTCACGCAGGTTTTCCCTCCCCGCGATCCGGTGACCGCGGACAAAGGGCGCTGGCCTCGAATCACACGCCGCCGACGTAGGTGCGGATCTCCTCGTAGCTGACCTGGCGCTGCGGTTGCCCCATCGACCAGCGGTGGCCGAACGGGTCGGCGACCACCCCGTAGCGGTCGCCCCAGAACTCGTCGGTCAGGTGCTGAACCACGGTCGCGCCGGCGTCGAGTGCCCGTTGGAAACTGGCGTCGACGTCGGGGACGGTCAGATGAATGGTGACCGGAGTGCCGCCCAGCGCGGTCGGCGTGGCGGACTTCCCGTCGCACATCTCGGGGAAGTCGTCGTTGAGCATCACGGTATGGCCGTTGATTCGCACGGCGGCGTGGATGAGCCTGCCGTCGCGCCCCGGAAAACGCCCGATTTCCTCGGCGCCGAAGGCCGTGACGTAGAAGTCGATGGCCGCCGCGGCGTCGTCGACGGTCAGGTGCGGGCTGAGCCCGGGTTCGATCGCGGATGTCGCGGATGTCATCTGATCCTCCGGCCTTTCAAGACGTGTGCGAGATGTCGTTCCACCCTGGCACGGACGACGCGGGCCGCGGCGCGGGGCCGACGTACACCGCCGCCGGCCGCACTAGCTTGCCCAAACGCTTCTGCTCCAGGATGTGCGCGCTCCAACCGGCAGTGCGGGCGCACGTGAACATCGCCGGCATCATCGACGGCGGAACTTCGGCGAAGTCGAGGATGACCGCCGCCCAGAATTCGACGTTGGTCTCGATAGCCCGGTCCGGCCGGCGCTCGCGCAGTACGGACAGCGCCGCCTGTTCCAGGGCCGCGGCCACTTCGTAGCGCGGCGCGTCGAGTCGCTTGGCGGTCGCCCGCAGCACCCGTGCGCGGGGATCCTCGGCCCGGTAGACCCGGTGGCCGAAGCCCATCAGCTTCTCGCCCCGGTCCAGAATGCCACGCACCACCGCACCCGGATCCCCAGTGCGCTCGGCTTCGGCGACCATCGGAATCACTCGGGCGGGGGCACCCCCGTGCAACGGGCCGCTCATCGCCCCGACCGCGCCGGACAGGGCGGCGGCTACGTCGGCTCCGGTGGAGGCGATCACCCGGGCGGCGAACGTCGACGCGTTCATACCGTGCTCGGCCGCCGACACCCAGTAGGCGTCGATCGCCTCGACGTAGCGGGGGTCGGGCTCACCGTGCCACCGCGTCATGAATCGCTGTGTGATGGTGGTGCATTGGTCGATCACACGCTGTGGGACGGCGGGTCTGCCGATCCCGCGGGCGGACTGTGCGACATAGGACAGCGCCATCACTGACGCGCGGGCCAACTGCGTTCGGGCGGTCTCGTCGTCGATGTCGAGCAGTGGCGCGTAGCCCCAGATCGGGGCGAGCATGGCCAGGCCGGCCTGCACGTCCACCCGGACGTCGCCGGTGTGGATCGGCAGCGGAAACGGCTCGGCCGGCTCCAGGCCGTTGCCGAAACGGCCGTCGACCAGCAGCGCCCAGACGTCGCCGAAGGTCACCCGGTGCCCAACGAGGTCTTCGATGTCGACGCCGCGATACCGCAGCGCACCGCCGTCGCGGTCCGGTTCGGCGATCTCGGTGGTGAAGGCCACCACCCCTTCAAGTCCGGGGACGAAACCCTCCGGCAGCGCGGTCATGAGCCGGATTCTGCCACTTGCGCGCGGGGTCGCCGCTGCGGCGTACGGTGATCCGGTGGTTGACGGACAAAACCCTGCCCACCGGTTGGCGTCGATGCGAGTGGAGTACGGCTCGGTCGAGAAGGACGGCAGCAGCGACCTCGATGTCGACTGGCTTGCCGATGGCTGGCTTGCCCTGCTGCACAGGTGGATTCACGAGGCTGAGCAGGCCGGCATCGCCGAACCCAACGCGATGGTGCTGGCCAGTGTCGACGACGGTAGGCCGGTGACCCGGTCGGTGCTGTGTAAGAGCGTCGACGCCGACGGGGTGACCTTCTACACCAACTACGACTCGGCCAAAGGGGCCCAGTTGGCGGCCGCTCCGTATGCCTCGGTGACCTTCCCCTGGTTCGGGCTGGGTCGGCAGGTGCATGTGCACGGTGCGGTGAGCAAGGTCAGTGCCGCCGAGACCGCCGAGTACTGGGCCCGCCGGCCGCGCGGATCGCAACTGGGTGCCTGGGCCTCGGCGCAGTCCCAACCGATCGAGACCCGGGCCGATCTGCTCGCCCAACTGGCCGACGTGACGGCGCGGTTCGCCGACTCCGAGACGGTCCCGGTTCCGCCGCACTGGGGCGGATATCGCATCGCCGCGGACGTGGTCGAGTTCTGGCAGGGCCGAGAGAACCGCATTCACAACAGGATTCGGGTCACGCCCGGTAACCCTGACCGTATCGAACGGCTTCAGCCCTAACCGGTGGCCATCCGTCGGCTCTTCGCGGACACAACGCCTCTGCGGACGCCGGACTTCCGGCGGCTCTGGCTCGCCGGAATCGTCACCGTCATCGGCGGCAACCTGACCGTCTTCGCGGTGCCCGTGCAGTTGTATGCGCTGACCCGCAGTTCGGCCTACGTCGGGCTGGCCGGGATCTTCGCTCTGGTGCCGCTGATCGTGTTCGGTCTGCTCGGCGGCGCCTGGGCCGACGCGATGGATCGCCGCATCCTGCTGATCGTCACCTCCTGCGGATTGGCCGCGGCGTCGGTGCTGCTGTGGCTGCAGGCCACGCTGGTGGTTGACCTGGGAAAGGGTCAAGTCTGGGTGGTGTTGGTGCTGTTGGCCATTCAGCAGGCGTTTTTCGCGGTGAACTGGCCCACGCGCGGTGCGGCCGTCCCGCGGCTGGTGCCCATCGAGCAGTTGCCCGCGGCCAACTCGCTGAACATGACCGTCCAGCAGTTCGGCGCGATCGTGGGCCCGCTGCTGGCCGGTGTGCTCTTGCACTGGGTGGACCTCTCCACGCTGTATCTCATCGACGCCCTCACCTGCCTGGCGCCGATCTGGGCGACGGTCCGGCTGCGGCCGATGCCGGTGATCAATTCGGCTGTTGCACAAGGCGGACTGCGCTGGGGTGTGGGGGCGGTCCTGGAGGGCTTCCGCTACCTGGCCGGTAATCAGGTCGTGTTGATGTCGTTCGTCGTCGACATCATCGCGATGGTGTTCGGCATGCCGCGGGCGTTGTTCCCGCAGATGGCCCACGAGAATTTCGGCGGACCGGTCCAGGGCGGGACGACGATGGCGGTCCTGGCCGCGGCCATCTCGGTCGGCGCCGTCGCCGGCGGGGTGTTCTCCGGATGGTTTCCGGGCATCCGCCGGCAGGGGCTGGCGGTGGTGCTGGCCATCGGGGTCTGGGGCCTGGCGATCGTCGGCTTCGGCGTGGCCGCCGCACTCGCCGGCGGCCGCGCCGGGGCGATGCTGTGGATCGCGTTCGGATGCCTGGCGATCGGCGGTGCGGCCGACATGGTTTCGGCGGCGTTCCGGTCGACGATCCTGCAAGAGGCCGCATCCGACGATCTGCGCGGCCGACTGCAGGGTGTGTTCATCGTCGTCGTGGGCGGTGGCCCGCGGCTTGCCGACGCCGTGCACGGCGCGGCCGCGGCCGCGGTGGGAACCAGCGTCGCCGCAACCGGCGGCGGGGTGCTGGTG
>CAZVST010000001.1:123998-221066 GCA_964629725.1 uncultured Mycobacterium sp.
GGCCGCGGCCGCGGTGGGAACCAGCGTCGCCGCAACCGGCGGCGGGGTGCTGGTGCTGGCCGGTGTGGGACTTGCGGCGCTCGCGGCGCCGGCCTTCCTGCGGTACCGGCCCGGCGGCCCGTAGCGCCGAATCTCCGGCACGGTTAATTACCGTCGGCGAAACGTCAATTGCAACAGGGGTTAATCGGCGGCGATACGGGGTAAACGGCGCGTGGTGAAAAGTGTGAGGGGAGACACGATGCAGGGGCCCTTGGTGACGTCGGTCGACGCGGTGCGGTGGGCGATCGCCGACCAGATCCGCAACCTCGGTGGTAACGAGCAGGCGGTGGACGATGTGGCCATCGCGGCGGCCCATGCCATGTCCTGCCGGCCGCGCCGCCCGGGAATTCCGCGGGCCGCATCAATTTCATGTCGCCCCGCTGACCCCCCGTTCACCCTACGATTGAGGCGTGCCTGATCCCAGTGGGGAGGCGGCTCTAGGGCTGCGGGAACTCAAGAAGAAGCGGACGCGCGCGACCATCGTCGATGTCGCTGCCCGGTTGTGTGCCCAGCGTGGCTACGGGAACACCACGGTGGACCAGATCGCTGCCGCCGCGGACATCTCACCGCGCACCTTCAGCCGCTATTTCCCGAGCAAGGAAGCGGTCATCGGGGCTCTGATCGAAGACACCTCCGAGCACGTCGCCGAGGCGTTGTCGCGGCAGCCCTGCGACATCACCGAACACGAGGCACTGGCGCGCGCCCACATTGAACTCTTCCGGGCGGCCGAGCGCGGCGAACCCGAGGCGATGTCCTTCGACCGCATGAGCGGTTTCCTGCGCATCCTGAACAACTCCCCGTTGCTCGGGATCTCGTCGTTCACCTTCCGGCCCGACGGGCCCACCCGCGCTGTCGGCCAGGCGCTGGCCCGGCGGATGGGACTGGAGGTGGACGACCCGGTGATAAGGATTCTGTTCGACACCTGGGCGGTTCTGATGGCGGTCGCCTGCGGCACCCCGGGTGCGCAGGCCGCCGGACCCGGCGAGTTGGCCGATCAGATCGAGGCGACCTACGCCGTTTTCACCCGGCTCTGGCAGCCGTGGGAAACCCCGGACCGGACCCCCGCGGGCGGGTCGGCACAATAGCGACTACGTTCACCTTGAACGCGCAGTAGCGTGACCTCACGACGGGCCGGATGGCGCCGTCGAACAGCCAAGAAGGGGTTGATGTGGCCGCGACCGACGACACCGCTTCCCTCCGGTATCCCGGCGGAGAGCTGGACCTGGAGATCGTGCACGCGACCGAGGGTGCCGACGGTATCGCGCTGGGCCCGTTACTGGCCAAGAGCGGGTACACCAGCTTCGACCCGGGGTTTGTGAACACCGCCTCGACCAGGAGCGCGATCACCTACATCGACGGCGACGCCGGGATCCTGCGCTACCGCGGTTACCCGATCGAGCAGCTGGCCGAGAAGTCCACCTTCATCGAGGTGAGCTACCTGTTGATCTACGGCGAGCTCCCGACCGCGGAGCAGCTGGAGACCTTCACCACCCAGATTCAGCGCCACACCCTGCTGCACGAGGATCTGAAGCGGTTCTTCGACGGCTTCCCGCGCAACGCGCACCCGATGCCGGTGCTGTCCAGTGCGGTCAACGCGCTCTCGGCGTACTACCAGGATTCGCTGGACCCGCTGGACCACAAGCAGGTGGAGCTGTCGACGATCCGGCTGCTCGCCAAGATGCCGACCATCGCCGCCTACTCCTACAAGAAGTCCGTCGGCCAGCCTTTCCTGTACCCGGACAACTCGCTGTCGCTGGTGGAGAACTTCCTGCGGATGACGTTCGGGCTGCCCGCCGAGCCCTATGAGTGCGATCCGGAGATCGTCAACGCGCTGGACATGCTGCTGATCCTGCACGCCGACCACGAGCAGAACTGTTCGACGTCGACGGTCCGTCTGGTCGGCTCGTCCCAGGCCAACCTGTTCACCTCGATCTCCGGCGGCATCAACGCGCTGTGGGGTCCGCTGCACGGCGGCGCCAACCAGTCGGTGTTGGAGATGCTGGAGAAAATCCGGGTCTCCGGAGGAGACGTTCAGGATTTCGTCCGCAAGGTCAAGAACCGCGAGGACGGCGTCAAGCTGATGGGCTTCGGGCACCGGGTCTACAAGAACTACGACCCGCGGGCGCGCATCGTCAAAGAGCAGGCCGACAAGATCCTCGGAAAGCTCGGCGGCGACGACGAACTGCTCGACATCGCCAAGGCACTCGAAGAGGCGGCGCTCACCGACGAGTTCTTCGTCGAGCGCAAGCTCTACCCGAACGTCGACTTCTACACCGGGGTGATCTACCGGGCGATGGGTTTCCCCACCCGGATGTTCACCGTGCTGTTCGCGCTCGGCCGGCTGCCCGGCTGGATCGCGCACTGGCGGGAGATGCACGGGGAGCCCAACAAGATCGGCCGTCCGCGCCAGATCTACACCGGCTACGGGGAACGCAACTACCTGACCCTGGGTTCGCGCTAGCGCCTGTTCTGCCACCGGACGACCTCCGGGCACCGGCGGAAGCGGCGCGGCGCTGGGAACGGGTGGCACGGCGTCAAGTAGGGCAGACGGTTACCGCTTCGGCGGACTGGGAAAGAACCCACTGGTTCGGGCGACGTAGTCGTCGTAGGCCGTGCCTCGGCTGCGCCGCATTCCCTTCTCCAGCAACGCCTTTCCGGTGACGTTGACCAGAAAGTACGTCATCGCCACCGGCGAGATCACGGCGAGCAGACCCGCTGGGTGCCCCAGGGCGAGCAACCACAGGCCGAACCAGACGCAGGCGTCGCCGAAGTAGTCGGGGTGGCGCGTCCACGCCCACAGGCCGCGGTCCATGACCTTGCCGGCGTTGCGGACCCCGATGTGCACGGCCAGTCGCATCCCCCAGATCGCGGTCAGCGCCAGCACCGTGGCGCGGCGCGCGCCATCTCCGACCGTGGCCCGCCGAGGCGAGGTAGCTGATCAGCGCGACCAGCACGAATCCCGGTCCCCAGCAGACGTCGATGATCGCGTGGCGGTCCAGGCGGATCGCCACCGCCATGACCACCGCGAAGTACACGACCACGGCGAGTGCGCACACCGCGAGGTTGCTGGCGAACGCCGCCCACGGCAGGCCGGTCACCGCGCCGCCCGGTCGGCCAGAACGGCCATGGCCGAGTTGTGCCCACCCAGACCGGAGACTGCGCGGCCGCGCCGCGCGCCCGAACCGCACAGCAGGATCCGGTCGTGACCGCTCGCCACCCCCCACTGCCGCGCGGGGGTGTCCAGGGGATCGTCGTCGTCGGCGAAGGGCCAGGACAGCGCACCGTGGAAGATGTTGCCTCCGGTCAAGCCGAGTCCGGCTTCCAGGTCGGCCGTCGTCTTGGCCTCGATACACGGCCGGCCGTGTGCGTCGGTCATCACGACATCCTGAATGGGTTCGGCCAGAACGGAATTCAGTGATTCCAGCACCGCCGCGGTGAGGCGCTCGCGCATGGTCTCGGGTTCGGCGGCCTGCAACCGATGCGGCACATGCGGCCGAACACCGTCAGCGTCGCGGCCCCGGACTCGCGCAGCGCCGGCGACAGGATGCTCGGGTCGGTCAGCGAGTGGCAGTAGATCTCGCACGGCAGCGGCGCCGGCACCCGGCCGGCCTCGGCGGCGGTGTAGGCGTCGTCGAGTTGGGTCCAGGTCTCGTTGATGTGGAACGTCCCGCCGAACGCCTGCTCGGCGGTCACGTCGGCGTCGCGCAGCCGGGGCAGCCGGCTCAGCAATAAGATTGACTTTCAGCTGGCAGCCGTCGGCCACGTCGGGCGCCGGTTCGCCCAGCATGCTCGCGAGCACCGCGGGGGTGACGTTGGCCAGGACGTGGCGGGCGTCGACGCGGTGCTCCTCGTCGCCGCGCGGTAACGCACCTCGCCGTCCGGGGTGACGGCGACGACGTCGCCGCCGGTGACGATCTGCGCGCCGTGTGCCCGTCGGCCAGGTTGGGGGTGTAGGAGGAGTAATGGCGACGCGCCAGGGTGACTCCGGCGCCGAGGTCCTCCAGGATGCGCTTGGGCAACAAGCTGACCAGGTAGGCGTAGTGGGACAACCGGGCGTCCACACCGTCGAACGCCTGAGCCGACACCGCCGCACCGCCCACTAGGTCAAGCCACTCCAGGAGCCGGACCCGCAGCCCGGCCCGGGCGAGGTAGGCGGCGGCCACCAGGCCGTTGTGCCCTCCGCCGCCGACGACGACGTCGAAGATTGTGGAGTTGTCCGGGGTCATCGAGTCAGCTCAGGTAACCCTCGCAGCAGGCGATCTCGCAACCGGTGCTCCTCGTCCACCAGGCGATGGATCTGGGCCAGGGTGTCGCGGTCGCTGGGCGGGGCCTTGGGCCCTGGGCCGGCATGGGTGCTGTCATCGGATGGCACGCAGCAGGATCGCCCGCCCGACGACGGCTCGAAACCTCCGCCCGCAACCGTCAGGCGGCTACGGTGAACCGCGTGACTACCAAACCTGAGATCGAATTCCCCGGCGGCGCGGCCCCCACTGAGTTGGTCATCTCCGACGTCTTCGTCGGCAGCGGTCAGGAAGCCAAGCCCGGTGATGTCGTCGAGGTGCACTACGTCGGCGTCGAGTACGACACGGGAGAGGAGTTCGACAGCTCCTGGAATCGTGGCGAATCCATCTCTTTCCCCCTGCGCGGGCTGATCCAGGGTTGGCAGGACGGCATCCCCGGCATGCGGGTGGGCGGCCGCCGGCAATTGGTGATTCCGCCGGAGTTGGCCTACGGCCCGGCCGGGGCGGGTCACCGGCTGTCGGGTCAGACCCTGATCTTCGTGATCGACCTGCTCGGCATCGCCTGACCTGGGTCTGCAAAACCGTTGGCTTTTGTCCCGGCGTGTCGTATGTTGCTCCGGTTCGATGTAAGTGACGCGCCGGCAAACGGCGGAGGAGGGAACCGATGACGGGTTCCGGCGACACCCGGCTCAGTACGACCGCCACCGAGTGGCGGACTGAGTCGCGGTACTACCGGCGTCCACCGGGATGGGGCTGGCTGCTCGGCCTGTTGCTGATCCCGTTGCTCTTCGGCTGGCTCGGCTGGGGTGCGCTCAAGCCCAAGGTGGACCTCAGCGCCCCGGACATCAGCGCACCGAGCGTCAGCGTCAGCGTGCCCAGTGTCGGCGCGCCGTCGCTGAGCCTGTCCCCGTTGTCGATCCTGCGCAACGGCCGGGACTTCACCCTCTCCGGCATCCTGCCCGACCTGTCTGCGAAGAACAGCCTGATGGCCGCGATGAAGACGGCCCTGGGGCCGTCGGTCAACCTGATCGACAAGCTCGACCTCGCCGCCGGCGCCGTTCCGCCGAGCTTCGACGGTCTCGGTGCGGTGCTCAAGGCCGCTGCCGACATTCCGGACTTCCACTTCACCATCCAGGGCACCTCGCTGACCCTGACCGGGACATCGCCCAACGAGGAGGTCAAGGCCGCCGTCGAGTCCGCCGCCAAGGCCGGCTGGCCGAACGTCGGGGTGATCAACAACATCACCGTCCAGGGCGCCAAGGCGTCGTGCGACACCCTGCAGGCCACCATCGACGCCGACCTCGCGGCCCCGATCAAGTTCCAGACGGGCAGCGACAAGCTGAGCAACGACGGCGTCGCGCAGCTTGGCCCGGTGGTCTCCGCGATCAAGGCCTGTCCCGACGTCAAGCTCACCGTCATCGGCCACACCGACAACACCGGCACCGACGCCATCAACACCCCGCTCAGCCAGAACCGGGCCAAGGCGGTCGCGTCCTACCTGGTGTCCCAGGGCGTGTCGGCCGGTTCGGTCACCAGCGAGGGCGAGGGATCATCGCAGCCGATTGCCGGCAATGACACCGAGGCCGGGCGGGCACAGAATCGCCGGACCGAGATCAAGGTCGATTAGGAGTATCGAGAGATGGGTTTCTTCTGGCAATGGCTCTGGTACCTGGTGGCCTTCGTGGCGGGATCGCTGGTGGCCTACGTGATCGCCGTACTGACCGTTCACCGGACCAGCGAGGCCGAGGCCCTCGCGGATCTGCCCGGCTCGCGCGAATTCGGAGCACGCTGATGGCACATGACGTGAACTGGTGGCTGATGTCCCTGGCGTTTCTGCTGGGCCTGCTGCTGACGCTGGCCCTCACGATCCGCAAGGTGACGCGCGAGGTGCCGGTCAGCCGCACGGTGTCGGCGGCGGCAACCGCTGCCGGCGCGGCTGCCGCGGGAGGTGCAACGGCGAAGGTGCGCGGTGCGGCCGAGAAGGTGCACGGCGATGTGCATGCGGTGGCCGAGAAGGTGCACGGCGATGTGCATGCGGTGGCCGAGAAGGTGCACGGCGATGTGCATGCGGCGGCAGGGAAGGTCCACGACGACGTCCACACTCTCGTCCAGAAGGTCGAGACCGTGGAGAGCCGCGGCATCATCGAGGCGGTACCGTACGGTGCGGGATCCATTCGTGTGACCCGTCGAAGCAGCGCACCGGCCGGCTACCGGCTCAAGGGCGTGAAGAATACCGGGCGGTACTACACCCCCGAGAGCCCCGACTTCGATGCGATCGAGACTGAGTTGTGGTTCCGCGACGATGAGTGCGCCGAGAAGGCGGGCTTCGTGCGGTGGAACGCCACGGAGGCGCACCGGGCCTCTCTGGTCTCGGCCGAGGCCGCGGCGGTGGTCAACGAGGGTCACCATGTCGCCGCCGATACCGTCATCACCGAAGGTGATCATGTCTCCGCCGAGACTGTGGTCACCGAGCATCACGGGTCATCGGCGGACTCCACGCTGGTCATCATCGACGACGGCATTCCCGAGACCCGGACGCGCATCATCGACGACGGCATTCCCGAAGCCGAGTCGCGCATCAGGATCATCGGCGCCGACTAGCGCCCGGCCCTTAAGGGACGGGGTCCGGGGGCGGCAGGCGCAAAACCAGCCTCGCCCCGCCCAGCGGACTGTCCTCCAAAGCTGCTGTGCCGCCGTGGATTTCAGCCTGCTGCGCGACCAGCGCCAGGCCCAGTCCCGAGCCGGAGCGCGACGCGGTGGACCCACGGGCGAACCGCTCGAAGACGGCCGTCCGCTCCGATTCCGGCACACCCGTGCCGTTGTCGTCGACGGCGATGACGACGCCCTCGCGGGAACTCACCGCCGAGAGCAGCACCCGGGTGGCCCCGCCGTGTTTGACGGCGTTCGCGATCGCGTTGTCGACCGCCAGTCGCAGCCCGGCCGGCAGGCCGATGATGATGCAGGTCGGCGACGGCGTCAGCGTGACGTCGAGATGCGGGTAGACGCGCATGGCGTCGTGCGCGGCGCGGTCGAGCAGTTCGGTGATGTCGACGGGCACCTGGTCGGCCTCGGTGGACAGCTCGCCCTGGGCCAGTCGCTCCAGCGCACCGAGTGTCGCCTCGATCCGGCTCTGCGTGCGGATGACGTCGCCGATCACTTCCTCGCGCTGGTCGGCGGGCAGGTCGAGGGTGGACAGCACCTCGAGGTTGGTCCGCATGGCGGTCAGCGGGGTGCGTAATTCGTGGGCCGAGACCGCGGCGAAGTCGCGGGCCGACGCCAGCGCCGCCTTGGTGCGGCCCTGCTCGGTCGACACTCTCTCCAGCAGACCGGTGAGCGCCTCCCCGATCTCAACGGCCTCGGTGGCGCCGGTGACCTCCAGATCCGGGGTGACGTCCCCGGCGTCGATGGCCCGGGTCTGCTGGGCCAGGCGGCGGAACGGGCGCACCGCGAAGGTGGCCAGCAGCCACCCCAGCAGTCCCGCGGCGGCGATGGCGAACGTGCAGATGACGAGTACCCGGCGGTGCAGGTTGTTGGTGTCGGCGACGGTGTCGTTGTAGGTAGCGCCAACCTGGAGCGTGGCGGGCTCGGGATAGGGCATCTCGACGGTGCGGACCCGGTATCTCACCCCGTCGATCACCGTCGTCGCGTAGTCCGAATCCAGCAGCGGCAGAACGACATCGGAGTTCGACCGCACCTCGTCTCCCCGGTGCACGGTGATCACCACGTCCCGCACGTTCGGCGACGGCGGTATCTGCTCCAGCCCGCCGGGCACGAAAGGGACCGCGAAGCCGGCGGCCTCGTCGAGTCGGCGGTCGAGTCGTTCGAGGCGGTCGTTGGTGATGCCGATCCACACGATGGTGCCCACGATGGTGACGACGATGGCTGCGCCGATCGCCGTGGCGAACGCCACCCGGGTGCGCAGCGACGGGGTGCGGCGGAGGAAGCGCGCGAGCATCACCCCTACTGGGTGCGCAGCACGAAGCCGACCCCGCGCACGGTGTGCAGCAGGCGCGGCGCCCCGCCAGCCTCCAGCTTGCGCCTCAGGTAGCCGATGAACACGTCGACGACGTTGGTGTCGGCCGCGAAGTCATAGCCCCACACCAGTTCCAGCAGCTGCGCCCGGCTCAGGACGGCGGTCTTGTGTTCGGCGAGGACGGCGAGCAGGTCGAACTCCCGCTTGGTCAGGTCGACGTCGAGGCCGTTGACGCGGGCCCGCCGGCCCGGGATGTCGACCTCCAGCGGTCCGACCTGGATGGTTTCGGAGGAGAAGGTCGCGGTGGATCCGCGCCGGCGCAGCAGCGCCTTGACCCGGGCCACCAACTCGGCCAGGACGAACGGTTTGACCAGGTAGTCGTCGGCCCCGGCCTCCAGGCCGGCCACCCGGTCGTCGACCGAACTGCGCGCCGAGAGCACACAGACCGGCACATCGTTGTCCATGGCGCGCAGCGCGGTCACCACGCTGACGCCGTCGAGCACCGGCATGTTGATGTCGAGCACGATCGCGTCAGGACGGGTCTCGGTGGCGCTGCGCAGCGCTTCGGCGCCGTCGACGGCGGTGGACACCTCGAACCCGGACAGCCGCAGCCCGCGTTCGAGCGAGGCCAGCACGTCGGGGTCGTCGTCGACCACGAGCACGCGCGGGGAGGCTGGGACGGGGTCCATGCCCCCATAGTGCCGGATTGACGGGTACAGGAGTTGGAGGCGTGCCGACCATAGGAGTTGGAGGCGTGCCGACCATAGGAGTTGGAGGCGTGCCGACCATAGGGGACGGAGGGCGTGCCGACCATAGGGGACGAAGGCGTGCCGACCGGGCGACCCGGCCGTGGCACGATGACTCTAGGAGGCGCTTGGGTGGTGGATCTTCGGACAGTCCCAGCCATCGCCGAGTGCCCGGCGCGTCGCCGCGCGGTCTCCGATCTGCTGCGACTGCTGCCCTACCTCAAACCCCACCGGGCGCGCTGGATCGCGATGTTCGTCATCGCGGCGGTGAGCCTGTTCGCCACCGTCGCCATCCCGCTGATGACCAAGGCCGTCATCGACGGACCCGTACGGCACCGCGATCCGCACGGGTTGTGGGTGCTCGGCTCGGCGGCCATGGCGATCGGGTTGGTCGAGGCGCTGCTCTGGTTCATCCGGCGCTGGCTGGTGTCGCGGGCCACCATGGGGGTGGAGGCCGACATCCGCAAGGATCTCTACGCCCGGCTGCAGATCCTGCCCATGTCGTTCCACGGGCGGTGGCAGTCCGGGCAGCTGCTGTCGCGAATCATGAACGACCTCAGCACGATTCGCCGGTTGCTGTCCTTCGGGCTGGTGTTCTTGATGCTCAACATCCTGCAGATTGTCGTGGTCACGGTGATTCTGCTGTTGATGTACTGGCCGCTGGGCGTGGTGGTGGCGGTGTCGGTGGTTCCGGTCACCCTCACCATGCTGCATTTCGAACGCACCTTCACCGCGCTGTCGCGGCGCGCACAGGATCAGGCCGGGCATGTGGCTACTCATGTCGAGGAGGCCGCTCTGGGGGTGCGGGCGGTCAAGTCCTTCGGACGTGAGGACTACGTCTTCGACCGCTTCGACGAGCAGGCGCGGTTGCTCTACGACACTCAGGTCGGCAAGGTGTCGGTCTCGGCCCGGTTTTGGACCCTGCTGGAGGTGATCCCCAACCTCACGCTGATCGTGGTGCTGGGTTTCGGCGCCTATGCGGCCGGGCATCACTTGGTGACGATGGGCACCCTGGTGGCGTTCATCACGATGATGTTGTCGCTGGTGTGGCCGATCGCGTCGCTGGGTTTCCTGCTGTCTATGACGCAGGAGGCCATGACGGCCGCCGACCGGATCGCGGAGATTTTCGATGCGCCGGTCGAGATCAAGGACGGGCCGAGGGTCGAGTCGCCCGGCGTGGGCCGGGTCGACCTCGTCGACGTCGGGTTCGTTTTTCCCGACTCTGATCACTGGGTGCTCCGCCACGTCGATCTCAGCGTCGAACCGGGGGAGACCGTCGCGCTCGTCGGAGCGACCGGCTCCGGGAAGTCGGTGCTGGCCGGACTGCTGCCCCGGCTCTACGACGTGACCGAGGGCGCGATCCGCATCGACGGTGTGGACATCCGGGAGTTGACGTTGGAGGCGCTGCGTCGCGCGGTGGCCGTCGCGTTCGAGGATCCGACGCTGTTCTCGATGTCGGTGCTGGAGAACCTCACCCTGGGGCGGCCATCCGATGACCCGGCCAGCGCTGACGAGATCGCCGCCGCCGTCGAGATCGCCGCCGCGCAGTTCGTCTACGAGTTGCCTTTCGGGTTGGACACCCGGATCGGGGAGCAGGGTATGAGCCTGTCCGGCGGCCAGCGGCAGCGGCTGGCGCTGGCGCGGGCCATCCTGGCCCGCCCCTCCGTCCTGGTACTCGACGACACCCTCTCGGCCCTGGATGTGCACACCGAGGCTACGGTCACCTCGGCGCTGCGGGAGGCGCTGGTGGGTGTCACGACAATCGTTGTCGCGCAACGGGCGTCGACGGTTCTGCTGGCCGACCGGGTGGCGCTGCTCGACTCCGCCGACGGATCGGGTGCGCACACCATCACCCATGTCGGCACCCACGACGAATTGCTCGCCGGAGTGCCGCGCTACCGCTACCTGCTGGCCGCCGACGACGAACTCGACGACGGCTGCGAACTGCAACCGGACTGGGAATCCGACGCCGGCCGGCACCGGCTCGACCACGCCTACGAGGAGGCGTTCGAAGAACACGTGCTGCGCCGGACCGGGTACCTGAGTTCACCCGATGGCGGTTCCCGGTGAGTGCGCCGAGCGACGGCTGGCGTGGACGCTACGACGAGCAGGCCGGTGATATCGACGAGTCGGTGTCGCGCCGCCGCGAAGCCCTGGCGCTGCTGCGGGTGCTGCTTGCGCCCTACCGGTTGGTCCTGATCGGCCTTGCCGTCGCGGTGATCGCCGAAAACGTTGCACGGCTTGCCATTCCGCTGTTGGTCAAACGCGGGATCGACTATGCCATTCCGCCGCTGATGGCCGGGGGCTCGGCCGGTGAGCTCGTGGTGGTGGTGGCCGCGCTGTGCGGGCTGGTCGCGCTGCAGGCCGTCACCCGGATGGTGTTCCTCAACGCCTCGGGCCGGATCGGCCAGCGCGTGCTGCTGGAACTGCGCCGCCGGCTGTTCCGGCATTTCGGGCGCCTGGACATCGCCTTCCACGACCGCTACACCTCCGGGCGGGTGGTCAGCCGCTCGACCAACGACGTCGAGGCGATCCAGGAAATGCTCGAAACCGGTTTCGACAGTCTGATCACCGCCGTGCTGACCCTGGCCGGCACCGCGGTGCTGCTGGTCGTGCTCGATGTCCGGCTGGGCCTGATCTGCCTGGGCGCGTCGGCGGCTCTGGTGCTGCTGGTGCGCTGGTTCGCCCGGGAGTCCACGGTCACCTACCGCCGGGTCCGGGAGAGTTCGGCGCTGGTGATCGTGCAGTTCGTCGAGACCATGGCCGGGATCAAAGCGGTGCAGGCCTACCGCCGCGGGCCCCGCAACCAGCAGATCTTCGACGCGGTGGCCGACCGGTACCGGGTGGACAACGAGTGGGCCTTCCGGCTGCTGGCCATCTTCATGCCGTCGGTCAAGCTGGTGGGCAACCTGACCACCGGGGTCGTCCTGCTCTACGGCGGCTACCGGGTGATGCACGGCCAGATGACCATCGGGACGCTGACGGCGTTCCTGCTCTATCTGCGGATGTTCTTCGAACCGATGCAGGACATCTCGCAGTTCTTCAACACCTTCCAGTCGGCGTCGTCGGCGCTGGAGAAGATCGCCGGTGTGCTGGCTCGGCAACCGGCCATCGCCGATCAACAGCACCCGGTGTCGCTGACGACGGTCAGCGGCGACATCGGTGTGAGTGACGTGTCGTTCGCCTACGTTCGCGACCACCCGGTGCTGTCGGACTTCACCCTGAAGGTGCCGGCGGGCCAGACCGTCGCGCTGGTCGGCACGACCGGGGCGGGCAAGACCACCATCGCCAAGTTGATCGCCCGGTTTTACGACCCCGACCTCGGTGTGGTCAGCCTCGACGGCGTCGACCTGCGCCGTCTCGCCCAGAGCGACCTGCGCCGCCACGTGGTGATGGTGACCCAGGAGAACGTCCTGTTCTCCGGAACCGTCGCCGACAACATCCGGTTCGGCCGGCCCGACGCCACCGACGACGAGGTCCGGGCCGCCGCGACCGCCGTCGGCGCCGACGAGTTCATCACCGCCCTGCCCGACGAGTACGACACCGACGTCGCTACCCGCGGCGGACGGCTGTCGGCCGGGCAGCGGCAACTGGTCGCCTTCGCCCGCGCGTTCCTGGCCGACCCGGCCGTACTGATCCTCGACGAGGCGACGTCGTCGCTGGACATCCCCAGCGAGCGTCTGGTGCAGCGGGCGCTGCGCACCGTGCTGGCCGATCGCACCGCGCTGATCATCGCCCACCGGCTGTCAACCGTGGCGATCGCCGACCGGGTGCTGGTGCTCGAGCACGGGCAGATCCTGGAGGACGGGCCGCCGGATGAGCTGATCGTCGCCGGCGGGCGCTACGCGGCGCTGCACCGGGCATGGATCGACTCGCTGGCGTGACTCGCCGGCGGCTCGCCGAGCGTCCAACCAGCGCGACGCTCGGTGTCCAACGTCGCTCCAGCGCAACGGTCGGCGGAGAATCGAAGGCGTGATCCCTTTCGCCAACCGCGACGACGCCGGCCAGCACCTCGCCGAGGCCCTGCGCGGTTATCGGAACAGCGCCCCGGTGGTGCTGGCCCTGCCGCGCGGCGGCGTGCCGGTGGCCTACCCGGTGGCCATCGCCCTGAACGCCCCGCTCGACGTGCTGGTGGTGCGCAAACTCGGGCTGCCCTACCAACCTGAACTCGCATTCGGCGCGATCGGCGAAGGACCGCCCGGAGGCGCCGTCGTCCGGGTGCTCAATAACGCCGTCCTGCGGCGAACCGTGCTGACCGACGACGACATCGCCGCGGTGGAATCGGAGCAGCGCCGCGAACTGCAGCGCCGGATCGATCTCTATCGGGGCGGGCGGCCCGGAGCCGACATCTCGGGCCGGACCGTCGTGATCGTCGACGACGGCTTTGCCACCGGCGCGACCGCCCGGGTCGCCGCCCTGGTCGCCCGCGCCCGCGGAGCGCGGACCGTCGTCCTGGCCGCCCCGATCGGTGCCCGGGACACCGTCGCCGCCCTGCGGGAGGTCGCCGACGATGTGGTCTGTCCGGGCACGCCGCGGTATTTCACGGCGGTGGGCCAGGGCTACGCCCATTTCGACCAGACCTCCGACGCACAGGTGTGCGCGTTGCTCCAGGAGGCCCACCGGCGCTGGTCCGGGCCGGAAACCGGCCAGTAGGCGGCGGGAATCCGCCAAGTAGGCTTGAGTTCCATGATCGGAATCGAACGCGTCGGTGACGTGACGACCATCGAGTTGCAGCGACCCGAGCGGCGCAACGCCCTGAACTCCGCGTTGGGGGACGCGCTGCGCGAGGCGGTCCAGCAGGCCGCGGCCGACGACGTCCGCGCCATCGTGCTGACCGGTGCCGGCACCGTGTTCTGCGCCGGTGCCGACCTCTCCGGCGACGTTTTCGCCGCCGACTTCCCGGAGAAGGCGATCGCGCTCAACAAGGCGATCGACGCCGTCCCGATGCCGGTCATCGCCGCCATCAACGGCCCGGCCATCGGCGCCGGCGTCCAGTTGGCCATGATCTGCGACCTGCGGGTGGTCGCACCCGATGCCTACTTCCAGTTCCCGATCGCCAGATACGGCCTGGCCCTTGATAATTGGAGCATCCGTCGGCTCGCTTCACTGGCCGGTTACGGCCGCGCGCGGGGGATGTTACTGGCCGCCGAGAAGCTCGACGCGCAGACCGCGCTGATGACCGGGATGGCCAACCGCCTCGGGACGCTGGCCGACGCCCAGGCCTGGGCCGCCGAGATCGCCGGGTACGCGCCGCTGTCACTGCAGCACTCCAAGCGGGTCCTCAACGACGACGGCGCCTACGAGGAGCAGGGCGGGCTGCACAAGGAACTCTTCGACAAGGCCTGGGGCAGCCACGACGTGATCGAGGCTCAGGTCGCCCGCCTTGAGAAGCGCGCCGCGAGGTTCAAGGGAGCTTGATCGTGCGCGGTCTTCCCGACGTCTCCGCCATTCTGCCCAGCGGCAGGGCCGCCGCTCGCCTCGTCGCGGGAACCGCCTCACTGGCTGCCGGCGGCTGGGCGCTGCGCACCCTGCACGGCACGCCGGCTGCGCTCGGCGCCAGTGCACCGGCCATCCGGAAGGTGGCGGCCGGTTCACCGAACTATCGCGGCGGGGTGTTCCACAACCTGGAGCCGTCGTCGGCCATCCGTCTCGACGCCGAGGAGAACCGGCTGGTCCTCTTCGACATGGTCAGCGGCAAATCGGTGAGCCGGCCCAAGGAACCGATCCCGCTGGCCGCGGCTCAACCGCGCTCGGCGGCCGCGCCGCTGGCGGTGACCTGGCTCGGCCACGCCACCGCACTGGTGGAGATCGATGGCTACCGGGTGCTCACCGACCCGGTGTGGAGTGAGCGGTGCTCCCCGTCGAAGACGCTGGGTCCGGGCCGGCTGCACCCGCCGCCGCTGGATCTCGAAGCGCTGCCCGCGCTGGACGCGGTGGTGATCAGCCACGACCACTACGACCATCTCGACATGGACACCGTGCGGATGCTGGAGCGCACTCAACGCGCACTGTTCATCACCGCGCTCGGGGTAGGCGCACACCTGCGGGCGTGGGGAATCCCGGCGCATCGGATCGTCGAACTGGACTGGAACTCCAGCTTCGCCATCGAGGATTTGACCCTGACGTGCACCCCGGCCCGGCATTTCTCCGGCCGGTTCCTGTCCCGCAACAACACCCTGTGGTCGTCGTGGGCCTTCACGGGACCGCAGCACCGGGTCTACTTCGGCGGCGACACCGGCTATACCGGCACCTTCGCCGACATCGGTGCGGCGCACGGCCCGTTCGACCTGACGCTGCTGCCGATCGGCGCCTACAACAAGAGTTGGCCCGACATTCACATGAATCCCGAGGAGGCCGTCCGCGCCCACCTGGATCTCAACGCCGCCGCGCCGGGCGGTGTGCTGGTGCCGATCCACTGGTGCACCTTCCGGCTGGCCCCGCACCCTTGGTCGGAGCCCGCCGACCGGCTGGTCGAGGCGGCGCTGGCCGGCGCTGTCGACATCGCGGTGCCCAAGCCGGGCGGCCGGGTGGTACCGGCGATCGACGGCCCCCAAGCGGTGCAGCGCTGGTGGGCCCGATGACCCGCTACCGTAGGTAGCCATGTCCGTCCTGGCCCGGCGCGCCGGCGCGATCGCGGTGCTCGCCGCCGTGACGGCCTGCAGCCCCCCCGCCGCCCCGCCGTCGCCGGTCTCCCATGAACCGCCGGGTCTGGTCGCGGCGATGCCGTTGCCGGACAACGCGGTTGGCAACGCCGTCGCCAAACTCGACGGGATCGCCGAGGAGTTGATGAAGTCCTCCGGCATTCCGGGGATGGCGGTGGCCGTCGTGCACGGTGGAAAAACTCTGTACGCCAAGGGGTTCGGGGTTCGCGAGGCCGGCAGGCCCGATCCGGTCGATCCGGACACGGTTTTCCAATTGGCGTCGCTGTCCAAGCCGATCGCCGCCACCGTCGTCGCTCACCAGGTCGGCACCGGAACGATCGGCTGGGACACCCCGGTCGTCGGGAAACTGCCGTGGTTCGCACTGTCCGATCCCGCCGTCACCCGGATGCTCACCATCGGCGACCTGTTCGCGCACCGGTCAGGTCTGCCCGACCACGCCGGCGACCGCCTCGAGGATCTGGGCTACGGCCGCCGAGCGGTGCTGATGCGGCTCCGTATGCTGCCGCTGGCGCCGTTCCGAACCTCCTACGCCTACACCAACTTCGGTGTCACGGCGGCAGCTGAAGCGGTCGCAGCGGCGGCGGGCACCTCCTGGGAGGAACTCAGTGAGCGGGTGCTCTACCGGCCGCTGGGCATGGTGTCGACCAGTTCCCGCTTTGCCGACTTTTCCGCCCGTCCCGACCGGGCGGTCGGCCACGTCAAGGTCGACGGGAGTTACGCGCCCCGCTACACCCGCGACGCCGACGCCCAGTCCCCGGCCGGCGGGGTCAGCGCGTCGGTCAACGACCTCACCCACTGGGTGGCGATGATGCTGGCCGACGGCCGCTATAACGGGACAACCGTCGTCGAACCGGACGCCCTGCTTCCCGCACTCACCCCGCAGATGGTGTCGGCCCCGCCGACGCAGCCGTCGATGCGGCCGGGGTTCTACGGCTACGGGTTCAACGTCAGCACGAGCGCGGCCGGCCGTATGCAGTTCAGCCACTCCGGCGGGTTCGACCTGGGTGCGGCGACCAACGCCGTCATCATTCCTTCGGCCGACGTCGCGATAGTCGCGCTGACCAACGCCGCGCCCAGTGGCATCCCGGAAACGCTGACCGCCGAGTTCGCCGACCTGGTGCAATTCGGTGCGGTGCGCGAGGACTGGCGCAAGCTCTACGCCGACGCCTTCGCGCCGATGAACAGACCGTCGGGAACTCTGGTCGGGAAGGCGCCGCCGGCCAACCCGGCACCGGCGCGGCCCCTGGCGTCCTATACCGGGACTTACGCCAACGACTACTGGGGCCCGGCGACCGTGGCCGAGAAGGACGGCCGGCTCACCCTCGCGCTCGGGCCGCATCCGGACGTCCATCCCCTGACCCACTGGGACGGCAACGTGTTCACCTTCCCCCTGATCAACGAGAATGCCGCTCCCGGAACGATTTCCACCGCCACCTTCGATGGCAACCGGCTGACGCTGGAGTACTTCGACGACGACAAGATGGGATCATTCTTGCGATGAGCCGCTTGCGCGAAGAGAGATTATTACGGATGAGCCGTTTGCGTGAAGAGAGACTGGGCCCGTGACGGCCACGATTGCCGCAGGACTGTCCGACGCCGAGGTCGCCGCCCGCGTCGCCGAGGGCAAGACCAACGACGTGCCCACCCGCGCGTCGCGCAGCGTCGGCGACATCGTCCGGTCCAACGTCTTCACCCGGATCAACGCGATCCTCGGGGTGCTGTTCGCCATCGTGCTGGCCACCGGTTCGCTGATCAACGGGCTGTTCGGACTGCTGATCGTCGCCAACAGCGCGATCGGCATCATCCAGGAGTTGCGGGCCAAGACGACGCTGGACAGCCTCGCCATCGTCGGGCAGGCCAAGCCCCGGGTGCGGCGGCAGTCCGGGACCACCGAGTTGCCGCCCAACCAGGTGGTACTCGACGACATCATCGAACTCGGTCCCGGCGACCAGATCGTCGTCGACGGGGAGTTGGTGGAGGCGAGCAATTGCGAGGTGGACGAGTCACTGCTCACCGGTGAGGCCGACCCGATCCACAAAAACGCCGGTGACCCGGTGATGTCGGGCAGCTTCGTGGTGGCCGGCACCGGCGCCTACCGCGCCACCAAGGTCGGCCGGGAGGCCTACGCGGCCCGTCTCGCCGAGGAGGCGAGCAAGTTCAGCTTGGTCAAATCGGAATTGCGCAACGGCATCAACAAGATCCTGCAAGTCATCACCTATCTGCTCCTGCCCGCCGGTCTGCTCACCATCTACACGCAGTTGTTCCTAACCCACGTCGGCTGGCGCGACGCGGTGCTGCGGATGGTCGGCGCGCTGGTTCCGATGGTCCCCGAGGGCCTGGTGCTGATGACGTCGGTCGCCTTCGCAGTCGGCGTTGTGCGGTTGGGCCGGCGGCAGTGCCTGGTGCAGGAACTGCCGGCCATCGAGGGCCTGGCCCGGGTCGACGTGGTCTGCGCGGACAAGACCGGCACGCTGACCGAGAACGGGATGCGCCTCTCGGAAGCCAAGGGACTGGCCGAGTTCGCCGATGAACAGATCGGCACGGTGCTGGCGGCGCTCGCTGCCGACGACGCCCGGCCCAACGCCAGCATGCAGGCCATCGCCGAGGCCTACCCGACGTCTCCCGGGTGGACCGCGACGGCGTTAGCGCCGTTCAAATCCGCCACCAAGTGGAGTGGCGCGTCCTACGGCGAGCAGGGCAACTGGGTGATCGGCGCCCCGGATGTGCTGGCCGAACCGGGCTCTCCGGTGGCCGATCAGGCCGAGCAGATCGGCGCGAAGGGTCTACGAGTCTTGCTGCTGGGATCGTGCGACACCCAGGTGGACAGCGCTGCCGCACCCGGCCGGGTGACGCCGGTCGCACTGGTCGTCCTCGAACAGCGGGTCCGCCCCGACGCCCGCGACACGCTGGAATACTTTGCCTCCCAACACGTCACGGTCAAAGTGATCTCCGGCGACAACGCCGTCTCGGTGGGTGCGGTGGCAGCGTCGCTGGGGCTGCACGGGGAGGCCATGGACGCCCGCAGTCTGCCCACCGACCCGGGTGAGCTGGCCCAGACCATGGACGAGTTCACCACCTTCGGCCGGGTGCGCCCAGATCAGAAGCGGGCCATGGTGCACGCCCTGCAGTCCCGCGGCCACACCGTCGCCATGACCGGTGACGGCGTCAACGACGTCCTGGCCCTCAAAGATGCCGACATCGGCGTCGCGATGGGATCGGGCAGCCCGGCCTCGCGCGCGGTGGCCCAGATCGTGTTGCTGGACAACAAGTTCGCCACATTGCCCTATGTGGTCGGCGAGGGACGCCGGGTGATCGGCAACATCGAACGGGTCTCCAACCTGTTCCTCACCAAGACGGTGTATTCGGTACTGCTGGCACTGCTCGTGGGGGTGGCGGGTCTGGTCTCGCACTGGGGTCACACCGACCCGCTGCTCTATCCGTTCCAGCCGATCCACGTCACCATCGCCGCCTGGTTCACCATCGGCATCCCGGCGTTCATCCTGTCGCTGGCGCCCAACAGCGAGCGCGCTCGCACCGGGTTCGTCCGCCGGGTGATGACCGCCGCCCTGCCGGCCGGGACCGTGGTCGGTCTCTCCACGTTCATCTCGTATCTGCTCGCTTACCCGGGCCGCACCGGTTCGCCGGCCGAGCAGACCCAGGCCTCCACCGCCGCGCTGATCACGCTGCTGATCGGCGCTGTGTGGGTGCTCGCGGTGGTGGCCCGGCCCTACCAGTGGTGGCGCGTCGCTCTGGTCGCCGCGTCCGCACTGGGCTATCTGGTGATCTTCGCGCTGCCCCTGGCGCGGGAGAAGTTCATGCTCGATCCGTCCAACGTGCCGACGACCGCCACGGCGATCCTGATCGGCCTGATTGCCGCCGCACTCATCGAAGCGTCCTGGTGGATCCAGGGCCGGGTCCTCGGCGAACCGAGGCTGCTGTGGCGGGCCAACGACTAGGGCGTAAATTGGCGCGGGGACGTCGCCCGGTATCCGGACGACGCCCGTGACACCAGGGCACACGAAAGGGAAATGAATGTCTTTCATTGACAAGGCCAAGGAAGCTTTCGAGCACGGCAAGGACGTTGCTGCCGAGAAGCTGGCGGAGGCTAAGGAAGCCGTGAGCGAGACCGTCGACAAGGTCCAGGACGCGGCCGCCAACGCGAAGGACGTCGTCACTGACAAGGTGTCCGACGCCAAGGAAGCCGTCGGCGAGACCGTCGACAAGGTCCAGGCCTCGGCGGCCAACGCCAAGGACGTCGTCGCCGACAAGGTCGCCGACGCCAAGGAAGCCGTGACCGGCGCTGTTGGGAACGTTGCCGACGGCGCCAAGGATGCGGCCGACAAGGTTGCCGACAAGGCCGCTGAGGTCGCCGACAAGGTCGACGGCCAGTAGTCGAGTAGCACAGAAAGATGGCGAAGGTTTCGGTCTCCGTAGACGTTCCGCTGTCGCCGCGGGAGGCGTGGCTGCACGCCTCCGACCTTTCCCGGTACGAGGAATGGCTCACCATTCACCGGGTCTGGCGCTCCAAGCTCCCCGAAGACCTCGACAAGGGAACCGTTCTCGAGTCCATTGTCGAGGTCAAAGGGATGGCTAACCGGATCAAGTGGACGATCGTGAACTTCAGGCCGCCGGAGTCGATGACGCTCGACGGCGTCGGCGTCGGCGGGGTGAAGGTCAAACTGATCGGCAAGGTCCGGCCCAGCGACAAGGCAGGGGTCGTCGCCTCGGTCGTCACCATGGACGTCCACCTCGGCGGCCCTGCCTTGTTCGGGCCGATCGGCATGATCGTCGCCGCCGCACTGCGCGGGGACATTCAGCAATCCCTGAACCGCTTCGTCGCCCTCTACGCCTCCAACTGACTGTGGCGGACGAAAAGTATTCTTGCGCCGTCGACTTCGGTGCCGTTGACGCCGTCGATTTCCACACCCACGTCGAGATCGACGCAAGCGGACACGGTGCCTACGACCCGGAACTGTCCGAGGCCACCGCCCGGTATTTCAAACTCGATCCGGGCAATGCCGCCGGTGTCGACGACGTGGCCGCGCTTTACCGCCGGCACAACACCGCCGCGGTGGTGTTCACCATCGACGCGCAGAGCGCTACCGGCCACCGCCCCAATTCGATCGAGGACCTCATCGCCGGGGCGGCGCGCAACAACGACGTGCTGATCCCGTTCGGCAGCGTCGACCCCTGGTCGGGCGCCGCGGTGCGCCGGGTCGAGGAATTGGCCGGCGACTTCGGTGTAAAAGGCTTCAAGTTCCATCCCAGCCTGCAGGCGTTCGAGCCCAACGACCGCCGGTTCTATCCGGTCTACGAGGCCATCGCGGCAGCGGGCGTGCCCGCGCTGTTCCACACCGGCCAGACCGGTCTGGGCTCGGCGCTGCCGGGCGGCCACGGCATCAAACTGCGTTACGCCGACCCGATGTTGCTCGACGACGTCGCCGCCGACTTTCCCGAACTCACCATCGTCATGGCGCACCCGGCGGTGCCCTGGGTCGACGCCCAGATAGCGATCGCCTCGCACAAGGCGAACTGCTACCTCGACCTGTCCGGCTGGTCGCCGAAATACTTTCCGCCGCAACTCGTCAAGGCACTCGGGCGTCAGCTGCGGGGCAAGGCGCTGTTCGGCACCGACTATCCCTACATCACCCTGGAACGCTGGCGCCGCGACTTCGACACCCTCGACCTCGACCCAGCGGTGCTGCCGATGATCCTGAAAGACAACGCTTTACGGGTTCTCGGAGTCAGCCCAGATCGCCGCTGATCCCCAGTCCTTCGTGGATGCTCATCGGGGGCTTGGCCTTCCCCTGATGGCCGCGCTGTCCTCTGCGCAGTGTGGTGAGAAGTTGGTGGTACGGGCCCACGAGGTAGGCGGTGTCACCCGCCCCGAACTTGGTGTCGCGGTGCGGATGCAACTCTATGGCGGTGCCCTCGCGCGCAATGGCGATCATCCGGGTCTGCGGGGACAGCTCGCGAACCTGCATCCCGACCAGTTCGCTGCCGGGCTGGACCACCACGGCGCCGACCATGAACGACTGCTGGCCCACGGAGAAGGTGCCGAGCACGTCGAGGCCCATAGCGGCGCCGATGAACCACGGGGTGGCGAGGTCGACGGTGGAGCGCACATGGTTGAAGTCCAGCCGGTGACCGACGGCGGCGCCGAGCGCCTTGTCGTAGATCCGCAGCACGATCGGTGTCCGGTGGTGGGCTTCGGTGCTGGTCATTTGGCGCAGCACCAGGCCGGTCTCGATGTTGACGATGTCGTCCTCGGTCAGGATCGCTACCGCGCGCGCCCGGTCGGCACGGGCCGCGGCGAGCGTGTCCTGCAGCGTCGCGTCACCGACGATGACCGGAATGTGCAGGTTCTCGGCGGCCGAGAGGAATCGGTTGCTTTCGTCGCGTTCGATGACGGTCACCGCGTGACCGGAGTCCTTGAGCATGGTGGCGACCCTGGTGCCGAACGACCCCAGGCCGACGACCACGAAGTGCCGGCGCAGATGGCTGACCTGCTGGCGGCTGGCCGACTCGTACATCCGACGGGACACCAGCACATCGGCGATGAACGCGACGTTGACCGAGATCAACGCGATCCCACTGAGCATCAGCACAACGCCGAACAACCGAAGCCACAGCGGTTGACCCAGGAAGTCGAAATCGCCGTAGCCGACAGTGCTCATCGTCTCGGTGGCGAACGACAGCGCGTCCACCCATCCCATGCCGGGCTGAAAACCGAACCGCAGCACCAGCGTCGAGCCGACGAGCACGGCCGCGGCGACGGCCAGGGCCCGGTAGAACATCGGGTTGACGTCATCAACAAACGCGCGGGCGCTATCGACGGCCCGGGCCGGCGCCGAGCGGCGCGCGCGGGGGCGATGGGCCTCGCCCACCGTCAGCCCCTGGGTGGTCAGCTCATCGGCCTGGCCCATCAGGGTGGTGCAGTCCCCGTCGTAGACGTCGTCGTCGAGGCGCGGGCAGGCGACGATCTCCCCGGGGTTCGGCGCGTTGGCCCCGCGGATGACCGCCACCGGGGCCAGCCGGCCATAGAGCTCCCGCAGCGTGCCGTGGCGTGATGCGGTGTCGGTGGCCACGACGAACTCGACCCCGCCGGCCGTGATCGTGTGGGCGGTGCGGCCCAGCATCGCCTCCACCACCGACGGCGCGGCCAGGTCGGCCACGTCCAGCACGGCCCCGGGTCCGATGTTGTCGGTCATGGCCTGGTGCAGCACGCTGTTGGACAGCCGGGTGACGACCCGCACGGTGGGGTTAGTCTGCCGGGCCAGCAGCGCGACCTCGAGGTTGACCGCGTCGTCGGGCGAGGCGGCGATCACGGCGTGGGCGGTCGCCACCCCGGCGGCGTCGAGCGCCGCCGGACTCTTCAGCCGCACCACCGCGACCTCGTCGTCGGCGAGTTCCTGGATGATCCGCATCGCGAGGGCATCGTCACCGCAGACGATGATGTGATCGCGCATGGGCAAACGGTACTGGGAAGACGGGGCGGTTCGGCCACAACAACTATCGTTTTGCCCATGGCACGTCTGCGACCCGGCTGGATGTTGTCGCTGTTCGCCGCCGGCCTCTCGGTGAGTTGCTGGTTGCCCTGGCTGACGACGCCCGTCAACGGCGGCGGCCGGGCGAGCGCCATCGGAGGCACCTTCGGCGCCATCTCGCTGACGTCCCGGTTCGGCGCCGGGCAACTCATCGTGCTGTTGTCGTCGGTTCTGATCGTGCTCGGGGCGATGGCGGCGCGGGATCTCTCGGCCCGGCTGGCGGCAGCATCGGCGCTGGCGGTTTCGGTTTTGATCGGGGTACTCGCCTGGTGGTTTTTCCGCGTCAACCTGGTGGTCCCGATGCGCGTGGGCTACGGCTTCTACCTCGCTACGGCCTGCGCGGTGGGGACGCTGGTCTGCTCGATCTGGGCGCTGGCGGCGACGCTGCCGGCGGCGGCGGTGCTGCCCGGCGCCGGCCCGGCGGTCCGCCGGTAGGCTGTTGCGGGCTTCGAAGGGATGCGGATGCGCACACATACACGGCGGCCATTAGTGCTGCTCGCGGTGCCCGTCACCGCCTTGGCGGTCACGGTATCCGGGTGCTCGGGCAGCAAGCCCAGCGCCGACAAATGCCAGACGGTGTCGGCGCCGATGACCGACATTCCGACCCGCACCGACCAGGAGCCGACGTTGCGGATTCCCATCCCGGCGGGCTGGGAGCGCAGCACCAAGATGGATTCCGAGAGCATCCGCTTCTCGATCCGCGCACAGGGACTGACCGCCAACGGGTTCACCCCGAACGCGGTGGTGACCCTGCAGAAGGTGGCCGGCGACATCGGCAAGCCCATTCAGGTCCTGCAGGCCCAACAGGACCAGCTGAACAAGAAGCTGAAACTGAAAGACGTCACCACCACGGAGACGAATGTCTGCGGCGCCCCGGCACTGTCGGCGACCTACAGCACGCCGGAATTGAAACTCGGCCCGAACCTGCCGTCGGTTCCGGAGCGCAAAGCCACCTCGCTGGGGACGGTCTACCGGGCCGGTGACTCCAACTACGTCGCCACCTTGACGGTGCAGACGATCAAGCCCGACGATCCCACCTACGTCAAGGACTCTGCGGAGATCGTCAAGGGATTCCAGCTGCTTCCACCGCGGTGACCTCCACCTGTGCGCCGGTCAGCGGCACGGCGCACCTGTCGCACGCCAGCACGGCCACCAGGGCGGCCCCGCAGGTGCGGTGCGATACGACGATGGCCGGGCCTTCCGCGGCGAGGAACCACCGCTGGGCCCACTGCAGTGCCGTCACCACAACGGCGGCCAGCGCCCGGCCTTTCGCGGTGAGCAGGTAGACCGCCCGGTCGGAGCCCTCCCGGGCCGGCGTGGCGCGCAGGACGCCGATGTCGCAGAAGGTCTGCAGCCGTTCGGCGAGCAGACTGGGCGGCGCCCCGAGCTGGATCTGGAATTCGGTGAAACGGGTGGTGCCCAGGAAAGAGGCGAGCAGCAGTGCCACTGCCCACCGGTTGCCGAGGACGGCCATCGTCTGAGGGAACATCCCGGCCTGGCCGCCGGGTGTGCCCCCAAGCCCCACGGCGCCGTCCGACCGCCGCCGGGTGGATGCGGTCGGTGCTGAGCGTTGCCACTGTCCGGAGGGGCCGACGGTGAAGTCGACGTCATCGTCGTGAACCGTTGCGCCACAGTCGGTGCACTGCAGCACCGGGGAGAACAGGTCGCCGCACACGGTGTGCCGCATGGCGGGCAGGCGACCGCGGTGCTCGGGCACCCAGACCCGCTCCCATTCCCAGATCGACAGCAGCACCGGCCAGAGCGACCGACTGCGGGCGGTGGTGCGGTACCCGGGGGTCAAGAGGTGTTCGTCGACGAGCAGCCGAAGCCGTTTGGTGAGAACGGAATTCGAGATCGGCAGCCGGGCCATGAACTCGTTGTAGCGAACGGCGCCCAGTAGCGCCTGCTGGACGATCAGCAGGTTCCATTCGTCGCCGAGCAGCCCGAGCATGCGGCCGATGGCGTTGGCGCCGCCACGATCCAGCCGCGCCGGCCGGTCCGCGGAGGCCACTACAGGCCGACGGCCTGCGCCGCCGAGTCTGTTTCGCGCCAGCGCCGCAACTCCGAACCGGCCACCCATGTCGAATGGGTACCGCTGGAAATCCGTTCCGGCAGCACCAGTTTGCACACCGGACCGTCGGAGAGACGGGCGGCGTCGAACACCAGGCAGTAGGAGGCGTCGGCGTTCATGTCGGTGGTCAGGGTCACCAGGTAGCCGTCGTCCTCGGCGCTGCTCCCCAGCCGCGGGGCCATCGCGGTCTCGCTGCCGTAGACGCCGTCGCCGAAACTGATCCGCTCCTCGGCGCCGGTGCGGACGTCATGGCGGATCAGTCCGTCGAACAGGAACCAGCCGGGCTTGCCGGTCGCAGCGTAGACATACCGGTACGGCTCGCCGCCGTGGGCGGCGTTGATCATCCCGAACTCGGAGATGTTCTCGCTCAACGGTTCCTCGATGGTCATTCCGGTCTTGAGGTTCAGCCGCCAGCGGTGCAGGCGGGTCTGCATGCGGTCCAGGGCCAGGAACCGGAATGCCCGCTCCCACTTGCCGCTTCCGTTGTCCGCGGGTTCGGGGTCGCCCTGATAGAAGCCGTCGAGGACGATCTCGTCACCGTCCTCGTAGGCGTTGGTGAAGTGCAGCACGAACGTCGGGTCGGCCTCGAACCACTGAACGTCAGCGGCCGTTCCGCGCCGGGGGAGCACCGCGAACCGCGACGGCATATCCCGATGGAACCGCGCGACGTGTAGGTCGCGCTCGAGCAGTTCGGGCTCCCAGAACAACGGAAAGTCGTTGAGGATGGTGTAGTTTCGGGTGAACGCCATGTCGTGCGGCAGCCGCGGACCGGGCAGTGGCACATCGACGTAGTGCATCAGGTCGTTGTTCGCGTCAACCACCCCGTAGTGCAGGTACGGCGCCTTCTTGCTGTAGTTGAAGAACAGCATCTCCCCGGTGCGCTCGTCGATCTTCGGGTGTGCCGATACGCCGAGATCGAACGGGAAGGCGCCGTTCCAGGTCTCCTTGCCCTGGGTCTCGCCGGTGTAGGGATCGACGCGATAAAGGTCTCCGCACTGGTAGAAGCTGGTCAGCGCGGTCCCGCGGTGCACCACCACGTCGGTGCTCGACGCGTCCTTGAGCATCGTCCGGGCGCCCCAGCCGTGGTCGGCCTTGCTCAGCGTCAGCGGTTCGGCTAGGCCGGGCCACAGCGGCCCGCCGGCCTCCTGTTCGGCGCCGAATGCCTCGGTGCGGACGAATCGGTTGCGGTAGAACGCTTTTCCGTCCCGGAATCCGACGATGTGCAACATCCCGTCGCCATCGAACGGGTGGTAGAACTTCAGCGCCGGGTGCAGCGGGTTCTCGGTGTTGCGCAGATAGATGCCGTCGAGGTCGATCGGGATCTCGCCCTCGACGACGGTGACGTCATCGGCGCGCCATTCGGTCGTCTGCGGCCGCCATGGCCCGGTGCGATAGGGATGGTCGTCGTCCTCGGGCAGGGTGGACAGGAACTTGCCGACAACCTCTGTGTTCATGACTGCTACTCCGCCGATCCGATGACGAAACTGACTGTGGTGGCGGTGCTTCCGCCGATATTGAGCGTGCCGAACCGGCGTGCGCCGTCGACCTGGTAGTCGCCGGCCAGTCCGCTGACCTGTTTGGCGGCGTCGAGCATCATCCGGATGCCGGTGGCGCCCACCGGATGGCCGCCGCCGATCAGGCCGCCGCTGGGGTTGATCGGCAACCGGCCGCCGATCGCGATGTCGCCGGACTCGATGGCTTTCCACGATTCGCCGGGGCCGGTGAGTCCGATGTGGTCGATCGCGAGATACTCGCTGGGCGTGAAACAATCGTGCACCTCGAACCCGTCGATGCCGTCGAGGTCCACCTGGGCCCGGCTGAGCGCGTTGTGCACAGCGGTGTGGACGTGGGGGAGAACGTAGGGGCTCTCCGCATCGCGGTCGAGCTTCTGGCGCAGGCCCAGACCGACAGTGCGGTGGCCCCATCCGTCGATGCGCCCGATCGGCCGCACACCGGGGTGCTCGGCCAGGAACTCGTCACTGACCAGCACCACCCCGGCGCCGCCGTCGGTCATCTGGCTGCAGTCGAACCGGCGGATCCGGCCTTCGATGGGTGGGTTGACGGCGTCGTCGTCGCCGGACTTGGCTAGGTCGGGCACCTGCCACTCGCGGGTCTGGGCGTTGGGATTGCGGCGGGCGTTGGCCAGGTTGATCGCGGCGATGGCATGCAGATGGGCGTCGTCGATGCCGAAGCGGCGGTCGTACTCGTCGGCGACCTGGGAGAACATGTACGGCCACAGATATTTCGCGTCCTGGCCCTCGTGGCCGGTCCACGCCGCCGCGCCGAGGTGCTGGGCGGCCACGTCGCCGGGCACCGTCTTCTCCAGTTCCAAGCCCACCACCAGAGCGGTGCGATAGTTGCCGGCGCGCAGGTCGGCCATCGCCGCCAGAGCCGCCACACTGCCCGATGCGCACGCGGCCTCGTGGCGGGTGGCCGGGGTGTCCCACAGCCCTTCGTGCACGGTGGCCGGCATCGCGCCCAAGTGCCCCTGGCTGGCGAACATCTCGCCGAACGCGTTGGCGACGTGAACCACCTCGATGTCGGCGGCGTCGATCATGGACTCGGCCAAGGTCTGGTCGACCACCTCGCGGGTCAGGTCGGCGAAGTCGCGGCCTTCGCGGGTCAGGTTGCGGGCGAAGTCGCTCTGATACCCGCCGAGAATCCAGACATTGGTCACCATCCCGAAATTACTACAACTAACAGAGCGGAGGAACGGGCGCGGTCAGCCCATCCACGCGCCGCCGTTGACGTCGAGGGTGTGGCCGGTGATGTAACCGGCATCGGGCGTGCAGAGAAAGGCGATGGCGGCGGCCACTTCGTCGGCAGTGCCCCAGCGGCCGACGGGGATGGTGGCGAGCAGTGCCGCCACATCCTCGGGTGCTCTGGCGTCCAGCCGCGCGACGAGCCGTTCGGTGGCGGTCACCCCCGGCGCGACGCAGTTGACGGTGACCCCGTACGGACCCAAATCCATTGCCGCAGAGCGGGTTAGGGAGATCACACCGGCTTTGGCGGCGGCGTAGGCGGCCACCGAAGTCTTACTGCGGTGTCGACCGGCCAGACTGGAGACGGTGACAATCCGTCCCCAGCCGCGCTCGATCATGGCGGGGGAGACCGCTGCGATCAGTGCCTGCGCGCTCCAGGTGTTGGCGCGCCACAACATGGTCGCCTCAGCCTCGCTGACGCTCTCCTCTGCGATGCCGCCGCCGGCGTTGGCGACGGCGATCGACGGACCGCCCCACTCTTGGGCCGCGCCGAGCATCTCGGCGATGACGTCCTGCGCCGCGGCGTCTCCGGCGACGCCGGCGACCCGGGCCGGGCTGGTGGCGGCAACGCTGTGCACCGCCTCGGCAAGCCGTCCCCCGTTACGAGCATTGAGGATAAGGTCGGCGCCGGCCGCGGCCAGGCGGTGGGCGGTGGCCAGGCCGATGCCCGCGCTTCCGCCGGTGATGATCGCGCATTGGCCCTCAAGGGCGAGTCCGGGCATGCGGGCAAGTCTCACAAACCAACCGGGGGACCCGCCACCACCGTTGGCGGGCCGGTCGCCACGCCCTCCGGTGGGCACGCGTGATTCCCAGCCGGGCTGATAGCTTGCGCCGGTGCGGGATCTGATTATCGCGCTGCCACCACAGGCGGTTGCCCTCGTTCTTCTCGTGTTCTTTTGCCTGGTCAGCATCGCCTCGCGGCGCGTGGTGCGGGACCGCTGTGACGAGGACGCGCGCGAAGAACTCGTCGAGCAGGCCAGGAACCTGCTGACCGGAGTCTCGGCGACCTTCGCCTTCTTCGTCGGATTCGCCATCTCCATGTGCTGGGGTGCGGTCACGGCCGGGCAGAGCGCCGTCGAGCAGCAGTCGGCGGCCATCCAGACGATGGCCTGGGAACTTCGCAACATCCCCGACAAGACTGCGTCAACCGCCCTGCTGGGCAGGCTCACCCGCTACGTGCAGACGGCCGCGGCACTGAACGAGTTCGAGGATGCCGTCAACGCTTACGCCAACGGAGCGGGCTCGGACCGGGCAGGCGGCCTGCTGCCGGCCGCCGCGGAGGTGATCTCGTCATCGGCCGCCGTTGCGGCCGTGGCCAACCGGGGACTGCCCCGTCCGCTTGCCGTGCTGCTGGCGATCGTCGCGACCCTGGTGACGGCTGTCATGGGCATCACTACCGTGACATCCGGCCGTTCGTCCGTGGTCTTCGTCTTCATCTGGTGTCTGATTCCCGCACTCTCCCTGACCGTGGTGTGGGCGTTGGCCTACCCCTTCGCGTTGCGTTCCGGTATCACAGTCGCACCACTGCGGGCCGTCGCGCAGGATCTCGCCGGTCGCTGAGAAGCGGCCCCGTCGACCCCGGGCTGAACCGAAGAGGGCCTGGGCGTGGGGAGCCCTTCGACAAGCAGACGCGCTACGGGGCGGGTTATCCGGACCTGCTATCCAGGAAACCTGCCCCGCCGAAGGAATGCGAAAATAGTGCTCGCCAATGGTTTTGGGAATGTCAACAGGCGTCAGGACATCAGTGCCCCCGGCAGGATTCGAACCTGCGACACCGGCTTTAGGAGAGCCGTGCTCTATCCCCTGAGCTACGAGGGCGGCTGGCTGGCAAGCTTACCGGTTGCCGCTCGGCGCCCCGCATCATCGGGCTCGGCAGTCCGGTCGCGCGCACAGCGCCAGAAGATAGTTGTGACCATGCTCGGAGACGTAGTTCGGATAGGACTTGCGGAACCAGGAGGCCATCCTCCTGGGCGAAGCCAATGCGGTCGGGAAACCACGGCGCACTGTCGTCACCACCTTTCGCCCTGCAGTGCGCGGCGTTAACATCACACCGCACTGTGGTCCTGAGCATTCCCCGAGTCGGCTCGTTGTCAACCCCAGAGCCGATGAATGCCTTGGGGTTGCACCACTTCCGTGCACTCACACCGCGTCCGGATCAGGCGGATAGGCCGGACCTTATCGCCACCCTGATGAGAGGGGATATTGTCGGCAACCATGCGGAAATGGGCGCTGCTGGCCGGAGCGATCGCCACCGAGGTCATGGCGACCATGTCGTTGCGCGCCCTGCAGGAGAATCGCCTGTGGCTTATCGTGGTTGTAGTCGGATACTCCACGTCGCTGTATCTGTTGACCAAGGTCTGGCAGGCCGGTGTCCCGGTCGGCGTCGCCTACGGAATATGGGGCGCGGTGGGCACCGCGGTCACCGCGGTGCTGGGCATGATCATCTTCGATGAGCCGCTGACGGTGGCCATCATCATCGGGATCGGCCTCATCATCGCCGGTGTCTTGGCGGTCGAGTTGGGTTCGTATCCGGCGCCGGCGGACCCGGAGCTCCGATCATGATGTGGCTGACCCTGGCCGGCGGCATCCTCCTGGAGGTGTTTGCCACGATGTCCATGCGGGCATCGGACGGATTCCGGAAACGGAAGTGGCTCGCGCCGGTGATCCTCGGCTACATCGGATCGTTCTGGCTCGTGTATCTGACGTTGGCACTCGGCATGCCAGTGGGCGTCGCCTACGGCATCTGGTCCGCGTGCGGGGTGGCTCTCGTCGCGCTGTTGGCAAAGGTTCTGTTCCACGAGCCGCTGACGCCGACGATGATCCTCGGCATTGCCCTGATCATCGCCGGAGTTCTCACCATCGACCTCACCGGCTCAGCCGGCTGACCGGACCCGACGTCGGTCCGCATCAGTCGCGGCCGCGGGTGTCCCGATGGCGCGGTTGGGCGAGCGCGTCGCGACTGCGGGATATGAACCGTTCGGTGACAACGGGTCAGGTCAGCGGCAACTCGGCGATCACCGCGCCGGTGGGCTTGGTGGACCCGGATCCCGGCTCTACGGTGAACGCCAATTTCGTTGAGTTACCGATGTTTTCGATCACCGCCGTCGTCGACGGGGCCACCGCTTTCGCGTCCATCGTCCCGGCCAGCGATTCCCCGTCGGGGCTCACCAGCCACATCTGGTAGACGGTGCCCGGCTGGGGCGGTGGGACATCGTTCATCACCAGCACCCCGGCGTTGCGGTCTCGGGAGAACACCACCGTCGCCTTGCCGCCGGCCGGGATCGCCCCGGAGACGCTGTGGACGTCAGGTGCGGAGAAAACCTGCTGAGCGGTGGACTGCGGCGCAGGCGCCGAGGGGCGCAACGACAGTCCGACACCGACGGCGCTCAGGCCGACCGCCAGAACTGCCGCGGCGGCCAGCATGGCCGTGCGACCTCGGCCGCCCGAGCGGCCCGTCGGCAGGGCGCGCACATTGTCCCGGGGAGCGCCGGCGGCCACCGCGGAGAGCAGGTGATCACGCAGATGGGCCGGCGGCCGCCGGGCGTCAGCGGCCGACACGACCGCCATCGTCTCGCGCACCGCGCGGACCTCGTCGTAGAAGGCGTCGGCGACGGCCAACCCGGCCGAGGCCAGTCGGCCCTCGATCTCGTCGCGTTCGGCGTCGGAGACGGCATCCAGTGCATAGGGGACGGCCAGGTCGATCAGGTCGCCGTCGCGTTCGTAGGTCTGAGTCATCGCCACCTCACCGCACGCCCAGACAGTTGCGTAGGCCGCGAAGCCCGTCGCGCATCCGTGACTTGACCGTCGCCAGATTCGCCGAAAGCTTTTCGGAGACCTGCACGTACGTCATCCCCTGGTAGTACGCGAGTTCGATGCATTCGCGCTGAATGTCGGTCAGGCCCTCCAGGCAGGAGGCCACCCGGCGCCGGTCCTCGCCGGCCAGCACCGCATCGGTGACGTTGTCGGTGTCGCGTTCCACGGTCGACGCGCCGTAGCGTGAATCCCGTTGCGTGGCCGCCTGTTCGGAGCGCACCCGGTCCACCGCCCGGCGGTGGGCCAGGGTGAGCAACCAGGCCATGGCGCTTCCCGAGGCCGGGTCGTAGCTCTCCGCGGTCCGCCAGACCTGCAGATAGACGTCCTGAGTGGTCTCTTCGCTGTAACCGCGGTCGCGCAGCACGCGGCAAACCATGCCGTACACCCGAGCACTGGTCGCGTCGTACAACTGGGCGAACGCCTCGGAGTCATGGTGGGCGACCCTGCGCAGCAGGGCATCCAAGTCCGCGGTGGTCATCCGCCCCCGCCCGGTGAAATCGGTGCCATCGGACCGAAGCCTAACCGGACGGTCAAGCAGTTGCGTCACGATGTCGCCCAGGAATGTTTGTTTGCCCCCCATCCGGCCGCCGCAGGCCGCACGCTCGAGCGGGTGGCCCGCTCGGGCGACGCTGCGTCAGCGCGCCGGGCCGCGGGATGCCCCGCCCACCGTAGGACCAGATGCTGGAACAGCATGCCCATCCGGGCCATCTGCGGCGCCAGTGGATGGGTGAGTTGCATCAGGAGCACCTGGGTGGCCGACGCTCGCTTGCGCGCCCCCCGCCAGGTCGCCAGCAGGGCGGCGTGGTTGTCGCGGTGAAGGGAGATGGTGAGGTCCAGATTGTCGTTGGGCCGGGGCACCCGCACCAGGAAGTAGCCGTCGGCGGTGGAGAACGGCGCATGGCGCAGTTCCTCCGACACTGCCACCGGGCCGTCCTCCGCGGCGGGCAGCAGGTAGGCGTTGCGGTTACCGCGGAAGTCCTGGACCTCCGCGACCACGCAGCGCACGACTCCGGCTGAGTCGTGGCACCAGAACAGGCTGAGCGGGCTGTACGAGCGTCCCAGAACGCGCGGCATCAGCAGAGCGGTCACTCGGCATCCCGGAATGACAACCCCGTGGCGGGCCAGCACCGCGTCCACCCGCTGGCGCAGCGTTGCCTCCGCCGGGCCCTCGAAGTGGTCGGCCGCCTCGAACCGCGCAAACGGGCGCACCCACCAGGGCAACCGGGGCAACGCGTCGACGTCCACATACCAGCTGTAGCTGCGATGTTCGGCGTAGTGCTGGACCGGCGAACGGTGCAGATGCGTCACCAGGGTCGGGTACAGCGCCGGAGTCATCGTGGCAGTCACGGGAGTCTGTGCGGTTTCCACGCCTGCAATTCGGAGCAGCCCCCGGCTCGGATGGGTGTGTGACGCACATCTCTCCGGCAGGGGCGCTGCTACCGAACGGTGAGCCAGATCAGGGTCGCGTTGAGTCCGGTGATCAGGGCAGCCACCGTCCAGGCTAGGGCCGTGGTCAGCCGGCTGTTGGCGTCAGCGCCCATGACATCCCGGTCGGCAGTCAGCCGGGCCAGCGGAATCAGCGCGAACGGGATGCCGAATGACAGCACCACCTGGGAGATCACCAGGGCGCGCGTCGGATCCACCCCGCTGGCCAGGACCGCCAGCGCCGGCACCAGCGTGACCAGCCGGCGAACCAGCAGCGGGAACGTGGTGCGCAGCAGACCCTGCATGATCATCGACCCCGCGTAGGCGCCTACCGAAGTCGAGGCCAGCCCAGAGGCCAGCAGCCCGACCGCGAAGAACAGCGCCACCCCCGGCCCGAGTGCATCGCCGACCGCCGCGTGGGCGCCCTCGATAGTGTCGGTGCCGCCGCGGCCGCGCAGGTTGGTCGCGGCCACCAGCAGCAGGGCCAGGTTCACGGTGCCGGCCACCAGCATCGCCAGCCCGACGTCCCAGCGGGTGGCTCGCAGCAGGCGCCTGCGGTCCGCGCCGGCGGCCGGGTGGCCGTGCCGGTCGCGGGCCAGCCCGGAGTGCAGGTACACCGCGTGCGGCATCACCGTCGCCCCGAGCATGGCGGTGGCCAGCAGCACGCTGTCCACACCGTCGAAGCGGGGGATCAGCCCGGTGGCCACCTCACCGGCCTGCGGCGGGTTGACCACCAGGCTGGCCAGGAACCCGACGGTGACGATCAGCAGCAGCCCGGTGATCACCCGCTCGAACATCCGCTGGCCGCGCCGGTCACCGAGGGTCAGCAGGGCCAGTGACACCGCGCCGGTGACTACCCCGCCGACCACCAGCGGCAGCCCGAAGAGCAGACGCAATGCGATTGCGCCGCCGATGATTTCGGCGACGTCGGTGGCTATGGCCACCAACTCGGCTTGGACCCAGTAGGCGATCCGGACCGGGGTGTTCGTCCGGTCGCGCACCGCCTCGGGCAACGTGAATCCCGAGACCAGGCCGAGTTTGGCGCTCAGGTACTGCACCAGCCCGGCCATCACGTTGGCGACGACGATGACCCACACCAGCAGGAAGCCGAACTTCGCGCCGGCGCTGACGTTGGCGGCGATGTTGCCGGGGTCGACGTAGGCGATGGCCGCGACGAACGCCGGGCCGAGCAGCCACCCCCGCCGCCCGGCGGTCAGAACCCGATCCAAAATCCGCTGCCGCCCAGGCCGATAACCGGTGTGCCCCAACCGAATACCCACCCCGGGCTGGGGTTCACCAGGGCCGGGTTAGGCGTGGTGACGATCGCCGTGTGACCCGGGGTGGCGCACGTCCGGGTGCCTGGCGAGGTTTCGGTGCAGTTCGGCGCGGCGGACGCGGGAGCGGCGAGCAGCAATGCCATCAGGGCCGTCAGCAGCATGCGCGCCATCGCCGTCCTCCATCCCGACCCGTCATGACGCAGCGTACAAACCTTTGCCGGTCACCAGTGGCAGGCTCAGCGTCGTGCAGATGCCCGGTTCGGCGGCGACGACGGCGGGGATCGCGTTGACGATGCGCATCGCGGTGGCCAGCACCCCGGCGTGGTTGTGGTCGCCGTTGGGGCTGCTCAGGCAGACGTCCATCGCGTAGCACGGCTCACCGGTGATCTCGATGCGGTAGTTGCCGCCCTCCTGCGCGGGCTGCGGCCAGTCCGGGCACAGATCGTCGCGCAGTCGGGTGATGTGTTCGAGCACGACGGCGGGCGCTCCGTTGACCAGTCCGATGACCTCGAAACGCAGCGCGGCGGCGGTGCCTTCGGCGATATGGCCGGAGGAGATGTCGAACGCCTCGGGGGCGGGCTCGCGAACGTACATCTCTTCCAGGCCGTCGAGTTCCAGACCCAGCCCGGCCGCCAGTTGTCGGACCACCGATCCCCAGCCGATGCTGAGCACACCTGGCTGCAGCAGCATCGGAATCTCGTCCATCGGCTTGCCGAAGCCCATCACGTCGAACATCACCGTCGGGCTGTCGTAGGTCGCGTAGTTGACGATCTCCATGCACCGCACCTGCTCGATGCTCTGGCAGGTCCCGGCCAGCGCCAGCGGCAGCAGGTCGTTGGCGAATCCGGGGTCGATGCCGTTGACAAACAGGCTCGAATTACCAAGGCGCGCAGCATCTTCGATGGGCTTGACCATCTCCTCGGGGATGACCTGCCACGGCCACTGCAGGAACACCGGGCCGCTGCCGACCACGTTGACCCCGGCGGCCAGGATGCGCCGGTAATCCTCCAGCGACTCCACCAGCCGGTTGTCGGCCATCGCGTTATAGACCGCGCAGTCCGGCTTGGCGGCCAGGATGGCGTCGAGGTCGGTGGTGGCGATGATTCCGGTGGGGGTGTCCAGGCCGACCAGTTCGGCGGCGTCCTTGCCCGCCTTGGCTTCCGAGGACACCCACACCCCGGTAAGCTCGTAGGCGGGGTTGGTGATCAGCGAGCGCAACGCGTGTGCGCCGACGTTTCCGGTGCCGATCTGTGCGACGCGGATGGCCGCTGGAGAATTTGACACGGTGAATCTCCTTCGAGTGCTTACAGATCAGGGATCGGAAGGTCGAGATTGGGGACGATCAGGCCGCCGTCGACTTCGAGCATCTTGCCGGTGAGGAAACTGGCGGCCGGCGAGGCGAGATAAACGGCGGCGGCTGCGATGTCGAGCGGGTCGCCCAGGCGGCGCATCGGCGTCGCCTTCTCCATGGGTTCGCGCAGCGCGTCGTTGGACGCGACGATCTCCAGCGCCGAAGTCAGGATCGAGCCGGGCGCGATGGCGTTGACGCGGATCTTCGGGCAGAGGTCCAACGCCGTGAGCCGGGTGTAGTGCGCCAGTGCGGCTTTGGCGGTGCTGTAGGCGGCGAAGCCCCGGCCGGCCAGCCGGCCCATCGTCGAGGAGATGTTGATGATGTTGCCGCCGCCGTGTTCGAGCATCAGCGGAACGGCGGCGACGGTGAGCGCGTGCGCGGTGAGCACATTGAAGGTGAAAGCGTCGCGCATGTCTTTGACCGAGGTGGTCAGCAGCGTGTTCGGCATGGTGCCGCCGACGTTGTTGACCACGATGTCCAGCCGGCCGAACACCTCCACCGCCGCAGGCGCCAGCCCCGCGGTGGATTCCGGCTGGGCCAGATCGGCGACGACGATGTGGGCCCGCCGTCCGGCGGCCTCGATCTGCGCGGCGACGGCCTGCAATTCCGACTCGGTCCGCGAGGAGATCAGCACGTCGGCGCCAACCTCGGCGAAGGCGACGGCGATGGCGGCTCCCAGGCCGCGGCCGGCTCCGGTGACGACGGCGACCTGACCGTCCAGGCGGAATCTATCGAGGATCACACCTGTATTTGTAACAGGTTCTAATTCGGTGCGGGAGGCTACTTCTTGGCGGCGGCCTTGCGCGGCGCGGCCTTGCGGGCGGGCGCCTTCTTGGCGGGTGGCGCGTCCTCGGATTCGTCGGCGCCGGCTCCGTCGTCGTCGGCCGCGGCGGCGGTGGTGCCCTTGCGGGCCGTTCCCTCCCGCTCCTCGCGCCGCCGGCGCACGCTGGCCTCCAGTTTGGCGAGCAGGTCGGAGACGTCGTCGGACTCGTCGAGGCGGGCGGGCTTGTCCTCGGTGACGAAAGCCTGGCCGCCGGCAAGCTTGGCGTCGACGAGCTCCTGCAACTGCTCCTGGTAGGTGTCGGTGTACTGCTCGGGGTGGAAGTCATCGGTCATCGACTCGACGACCTGTCCGGCCATCTTCAACTCCGCCGGGCGCACCTCGACGTCGGTGTCCAGCGACGGGAAGGCCGGATCCCGGATCTCATCGGGCCACAGCAGGGTGTGGATCACCATGATGTTGCGCTTGGAGAAGTCCTTCACTCGCAGCGCCGCCAGCCGGGTCTTGCTGCGCAACGCGAAGTGCACGATCGCGACCCGGTCGGTCTCCGACAGCGCTTTGGCAAGCAGCACATAGGATTTCGTCGACTTGCCGTCCGGTTCGAGGTAGTAGCTCTTGTCGAACATGATCGGGTCGAGGTCGCTGGCGGGGACGAATTCGAGCACCTCGATCTCGTGGCTGCGTTCCTCGGGCAGGCTGGCGATATCCTCGTCGGTGATGATCACCGTCTGCCCGTTGTCGCCTTCGTAGGCCTTGGCGATGTCGCGGTACTCCACCGTTTCGCCGCATTCCTCGCAGACCCGCTGATACCGGATCCGGCCGTTGTCTTCCCGGTGGACCTGATGGAACTTCAGGTCGTGGTCCTCGGTGGCGCTGTAGACCTTCACCGGGACATTCACTAGACCGAACGCGACCGAACCCTTCCAGATGGAACGCATCGGACCAGTATGCCCAGCAATGGGCGATTGTTTCGGATGTCAGCGCCCGCCGACAACGTTGGGCGGCGTGACCCCCAGGGGGAAGACCACCGGAAGGTTCGCCGGCAGGAGACCCAGGGGAACGACGACCGGTTGCTGCTGTGGAGTCAGGCCGGCCGGGGTGTTCGGGTTGCCGCCCGGGGCGTCGCCGAAGAAACCCTCCAGCGGATTGGCGGCTTCGACGGGAGCGGCGTTGCACTCGCCGGTTTCGGCCACCTGGCCGCCGCCGCAGGCCGGCACCAGGTCGTTGGGGTCGGCCACTGCGGCGGGAGCAGCCAGGATCGCCACCGGCAACACGACTGCCACCACGAACCGGATCATTGGTCCAACCTAACAGCGGGTAATACCGTTGGGTGGTGACTGACGTGTGGCCACCGGGTGCGACGACGGGACCACTGGTCAAGCTGACCAACCCCGACAAGGTCCTCTACCCGGCCACCGGCACCACCAAGGCCGACGTGTTCCGGTACTACACTGGCGTCGCCGAGGTGATGCTGCCGCACATCGCCAGACGGCCGGCCACCCGCAAACGGTGGCCCAACGGCGTTGAGGGAACGGCATTCTTCGAGAAGGAACTGGCCAAGTCCGCACCGTCCTGGCTGCACCGCGGCACGCTGGGCCACAAGTCCGGCGACACGGTCTACCCGATCATCGACACTCCGCTCGGGCTGGCCTGGATCGCTCAGCAGGCGGCGCTGGAAGTCCATGTGCCGCAATGGCGTTTCGGCACCGATGGGCGCCCGGGTCCGGCGAACCGGCTGGTGTTCGACCTCGATCCCGGCGACGACGTGACCATGAACCAGTTGTGCGAAGTGGCCCATGAGGTCCGGGATTTGATGGACGACATCGGGTTGCGGGTGTTTCCACTCACCAGTGGCAGCAAGGGCATGCATCTGTATGTGCCGCTGAACGAACCGTTGCTCAGCGACGGTGTGGCGATGCTGGCGCGTCGGGTGGCCCAGCAGCTGGAACAGAGCATGCCCGACTTGGTGACCGCCACCATGACCCGGAGTCTGCGGGCCGGCAAGGTGTTTCTGGACTGGAGCCAGAACAACGCCGCCAAGACCACCATCGCCCCGTATTCGTTGCGCGGCAGGCGGACCCCGACTGTGGCGGCGCCCAGGACCTGGGACGAGATCGGCGACCCGGGTCTTCGTCAGTTGGAGTTCGAGGAGGTGCTGACGCGGGTCGCCGAGCATGGCGATCTGCTGGCCGGACTCGACGACCAGCCCGCCGACCCGCTGGCGACCTACCGCAGCATGCGCGACGCGCGCAAGACCCCGGAACCTGTTCCGGCGCCCAGCAGTTCAAAACCGGCGGCAGCGAAGGCGCCGAGAACCTCGTTGCAGACAGGCAACCGTTTCGTCATCCAGGAACACCGCGCCCGCCGGCTACACTACGACTTCCGGCTGGAACACAACGGAGTCCTGGTCTCCTGGGCCGTGCCCAAGAACCTGCCGGACACTCCGTCGGTCAACCACCTCGCCGTGCACACCGAGGACCATCCGCTGGAATACGCCACCTTCGAGGGCGCCATCCCCAAGGGCGAGTACGGCGCCGGAAATGTCGCCGTCTGGGACTCCGGCTACTACCAGGCCGAGAAGTTCCGGCTGTCGGGCGCAGAGGACGGAAAGGGCGGCGAGGTGATCGTCGACCTGCACGGCGGGCGAATCTCCGGCCGCTACGCACTGATTCAGACCAAGGGCGATCAGTGGCTGGCCCATCGGATGAAGGAACAGTCCCTCGATCAGAATGCCGAGCCGGATCCGGATCCCCCTGAGTCCGCGCCGGCCGGGGAGTCTCGGCTGGACGAATACGACGCCATGCTCGCCACCCTGGGGTCGGTGGACCGGATGACCGCCGCCCAGTGGGCCTTCGAGGGCAAGTTCGACGGCTACCGGATGCTGGTCGAGGTCAACCACGGCACATTGCGGCTGAAGACCCGCAACGGCCGCGACGTGACGCGGGAGTACCCGCAGTTGCAGCCGCTGGCCTCGATGTTCCCCGGACACCACGTCGTCCTCGACGGCGAGGCCGTCGCGCTGGATTCCCACGGCATCCCGAACTTCACCGAGATGCAGAACCGCGCCCGCTCAGAACGCATCGAGTTCTGGGCCTTCGACATCCTGTATCTCGATGGCCAGTCGCTCCTGCGGGCGAAGTACCGCGACCGGCGCCGACTGCTGGAGACCTTCGCCGAGGGCACCCACCTGATCGTGCCGCCGCTGCTGGACGGCGACGGCCCGGAGGCGCTGGCCTACTCCCGAAAACGCAAGTGGGAGGGCCTCGTTGCGAAGAAGTGGGATTCGACGTATCAGCCCGGCCGGCGTTCGTCGGCGTGGATCAAGGACAAGAACTGGAACACCCAGGAAGCGGTGATCGGCGGTTGGCGCAAAGGGGAGGGTGGCCGCTCCAGCGGCATTGGGGCACTGCTGTTGGGCATCCCGGAAGGAGACGGCCTTCGTTTCATCGGCCGGGTCGGCACCGGGTTCACCGAGAAGGACCTCCTGGCGCTGAAGTCCATTCTGGCGCCGTTGCATACCGGAACCTCGCCGTTTTCTCCCGCGTTACCGCGCGCGGAGACCAAAGACGTCACCTACGTCCGGCCGGAACTGGTCGGGGAGGTGCGCTACGGCGAGATGACCTCGGATGGGCGGCTGCGCCATCCGAGTTGGCGCGGCCTGCGCGCCGACAAAGTGCCGGGTGAGGTGAAATGGGAAGTACCCCAATAGGAGCCGCCAAACCGGCAGGAGTGAGGACTAGACGATCTCGAAGTCCGGCAGGCTGAAGGTCTTGTCGAAGAACGGCTGCATCGGGCGTAGAGGCGGAAGTAGACGAACCAGCCGTCGTCGCCGACGGTCTTCATGTAGTTCTCGTCCACCCGCATCGGCTGGCCAACAATGTCGTTGGGATCAGAAAACGTCGACTCGTTGTCGGCGGACACCATCCCGGGCCGCTGCGAAGCGCTGAGAGGCGCTGCTAGTTGCGGCCCGAGATGCTGCAGAGGCGCCCGGATTGATTGCGCGCAACGGTCGTCGAGGCTGGACCAGCCGGCAATGTACCGCTGTGCTGCCGCTAATCCCGCCTCGAGTCCGAATCCGTCAGGCCAAAAAACCGGATGATCTCCAGCGCCAACTCCAGCTGAACTCGTCGCTGGTTAATCCCGTGGCCGAGGCGCTGTTCGGCCTGTCGGATGCGGTAGCGAACTGTAACCAACCGCAGGGAACTCTGCGGGGTCTGGGTCGCTGGATTCGACCACTTTCCGCCAGGCCGGTGGTCAGGCGGGATGCAGACGCGGCGGATGGCACTGCCGTGGGTGGTGTCAGTAACCAGTTAGTCTGCGGTACAAAGGATTACGGGCGGTAGCGAAGCTGAAACCAGGTACCGCAACGTGTTTCGTTCGACCCAGGTGCCACCACCGGCATCGACGATCAGCCTGACGCCTGCCGATCGGCCAGCCGGCAAGCCGATCAGAAGACTCAGAGCCGAAGGGTCCTAACGTGGAAATCGCTCCACCGCCAGCTTGGTTGGCCCGGCCTGGCGGCCGATTCGGTGGGTGGTCCTGCTCACCAGCAGTAATTCGGTAAGGCCGACAACGAGAATCGGCCATAGCATCCCGGCCAGCACGGCGGTCGCGGCCGGATGTTCGGCGGAGGATTCGGAGTGCCCCGTGGCGAACCACTGTCCGGCGACGAAAATCATTGGTGTGACAGCTAAAGCCACAATGAGGTAGATATCCAACAACAACATCCGCGGCTCCTTTGCCGGCTGGTTGCTTACTGCTTCGGAGTCGATGGTCGCACACCCGAAGCGGGAATCGGGCTCGCGAACGCCGTCAACACGGTGTCTGTGCTGCCGTTGTATGCAAATTGTCATACGCTCGACTTTCCAAGCGTTAGGAGCTGCGTCTCGGTGATCGCGGCTGAGTGAGGGATTCATCGAGGGCAGCTTCACATTCCCCTGGGCTATCGGAACGTTGTTCGCGATGTTCGCAGCAGGTATCGGGCTCGGGTTGCTGGTCCACCGCGCCCATGCGTGGCGCGGCGTGATCGACGCCGCCGATCGGAGGCTGGCCGGCGAGGCTATCAGCGGCGCCATCGGATGCCTCGGCGGATCGGCGGCATTTCTGCTGGGCGTACTGATGCTGGCCTCACTCAGCCATTTCAACGCCACCGACGATGTCGTGAACCAAGAGGCGCTGGCCTATTCGGCGGCGTTCGAGGGCACCGTCGCGTTGGCGCATGACGATCAGACCAATATTCGCCGCGATCTGGTGTGCCTGATGCGATCGGTGGCTACCAGTTCGTGGACGGCCACCGAGGCTGCGGACCCCACGGGTTCGGAGAACACCCATGCCTGGCGGACCCGGGCGCTGGAGGACACCAACGCGGTCGTGCCCAACACGGTCGCGCAGGAGAACAGCCTGGGGACCTTGCAGTCCGAATTGGTCGAAGCGGCCAAGGCCGGACAGCACCGGCTGCTCGCCGCCAGGAACGATCTGCCCGGACCGCTGTGGATCGTGGTGTACATCAGCATCTTTCTGCTCACCACGGCGCTCACCGTGTTGTTGCGTCCCCATCCGGCGCTCGCCGTCACCAGTCTCGGGGCGATCCTGCTGCTGAGCTCGGCGATGGTGTGGACCCTGACTGCCTTTGCCCAACCCTTCACCAAAGACGGCATCTATCTCTCGCCGCACGCCATCAACGACGTCATGATGCGCCTGCAGCGCGCCTACCCCGAAGCCGACTGGGGGCCGTGCGAAACGCTGTCAAAGACATAGCCGGCGACCGCGGGTGTCAACGTCATTTGAGGGGACTCGGGGCCACCTCGATCTCGCCGGCCTTCGCCGCCTTCTGAAAGGCGCGGAAGTCGTCCAGAGTCTTGTCGGCATAGGCATACGACCAGTCGACGATCGCATCAGTCACCGCCTCGCCGCTACCGACGTAACCGCGCAACACCGACGCGTTGGCGCTCTGGGCGTGGCCGCGCGCCAGGGCGTACGCGCACGCTCCGGCGTACTCGCCGAATGGTCGCGGTTCGAGGCCGGCGGTCTCCACCGAACCCTTCATGTCCTGGAACTGTCGGACGTAGTAGTCCCGGCCGCCGATGCGCACGGTCCCCAGGAAGACGTCGGACACCGCCTGCAGAACCCGTTGGCCGCCGACGACGCGAATGCCCTGGCCCAGGGCCGTGATGGCGGCATAGAGGGATTCGGGTTGCGGCCTCCGACCGTATTCCTCGAGGACCGAACGGTTGGCTTCCTTGACCTGAAGAATGAGTGGTGCTCCGTCGGGACCGGTGAGGATGAGCAGGTAGCTGCGGGTGCCGACGCTGCCGACGCCGACCACCCGCCGGGCGATGTCGGTCAACTGGAAGTGGGAGAGCACCATCGCGATGTCGGCCGGAACGCTCGTGAGATATTCGCGGAACGAATCCGCAAGCTTCGCTTCGTCGTTCAGAGTGACGTGCTGGATCAGGGGTGGGTTCTCCCGGAGTTGGAAGCGGCCGTCCGGTCCGACCTCCATGATGCGTTCGAAGACCCGCTCCGACGTCCTGCTCTGCGCCTTGCGGGCGGCGTCCGCGAGGACTCTGCCGAGGTCCCCACGGGTCTTGTTCACGTAGCGCTGCGGCTCCAGCCGCAGGTAGTACCGTTCGAGAACGTTCATGTCGAGGATCGCGTGCAAGCCGTCCCGGTAGGAGTTCACGACGGCGTTGGCGATCTTGCGGATCGTCTTCTCCGGATAGCCCGCTTGACGGCCGCCAACGATCGCACTGGTGACCAGCCGCTTGACATCCCACTCCGCCGGTGCGATCGAGGCCTCGTCGAAGTCGTTGAGATCGAAGATCAAGGTGCGCTGCGGTGAAGCGTAGAGACCGAAGTTGGACAGATGCGCGTCCCCACAACACATCACCTCGAGACCGCTGGACGGGCCGTCCGCCAGATCGGCGGCCATCAGCGCCGCCGATCCGCGGTAGAACGAGAACGGGTCGGTGAGCATCCGCGCGAACCGAAGCGGGACCAGATCCGGCGCTCGATTCTGATTCTGTTCGACGAGGATCTCCACCGGATCGCGGGTCGACGGTACTAACTGGGCCAACGTCCGCCGTGGCGCGACTTTCCGAAGATCGCGCCCGCGGGCGAGGTCGTCGTCGACGTTCTCGAAGGCGACCATGCGTTCGCGCAGTGGCCGACTGATGTCCTCCATCTCCGGGAGCCTATCCGCGCGGGCCCGTCGCGCGGGTCGATTCAGCTCCGCGAAGGATGGGTCTCAATTCGCTCCGCGAAGGATAGGGCGCAGCGCGTCCAGAACTCCGGCGTCCTCGATGGTCGACGGCACCGGCTCGTCGCGCCCGTCGGCGATGCCCCGCATCGTCTTGCGCAGGATCTTGCCCGACCGGGTCTTGGGCAGCGCCGCGACGACGTCGACCAGGTTGAGGCAGGCGACGGCCCCGATCGAATGTCGCACGGCGGCAACGAGTTCGCGCTCCAGACCGTCGGAGCGGGCGCCCGCTTTGAGTACGACAAAGCCGCGTGGCACCTGCCCCTTGATCTCGTCGGCAACCCCGATCACCGCACACTCCGCGACGGCTGGGTGCGCGGCGAGCACGGCCTCGATCTGCCCCGTCGACAATCGGTGCCCGGCGACGTTGATGACGTCGTCGATGCGGCCCATCACGAACAGGTAGCCTTCGTCGTCCAGGTAGCCGCCGTCCCCGGTCAGGTAGTAGCCCGGGTGCTCGCACAGATACGATGCCTCGAACCGCGCGTCGTCGCCCCACAGGGTGGGCAGCGTGCCGGGCGGCAGCGGCAGCCGGATGCAGATGGCGCCCTCCTCGCCGCGCTCGCAGCCCGATCCGTCCGGGTGCAGGATCTGCACATCGTAGCCGGGCATCGGCACCGTCGGCGATCCCGCCTTGAGTGGAAGCTGCTGCGCCCCAATGGGATTAGCGGCGATCGCCCAGCCGGTCTCGGTCTGCCACCAGTGGTCGATCACCGGGATTCCGAGCACCTCCGATGCCCACTCGTAGGTGTCGGGGTCCAGCCGCTCGCCGGCCTGGAACAGAAATTTCAGCGACGACAGGTCGTAACGGCCGATGTGGGAGCCCTCCGGATCCTCCTTGCGGATCGCGCGCAGCGCGGTCGGCGCCGAAAACAGCACCTTCACCCCGTACTCCGACACCACCCGCCAGAACGCCCCGGGATCGGGTGTGCCGATCGGCTTGCCCTCGTAGAGCACCGTGGTCGCCCCAGCCAGCAGCGGCGCGTAGACGATGTAGGAGTGGCCCACCACCCAGCCGACATCGGAAGCGGCCCAGAACACTTCACCCGGGCCGACGCCGTAGATGTTGTGCATGCTCCACGTCAGGGCCACCGCATGGCCGCCGTTGTCGCGCACGATGCCCTTGGGCTTGCCGGTGGTGCCCGAGGTGTAGAGGACGTAGAGCGGATCGGTGGCGGCCACCGGCACCGGGTCGACGGGTTCGGCCGTCGCCATCACCTCGGCCCAATCGTAGTCGCGGCGGGGAATCAGATCGCAACGCAGGCGGTCGCGTTGGACCACCACGCAGGCTCGCGGCTGATGGGTGGTCCGGGTCAGGGCGTGGTCGAGCATCGGCTTGTATTCGATGACGCGGGTGGGCTCGATGCCGCAGGAGGCCGTCACGATCACGACCGGTTGCGCGTCGTCGATGCGGGTGGCCAGTTCGTGGCTGGCGAACCCGCCGAACACCACCGAGTGCACCGCGCCGATGCGGGCACACGCCAGCATCGCGATGACGGCTTCGGGGATCATCGGCATGTACAGCACCACCCGGTCGCCCTTGCCGACGCCGAGGGAACGCAGTACGCCCGCGAAACGCGCTGTGCTGTCGAGCAGTTCGCGGTAGGTGTAGACCGCCTTGGTGCCGGTGACCGGGGAGTCGTAGATCAGAGCCGCCTGGTCGCCGCGGGCCTCGAGATGGCGATCCAGGGCGTTGGCGCAGGTGTTCAATTCGGCGTCGGGGAACCAGCGGTAGAACGGCGGGTTGTCGTCGTCGAGGATGCGCTGCGGCTCCATGGTCCAGGACACCGCGCCTGCCGCCTCCGCCCAGAACGCGGCGGGGTCGTCGAGGCTGGCGGAGAAGATCTTCCGATAGTCGTTCACGGCTAGCACCGTAGCGCCGTGTCGATCGGCCCGGGTGCTGGTGGAGTTAAATCCCGGCCGCCCTTCCGGCGATCCGCGACATCAGCCGAATTCAGCGCCGGTCAGGACACCTTCCCGATGACGTTCTCGGCGAACATCTCCAGGTTGCGGATCTTGGCGTCCAAGGGCTCGGTGTCCGGGCCCATGATGTAGGGCAGCCGGAAGCCGACGATGACGTCGGTGACGCCCTTGTCCTCCAGGCGCTTGATGCCGTCGGGGGTGTAGGCATCCAGCGAGATGACGTGGATCTGAAAGTCCTTATCCGCAGTGCCTTCTTCGTCGCGGTACCGGTTGAGTTTCACCAGCAGTTCGTCGAGGTCCTCGGTGCCGCCGCCGTGCATCCAGCCGTCGTTGCGGGCCGCCCGGCGCAACGCGGCGTCGGCGTGCCCGCCGATCAGGATCGGGATCGGCTCGGTGGGCGCGGGCGTCATCTTGATCTTCGGGATGTCGTAGAACTCGCCGTGGTACTCGAAGTAGTCGCCCGATGTCAGCCCGCGGATGATGTCGATGCATTCGTCCATCCGCTTGCCGCGCTTGGCGAACGGCACGCCCATGATTTCGTAGTCCTCCGGCCACGGGCTGGTGCCCACCCCCAAGCCCACCCGGTTGCCGATCAGCGCCGCCAGCGAGCCGGCCTGTTTGGCCACCAGTGCCGGCGGCCGGATCGGCAGCTTGAGCACGAAGAAGTTGAAGTGCAGCTTGGTGGTCACCGCCCCCAGTGCCGCGGTGACGATGAAGGTCTCAATGAACGCCTTGCCGTCCAGGAACTCGCGGTTCCCGTCCGGCGTGTACGGATACTTCGCGTCCGACTCGAAGGGGTAGGCGATGCTGTCCGGGATCGTCATCGCGTGATAACCCGCGGCCTCGGCGGCCTTGGCCAGCGGAACGTAGTAGCTCGGGTCGGTCATCGCCTCGGCGTAGGTGAATCGCACAAGGACGATCCTAGAACGCGTTCTAGTTCGCGCGGCTCTTTAGTTGCGGCCGTCACAGGGACGCAATGTTCTTCACTCTGCGTTCTTCACTCTGCGCGCAGATCGCCGTTCGGCCAACGATCATGCGCTGTAGGCAGAGTCGACGGTGTCGCGGCTACTTGCCGTCGTCGGCGGCTGCCGTGCCCTCCGGCGTCAGGGCGTCTTCCCAGGCCGACTGGGCACCGGAGTGCCCGATCCGGAACACCTGAACCGACGTCGCGACACCGGCCAGCAACACGAACACCACGATCGCCCCGGACAGCGCGGCGGTCAGCGGCTTTCCGCGATGCGCCCGGAGGTGGGCGATCACCAGCAAGATCGCGGCGACCAGCAGGGCGAGCGCGAAATACAGCATGGTGTCGCCCATTTCGGCGTGCTTCTCCACGAGTTCCGATTCCTCGATTTTGTGTTCTAGCCATTCGCCGGACTCGGTGGTCAGCGGCGTCATCCCCGTGACGACGACGGCCAGTGCCAGCACCAGCCACACCAGACGCTGACGGGCGGCCGGCCAGACCGCGCACAGGATTGCCAGCGCTGCGGTCAGGGGAGCCAGCACCACAATGAAATGCACCAACATCGGGTGGATGGGGAGACCGTTGAACGTCGACATTCGGCGAATACTACAAGTCCGTTCTGTGAGCGCACGCCGTTCCGGGAGCGCCCTGACAGACTGGGGGAATCATGGCGTATCTGCGTTGGCTGCTCCTCGGTGCCACGGTGACCGCTTGCGCCGCCGGCGGCGTGGCATGGCTGGCCGGGTCGCCGGCGGTCGCCGACTTCTTCTGGATCGCCGGGACGGTGGCCGCGATCATCCCGGCGACCTGGTGGGTGATCTCGGGTTTGCGGGCCGGGCGGTTCGGGGTCGACATCCTCGCCGTCCTGTCCTTGCTCGGCTCCCTTGCAGTCGGTGAGTACTTCGCCGGCGCGCTGATCGCGGTGATGCTCGCGACCGGGCAGGCCCTGGACGCCGCGGCCGAACGCCGGGCCACCAAAGACCTGCGCGCGCTACTGGACCGGGTGCCGCACACCGCGCGCCGCCGCACCCCAGACGGTGTCGAAGTGGTCGATCTCGACGCCGTCACCGTCGACGATGTCGTCGTGGTCGGGCCGGGCGAGGTGCTGCCGGTCGACGGCGTGGTGGTGTCGGAGACCGCGGTGATCGACGACTCCGCCCTCACCGGTGAACCTCTTCAGGTGACCTACGACCGCGGTGAGACGGTGAGCAGCGGCAGCGTCAACGCCGGCAGTGGCGTGGAGATCCGCGCGACCGCGACCGCGGCCGACAGCACCTATGCCGGGATCGTCCGGCTGGCCAAGCAGGCGGCCGCCGAGTCCGCCCCGGTGATCCGGCTCGCCGACCGGGTGGCCGCCTGGTTCGTCCCGCTGGCCCTGGCCATCGCCGGACTGGCATGGCTGTTCAGCGGGTCAGCCACCCGCGCCGTGGCGGTCCTCGTCGTGGCCACGCCGTGCCCGCTGCTACTGGCCGCGCCGGTGGCGATCGTCTCCGGGCTGTCAAAGGCGTCGCGCATCGGGGTGCTCGTCCGCGGCGGAGGTCCGCTCGAAACCCTCGGTCGCGCAACGACGTTGGTGCTCGATAAGACGGGAACGCTGACGTCCGGCCGCCCCCGCGGCACCGACATCGTCACTGGGCCGGGGTGGACCGTCGACCAGGTCCTCGGCTTGGCGGCCTCGGCCGATCAGTTGTCCCCACACGTGCTGGCCTCGGCCATCGTCGAGGAGGCGCAGTTGCGCGGCCTGACCCTGAGCATGCCGTCGGACGCTCGGGAAGAAGCCGGCACCGGGGTCTCAGCGCTGGTCGACGGACGACGGGTGCACGTCGGAAACCTGGATATCGGATCGTCCGACTCCTCCTCGTCGCTGCGCTCCGCATCGTCGTCGGACGGTATCGACGGCGAGGTGGCCGACTGGACGGCGTCAGTGCTGTCCCGGGCCGCCATGGACGGCGCCGTGGTGGCCTGGGTGCGGGTCGACGGCGATCTCGTCGGCGCCATCCTGCTGGCCGACCCGCTGCGGCCCGACGCGCCCCGCACCCTGCGCCGGCTGCGGTCGGCCGGCATCACCCGGGTGGTGATGCTCACCGGCGACCGGCCGGCCCCGGCCCAGCAGATCGGCACCGTGCTGGGTCTCGACGAAGTCGCCGCCCAGCAGACTCCCGAGGACAAGGTGGCCCGGGTGTTGGCCGAACGCGAACGCGCCGTCACCGCGATGGTCGGCGACGGCGTCAACGACGCCCCCGCGCTGGCCGCCGCCGACGTCGGCATCGCGATGGGGGCCCGCGGCTCGACGGCCAGTTCGGAGGCGGCCGACATCGTGCTGACCGCCGACCGGCTCGACCGGCTGGCCGATGCCATGCTGATAGCCCGCCGGTCGCGGCGCATCGCCCTGCAGAGCGCCGGCGCTGGCATGGGATTGTCGTTGGTGGCCATGGGATTTGCCGCCGTGGGCTGGCTGGCGCCGGCCGTCGGCGCGCTGCTGCAGGAGGCCATCGACCTCGCGGTGATCCTTAACTCGTTGCGGGCCCTGCGCGCCGCCCGCGGCGCCACCACACACCTGAGCCACCACGCCGAGGAGTTGGTGCGTCGCTTCTCGGCCGAGCACGACCGCATGCGCGACGACCTGTCCATCCTGCGCGACGCCGCCCAGCAGATCAGCGCCGGCGACCGGGAAGCCGCCCTGGTGACATTGCGCGCCGCCGACGGCTTCCTGCAGCACACCCTGCTGCCGCACGAGGACGCCGAAGACAGCGCGCTCTATCCGGCGTTGGCCCACCCGCTGGGTAGTGCAGAGGCCACCGCCACCATGAGCCGAATGCACGCCGAGATCCACCGGCTGTCCCAGCGCTTGCACAGCCATCGGGAGATCGCCGAGACGGCCGGTACGGTGACGCCCGAGCAGTCCGATGACCTGCTCGCCTGTCTCTACGGTCTGCACGCCGTGGTGTGCCTGCACTTCGTCCAGGAAGAGGAGAACTTCTTCGTGCTCGCCCCGGCTGCTGAACGGTGAGCCGCACCTCCCGGAGGTCAGATTCGTCGTCCTGGCTGACCCGCAACGTGCGGGTGCTCTCGGCGGTGTCGTTCCTGCAGGACTGCGCCAGCGAATTGCTCTACCCGCTGCTGCCGATCTACCTCACCGCGGTGCTCGGCGCGCCGCCATCGGTGGTGGGCGCCATCGAGGGGGCGGCGGAGGGGGCGGCGTCACTCACCAAGATCGGCGTCGGCCCGCTCGGCGACCGGTTCGGCAAACGTCCGCTCATCACCGCCGGCTACGGCATGGCCGCGCTGGGCAAGATCATCGTCGCCCTCGCCGTCGCCTGGCCCGGCGTGCTGGCCGGACGGGTGGTCGACCGGCTGGGCAAGGGAATCCGCGGCGCGCCGCGCGACGCCCTGCTGGTCGACGGTATCGAACCCGGTTCGCGCGGAAAGGTTTTCGGCTTCCACCGCACCATGGACACGATGGGCGCGGTGGTCGGCCCACTCATCGGCCTGGCGGGCTATCAACTGCTCGACCAGCAGATCAAGCCGCTGTTGCTCGTCGCTATCGTGCCGGCCGTGCTGTCGGTGCTGCTGATCGCCCTGGTGCACGAGAACCGGAAGGCCGTGCCGCGGACCGAACGCCAGCCGCTGCTGGCCGGCATGCGGGACTTGCCGCGACGGTTCTGGCGGGTCACCGCGTTCGTCGTCGGGTTCGGTTTGGTGAACTTCCCCGACGCGCTGCTGTTGTTGCGGCTCAACGAGATCGGCTTCGGCGTAGTCGCGGTGATCCTGGCCTACGTCACCTACAACCTGGTCTACGCACTGGGCAGCTTCCCGGCCGGGGTGCTGTCCGACAAGCTGCCCCGATACGCGGTGTTCGGGTTCGGCTTGATGTTCTTCGCGATCGGCTACATCGGGCTCGGGCTGACCACCAACCACGTCGTGGCCTGGCTGCTGATCGGGGTCTACGGGGTGTTCACCGCGTGCACCGACGGTGTCGGCAAAGCCTGGGCGTCATCGCTGGCCGGCGCCGACCGTCAAGCCACCGCGCAGGGGGTGTTCCAGGGTGGCAGCGGCCTGGCCATCCTCATCGCCGGGCTGTGGGCCGGACTGTTCTGGGGCGCCGACGGGAGACTGCCGCTTCTGATCTCCGGGGTGGCCGGCGCGTGTTTCGCCGCGGCACTGTTGGGGCGCTGGGCACTGCACGGCGCCCGGAGCCCCCGCGTCGATCAGGCCTAAATGTCCACGCCGCTGTTCGGCTTGTGCTCCCGGCAGTACGCGCCCGCGGTCTTGACGTCCCACCCGTGGTCGATGACCAACTCGATGGAGCCGATGCGGTCGGCGGAGGGCACGGTGATCTCGTCGGCGCATGTCACGCAGACGAAGGTGGTGTCCTGCTCTTGGCTCACGGTCGTCCCCTTTCCGAGGCCGGGGCCTTGAAGTCCCGGCATGCGTGTGATTCGGAGTATCCGCCGCACGCGGCGCGGGCGCGGGGCATTTCGGACGGATGGGCGGGATCTCGGACGGTTAGGCTGACGGCTGTGCGCACGATTCACGTCATCGGCATCGGCGCAGGCGACCCCGACTACGTCACCGCCCAGGCGGTCCGGGCCCTCAACGACACCCAGGTGTTCTTCGCGATGGACAAGGGCGAGGCAAAAAGCGATCTGGTGGCCCTGCGCCGCGAGGTCTGCCGTCGCTTCATCAAGCATCCCGGCTACCGCTTCGTCGAGCTCGCCGACCCGTCCCGCGCCGCCGACGGGGACTACACGCAGGCCGTCGCCGACTGGCATTTAGCACGAGAACGGTTGTGGGCCAACGCCATCGAAACGGAACTCGGTCCCGACGGGGTGGGCGCGTTCCTCGCGTGGGGGGATCCGTCGCTCTACGACAGCACGTTGCGCATCCTCGAACAGGTCGCCCGGCACGTCGAGCTGAGCTACGACGTCATCCCCGGCATCACCGCCGTGCAGGCGCTGACGGCGCGGCACCGTATCCCGCTCAACGACGTCGGCGAGCCCGTCCTCCTCACCACCGGCCGAAAGTTGCGCGGGCGGGGGTTGTCCGGTTCGGCGGTGGTGATGCTCGACGGCGACTGCGCTTTCCTGGAGTGCCCAGCGCAGACCCGGATCTGGTGGGGCGCCTACCTGGGCACGCCCGACGAGATCCTGATGGCCGGAAACGTCGGCGAGGTGGGCGAGCAGATCGCCGCGGTGCGCGCCGAGGCCCGCGCCCGCCACGGCTGGATCATGGACACCTACCTGCTGCGCGCGTGACATGATCGAACCCATGGGATTTCTGCTAAGGGTCGGGTTCACCGGGTTGGCACTGTGGATCGTCACGCTCATCGTGCCCGGCATGAGCTTCGTTGGCGGCCAGACCACTGCGCAACGCATCGGGATCATCCTGGTGGTCGCCCTGGTCTTCGGGTTGGTCAACGCCTTCGTCAAACCGATCGTGCAGCTGCTGTCGATTCCGCTGTACATCCTTACGCTCGGTCTGTTCCACGTCGTGGTCAACGCGCTCATGCTGTGGATCACCGCGTGGATCACCGACCACACCACGCACTGGGGTCTGCACATCGACCACTTCTGGTGGACCGCCGTCTGGGCGGCCCTGCTGCTCTCACTGGTCGGCTGGGTGTTGTCGGCTCCGCTGCGCAGCGCCGAACGAACCCTCGGCTGACGCTTGCCCGAACTCCCCGAGATCGAGGCGCTCGCCGATCATCTGCGCCGCCACGCGGTCGGCCGCACGGTTCAGCGCGTCGATGTCGCGTCGCTCTCGGCGCTCAAAACCTTCGATCCGCCGCTGAGCGCATTGCACGGCCGCACGGTCGACGCGGCGCACCGCTGGGGTAAGTACCTCGGCTTGCAGGCCGGCGATCTGTACCTCATCACACACCTGTCGCGGGCCGGCTGGCTGCGCTGGTCGGACTCGCTCAGCCCGGCACCCCTCAAGCCTGGTAAGGGGCCGATCGCGCTGCGGGTGCACCTCGGGGACGGCACCGGTTTCGACCTGACCGAGGCCGGGACCCAGAAGCGCCTGGCGGTGTGGCTGGTGGGTGACCCGTCGGCCGTGCCCGGCATCGCGTCACTGGGTCCGGACGCGCGGGACGTCACCCCCGCGCAACTCGACGAACTGTTGGCTGCCAACAGCGGCCGGATCAAGACGGTCATCACCGACCAGAGCGTGCTCGCCGGCATCGGAAACGCGTACAGCGATGAGATTCTGCACACCGCCAAGATCTCGCCGTTCGCGACCGCCGCCAAACTCACCGACGCCCAGCGCGCCGCACTGCACGCGGCGATGGTAGCGGTGCTGACCGACGCCGTGTCGCGCTCGGTCGGGCAACGGGCGGCAACGCTTAAGGGGGAGAAGCGCTCCGGCTTCCGGGTGCACGCCCGCACCGGCCTGCCCTGCCCGGTGTGCGGTGACACCGTGCGCGAAGTGTCGTTCGCGGACAAGTCTTTCCAATACTGTCCGGGGTGTCAGACCGGGGGCAAGGTGCTGGCCGATCGAAGGATGTCGAGGTTGCTGAAATGATCAGACAGCGCATACTCATCACCGGCGCAAGCTCCGGCCTGGGTGCCGGGATGGCCCGGGCGTTCGCGGCCAAGGGTCGCGATCTAGCGTTGTGCGCGCGCCGCATCGACCGGCTGGGCGAACTGAAAGCCGAACTGGGCCAACGCTATCCGGGCATCCGGATCGCCGTCGCCGAACTCGACGTCGACGACCACGACTCGGTGCCCGACGTCTTCGCGTCGCTGGCCGGCCAACTCGGCGGGCTGGATCGCGTCATCGTTAACGCCGGCATCGGCAAGGGCGCGCCACTGGGCAGCGGGAAACTCTGGGCCAACAAAGCCACCATCCAGACGAACCTGGTCTCTGCTCTTGTGCAGATCGAGTCGGCGCTGGAGATCTTCAAGCAGCAGCGCAGCGGACATCTCGTGCTGATCTCCAGCGTACTGGGCAACAAGGGCGTCGGCGGCGGCAAGGCCGCCTATGCCGCCAGCAAAGCCGGGGTCTCCTCGCTGGGGGAGTCGCTGCGGGCCGAGTACGCCTCGGGCCCCATCGGTGTCACCGTGATCGAGCCGGGCTACATCGAGTCGGAGATGACCGCCAAGACCGCCAAGACCATGCTCATGGTCGACAACCAGACCGGTGTGGCAAAGATGGTCGACGCCATCGAGAAGGAGCGGGGCCGCGCCATCGTGCCGGGCTGGCCGTGGGTGCCGCTGGTGGCAGTCCTGAAGGCTCTGCCGCCGCGATTCACCAAACCGTTCGCGTGACGGCGGGCTGCTGGCGACAATTATCGACATGAGTACAACGAAGACATTCCCGATGGTGTTCGCGGCGGCGGCCGTCGTCGCGTTCGCCGTGGCCGGTCCTGCCGCCGCGGATCCGCCGCCCTGCACGAATCCGGATGGCACGCCGTGTGACACCAACTTCGTCGATCCCAATGGAGCGACCGGAGCGATCCCCGGCGGCCCGTCGGGAACGGCGAGCCCAGACGTCGTCACCGGCGGGATTCCCGGCGGCCCGACCGGCTCGGTCACCCCTGATCAGGTGAGCGGCTGCATCCCAGGCATCGGCTGTATCGACCTCCCGCGCTAGCTGTACTGGGCTTTCGCCCGCCCGTCGCGCGAGCGTGACGCTGGTTTCACGCTCGACGTCGAGTGTGACGCTGGCTTCACGCTGGGCGTGGTTTCAGATCGCGCGGCCGCGCTCCTCGCGGTAGCGGCGCACCAGGGCGTCTGTCGAACTGTCCGACTGCGCCGCGGGCGAGGTGTCTTCGGTGATCACCGGAAGCAGCGCCTTGGCCTGGGTCTTGCCCAACTCGACGCCCCACTGGTCGAACGAGTCGATGCCCCAGATCACGCCCTCGGTGAACACCTGGTGCTCGTAGAGCGCGATCAACTGACCGAGCACCGACGGCGTCAACCGCGTCGCCAGGATCGAGGTCGTCGGCTTGTTGCCGGGCATCACCTTGTGTGGCACCACCGACGCGGGGGTGCCCTCGGCTGCGATCTCCTCGGCGGTCTTGCCGAACGCCAGCACCTGCGTCTGCGCGAAGAAGTTGCTCATCAGCAGGTCGTGCATGCTGCCCGAACCGTCGGCGGTGGGCAGGTCGTCGGTGGGCTGGGAGAAGCCGATGAAGTCGGCCGGCACCAGTCGGGTGCCCTGGTGCAGCAGTTGGTAGAAGGCATGCTGGCCGTTGGTGCCCGGCTCGCCCCAGAAGATCTCCCCGGTTCCGGTGCTCACCGGTGTGCCGTCGGCGCGCACCGACTTGCCGTTGGACTCCATGGTCAGCTGCTGCAGGTAGGCGGCGAACCGGGCCAGGTCGTTCGAATACGGAAGCACCGCACGGGTTTCCGCGCCGAAGAAGTCGGAGTACCACAGCCCGATCAGACCCAGCAGCGCCGGAGCGTTCTGCTCCAGGGGCGCGGTGGCGAAATGGAGGTCCACCAGGTGGGCGCCGGACAGGAAGTCGGCGAAACCCTCCTTGCCGATGACGGCCATCAGGGCCAGTCCGATCGCCGAGTTCACCGAGTAGCGGCCGCCCACCCAGTCCCAGAAGCCGAACATATTGGCCGAGTCGATGCCGAATCCCTCGACCAATTTCTTGTTGGTGGACACCGCGACGAAGTGCTTGCCCACCGCGTCGTCACCGAGTGCGTCGGTGAGCCAACGGCGCGCGGCCGTGGCGTTCGTCAGTGTCTCAAGGGTGGTGAATGTCTTGGATGCGACGATGAAAAGCGTTGTGGCAGGGTCGAGTCCGTCAATTTTGGCCACCAGGTCGGCCGGGTCGACGTTGGAGACGAACCGGGCTGCGATCCCGCCGTCGGCGTAGTGGCGCAGCGCCTCATAGGCCATCGCCGGGCCGAGGTCCGAGCCGCCGATGCCGATGTTGACCACGGTCTCGATCCGCTTGCCGGTGGCTCCGGTCCACTGGCCGGACCGCAGCCGGTCGGTGAAATCGCCCATCGCGTCGAGCACGGCATGGACGTCGGCCACCGCGTTGTGGCCGTCGACCTCCAACGCGGCGTCCCGCGGCAGGCGCAACGCGGTGTGCAGCACCGCCCGATCCTCGGAGGTGTTGATGTGCTCTCCGGCCAGCATCGCGTCGCGGCGCGCCTCGAGGCCGGCCGCCCGGGCCAGGTCCACCAGGAGTCCCAGGGTTTCCCGGGTCACCCGGTGCTTGCTGTAGTCGATGTAGAGGTCGCCGACGGTCAACGTCAGCTCCCGGCCGCGGTCGGGATCCTCGGCGAAAAACTGCCGAAGATGCTTGTCGGCGATCTCGTTGTGGTTCTGAGTCAGTGCTTTCCAGGCGGCGGTGGCCGTGATGTCGGCGATGTCGGCGCTCATTCCCCAGACCTTATGCGGCGGTGTGCGTCCATGGGGTAGATCATTGAGCTATGGCTAACCCAGATGTGTCGCGTTTGTTGGCGTCGGTACCGACCGGGCTGTGGATCGGCGGTGAGGAGCGCGCGACCGCGTCGACTTTCGACGTGTTCAACCCCGCCACCGATGAGGCTCTCGTCACGGTGTCCAACGCTGGGGCCGCCGACGCGATCGCGGCGCTCGACGCGGCGTGCGCCGTGCAGGACTCGTGGGCGGCCACGCCCGCCCGCGAGCGCGGGGAGATCCTGCGCTCGGTGTTCGAGATGATCATCGACCGCGCCGACGACTTCGCCACCCTGATGACCCTGGAGATGGGCAAGGTGCTGGCCGAGAGCATGGGCGAGGTCAAATACGGCGCTGAATTCTTCCGATGGTTCGCCGAGGAGGCGGTACGCATCCACGGCCGGTTCACCCCCAGCCCGGCCGGGACGGGGCGCATTGTCGTCACCAAGCAGCCCGTCGGACCGTGCTACGCGATCACCCCGTGGAACTTCCCGCTGGCCATGGGAACTCGCAAGATCGGCCCGGCGCTGGCGGCCGGCTGCACGATGATCGTCAAGCCGGCCCAGGAGACGCCGCTGACCATGATGCTGCTGGCCAAGCTGATCGATGACGCCGGTCTGCCCAAGGGCGTGCTGTCGGTGCTGCCCAGCAACCAGCCTCGTGACGTCACCACCGCGCTGATCGAGGACGGCCGACTGCGCAAGATGAGCTTCACCGGTTCGACGGGAGTGGGCAAGGCGCTGATCAAGCAGTCCGCCGACGCGCTGCTGCGCACGTCGATGGAACTCGGCGGCAACGCGCCGCTGGTGGTGTTCGACGACGCCGACGTCGATGCCGCCGTCGAGGGCGCCATGCTGGCCAAGATGCGCAACGGCGGAGAGGCCTGCACCGCGGCCAACCGCCTGTATGTCGCCAATGCGCTGCTGGACGACTTCACCGACAAGTTCGTCAAGAAGATGGGCGAGATGTCGATCGGCAACGGTCTGGACCCGTCGACCAAACTCGGGCCGCTGGTCAATCCCAAGCAGGTCGCCAGTGTCCAGGAACTGGTGAACGATGCCGTCGAGAAGGGCGCGACCGTCGCCACCGGAGGCCAGGCGCCCGGCGGACCCGGCAACTTCTATCCGGCCACCGTGCTCACCGACGTCCCGCCCAACGCCCGCATCCTCAAAGAGGAGGTGTTCGGGCCGGTCGCCCCGATCGTCGGCTTCGACACTGAGGAAGAGGGCGTCGCCGCGGCCAACGACACCGAGTATGGCCTGGCGGCCTACATCTTCACCCAGTCACTGGACCGGGCGCTGCGGGTGGCCGAGTCGATCAACGCCGGGATGGTCGGCGTCAACCGCGGGGTGATCTCCGATCCGGCCGCTCCGTTCGGCGGCGTCAAGGAATCCGGCTTCGGCCGGGAGGGCGGCTTCGAGGGCATCGAGGAATACCTCGACATCAAGTACATCGCGCTGACGACATAGCGGTCGGGTCCCGCGCAGCACGTAGCGCGGTCACCGCGCCGAGTTGATCAAGTGCGACGTCACGGCGACTCACCTCATCAGCAGGATGAAGCGCGGCTTCTGGTTAAACGGAATCGGGGCTGTAGGCGGCCTACTCTGTTGCAATCTCTGTTGCAATGAACCCGCGCCTCTACAGGGTGTCGACAGGAAAAGGCAGCTACCGATGACCACGACCACGTCCTGCCCGTCGGGCTCCTACCCGCCGCCGGGCAGTTACCCGCCTCCGCGACCCGGCTATTACCTGCCCCGGTCGACCAGCGATCCCGGGAATCGGGCTCGGCGATCGCGGATGTCGCTCATCGGCGGGCCCTGATCGCAGCGACGGCGGTGACTTTAGGCATCGGTACCATTGCCGCCGCCGGATTTTGCGCCGCCTGCGCATACGCCGACTCCGGGGCTTCCTCGCCCGGAAGATCGGGCGATTCGTCGGACTCGCAGTCGGTCACTTCCGGGCCCAGCAGATCAACCAGGTCCGTAGCGTCCTCGACGGCAGTCGGTATCGTCCGCACGGCGGTCGCGGGTGTGGAAGCCTCGTTTGTCGCCGCCCCGCACCCGGCCGCAACTCGTCACCTGGGTGGGGCGCGAGTGGGGGCGCAGTCCAATGCGAGCGTCACCACCACACCGTCGTCCAATCGGATGCCGGCCGAGATCAATCCCAATCTCCCGGACAGCCTCGCGGCGCCGCCGACAGTGCAGCAGGACAGCACTGCGATGCCGACGCTGGCCACCCAACGCGTCGCACTGTCCACGCAACAACCGTCTGCGCCGGCCGTCGAACAGTCGCCAGCGCCAGCGTCTGTTACACCCGTGGTCAATGTCATTCCGCCGTTGGCGGCGGTGCGCATGCCTGCGACACGGGTACCCGGACCGGCAGTGGTGATCGCCTCCCCGCCGGTTGTGAGCACCCACATCCAAGGCGTGGTCACCAGCGCCGTGGCCTCGCTGTCCGACGTCTTGTCGGGGGGCGCGCCGACGGTGCCGGCCGACGCATCGCTGGCTCTGATGATCGGAGCTGCCCGACGGGAAAGGGGCCCGGCAGGACAGGTTTCCGCCGCGACCGCCGCCACCACGACCGCAGCAGCAGCAGCCACCTCTTCGAGCTCGACGACCACGACCATCGAAGCCGAGCAAATGGCACTGTCGGGTTCCGGCAGAGTGGTCAGCGACCGCAACGCGTCCAAGGGGTCGGCGTTGGCGCTGACCGGGGTCGCAACGGCCACAACGACGGTCAGCCTCCCGGCGTCGACGGGCCTGACGATCCGGGCCAAGACGAATTCCGGCTCGCCGAACATGACGCTGTCCCTCGACGGGCAGGCCGTCACGACGGTGGTCGTCAAGTCGACCGGCTGGTCGGACTACACGATCACCGGCGTCATCCCCGCCGGTACCCATGTGCTCGCGATCGGCACGTCCAACGCCGGAAGTCTGTCCAGTCTCTATCTGGACCGGGTGACGACCATGACCGGCCCGATGGTCATGGACTTCTCCGGCAAAGCCGGTGCTGCACCCAATAGGACTTTCTGGACGTCGAACACCGGAACCGGCTGGGATTCCGGCCTCGAGAATTACACGACCAGCAACACCTATCTGGACGGTTACGGCAACCTGGTCATTAAGGCGGCCAGGACCAGCACCGGCGGCTTCACCTCCGGGTGGGTGGAGTCGAAGAACAAGGTGAGCATGGGCTACGGCACCATCACCGCACGCCTGAAAGTGCCTAAGGGCCAAGGGCTTTGGCCGGCATTCTGGCTCAAGGGGGCCGACGAGGACACCACCGCATGGCCGACGTCCGGCGAGATCGACGTGATGGAGCTTCCGAGTACGACCACCACGATGTACTCGACACTGCACGGTCCCATCTCCGGGACCACCCAGACTCAGCAGGCCCAGGTCATCTCGAATCTGCCCGATCTCTCGGCCGACTATCACAACTACTGGGTGCGTCACTTGCCGAACGAGATCACCTTCGGCATCGACGGCCAGACCCTCGGCACTCTGACACCGGCGTCGCTGCCGGCCGGTGCGACCTGGGTGTACAACCGGCCGATGCAGGTGATCCTCAACCTGGCGGTTGGTGGACCCTGGGCGGGTGCGCCGGACAGCACGACCCAGTTTCCCGCCGCGATCTCGGCGGACTGGGTGCGCTGGGATCCACCGGCTTAAGTCCGGATCGGGGCCGGTTCGTCGGGGGCTGCCGGAGGAGTCGACCCCTTCCATGCCCTGGCCAGATTGGGGCTCGACGTCGCGACGGTCGATGCCCCGCCTCAGTGTCCGAGTCGGCCGCGGCCCATGCGCAGCAGCAGCATCGCCAGGTCCTTGCCGTCCTGGCCCAGGATGCCGTAACGCTCGATCACCTGCATTTCACGGCTGTGCACCAAGCGGGTGCCGCCGGAGGCCATCCGCACCTTGCCGATCGCCTGAGAGACCTCGGTGCGGCGCTTGACCGCGGCGAGGATCTCGGCGTCGAGTCGGTCGATCTCGGAGCGCAGGGCGTCGATATCGGTGAGCTGATCAGTGGTCATGTCGTCGTTCTCCTCGTGTGGGGACTGTGGTTTCATCCCTGTGTCCTCATTTCGGAAGGGGGCCTCACACAAAGAACGAGCCCCGGATCCGATGCGGACCGCGGGGCTGGTTAGTTTGAGCAGCTAGGCCTCCACGGGCACCGCGGACCGGTACCCGTAAAAAAATCGCTGCTCCTGCACGTAGGAGAGTGTGCCACTCTCCTGCGCGCCTTCGCAAAGGGCTGTCGGTGCGCGGCGGTAAGTTGGGGGCGTCATGAGTGTTCAGGTTGTGGATTACGGGTCTTTTTCCGGGGCGCCTGGGGATCCGGCCGATCTGCTCGACGGTCTGAACCCTCAGCAGCGTCAAGCGGTGCTGCACGAGGGCGCGCCGCTGCTGATCGTCGCCGGCGCCGGGTCGGGAAAGACGGCTGTGCTCACCCGGCGGATCGCCTATCTGCTGGCCGCCCGCGACGTGGGTCCGGGCCAGGTCCTGGCTATCACCTTCACCAACAAAGCCGCCGCGGAGATGCGCGAGCGGGTGACGCATCTCGTCGGTCCGCGCGCCCGCAACATGTGGGTGTCGACGTTCCACTCCACCTGCGTGCGGATCCTGCGCAACCAGGCCTCGCTGCTGCCCGGGCTGAACTCCAACTTCTCCATCTACGACGCCGACGACTCCCGTCGGCTGCTGCTGATGATCGGTCGCGATATGGGCATCGACGTCAAGCGCTACACCCCGCGGCTGCTGGCCACCTCGATCTCCAACCTGAAGAACGAACTGATCACGCCTGAGCAGGCCGTCGCCGAGCTGAACCTCGGCGGCGACGACCTCGCCAAGGTGGTGGCCGAGGTCTACGCCGAATACCAGCGCCGCCTGCGCGGGGCCAACGCCCTGGATTTCGACGACCTCATCGGTGAGGCGGTCGGGGTGCTGCAGCGGCACCCCCAGATCGCCCAGTATTACCGGCGCCGGTTCCGGCACGTCCTGGTCGACGAGTACCAGGACACCAACCACGCGCAGTACGTGCTGGTTCGCGAACTCGTTGGCGTGGGTGCGCCGGACACCGACACGGTGGCGCCGTCGGAGCTGTGCGTGGTCGGTGACGCCGACCAGTCGATCTACGCCTTCCGTGGCGCGACGATCCGCAACATCGAAGACTTCGAGCGCGACTTCCCTAATGCCACAACGATTCTGCTCGAACAGAACTACCGATCGACCCAGACCATTCTGTCGGCCGCGAACTCGGTGATCGCCCGCAACACCGGACGCCGGGACAAGCGGCTGTGGACCGATGCCGGCGAGGGTGAACTGATTGTCGGCTACGTCGCCGACAACGAGCACGACGAAGCCCGTTTCGTCGCCGCCGAGATCGACGGTCTCGTCGACCGCGGGGACATCACCTATAACGACGTTGCGGTGTTCTACCGCACCAACAACTCCTCGCGTGCGCTGGAGGAGGTGTTCATCCGCGCCGGCATCCCCTACAAGGTGGTGGGTGGCGTTCGGTTCTACGAGCGCAAGGAGATTCGCGACATCGTCGCCTATCTTCGAGTGCTCGACAACCCAGGTGACGCGGTCAGTCTGCGGCGCATCCTCAACACCCCGCGCCGCGGCATCGGCGACCGCGCCGAGGCGTGCGTCGCGATTCACGCCGAGAACACCGGAGCCAGTTTCGCCGACGCACTGGCCGCCGCAGCCGAAGGCCGGGTGGCGATGCTCAACACCCGGTCGGAGAAGGCGATCGCGGCGTTCGTCGAGATACTCGACGAGTTGCGCGCCCACCTCGGGGACGAGCTCGGCGACCTCGTCGAAGCGGTGCTCGACCGCACCGGCTACCGCCGCGAACTGGAATCGTCCAACGATCCGCAGGATCTCGCCCGGCTGGACAACCTCAACGAATTGGTGAGCGTCGCACACGAATTCAGCATCGACCGGGCCAATGCCGCCGCGCTGGCCATGGAAGATGAAGCCGACGGCACCAACCCCCCCGACGAGGACGTCCCGCCCACCGGCGTGCTCGCCGAGTTCCTGGAGCGGGTTTCGCTGGTGGCCGACTCCGACGACATCCCCGAGAACGACTCCGGCGTGGTCACCATGATGACCCTGCACACCGCCAAGGGTCTGGAATTCCCGGTGGTCTTCGTCACCGGCTGGGAGGACGGCATGTTCCCGCACATGCGGGCGCTGGGTGATCCGACCGAACTCAGCGAGGAACGCCGGCTTGCCTACGTCGGCATCACCCGGGCCCGGCAGCGGCTCTACGTCAGCCGGGCCAAGGTGCGCTCGTCGTGGGGCCAGCCGATGCTCAACCCGGAATCGCGCTTCCTCCGGGAGATCCCCGAAGAACTCATCGACTGGCGTCGCACCGATGCCGCGCCGTCGGCGACGTCGCTCAGCGCGCCGGTCGCCGGCCGGTTCGGCCCGCCCCGCCAGGCGCCGATGCGGTCAGGCGCCGGTAAGCGGCCGCTGATCGTGCTGGAACCCGGCGACCGGGTCAACCACGACAAGTACGGTCTGGGCCGCGTCGAGGAGGTCTCCGGCATGGGGGAGTCCGCTATGTCGCTGATCGATTTCGGCAGTGCGGGCCGGGTGAAGCTGATGCACAACCACGCGCCGGTGCAGAAGCTGTAGGCGGTGAACAAGAACCGGCTGGAGGCGTTCAGCGACGGGGTGCTGGCGGTCGCCATCACCCTGCTGGTCCTCGACCTGCCCGTCGACCGGAACTCACCGCTGTCGCTGGCCGATCAGCTGCGCGCCGAGTGGCCCACGTTCGCGTCCTATGTGGTCAGCTTCCTCGTCGTCGGGGTGATCTGGCTCAACCACCACGCCATCTTCCGCGTCGCCAGCGCCGTCGACCGCCACGTCCTCGTCTACAACCTGATGCTGCTGATGTTCGTGGCCGCCATCCCGTTCGTCACGTCGACCTATGCCGAGTACGCGCCCGACGGTGGGATGGACGCCAAGGTGGCCGTTCTCCTCTACGGAATTGTGATGGAGGGAATGGCGATCAGTTTCTCGCTCATCCTGGCCCGGTTGCAGAGGGCCGGTCTGATCGCGTCCATGTCCGCTTCCGACGACCGAAAGCTCCTGTTCCGCTATGGAATCGGGCATCTGATCTATCCGATGATCACCCTGATCGGGTGGTTTCACCCGCCGCTCATGTTGCCCATGTACGCCCTCGTGGTCGGCTACTACTTCGGCCCCGGCGTGCGCACCCTTGACGTCCTCGACGGCTTCCGCGAGCGCACGCCGGCCGGATAGCGGGTCACGGAGTGCGTCGCCGCAGCGTCACGGCGGCCAGGGCCAGCGCGGCGAGCGCAAACCCGATCACCACCGCCATGTCCCGAACGGCGACGTGAGTCAGGTGGACGTGCGTGTTGACTTCCTGCAGCGCCTCCAGCGCATAGCTGGCCGGCATCGCATTGCTGATCCACTCCATCCACGTCGGCATCGCCGAACGCGGGACGATGATCCCGGCCAGCAGTAACTGCGGGACGATCACCACCGGCATGAATTGCACCGCCTGGAATTCGGTGCGCGCGAAAGCGCTTGCCAGCAAGCCCAATCCGACGCCGAGCACCGCGTTGATCACGGCAATCAGGATCACCCACGCCGGGCTGCCCTGGGTGCTGAAGCCGAGCAGCAGAAAGGAGACCCCGCACGCCAGCGCGGCCTGGGCCGCCGCCGCGATCGAGAACGCGGTGCCGTACGCCGCCAGCAGATCGAAGCGGCGCAGCGGCGTGGTGAGGATCCGTTCGAGGGTTCCCGAACCACGCTCCCGCTGCATGGTGATCGAGGTGATCAGGAACATGATGAACAACGGAAACAGGCCCAGCAGGATCAGGCAGGCGGTGTTGAACGGCGACGGCGAACCGGGCCGCGTCGGCACCTCGGAGAACATGAAGTACATCAAGGCGATCACCGCACTCGGGACGATCAGAATCATGGCGATACTGCGCCGGTCGGCCTTGAGTTGCCGCAGGATCCGTGCCGTCGTCGCCAGGTAGGCCCGCGGGCTCAGTCGGCTCGGCCTGCGGTGGTGTGCCGGATAACGGACAGGAACGCGTCCTCCAGAGACGTGCACCGGGTCTCCCTTCGCAGACGGTCGGGGGTGGTGTGGGCCAACAGCAGGCCCTCCCGCATCAGGATCAATTCGCCGCATTGGTCGGCCTCGTCCATGACGTGGCTGGACACCAGCAGGGTGGTGCCGCGCCTGGCCAGCGTGTGGAACTGCTTCCACAAGTCGACCCGCAACACCGGGTCGAGGCCGACGGTGGGTTCGTCGAGGACCAGCAGGTCGGGCTGACACACCAGGGCGCACGCCAGCGACACCCGGGTGCGCTGGCCGCCGGACAGATTGCCGCAGTAGTCCCTCGCATGGTCGGTGAGTCCGACGCCGTCGATCGCGGCGTCGGCGGCATCGGCGGGCATGCCGTAGAGCGCGGCGAAGTACCGGACGTTGTCGATGACCCGGAGGTCCTTATAAATGGTCGGTTCCTGCGTGACGTAGCCGACGCGGCGGCGCAGCATCGGCGACCCGGCGGGATGGCCGAGGACGGTCACGGTTCCCGACGCCACCACCTGTGTGCCCACGATGCTGCGCATCAGCGTCGTCTTGCCGCACCCCGACGGGCCCAGCAGCCCGGTGATGGTGCCCTGGGCAATCTGCACCGAGAAGTCGGGCAGGACCACCGTTGTGCCGCGAACCACCCGCAGGCTACGGGCATGAACGGCGGAGGGTTCGCGGGCCAGCTTGTCGTCAGCCGACGAGGTCGTCACCCCCATGGATCTTCGTCCGTCCTTGACCGGGGCGCCAATTCTGCGCCGTCACCCCAGCGTCGGCTCGCCGGATGCAGGGCCAGCAGCAGACTGGCCAAGGGGAGTAGCGGCACGGCATAGACCGGCCGGGCCAGGCGCGCGCCGGCGACGAACACGCTGCCGAATGTCAGAAGCGCGACGGCCGCGCCGAACACGATCATCCATCGTCCGACGCCGCGACGCAGCAGAAGCAGGATCACCCCGGACACCGTCGAAGCCGCGAACAGCACGGCCAGGAATCCCACCGCCACGCAGAACAACCGGTCGGAGTTCCACCACCCGGTAATCAGCTCGGTGGCCACCACCGCGGTGGCCCAGCCGCCGACGATCGCGACCGCGCTGGCGGCGATCGCTGTGGCAGGAGAGAGAGCGGATGGAGGTGTCTCACCCGGCTTGGGCTCAGCCGTAACCTGGGCTGCCACAACGGGGTTGGTCGCGGTGGCGTCGAGGGGAGCGCGGCGGATGATGTGGGTCCGGGCGTCCTCGCCGGCGACGGTCGGAGCCGCCGCGGTCATCTCACCCGTCGTAGCCGACGGTCGTCGCCGGATCTGGGGGAGTGAGCCGGACACGTCCGGATCGTCCAGCGGAGAAGAACTCAGCCCGTGTACGGGCCGATGTTGACGCCCCGGGCGGCCAGCCACGGCACCGGGTCGACCCGGTTGGTGCCGCCGAGCAGCACCTCGAAGTGGCAGTGCGGTCCGGTCGAATTGCCCCGATTGCCGATGGTGGCGATCTGGTCGCCGGCCATCACCCGCTGGCCGATCTGCACATCCCAGGTATTGACGTGTCCGTAAAGGGTGACCGTGCCGTCCGCGTGCCGGATCTTGACCCAGGCGCCGTAACCGGCGGTCGGGCCGGCATCGACGACGACGCCGTCGGAGGCGGCATAGATAGGAGTGCCGATCGGTCCGGCCAGGTCGATCCCGGCGTGCAGGGCACCCCACCGGTAGCCGAAGCCGGACGTGAAGATGCCGTGGGTTGGCAGGACGAACAGCGGCTGCTGCAGACGGGCCTCGCGCTGGGCGCGCTCGGCGGCGAAAGCGACCCCGCGAGCCTGCTCCTCGGCGTGGACCGCGGCGGTGGCGGCAGGCTTGACCGACACGACCTCGGGGCCCCGGTTCATCGGGCTTCCGGCCAAGGGGGTCTTCTCCGACGCCAGCACGGTGCGGCTCACTGGGTGCTGCTCCGGCTTGATCATTGTGTAGGCGGCGGCTGCGGCCGCGCCGGCGGCCACGGCGGCGATCAGCACCCGGCTCTTGGCGGCGCTGGTCGGCTGGCGGCGGTGCTGGGGGGTCTTGGGCAGGAGGTCGGTGACTTCCGTGCTGCTGAAGACGGGGCGCTCGATGCTGGCTGCGGGCTTGCCGGAGTAGCGATCCGGAACCTCGAGCAGGGGAGTCAGATCCTCGACGTCGCGCAGGCTGTCGATTTCCTCCGCGGACAGCGTCCTGGAGGTCCGCACGCGCGGGTTGGATGGGGCCGACCGAAGCTGAGTCAAAACCAGTTTCCTCACGAGAGTCCGTGACCAAAGCGTTACAAAGTCCCGTGAACGTTAACCAATCGGACCCCCGGGTGGCAACCCGAGCGAAATTCCGGGTCAGGGATTGTGATTTGAATCACGTGCCGCTGCCGTGTGCGGTATCTCAAGGACAGCCCGGTCAATCGGGCCTGCCGCCTGTGGTTACAGTTCCCTGCGGAGCGTCTTCGTCAAACTTCAGACAACGTAAGAGAGCCCGATGGACCTTTTCGAGTACCAGGCGAAGGAACTGTTCGCCAAGCACCACGTCCCCAGCACCCCCGGTCGGGTCACTACCTCGGCGGACGACGCCAAGGCCATCGCTGAGGAGATCGGCCGCGCGGTCATGGTGAAAGCCCAGGTCAAGACCGGCGGACGCGGTAAGGCCGGCGGTGTGAAATACGCCGCCACCCCGGAGGACGCCTACACCTCCGCGCAGAACATCCTCGGTCTGGACATCAAGGGCCACATCGTGAAGAAGCTGCTGGTCGCGGAGGCCAGCGACATCGCCGAGGAGTATTACATCTCCTTCCTGCTCGACCGGGCGAACCGCACCTACCTGGCGATGTGCTCGGTCGAGGGCGGTATGGAGATCGAAGAGGTCGCCGCGACCAAGCCGGAGCGCCTGGCCAAGGTTCCGGTGGACGCCGTCAAGGGCGTCGACGTCGCGTTCGCCCGTGAGATCGCCGAGAAGGGCCACCTGCCCGCCGAGGTGCTCGACGCCGCGGCCGTCACCATCGCCAAGCTGTGGGAGGTGTTCGTCGGGGAGGACGCCACGCTGGTCGAGGTCAACCCTCTGGTGCGCACGCCGGACGATCGGATCCTGGCGCTGGACGGCAAGGTCACCCTCGACGGCAACGCCGACTTCCGCCACGCCGACCACGCCCAGTTCGAGGACGTGGACGCCACCGACCCGCTGGAACTCAAGGCCAAGCAGCACGACCTGAACTACGTCAAGCTCGACGGCGAGGTCGGCGTGATCGGCAACGGGGCCGGCCTGGTGATGTCGACGCTCGACGTAGTCGCCTACGCTGGGGAGCGCCACGGCGGGGTCAAGCCGGCCAACTTCCTCGACATCGGCGGCGGCGCCTCGGCCGAGGTGATGGCCGCGGGCCTGGACGTGATCCTGGGCGACAGCCAGGTCAAGAGCGTGTTCGTCAACGTCTTCGGCGGTATCACCTCGTGCGACGCGGTCGCGACGGGCATCGTCAAGGCGCTGCAGATGCTCGGCTCGGAGGCCAACAAGCCGTTGGTGGTTCGCCTGGACGGCAACAACGTGGAGGAGGGCCGGCGCATCCTGGCCGAGGCCAACCATCCGCTGGTCGTCGTCGCCGACACCATGGACTCCGGCGCCGACAAGGCAGCCGAACTCGCTTATGCCGCCGGGAAGGACGTCTAGACATGTCGATTTTCCTCAACAAGGACTCCAAGGTCATCGTCCAGGGCATCACCGGCGGTGAGGCCACCAAGCACACCGCGCTGATGCTCAAGGCCGGCACCCAGGTGGTCGGCGGCGTCAACGCCCGCAAGGCGGGGACGACCGTCTCGCACAAGGACAAGAGCGGCAACGAGATCCAGATCCCGGTCTTCGGTTCGGTCGCCGAGGCGATGGAGAAGACCGGCGCCGACGTCTCGATCGCGTTCGTTCCGCCGAAGTTCGCCAAGGACGCCATCATCGAGGCGATCGACGCCGAGATCCCGCTGCTGGTGGTCATCACCGAGGGAATCCCGGTGCAGGACACCGCCTATGCCTGGGCGTACAACGTTGATCACGGCAACAAGACGCGCATCATCGGGCCGAACTGCCCCGGCATCATCACCCCGGACGAGGCGCTGGTCGGCATCACCCCGGCCACCATCACCGGCAAGGGCCCGATCGGCCTGGTGTCCAAGTCGGGCACACTGACCTACCAGATGATGTACGAACTGCGCGATTTCGGCTTCTCCACGGCCATCGGCATCGGAGGTGATCCGGTCATCGGCACCACTCACATCGATGCTATCGAGGCCTTCGAGAAGGACCCCGAGACCAAGCTGATCGTGATGATCGGCGAGATCGGCGGCGACGCCGAGGAGCGCGCGGCCGATTACATCAAGGCCAATGTCACCAAGCCGGTCGTCGGCTACGTCGCCGGCTTCACCGCGCCGGAGGGCAAGACCATGGGCCACGCCGGCGCCATCGTGTCGGGGTCATCGGGTACGGCGGCTGCTAAGAAGGAAGCCTTGGAGGCGGCCGGAGTGAAGGTCGGCAAGACACCGTCGGCGACCGCCGATCTGGCGCGGGAGATCCTCCAGGCCCTATGACGCGCAGGGCGCGGTGCCCTGTGAGCGCGGTCGATCCGCGTACTCCGGTCGTCGTCGGCGTCGGGCAGTTCACCGAGCGCATCGACGATCCGGGCTACCGGGGGATGTCGTCGGTGGACCTCGCCACCGCGGCGGCCCGAGCGGCAATGGCCGACACGGGCGCCGACGTCGACGCCGTCGCCGGGGCGATCGACACCGTCGTCGGCATCCGGCAGTTCGAGATCTCCAGCCGCGGTCCCGCCCCGCTTGGAAGTTCGACGAACTATCCCCGATCGGTGTGTCACCGTATCGGGGCGTCGCCGGCCCGTGCGGTGCTGGAACCCATTGGCGGACAAGGCCCGCAGCACGCGGTCACCGAGTTCGCCGCCGAGATCGCCGCCTGCGGTGCCGACGTGGTGCTGGTGCTGGGCTCCGAGAACGGTTCGACGCTGCGGTATTTCGCCAAACGCGCTGCCGAAGGGGCTGACAAGCCCGACCACTCCGAAACGGTCGCAGGTCAACTTGATGACAGGGGCCTAGGCTACGACGGCCTATTCACAACATACACCGTCGCGCACGGAATGCATGGCGCACCAGCGCAATACGGGCTGCTGGAGAACGCCCGCCGCGGCCGTGTCGGCCTCGGTGTCGCCGAGTATCGCCGCGCCATGGCGGAGTTGTGCGCGCCCATGTCGCAGGTGGCCGCCGCTAACCCGTACGCGACATCGCCGGTGGCTCGCACCGTCGAGGAGATCCTGACCGTCGACGCCGACAACCGGATGATCTGCGATCCCTACCCTCGGCTGCTTGTTGCCCGCGACCAGGTGAACCAGGGTGCGGCGGTGCTGCTCATGTCGGTGGCGACCGCACGCAGACTCGGTGTGCCCGAGGGTAACTGGGTCTACCTGCGTGGCCACGCCGACATGGTCGACCAGCCGTTCCTGGACCGGGCGGATCTGAGCTACAACTCCGCGTCGACGCTGGCCGTCGACGAGGCGATGCGGGTCGCCGGAGTCGGTCTCGACGACATCGCCACCTTCGATCTCTACAGCTGCTTCCCGGTGCCGGTGTTCAACTTCTGCGACGGCACCGGAATGGCCACCGACGACCCGCGCGGCGTGACGCTGACCGGCGGGCTGCCGTACTTCGGCGGCCCGGGCAACAGCTACTCGCTGCACGGCATCGCCGAAACGGTCGCCCGGATGCGCACCGCACCAGGCGCTTTCGGGTTGGTGACCGCCAACGGCGGGATCATGAACAAGTACTCGGTGGGCGTCTACTCCACCGAGGCCGCGCCGTGGTTCCCCGACAGCAGCGCCGAATTGCGCGCCGAGGTCGCGGCCCGGCCGTCGCCGCCGGTCGCCGAGCAGGCCGAAGGGCCTGCGACGGTGGAGACCTACACAGTCCGCTACGACTGGCCGGTGCGCACCGCGATCGTCGTCGGCCGGCTTGACGCCGACGGCAGCCGGTTCCTGGCGCTCAGCGAGGAACCCGACCTAGTAGCGCTGTTCAGCGAGGGCGATCCGCTCGGTGCGCGAATCACCGTCAGCCGCAACGACAACGGAAACCGCGCGGTGCTGGCGTAGCTGCCGCTCAGGCGAGCGCGGCGAGTTTGCCCGCCAGTCGCTCGACGTAGCCGCCGACTTCGGCGACCGACTTGTCCGGCAGCCCGAACAACACCTCGGTCACGCCGATCTGAGCCCAATGCTCCAGCTTCTCCGGAATCGGTTTGAAGTCCAGCGCCACGATCTGCGGGGCGCTCTCCCGGCCGGCCTCGGCCCAGATCTCCTGCAGTTGGCGCACCGGTGCGTCGATGTCGAAATCGCGCGGGGTGGTGATCCAGCCATCGGCGCTGCGGGCGATCCATCGGAAGTTCTTCTCGGTTCCGGCTGCCCCAACCAGCACGGGCACATGGGCCTGGACAGGTTTGGGCCACGCCCAACTCGGCCCGAACCCCACGAACTCGCCCTCATAGGACGCCTCTTCCCGGGTCCACAACGCGCGCATGGCCTCGATGTACTCGCGCAGCATGGTTCTACGCCGCCCCGGCGGCACCTTGTGATCAGCGAGTTCGTCGGTGTTCCAGCCGAATCCGACGCCGACGCTGACCCGGCCGCCGGAGAGGTGGTCGAGGGTCGCGATGGTCTTCGCAAGGCTGATCGGATCGTGCTCGACCGGCAGTGCGACCGCGGTGGACAACCGCACCCGTGTGGTGACGGCCGCCGCGGCCGCCAGGCTCACCCACGGATCCAGGGTGCGCATGTAGCGGTCGTCGGGCAGGCTGGCGTCCCCGGTGGTCGGGTGGGCGGCTTCCCGTTTGATCGGGATGTGGGTGTGCTCCGGCACGTAGAACGTGGTGAAACCATGGTCGTCGGCCAGTTTCGCCGCGGCGGCGGGTGTGATGCCGCGGTCGCTGGTGAACAGCACGAGCCCGTAATCCATGGGCTGAATTAGAACGTGTTCTACCTCAGCTGGGCAACCCAAGGTGAACAACTGCGGATAGGCCGGCGCTCGGCGCGGGGTCGCCGAAGGGCTGCCCGTCGTGCGATAGCGTGGTTGACAAGGTCCCAGACCTCAGTCGACAAGGTCCCAGACCTAAAAGGAGAGGCCATGACGTACCAGCCGCCCAGTCACCCGGGCTATCCCGCACCGCAGCAGAACTCCGGTTATGGCGCCCCGGCCGCGCCGCCTGCCGTTCAGCCCGCCGGGCCCAGCAAGCTGCCGTCTTACCTCACCGTCAGCGTCGCGGTTCTGGGGCTGCTGGCCTACCTCTTCAGCTTCGGCCCCCTGTTCAACATCAACACCAACCTCGGGCCGTTCGGCGGGGCCGAACTGACCGCCAGCGGAATGGGCTACTGGACCATCGCCGCGTTGATCGCGGCCCTGCTGGCGATTGTCGGCCTGATCGCGAAGAACACGACCTACACGCCGGCCATGACGGTGGCGGCCGTGCTGGGTGTGCTGCTCGTCATCGGGCAGGTGCTCAACCGCCCGAGCACCATCTCCATCGGCTGGGCGCTGTGGGTCGTGCTGCTGCTGACGCTGGCCCAGGCCGCGGCGGCGATCGCCGCGCTGCTCTACGAGAACGGCGTGCTCACCCCGCCCGCCCCGCGCCCGCGCTACGACCAGTACGGCACGTACGGCCCCCCTCCGGTCGGCTATTACGGCCAGCCCGGCGGCCCGACACCCGGTTACCCCGCACCCCAGCAGGCCGCCGGCGGCTATGCCCCTCGGGGCTACGGCCAGGCCGACGCCAACCTGGACACCCCGCCGACCGGCTTTCCCAGCCTCGGAACTCAGCAGTCGCCGACCGTCCAGCCGTCGGATCCGTCCGGCCAAGCCCAGTCCTGACGAGCGGTTCCCCCCTGATCAGTGACACGTATTCCGGGCCGGGCTCCGGTGAATACCGGTGCGCCACAGCCCCGTGATTTGGTGCGGGTCGCGTTCGGCCCGTCTCTGGTGGCGTTGGTCCTTATCGCGGCGATCGTCCTCGTTCAACTGGTCGTCGCCAACAGCGATCTGACCGGAACCCTCGGGGCGGTCGCCAGCATGTGGCTCGCGGTGCACCTGGTTCCGGTATCGATCGCGGGGCAGCAACTTGGTGCGCTGCCGCTGGTGCCGGCGGCGCTGATGGTGTGGGCTACCGCGCGCACGACCGCCGCGATCACCCCGCCGCGCGGATCGTGGTTCGTCCTGCGCTGGATCGTGTTGTCGGCCGTCGGCGGCCCGCTGCTGGTGGCCGCGGTCGCACTGGCCGTCGTGCACGACGCCGCCTCGGTGATCTCCGAGTTGCAGACACCCAACGCGCTGCGCGCCTTCGCCGGAGTGCTGGCCGTTCACTGCCTGGGTGCACTCATCGGCGTCGGGTCGAGAATCGGGCCGCGGCTGTGGGCGCGGTTCGACCTGCCGGGCTGGGTCCTGGACGCCGTGCGTCCGGCCGCGGTCGCCGTGGCGACGCTGCTATCGCTGTCGGCCGCGCTCGTCGCGGCATCTCTGGTGGTCCACTGGGGGGCGATGCAGGACCTCTACGGCATCACCGACTCGTTCTTCGGGCAGCTGAGTCTGACGCTCCTGTCGTTGCTATACCTGCCCAACGTGGTGCTCGGCGCGGCCGCGGTGGCCGTGGGATCCAGCGCGCACATCGGGTTCGCCACCTTCAGCGCGTTCACGGTGTTCGGTGGCGACCTCCCGGCGCTGCCGATACTCGCCGCCGTACCCACGCCCCCACTGGGCGCGATCTGGGTGGCGTGGCTGATCCTCGGCGCGGTCGCTGGGGTGGCCATCGGACAGCAATGCGCCCGTCGCCCGCTGCCCTTCGGCCTGGCCTTCGCCAAGCTGGCGGTGGCCACGCTGCTGGCCGCGGTTGCCCTGGCCCTGCTGGCCTGGGCCGGCAGCGGCCCGCTGGGGAATTTCGGTCACATCGGGGTGGACCAGGCCACCTTCGCGCCATGGGCGTTCTTCTGGTTCTTCGCCATCGGCGGTCTGACGGTGCTGATGGCGGGCGGGGTGAGCCGCCGCCCGTCGCTGGCGAACCTTCCGAAGATGCCGGCCATGCCCAAGATGCCGACGATGCCCAAGCGCGCGCCCGCCGAACCCGCTGAGCCCATCGAGTACGCGTCCAGCGCGGAGAACCCCGCCGAATCAGGCCCCGAGCGCAGAGTCGATGAAGCCGAGCCCGCAGCCGCCGAGGCCTTGGACGCCCCGGCAGAACCCGGGCCGGAAGCCGGTCCGGACCTCGACGACGTGGAAGACCTGATGATCATCGACGCCGACACCCCCGGGCCTTCGTCTCAGCCCCCGGCCGGGACGGGGTAGCGGTCGTTACGTCGGCATGGCCCACGAGTGCCCGGTCCGGCCGATGACGACCGTCGCGGATAGGCTGACCGCCGTGCCAGCGCCCGAACCGATCCACGTGCCGCCGAGCGCGCCGGCCCGTGTCGTGGTGCTGGCCTCCGGCACCGGTTCGTTGCTGCGATCGCTGCTCGACGCCGCCGTCAGCGACTATCCGGCGCGAGTGGTCGCCGTCGGCGCCGACCGGGACTGCCGTGCTCTGCGGATCGCTGCGGACGCCGCCATCCCGTCCTACACCGTGCGCCTGGGTGACCATCCGTACCGGGCCGCCTGGGACGCCGCGATCACCGCTACCACCGCAGAGCATGAGCCCGACCTGATCATATCCGCGGGATTCATGAAAATCCTTGGTCCACAATTCCTTTCCCGGTTCCCCGGACGGGTGGTCAATACCCATCCGGCGCTGCTGCCGTCCTTCCCGGGCGCGCACGCGGTTCCCGATGCGCTCGCCTACGGCGTCAAGGTCACTGGCTGCACGGTGCATCTGGTCGACGCCGGGGTGGACACCGGGCCGATCCTGGCCCAGGAGGCCGTCGAGGTGCAGGCCGGCGATGACGAAGAGACCTTGCACGAGCGGATCAAGACCGTCGAACGACGGCTACTGGTCGACGTGCTGGCCGTGCTGGCGACGCGTGGTGTGACCTGGAATGGCAGAAAGGCGATTCTGTAGAGATGACGGCGCAGACCTTGATCGGCAAGAAACCCGTCCGGCGCGCATTGATCAGCGTGTACGATAAGAGCGGCCTCGTTCCGCTGGCCCAGGGCCTGCACGATGCCGGTGTCACGATCGTCTCCACCGGTTCGACGGCGAAAACCATCGCCGACAAGGGAATTCCGGTGACGCCGGTGGAGTCCGTGACCGGCTTCCCCGAGATTCTCGACGGCCGCGTCAAGACGTTGCACCCGCACGTCCACGCTGGTCTGCTGGCCGACACCCGCAACCCCGAGCACCTCGCGGCGCTGGAGAAGCTCAAGATCGAACCGTTCGACCTCGTCGTGGTGAACCTGTACCCGTTCAGCGAGACGGTGGATTCCGGTGCCGAGGTCGATGAGTGCGTCGAGCAGATCGACATCGGCGGACCGTCGATGGTGCGGGCGGCGGCCAAGAACCATGCCAGCGTGGCGGTGGTCACCGAACCGCTGGGCTACGACGGCGTGCTGGCCGCCGTGCGCAGCGGCGGCTTCACTCTGGACGAGCGAAAGAAGTTGGCCTCCCTGGCGTTTCGGCACACCGCGGAGTACGACCTCGCGGTGGCGAGCTGGACTGAGTCGACGCTGGCGCCCGAGGGGAGTGATGCACCGCTACCGCGATGGTTCGGCCGTAGCTGGCGGCGCACCTCGGTGCTGCGCTACGGCGAGAATCCGCATCAGCAGGCCGCGCTCTACAGCGACGACGCCGGCTGGCCGGGCCTGGCGCAAGCCGAGCAGCTGCACGGAAAAGAGATGAGCTACAACAACTTCACCGACGCCGACGCCGCCTGGCGGGCGGCGTTCGACCATCAGCAGATCTGTGTGGCGATCATCAAGCACGCCAACCCCTGCGGGATCGCGATCTCGCGGCTGTCGGTGGCCGACGCCCACCGCAAGGCCCACGCCTGCGATCCGCTGAGCGCGTTCGGCGGGGTGATCGCGGCCAACACCGAGGTGACCCGGGAGATGGCCGAACAGGTCGCCGACATTTTCACCGAGGTCATCATCGCGCCCGCCTATGAACAGGGAGCAGTAGAGGTCCTTTCGCGCAAGAAAAACATCCGCGTGCTGATGGCGGGCGAACCGACCGTCGGCGGGGTGGAGATCCGCCAGATCAGCGGCGGTCTGCTCGTTCAGGAGCGCGACGAATTAGGCGCTCCCGGTGACGATCCGGCGAATTGGACGCTGGCCGCCGGAGCATCGGCCGATGAGGCGACGCTCGCCGACCTGGTGTTCGCCTGGCGCACCTGCCGGGCGGTGAAGTCGAACGCGATCGTCGTCGCCGCCGACGGTGCCACCGTCGGTGTCGGTATGGGACAGGTGAATCGGGTCGACGCCGCGCGCCTGGCAGTCGAACGCGGCGGGGACCGGGTCGCCGGCGCCGTCGCCGCATCGGATGCGTTCTTCCCGTTCCCGGACGGCTTGCAGGTGCTGACTGCCGGGGGTGTGAAAGCCGTTGTGCACCCTGGCGGTTCGGTGCGTGACGACGAGGTCACCGCCGCGGCCGAAGCTGCCGGCATCACGCTTTACCTCACCGGGGCGCGGCACTTCGCCCACTAGGCTAGGGGTCCCATTAGCCGCCATTAGCCGCCATTAGCCGTCCTGATGGTCGCATTCCTCATCGCGGCTCCTGCGTCGCCGCTTGATCGTCATGCGCCGGCGCGGCGGTCGATGTACTCCATGTAGCCGCGCCCGGTGATCCGCTCACCGCGCCACGTGGATTCGTGCCGGAATCCGGTGACGAACCCGCTGCCCAACCCGAAGGTGAACGTGGTGTCCATCTCGGCGCGCACGTCGAGCACCTCACCCGAGGCATCGCGTGCGGTGAACCGGGTCACCGACGGAAGGCGCATCGGTCTGCCGTAAGGAGTGTCCTCCGGCGTCGGGCGGTACTGCTCGACCCGGAACTCCGGTCGAAGCAGGCTGCGCCCGTAAGTGTTTCGGCTGCGGTGCAGCGCGGTGGTGATGAACGGCCGGCCGCCGATGCAGTGATAGCTCAGCAGCACCTGATCGTCGTGGCCGAGATTGAGGATCTGGTAGACGAACAGATCCAGGGGCGCTTTCAGCGCCGGCGGCAACGGCGTGGAGCGCAGCTGGTACGGACTCGGGCACGCCCCGTACTCGAAGGCGCACAGGCCCGAGACCTCCTCGCTGCCGGATGCCTTGCCTGATGCCGTGGTGAACCGCCCGCGATACTCCGTCAGCAGACTCAGGTGCTTGTAGACCGGGTTGCGGACGAACCAGGTCACCGTGTCGGTGTTGGTCAGGTCCAGGTCCACTTCGACCCCGCCGAACCGGCCGATCAGCCGGTAGGCCGGATAGCGGCCGGAGAGGGTGAGGTCCTCGCCGAACTGGATCAGCGAACCGTCGGGCCGGGAGACGAAGTCTCCGGCGGTGGAGTAGTTGCCGAAATGGGCCGGGTACGACGCGGCGGTGGTGGCGACGACCGACGCGTTGCGGCGCGGCTCGTCGACCAGGGCGAGGTCGGTGTCGAACGCCAGCGATCCGGTGGCCCCGATCAGCGACATGATCGACAGGAACCGGTGCGGTTCGGGCAGGTCGGGGATCATCACGCCGTAGTGCGTCCAGCCGTACCGTTTCGAGTCGACATTGGGCACCATGATGTCCGGCTCGGTGAACGGCCGGGTGGACTCCTTCTCGGCGTTGTCGAGGACGGTCATCAGGGTGCTCAGAGTCCGCCGGATGCCCGACGCCACTGCCGAATGCATGACGAGATCCTGTCAGTACCGCAGGGAATGCGGCTGACGCGGGCGGCCAACCGCCGGCAGTCGTAGCGTGGAGGCGTGACTGCGCCCAACGACCTGCCCCGCACACTCTGCGAGCTTCGGACTTCCGGTCATCGTGAGCGCAGCATTAAGCAGGAGATCCGGGAGAACCTGCTCACAGCGCTCGCCGATGGCGAGGACGTGTGGCCCGGGATCTTCGGGTTCGAAGACACCGTGCTGCCGCAGCTTGAACGCGCGCTGATCGCCGGGCACGACGTGGTGCTGCTCGGCGAGCGCGGCCAGGGCAAGACCCGGCTCCTGCGCTCACTGGTCAATCTGCTCGACGAGTGGACCCCGGTGATCGAAGGCTCCGAACTCGGCGAGCATCCCTACTCGCCGATCACCCCGGCCTCGATCCGCCGGGCTGCCGAGCTCGGCGACGATCTGCCCGTCGCCTGGCGGCACCGCAGCGAGCGCTACACCGAGAAGCTCGCCACCCCCGACACCAGCGTCGCCGACCTGGTCGGGGACATCGACCCGATCAAGGTCGCCGAGGGCCGCACGCTTGGCGATCCGGAGACCATCGCCTTCGGGCTCATCCCACGGGCGCACCGCGGCATCGTCGCGGTCAACGAACTGCCCGACCTCGCCGAGCGCATCCAGGTCTCGATGCTCAACGTCATGGAGGAGCGCGACATCCAGGTCCGCGGATACACCCTTCGGCTGCCGCTCGACGTACTCGTCGTAGCCAGTGCCAACCCGGAGGACTACACCAACCGCGGCCGCATCATCACCCCGCTCAAGGACCGCTTCGGCGCCGAGATCCGAACGCACTATCCGCGCGAACTCGACGCGGAGGTGGGTGTCATCAGCCAGGAGGCGCACCTGACCGCCGCGGTGCCCGGCTACCTCCTGCAGATCGTCGCCCGCTTCGCCCGGCTGCTGCGCGAGTCGCATTCGGTGGACCAGCGTTCCGGGGTGTCGGCGCGGTTCGCCATCGCCGCCGCCGAGACCGTCGCCGCATCGGCCCGCCACCGCGGCGCGGTGCTCGGCGAGGACGAACCGGTGGCCCGCGTGGTGGACCTCGGCACCGTGATCGACGTCCTGCGCGGAAAGCTCGAATTCGAATCCGGCGAAGAGGGCCGCGAGCTCGCGGTGCTCGAGCACCTGCTGCGCCGGGCGACCGCGGACACCGCGCAGAAAGCCTTGGGCGGCATCGACGTCGGGCCGCTGGTGGCCGCGGTGGAGAAAGCGGCGGTGACCACCGGCGAACAGGTATCGGCCAAGGATGTGCTGGCCACGCTGCCCGGCATCCCGGTCATCGACAAGATCGCCGACCGCCTGGGCGCCCGCAGCGAAGGCGAACGGGCCGCCGCCCTGGAGCTGGCCCTGGAGGCGCTGTATCTGGCCAAGAAGATCGACAAGAACACCGACGGCGCCGAGACCGTCTATGGCTGACCGCCGGACGACGATCAAGCGGCGAGGGACGAGCCGCGATGAGGAGTGCGGCAATGGTTAAACGCGGTTCTAGCTACTCCGCTTACACCGGCGGGCCGGATCCCCTGGCCCCGCCGGTGGACCTTCGCGAGACGCTCGAGCAGATCGGCCAGGACGTGATGGAGGGGTCCTCACCTCGACGTGCGCTGCAGGAACTGCTGCGCCGTGGCAACAAGAATCTCAAGGGCGCCGACCGGCTGGCGGCCGAGGTGAACCGTCGGCGTCGGGAGTTGTTGACGCGCAACAACCTTGACGGGACGCTGCAGGAGATCAAGCAGCTGCTCGACGAGGCGGTGCTGGCCGAGCGCAAGGAACTGGCACGAGCCCTCGACGACGACGCCCGCTTCGCCGAAATGCAGATCGAGTCGCTGTCGCCGTCGCCGGCCAAGGCTGTTCAGGAGTTGTCCCACTACACCTGGCGCAGCCCGGAGGCCAAGCAGAAGTTCGACCAGATCAAGGATCTGCTCGGCAGGGAGATGCTCGACCAGCGGTTCGCCGGCATGAAGCAGGCACTGGAGAACGCTACCGACGAGGACCGCCAGGCCGTCAACGAGATGCTCAACGATCTCAACGAGTTGCTCGACAAGCACGCGCGAGGGCAGGACACCCCCCAAGATTTTCAGGACTTCATGGCCAAGCACGGCCAGCACTTCCCGGAGAACCCGCGCAACGTGGAGGAACTGCTCGACTCGCTGGCCAAACGGGCGGCGGCCGCTCAGCGGTTCCGCAACAGTCTCAGCCCCGAGCAGCGTGCGGAGCTCGATGCCTTGGCGCAACAAGCTTTCGGCTCGTCGCAGCTGATGGAGTCGCTGAGCCGGCTGGACTCCCACCTGCGGGCCGCCCGGCCGGGGGAGGACTGGGACTCCTCGGCGGAGTTCACCGGCGACAATCCGCTGGGCATGGGCCCCGGCGCGCAGGCGGTGGCCGACATCGCCGAGTTGGAGCAACTGGCCGAGCAGCTGTCGCAGAGCTACCCGGGCGCCACCATGGACGACGTCGATCTCGACGCGCTGGCCCGCCAGCTCGGGGACCAGGCGGCCGTGGACGTTCGCACGCTGGCCGAACTGGAACGCGCCCTGATGAACCAGGGCTTCCTGGACCGCGGTTCGGACGGCAAGTGGCGGCTGTCGCCCAAGGCGATGCGCCAACTCGGGCAGGCGGCGCTGCGCGATGTGGCACAACAGCTTTCAGGTCGCCACGGCGAACGCGAGACCCGGCGGGCCGGTGCGGCGGGGGAGCTGACCGGCGCCACCCGGGCGTGGGAATTCGGCGACACCGAGCCGTGGAACGTCACCCGGACAATCACCAACGCCGTCCTGCGGCGCGCCGGGTCCGGCGGTGTCGGCGATGACGGTCTGATCCGGATCGCCGTCGACGACGTCGAAGTCTCCGAGACCGAGACCCGGACCCAGGCCGTCGTGGCGCTGCTCGTGGATACGTCGTTCTCGATGGTGATGGAGAACCGGTGGCTGCCGATGAAGCGGACCGCGCTGGCGCTCAACCATCTGGTCAGCACCCGGTTCCGCTCGGATGCCTTGCAGATCATCGCGTTTGGCCGCCACGCCCGCACGGTGAGCGCCGCCGAACTGACCGGCCTGGAGGGCGTCTACGAGCAGGGCACCAACCTGCATCACGCGCTGGCGCTGGCCGGCCGGCACCTGCGCCGCCACCCCAACGCCCAGCCGGTCGTGCTGATCGTCACCGACGGCGAGCCCACCGCGCATCTGGAGGACTACGACGGTCGCGGATCGCGAGTCTTTTTCGACTACCCGCCCCACCCGCGGACCATCGCGCACACGGTCCGCGGGCTCGACGAGGTGGCTCGGTTAGGAGCGCAGATCACCATCTTCCGGCTCGGTGACGACCCGGGGCTGGCCCGGTTCATCGACCAGGTGGCCCGCCGGGTCGAAGGCCGGGTGGTGGTGCCGGGTCTGGACGGGCTGGGCGCCGCGGTGGTCGGCGACTATCTGCGGTCGCGGCGGCGGCGCTGATTCCGGGTGCGTTGGGGCCGGTTGACCTGGCCCTTCCGGCTCGGCGCCATTGCTCCGACCGTCGTTATCAAACGGTTATCCTGGTCATACCGGCTGCGGGCGCGATGCGCGAGGTTTGCTGACGGCTAATGGCATCAAACGTGCCCGCCGCGTTCGCTAACAGCGGATTTAACAAGCTGGCAAACGTCTCAGGGTGCCCGAAAGCCTGAGAAAACCATGAAGGAATCCCTAAATGCGCCTGATAGAGGCGTTCAACCGGGCCGGCGGCGAGGAAAACTGCCCGCTCGCTGATCAGCCCGCAAAAGCGGGCGAACTGGACGGGCGTCAATTCCGCAGGTGCGATTTGCTCATCGGCAAACCCGCCCCGTACTATGACGGAGGTCATCTAGGATGGAACTCAGCAAAGCCTGACCCGCTAAGCCGGCGGGCCGAACCTAAGGAACGATCATGGCGACTCGTACCAATCCTCTCGTCTCGGCAGCCGTGCTGGCCAGCGCTGCTGCCATCGCAGTCGCCAGCCCGGCGATCATGCCGTCCGTTCACCTCCCCAGCCCGCACGCGTTGGCGGCGGCAAAGGTGCAGTTGACCACCTTCGCTGACGTGCTGTCGATCACCGCCGCGGATTACTCCGAGACCCTGTTCAACGGCTGGGGCGAGGCCATCAGCCCCAACCAGGACCTCAACATCGACTGGGCCGCGCAGTTCGTCGGCCAGAACCTGCGCTGCGACTTCAGCTGCAAGGTCAACGGTCCCTCCGGCGTGGTCTACATGGTGCTGGACGCCCTGATCAACGGCAACGGAGCCGGCATCGCCAACGTCGGCGGAATCCTGCAGAATCCCAACCTTCCCTACCAGCCGGATCCGTCGAAGCCCAAGTACAACCCGTACACCACACCCCCGTGGGGCGTCTCGTCGGTCAACTACTTCTTCGAGGGCGGCGCGGGCCCGGGCGCTCAGTACCTGCTCTCGCAGCCGTTCGGCGACCCGAGCAGCCCGCTGTACAACCCGACCGTTGCCACAGTGATCAACCAGGTCTTCCAGGGCGCGGACAACGTGACGGTCTTCTACGTCGACGCGCTGAACTCCATCTCGTTGCTGGCGGCGCAGATCCCCGCCGTCGGCCAGTACGTCTACGGCGGCATCCAGGCCTACCTGGGCGCGTCCGGCTACCCGCAGGGGCTGTCCGGCATCCTGAAGTACGTCATCGACGTGGTCGCCAACGGAGGGGCCAATCCGATCCCGGTGCCGGTCACCGGATCGGGCGCGTCGGTCGCCACCCTGGCGGCAGCTGCGGCGCCGGCTGCCCCGGCGCCTGTCGCCGAGGCGCCGAAGGTCGAGGCTGCGCCGGAGTCGGCCGCCAAGGTCAGCGCGCCGGCTGTCAGCGAGGCCAAGGTCAGCGCGCCGGCCGACACCAAGCCTGAGGCCGCCCCGGCTGTCAGCGCGGTCGAGGTCAGCGACAGCAAGCCGGAGGTCAAGGTCAGCGCTCCGGCGGCGGTCGACACGCCGTCGGCCCCGGCCAGCACTTCGGCCCCCGAGGTGAAGGTGCCCGAGGCCCCGGCCGTCGAGGACGTCAAGCCGAGCACGCCGGTCGCCGACAGCGTTCCGGAAGCGCCGAAGGTGTCCACCACGGACCTCGACAAGGAGATCGCCAAGGCCGAGAAGGAGATCGCCAAGGCTGAGAACGCTGAGGCCTCGTCGGCCTCGTCGGCCGGCGGTGCCAGCGAGTCGAAGGCGACCGCTTCCGACGCCAAGGCGAGCAAGTCCGAGGCCACCTCGGGTGCTTCTGAGGCCAAGGCCGGCGCTTCTGATGCGGGCAGCTCCGAGGCCGGTTCGGCGAAGGACTCCGGCGACAGCGCCAAGTAGTCACCTACGCTCAAAACACTTCGGCCCCCTCCGCGAAGAGGGGGCCGAAGTGCTGTACCGGTCAGTCCCGATCCGCCGTGCGCTTGCGCCTCTTGATGCCGACGCCGCCCAGCAGGGAGAAGCCCCTGATCCGGACGGTCGGTGCGCCCGGTGCGCCGGCGCCCTCCACGGTGGTGTCGAAGCCGCCGATCACGCCGCGGCCCTTGATGTGGACGTTCACTTCCGGTGGGAGCACGATGGTCTGTCCGCCGAAGATCGAGTACACGTGGAGCTCCACGTCCGACGAGGTGAAGTCGGCGTAGCGCAGATCGACCACCCCGCCACCGAACAAGGTGAACGTGGTCATCCTTCCGGGCACATACCACCGGCCGCTGCGGTCGAAGCCGCTGAGGATGGCCAGCAACATGGTCGACGGTGCCGGTCGGCTCTTGCCCCGCCGGAACTCCATGGCCTCCGGCAGGTCATTGGTGAGGCGCTGCAACTGGTCGTAGGTCTTGGCGGCGTAGGTCTTCGACAGCCGGTCCTCGTACTGGGCCAGGGTCAGGCGGCCGTTCGACGCCGCTTCGGAGAGCAACTGGGCCACCTGGATGCGGTCGTCTGCCGAGGCCAGAGCAGACGAGTCGCGCGACGGCAGATTGCTCATGCTCATGGTGCTTCGAGCCTACGACCCCGCAACGGCGCTGCAAACCCCCCGTTCGCCGAACCATCACCGAGTACCTCCGACAACGCCGCTTGAGGACGACACCCAGCGCGGCGGCCGCTTCTCCAAGAAGGACAGCATGCCTTCGCGCGCCTCCTCGGAGACGAACAGCCGAGCGGACTGTTCGGCGAGGCGTTCGGCATCCCGGTCGAAGCCGGCCAGCACGTCGGCGGTGGTAAGCGCTTTGGACGCGGCCAGGCCCTGCGGCGAGCCCTTCGCCAGGTCGGCGGTGATCTCGTTGACGGCGAAATGGACGTCGTCGGCGGTCGTCGTGACCAGTCCGATCTCGGCGGCCCGGCCGGCGTTGAACGTCTCGCCGGTCAGGTAGTACCGGGCCGCGGCACGCGGGCTGAGCCTGGGCAGCAAGGTCAGTGAGATGATTGCGGGCGCAACCCCGATCCGCACCTCGGTGAGGGCGAAGGTGCTGCGCGGGCCGGCTACGACCATGTCGCACGCCCCGATCAGGCCCATGCCGCCGGCCCGGACGTGGCCGTCGATCGCGGCGATCACCGGCGCCGGGTACTCCAGGATCGATCGCAGCAGCGCCGTCAACTCCCGGGCCCGGCCCAGTGCTGCGTCGAACGGGTCACCACCGGTGGCCTCGCTGAGATCAGCACCCGCACAGAAGGTTCCGCCGGTGTGGCCGAGCACCACCGCCCGCACCGCGGGGCCGGCGGCCGCGCGGCGCAGGCCCTCATGCAACTGGGCGACGAGCGTGGCGGATAGAGCGTTGCGGTTGTGCGGGGAATCCAGCGTCAGCCGGGCGACGTGGCCGTCGACGGCATAGGAAACCAGGGTGTCGGTCATGGCGCTCCCAAGCGTCGGGTTCTGTCTCAGTACGACCGCGGCAAGCCGAGGGAGGTCTGCGCGACGAAGTTGAGGATCATCTCGCGGCTGACCGGGGCGATCCGGGAGAGCCGGGAGCCCACCAGCATGGCGGCCACGCCGTACTCCTTGGACAGGCCGTTGCCGCCCATTGACTGCACCGCCTGGTCGACCGCCCGGGTCGACGCTTCGCCGGCGGCGTACTTGGCCATGTTCGCCGCCTCGGCGGCTCCCATGTCGTCACCGGCGTCGTAGAGGGTGGCGGCCTTCTGCATCATCAGCTTCGCCAACTCAAGTTCAATGTGGTTCTGCGCCAACGGATGTGCAATGCCTTGATGGGCCCCGATCGGGGTCTTCCACACCTGCCGGGTCTTGACGTAGTCGGTGGCCTTCGTCAGTGCCAGCCTGCCCATGCCGACCGCGCTGGCCGCCCCCATGATCCGCTCGGGGTTGAGCCCGGCGAACAGTTGCGCGATCGCCGCGTCCTCCGCGCCGACCAGAGCATCGGCCGGCAGGCGCACCTCGTCGAGGAACACCTGGAACTGGCTCTCCGGCATGGTCAGTTCCATCGGGATCTTGATGAAGCTCAGCCCGGGCGCGTCGATCGGGACGACGAACAACGCCGGACGCAGGTTGCCGGTCTTGGCCTCTTCGGAACGACCGACCACGAGGACGGCCTGGGCCTGGTCCAGACCGGAGATCCACACCTTCTGCCCGGACAGAATCCAGTCGCTGCCGTCGCGGCGCGCGGTGGTGGTGATCCGGTGGGAGTTGGAACCGGCGTCCGGTTCGGTGATGGCGAACGCCATGGTGATCGAGCCGTCGGCGATACCCGGCACCCAGCGCTTCTTCTGCTCATCAGTGCCGAACTTCGCGATGATGGTGCCGTTGATGGCGGGGGAGACCACCATCATCAGCAGCGGACAGCCGCCCGCGGAGAGCTCCTCCATGACAAGTGCAAGCTCATACATGCCGGCGCCGCCGCCGCCGAGCTCCTCGGGCAGGTTCACCCCGATGAAGCCGAGTTGTCCTGCCTCGCACCACAATTCGTCGGTGTTACCGCCGGAGCGGGCCCGCTCCAGGTAGTAGTCGGGGCCGTAGTTGGCGGCCAGGGCGGCGACGGCCTTGCGCAATGCCTGACGCTCTTCGCCCTCGAGAAAGCTGGTGTCGGTCATGGGTGTTCTCCCTCGGTTCCGTCGGTCTCGCTGTGGTCGGTCTCGCTGTGGTCGGTCTCTACTAGGGCGAGGACGGCGCCCACCTCGACCTGCTGGCCGAGTGTGACGTCTAGTTGGCGCAGGACGCCGTCCGTCGGTGCGGTGATGGTGTGCTCCATTTTCATCGCCTCCAGCCAGACCAGCGGCTGGCCGGCGGTGACCCGGTCGCCGAGCGCAGCGCCCAGGCGGATCACCGAACCGGGCATCGGGGCCAGCAGCGACCCCTCCTGCACCGCTGACGCCGGATCGGGGAAACGCGGGACCACGGCGAATGCCACCGGCCCCAGCGGCGAGTCGACCCACACCGCGTCTTGGTGCCGGGCGACCGCGAACGCCGTCGCCACCCGTGCATCGGCCAGCACCACCTCCGACGGCGTCGCTGAGATCAGCGTGACGCCGGGGTCGTCGGGCAGATCCAGTCCGGTGCGAGTGAACCGGTACGTGACGGTGTGCTCGGCACTTAGGTCTGCGGCAGTGGCGTACACCTTGCGCTGATTCCCCGAAACGACGTTGCGCCATCCGCTGGGCTGCCCGGCCAGCGCGGTCGCGGTGGCGCGGTTGTGCGCGGCGTCGGCGATCGCGGCGGCGATCACCGACAGCCGCACCGCCCGCGCGTCGGCTAGCGGGGTGGCGAGCGCGTCGAGGCCATGGGTGTCGAAGAACGCGGTGTCGGTGGCCCCGGCCAGGAACGCCGGGTGGCGCAGCACGTTCACCAGGAGATCCCGGTTGGTACGCAGCCCGTGCAGGCGGGTCCGGGCCAGCGCGTCGGCGAGCACCTGCGCCGCCCGGGTCCGGGTCGGCGCGTAGGAGATGACCTTAGCCAGCATCGGGTCGTAGTGGATGGAGACCACCGAACCGTCGGCGATACCGGAGTCCAGCCGGACTGCCCCAGAAGAATCAACACAGCGGTGGGTCAGCCCGAATTGCGTTGTGACACCAGGGACGTCGAAGCGGTGCACCGTCCCCGCCTGGGGCTGCCACCCCCGCGCAGGATCTTCGGCGTTGAGCCGGGCCTCGATGGAGTGACCGGTGGTTCTGGGCGGCTCGGTGGGCAGTCGCTCGCCGTCGGCGACGGCCAGTTGCAGCTCCACCAGGTCCAGGCGGGTGGTTAGTTCGGTGACCGGGTGCTCGACCTGGAGTCGGGTGTTCATTTCCAGGAAGTAGAACTCGCCAGCCCTCTCCGCTGAGTCGTCGGCGAGGAACTCCACGGTGCCCGCGCCGGTGTAGCCGATCGCCTTCGCGGCTAGCCGAGCAGCGATGAACAGCCGTTCGCGCATGCCCGGGATCTTCTCGACCAGGGGAGACGGCGCCTCTTCGATGACTTTCTGGTGGCGGCGTTGGATCGAGCACTCACGCTCGCCGACCGCCCAGACGGTTCCGTGCTGGTCGGCCATCACCTGAACCTCGATGTGCCGGCCGCGCGGCAGGTAGCGCTCGCAGAACACCGTGGCATCGCCGAACGCCGAGTGCGCCTCCCGTTGGGCGGCCCGCACCTGGTCGGGCAGATCGGCGAGGTTTTCGACCACCCGCATCCCGCGGCCGCCACCACCGGAGGAGGCCTTGACCAGAACCGGAAGCTGTTCGGGCGCAACGGTGTCCGCGTCGAGTTCGGCGAGGACCGGCACCCCGGCCGCGGCCATCATCTTCTTGGCCTCGATCTTGGAACCCATCGCCGACACCGCGGCGGGCGGAGGACCGACCCAGGTGAGTCCGGCGTCGATCACCGCCGTCGCGAAACCGGCGTTCTCCGAGAGGAATCCATAGCCGGGGTGCACGGCGTCTGCGCCTGCGGCGCGGGCAGCGGCGACCAGTTCGGCGGCATCGAGGTAGCTGCCGATCCACACCCGGGAATCCGCTTCGGCGACGTGCGGGGCATTGGCGTCCGGATCGGTGTAGACGGCCACGGTGGAAATTCCGAGCCGGCGGCAGGTCGCGAAGACCCGGCGGGCGATCTCACCACGATTGGCGACGAGGACCTTCGAGATAGCCATCGCGGAACTCACATCCGGAAGACGCCGAACTTCGACGTCCCCTCGATCGGGCCATTGGCGATGGCGGAAAGGCAGATTCCCAACACCGTCCGGGTGTCGCGGGGATCGATCACCCCGTCGTCGTAGAGCCGTCCGGACAGGAACATCGGCAGCGATTCGGCCTCGATCTGCGCCTCGACCGCCGCACGCAGGGCGGCGTCGGCGGCCTCGTCGACGGCCTGCCCGCGCGCCTCGGAGGCGGCGCGGTTGACGATCGAGAGCACACCTGCCAACTGGGCGCCGCCCATCACCGCGGATTTCGCACTGGGCCAGGCGAACAGGAACCGGGGGTCGTAGGCGCGCCCGCACATGCCGTAGTGACCCGCCCCGTAGGACGCGCCGATGAGCACCGAGATGTGCGGAACCGCTGAGTTGGAGACGGCGTTGATCATCATCGCGCCGTGCTTGATCATCCCGCCTTCCTCGTAGGCCCTGCCGACCATGTATCCGGTGGTGTTGTGCAGGAACAACAATGGGGTGTTGGACTGGTTGGCCAGCTGGATGAACTGGGTCGCCTTCTGGGATTCCTCGCTGAACAGCACGCCGCGCGCATTGGCCAGGACGCCGAGCGGGTAGCCGTGCACCCGGGCCCAGCCGGTGACCAGCGACGATCCGTAGAGCGGCTTGAACTCGTCGAACTCCGAACCGTCGGCCACCCGGGCGATCACCTCACGCGGGTCGAAAGGGATGCGCAGGTCCGCGGGCACGATGCCGATCAGTTCTTCCGGGTCGGCCAGCGGCTCGACGACGGGCTGCGGCGCCGGGCCCAGCTTCACCCGGTTGAGCCTGGCGACGATCCGCCGTCCGATCCGGATCGCGTCGAGCTCGTCGGTGGCGAAATAGTCCGCCAGACCGGAAGTGCGGGCGTGCATTTCGGCTCCGCCGAGCGACTCGTCATCGGAGTCCTCGCCGGTGGCCATCTTCACCAACGGCGGTCCGGCCAGGAACACCTTGGAGCGCTCTTTGATCATCACCACGTAGTCGCTCATGCCGGGCACATAGGCGCCGCCAGCGGTCGAGTTGCCGAACACCAGGGCGATGGTGGGAATGCCGGCCGCAGACAGGCGGGTCAGATCGCGGAACATCTGGCCGCCCGGGATGAAGATCTCCTTCTGGGTGGGCAGATCGGCGCCGCCGGACTCCACCAGCGAGATCAGCGGAAGCCGGTTCTCGTGGGCGATCTGGTTGGCCCGCAACACCTTTTTGAGCGTCCACGGGTTTGAGGTCCCGCCTTTGACGGTGGGATCGTGGGCCACCAGCATGCATTCGGTGCCCTCGACCACGCCGATTCCGGTGACCAGGCTGGCGCCCACCTGGAACTGGCTGCCGTAGGCGGCCAGCGGGCACAACTCGAGGAACGGCGAATCCGGGTCGACCAGCAACTCGATGCGTTCGCGCGGGGTCAGCTTGCCGCGAGCATGATGGCGCTCAACGTATTTCGGGCCGCCTCCGCCGAGCGCCTTGGCCAGTTCGGCGTCCAGTTCAGCGAGTTTGGCCGCCATCGCCTCGGCGGCCGCGGCGAATTCCGGTGACTGCGGGTTGACCGCGGTCCGCAGGCTGGTCACGCCTGGTATCCAAGGGTCTTGGCGGCCAGGGCGGTCATGATCTCCGTCGTCCCGCCCCCGATGCCCAGAATCCGCATGTCGCGGTACTGACGTTCGATCTCCGACTCGGCCATGTAGCCCATCCCGCCGAACAACTGGACGGATTGGTTGGCGACCCACTCGCCGGCTTCCACGGCGGTGTTCTTGGCGAAGCAGACCGCGGTGATCAGATTGTCATCGCCGTTTAGCTGCCGCTCGACGACGTTGCGGGAGTACACCCGCGCGACGTCGATGCGCCGGGCCATCTCGGCCAGGGTGTTCTGGACCGTCTGCCGCGAGATGAGCGGGCGGCCGAAGGTTTCCCGGTCCCGGCACCACTGCACGCTGATGTCCAGGCAGCGCTGGGCACTCGAATACGCCTGCACGGCAAGGCCGACGCGTTCGGAGACGAAGGCCTGGGCGATCTGGAAGAAGCCGCTGTTCTCCGCGCCGACGAGGTTCTCGACGGGAACGCGGGCGTCGGTGAACGACAACTCTGCGGTGTCCGATGACCGCCAACCCATCTTGTCCAGCTTGCGGCTGACCTCGAATCCCGGTGTGCCCTTTTCGATCACGAGCAGCGAGACCCCCGCCGCGCCGGGGCCGCCGGTCCGGACCGCGGCTACCACGTAGTCGCCGCGTACCGCTGAGGTGATGTAGGTCTTCGATCCGTTGACCACGTAGTCGTTTCCATCGCGAGTGGCCGTCGTCCTCAGATGCCCGACGTCCGAGCCGCCACCTGGTTCGGTGATGGCCAGCGACCCGATCTTCTCGCCGCGCAGCGTCGGCCGGACGAACGTCTCGATGAGCCGCTGGTCGCCGGAGGCGATCATGTGCGGCACCGCGATACCCACCGTGAACAGCGAGGCGAACACCCCGCCGGGCACTCCGGCCTCATGCAGTTCCTCGGCGACGATCGTGGTGTCGGCGGCGTCGCCCCCTTCGCCCCCGACCTCCTCGGGGAAGCCGACGCCGAGCAGGCCGGCGTTGGCGGTCTTGCGGCTCAGTTCCCGCGGCAGCTCGCCGACCCGCTCCCATTCGTCGACGTGGGGCAGGATGTTCCGTTCGGCGAAGGCCCGCACGCTCTTTCGCAGTTGCTGACGCTCGGGCGTGGTCCAGATGCTCACTTAGAGAAGCTCCTCGGGGATGTCGATATGCCGGCTGCGCAGCCACTCGCCGAGGCCTTTGGCCTGCGGGTCGAACCTCGCCTGGTAGGCGACGCCCTCACCGAGGATGCCGTCGATAACGATGTTCAGCGCCCGGATGCGCGGCAGCAGGTACACCGTGACCGGCAGTTCGGCGGCCTCTGGGAGTAGTTCGCGCACCTTCTCGGCGGTGAGGGTGTTGGCCAGCCAGCGCCACTGCGGGTCGGTGCGCACCCATACCCCGATGTTGGCGCCGCCGCCCTTGTCGCCGCTGCGCGCGCCCGCCACGGTTCCCAACGGCAATCGCCGCGTCGTGGCCGCCGGCAGCGGTTTGGGGAGTGTGGGTTGCTCCGCCGGGGCCAGTTCCAGGGTCTCGGCCGGCGGCGGAATGAGTACTGTGGTTCCGTCGGCCAGCACGGCGACGTGCTGGACCTCATCGGCCAGGACGTAGCCCGGAGTGAACACGCCGTAGACCGCGCCGTCGGACGGCGGGGCGGTGGTGTGGAAGCCCGGGTAGCTCGCCAGCGCGAGTTCGACTGCGGCAGAGGAGAATCGGCGCCCCACCTTCTCGGCGCTGGGGTCGCGCACCGTGCAGCTGAGCAGCGCGCTGGCGGTCTGCTCGGTGTCGGCGTCGTGGCGGTCGGTGCGGGCCAGTGTCCACTGCACCTCGGCCGGAGGCTCGGCCATCGCCTTCTCGAGTTGGCGGCGGACCAGGGCCGCCTTGGCGTCGATGTCCAATCCGGTGAGCACGAACGTCGCGGTGTTGCGGTAGCCGCCGATGCTGTTGAGCGAGACTTTGAGCGTCGGTGGCGGCGGCTCGCCCTTCACCTCGCTGACGCGCACCCGGTCGGGGCCGTCGTCACTGAGCACGATGCTGTCGAAGCGGGCTGTGGCGTCGGGGTTGCCGTAGCGGGATCCGCTGATCTCGTAGAGCAGTTGCGCGGTGACCGTGCCGACGCTGACTTGGCCCCCGGTGCCCGGGTGCTTGGTGATCACCGACGAACCGTCCGGGTGGATCTCGGCGATGGGGAACCCCGCGTAGTCCAGGTCGGGGATTTCGGTGAAGAAGGCATAGTTGCCGCCGGTGGCCTGGGCGCCGCACTCGATGACGTGCCCGGCCACCACCGCACCGGCGATCTTGTCGTAGTCGGAGCGCGCCCAGCCGAAGTGCGCGGCCGCCGGCCCGACCACTACCGAGGCGTCGGTCACCCGTCCGGTGACGACGATGTCGGCCCCGGAGTTGAGGCACTCGACGATGCCCCACGCGCCGAGGTAGGCGTTGGCGGTCAGCGGGGAGCCCAGCTTCAGGCCCTCCGAGCGGTCGAGCAGATCGTCGCCTTCGACGTGGGCCACCGTGACGCCGACGCCGAGTTTCTCGGCGAGGCCGCGGATGGCCTGGGCGAGCCCGGACGGATTCAGGCCGCCGGCATTGGTGACGATCCGCACGCCGCGGTCGTGGGCGAGGCCCATGCACTGCTCGAGTTGCGCCAGGAAGGTCCGCGCGTAGCCGCGCTCCGGGTACTTCATCCGGTCGCGGCCGAGGATCAGCATCGTCAGTTCGGCCAGGTAGTCGCCGGTCAGATAGTCCAGGTCACCGCCGGTCAGCATCTCCCGCATCGCGTCGAGGCGGTCGCCGTAGAAACCGGAGCAGTTGCCGATCCGAACCGGGCCGGAGGCAGCTGACATGGGGTCCTCCCTCGCCACGGTGTGTGGGAACCGAAATCGGCTCAACCAACCGGTAGGTTATCCGCTGGCGGTGGGCCGCTGTCAACGGCTGCCCACTTTGGAAACGGCACTTTGGAGAAGATGCCGCCCGGCGGTTATCCTGATGGGCAACTCGGCTGCGCCGGTTCTGCGCGCCAGCACCTCACAAGGAGATTTGTCGTCATGGCTGTGCCCAAGCGCCGGATGTCGCGATCCAATACCCGCAGTCGGCGTTCGCAGTGGAAGGCCACCGAACCCGGTCTGGTCACCGTGTCCGTCGGCGGCCGTCAGCACAAGGTGCCTCGTCGGCTGCTCAAGGCCGCTCGCCTCGGCCTGATTGACCTCGACAAGCGCTGATTCTCGCTGAGCTGACGCCTGACGGCGTCGGCGCGGCGCGTTTCTCGAGAAGAATCCCTGGGCGCGCCTCTCAGAAGAATCTAAGTCGGTTGGTTGAGACTAGGCCCCGTGCGAATTCTTGTGGTCGACGACGACCGTGCTGTCCGGGAGTCCCTTCGACGCTCGTTGTCCTTCAACGGCTACACGGTAGATCTGGCCGAGGACGGCGTCGAAGCGCTCGAGGCGATCACCAACGATCGCCCTGACGCGGTGGTGCTCGACGTGATGATGCCCAGGATGGACGGCCTGGAGGTGTGCCGTCAGCTGCGTAGCACCGGGGACGACCTGCCGATCCTGGTGCTGACCGCCCGCGACTCGGTATCCGAACGGGTCGGCGGCCTGGATGCCGGCGCCGACGACTACCTGCCCAAGCCGTTTGCACTCGAGGAGTTACTGGCCCGGTTGCGCGCGCTACTGCGCCGCACCGGCCCGGAGGAATCCTCGGAGAGCGCGGTGATGACCTTCGCCGACCTCACCTTGGACCCGGGAACCCGCGAAGTGCACCGCGGCAAGCGCGCGATCAGCCTCACCCGGACGGAGTTCGCCCTGCTGGAGATGCTGATCGCCAATCCGCGCCGGGTGCTGACCCGCAGCCGGATCCTGGAGGAGGTGTGGGGTTTCGACTTCCCGACCTCAGGAAATGCGCTGGAAGTGTACGTCGGCTATCTGCGGCGCAAGACCGAGGCAGAAGGAGAACCGCGGCTGATCCACACCGTGCGTGGGGTGGGTTACGTGCTGCGTGAGACTCCTCCCTGATGCGTGAAGTGAAGCCCTGATGCTGGGGTTGACACGGCGCTCGAAGGTAGCTGAGGCCGGCGGAAAGGCTGCGACGGTGAGGACCTCCCTGTCGCTGCGATGGCGGGTGATGCTGCTTGCCATGTCGATGGTGGCCATGGTGGTGGTGCTGATGGCTGTCGCCGTCTACGCCGTGGTTTCCGCGGCGCTGTACACCGATATCGACAACCAGCTGCAGAGCCGGGCGCAGCTGCTCATCGCCAGCGGTTCGCTGGCCGCCGATCCGGCCAAAGCCATCGAGGGCACCGCCTATTCCGACGTCAACGCGATGCTGGTCAACCCCGGCCGCTCGATCTACACCGCCAACCAGCAGGGGCAGACGCTGCCCGTCGGGCAGCCGGAGAAGGCGGTGATCCGCGGTGAGTTGTTCATGTCGCGCCGCACGGTGGGCAGTCAGCGGGTGCTGGCCGTGCACCTGCCCAATGGCAGCTCGCTGCTGATCTCCAAGAGTCTGCAGCCGACGAACGCGGTGATGAACAGACTGAAGTGGGTGCTGCTGGCGGTCGGCGGCATCGGGGTGGCGATCGCAGCGGTCGCCGGTGGCATGGTCGCGCGGACCGGGCTGCGCCCGGTCGGCCAGTTGACCGAAGCCGCCGAACGGGTGGCGCGGACCGACGATCTGCGTCCCATACCGGTTTTCGGCAGCGACGAGCTCGCCCGGCTTACCGAGGCGTTCAACGCCATGCTGCGTGCGCTGGCGGAATCCCGGGAGCGGCAGGCGCGGTTGGTCGCCGACGCCGGCCACGAGTTGAAGACGCCGTTGACGTCAATGCGGACCAATGTCGAACTGCTGATGGCGTCCAGTGCGCCGGGTGCGCCGCCGATTCCGGAAAGCGAACTGGCCGAACTGCGGTCCGACGTGATTGCCCAGATCGAGGAATTGTCCACTCTCGTCGGCGATCTGGTGGACCTGACCCGGGAGGACAGCGTCCACACCGCGGTCCAAGAGGACGTCGAGATGACCGAGGTCATCGACCGTTGCCTCGAACGGGTTCGCCGTCGCCGCAACGATATTGAGTTCGACATCGACGCTGTGGGGTGGCAGGTCCATGGCGATCCGGCCGGTCTGGCGCGCGCGGTGCTCAACCTTCTCGACAACGCTGCCAAGTGGAGTCCAGCCGGGGGCACGGTGGGGTTGCGGCTGCACCAGGTGGATTCGGCGCACGCCGAATTGGTGGTATCCGACCAAGGGCCCGGTATCGCCCCGGATGAGCGCGGTCTGGTGTTCGAGCGGTTCTACCGTTCCACCTCGGCACGTGCGATGCCCGGCTCAGGCCTGGGTCTGGCGATCGTGAAACAGGTTGTCGTCAAACACGGCGGCATGATCCGCATCGGCGAGACCGTGCCCGGAGGCGACCCGCCCGGAACCTCGTTCTACGTCCTGCTGCCGGGGATTCCGACGGGATTGACGTACCACAGCGCGTCTGCCCATAGCGAAATCAACTCGGTGAAAGGCTATGTCAACGGGGTCAACAGGAACGCATCAACGCTGCCGAGTGTTATCTCAGTCGATTCTCAGTAGCACCCGGCAGGCTGATGGGCAACGACATCGACGTAATTTCACACGTCGTTAAGAGAAAGAGCGCAGCAGCGACATGACAGATGACCCGCGGTACTCGGCCCCGCAGCAGCCCGGACAGGGCGTGCCGAATCAGCAAGCGGCGCCGGGCTATTCCCAGACCGGGTATCAGCAGCATTACGACTGGCGTTACGGCAGTGCCCAAACCCAGGCACAGCAGCAGCCCTTCGATCCCTACCGCAGCGCACGGCCGGGCAGTACCGCCGTGCTGCCGCCGGTCAGCGACAAGCCGCGCCGGAAGCGTTCCCGCTCGGTCGCACTGACCGCCGGAGCGCTGGCGATCGCCGCGGTTTCGGCCGGTGTCGGGGGAGCTGTGGCGACGATGGTCCGCTCCGAGGACCACCCGGTCTCCACCGTGAACACCGCCGTCGCCTCCGCCCCGGACCGCAGCGCAGTGCCGACGGCCAACGTCCCGGTCGGCTCGGTGGAACAAGTTGCGGCCAAGGTGGTGCCCAGTGTGGTCAAGCTGGAGACCAAGATGGGGCGCGCGTCGGAGGAGGGTTCCGGCATCATCCTGTCCGCCGACGGCCTGATCCTGACCAACAACCATGTGGTGTCCGCCGTCCAGGGCGGTCCTCCCGGGCCCAAACTTCCCGGCCCGCTGACCCCGGCCCCGACCAAACCGGGCGCGCCCCCGGCCGATCCCGCGCCGGGCGGACCCAAGACGCTGGTGACCTTCGCCGACGGCCGCACCGCCCCGTTCACCGTCATCGGAACCGACCCGGCCAGCGATATCGCCGTCGTTCGTGCCCAGGGCGTTTCGGGACTCACCCCCATCACACTGGGATCGTCGGCGAACTTGCGGGTCGGACAGGACGTGGTGGCCATCGGCTCGCCGCTCGGCCTGGAGGGGACCGTCACCACCGGCATCGTCAGTGCCCTCAACCGTCCGGTCGCGGCCGGCGGTGACGCTACCAACCAGAACACCGTCCTCGACGCGATCCAGACCGACGCGGCGATCAACCCGGGTAACTCCGGTGGCGCGCTGGTCAACATGAGCGGCGAACTCGTCGGCGTCAACTCGGCGATCGCGACCCTCGGTGGTGACTCCTCGGATTCTCAAAGTGGTTCTATCGGACTGGGTTTCGCAATTCCTGTCGATCAGGCCAAGCGCATCGCGGACGAGTTGATCGCGAACGGGTCGGCGGCGCATGCGTCGCTGGGCGTGCAGGTGAGCAACGACGTCACGACGCACGGCGCCAAGATCGTCGAGGTGGTCAAAGACGGGGCGGCGGCAGCGGCCGGCCTTCCCAGCGGCGTGGTGGTGACCAAGGTCGACGATCGGGTGATCGCCAGTGCCAACGCCCTGGTGGCTGCGGTCCGTTCGCGGGCTCCCGGCGACAAGCTCACGCTGACCTATCTGGACAACGCTGGAACCAGTCAGACCGTCCAGGTCACCCTGGGGAAGGCCGACCAGTGATCCGGGTGGCGGACGGCCGACCTGTGACAGTCGCCGGAGAGTCGCCACGGGTGTCGGCACACGGCTATACGGTGACACCTATGGATGAACCAGTGGGTGCGGCCGGGCGGGCTCTCGTGGTCGTCGTCGACGACCGGCAGGCGCGCGGCGTGGCCGACGACCACAGCGGACCGTTGGTCACCGAACTGCTGACCGAAGCGGGCTTCGTGGTCGACGGAGTGGTGGTCGTCGCCGCGGACGAAGTCGAGATCCGCAATGCGCTGAACACGGCGGTGATCGGCGGCGTCGACCTGGTGGTCTCCGTCGGCGGTACCGGGGTGACTCCGCGTGACGTCACGCCGGAGGCCACCAGCGCCGTCCTGGACCGGGAGGTGCCCGGGATCGCCGAGGCGATTCGCACCTCCGGCCTGGCGGCCGGCAGCACCGATGCTGGCCTTTCGCGCGGCCTCGCTGGCATCTCTGGCAGCACCCTGGTGGTCAACATCGCCGGATCGCGCGCGGCGGTTCGGGATGGCATGGCAACGCTCGGTCCGATGGCGGCCCACGTGATCGCCGAGCTGTCCAGCCTGGAGATCTGATCCGTCGAGTGGGCTGGATGAACACCGTGTTTCACGCTCATAACATGCAGAAACACCTCGAGTGTGACCTTTGTCACAGTTCTTGCCGGGTCCGATGATCGCCGAACGGCCCGACCGGGGTGTGGTGAACTCCGTCTTCGGTTCCGAGCTTCCCCAGGCGTCGTCGGATGAGCGCGACCTCGATATGTCCGCAGAGGCAAGCGATCGAGATCGCTGGCTGCGCGAAAACGTTCCGCCACACCACATTTAACGTGCCGGATGCGTTTTCGGCGGTCGGCGCCCAACGTCGACAGTGCCTCAGTCGGACCCGCGTCGTCCCTGCGAACATCGGCGCTCCCGCCAAGTCGCCCCGGGCCCAGCAAATCGCCCCTTGTCTGAATGCAACCTGATTTTCCCGCCGTTCGCGTTGCCCGCACGGTTGCAGTACCGATATCTTCCTCGTGACACCGCAAGACCAAGTCGCCGTGACCCAGCCGGATCACGAGGACCCGCTGGTGGACCTGGATGGTTCACCGCCGACACAAGCTTAGGGAGACCATGAAGGGTATCGGTCGTGTTCTGGCGGCCTTGGTCGCTGCGTTGGTAGGCCTGTTCGTGGCCCTGCCCGGAACGGCGCAGGCCGGGATGGACAACCAGATGA
>CAZVST010000002.1:0-104365 GCA_964629725.1 uncultured Mycobacterium sp.
CCGGGGCCTACTACCCGGCGCTCCGGTACCTACCGGGACGGGACTTCCACCCGCTCGTCCAGTCCAACTTTCAGGACGCAACATCGCCGTCAGCCTAGAGAAGTCCGCTGCTGGGCCCCGGCGATTGGCGGAATCCTGGTGGCCCGCACGTAGACGGTGTCGCCGTCACGCAGCGCCAGCGCCTCTGCGTCGCCACGGGTGATCTGAGCGATGAACGGCGCACTGTTGGTGGCGCTGGTCATTTCGACGCGAACCTCGAACCCCAGGTAGACGACCCGGTCGATCGTCGCACGGATGACACCGGTGCTCTCCGCGGTGCCGTCGCCGGCGGCGATCGCCATCTCCGGGGTGCGCCCCACGCGAATGTCGTGGGGGCGCACCAGGATTCCGTTCAACGTCGAGACTGTGCCGAGGAAGGACATGACGAACGAATTGGCCGGACTGTCGTAAACCTCGGTGGGTGAGCCGATCTGTTCGATGCGCCCCTTGTTGAGGACGGCGATCCGGTCTGCGACATCGAGCGCCTCGGACTGGTCGTGGGTGACCAGCACCGTGGTGACATGGACCTCGTCGTGCAGCCGGCGCAACCAGGACCGCAGGTCCTCGCGAACTTTCGCGTCGAGGGCGCCGAACGGTTCGTCGAGCAGCAGCACCTCGGGATCGACCGCCAAGGCGCGGGCGAGCGCCATCCGCTGACGCTGACCGCCGGAGAGCTGGTTCGGATATCGGGTCTGAAACCCGGCCAGACCCACCACCTCCAGCAGATTGTCGACCTTGGCGTCGATGTCGGCCTTGCGCAGCTTGCGGATGGTCAGGCCGAACGCGACGTTGTCGCGCACCGTCAGGTGCTTGAAGGCCGCGTAATGCTGGAAAACGAAACCGATTCCGCGGCGCTGCGGCGGCACGTTGGTCACGTCCCGGCCGTTGATCACCACGGTGCCGCTGTCCGGGTGGTCCAAGCCGGCGATGGCACGCAGCAGGGTGGACTTGCCGGAGCCGCTGGGTCCCAGCAGAGCGGTGAGCGACCCGGACGGCACGACGAAGTCGACGTTGTCCAGCGCGGTGAAGCCGGCGTAGCGCTTGTTGGCCCCACTGACGACGATGGCACTAGTCATGGTCGGCTCCTCATCGTCGCCTCCGGGTCATGAGCCACTACTCATGATCGCGCCCTTCCTCGCCGAGCCTCCAGAATCGTCTGGGCCACCAGGACCAGCACCGCCACCATCATCAGCAGCGTCGAGATCGCGTAGGCACCGTACTCCGAACCGCGGTTGTAGCGGTCGGAGACCAGCAGAGTCAGAGTCTGCGACGTTCCGGGCAGGTTCGACGCCACCATGATGACCGCGCCGTACTCCCCCAGGGTGCGGGCCACCGTCAGCACGATCCCATAGGTCAGGCCCCATCGGATCGAGGGCAGGGTGATCCGCCAGAACGTCTGCCACCACGTGGCACCGAGGGTGGACGCCGCCTCTTCCTGCTCGGTGCCCAGTTCGTGCAGGACCGGCTCGACCTCGCGGATGACGAACGGCACCGTGACGAAGATGCTGGCCAGGACGATGCCGGGCAACCCGAAGATGATCTTGAAACCCAGGGTGTTCTCGGCGAATCCGAGAATCCCGGCGCTGCCCCACAACAGGATCAGCGCCACACCGACCACCACCGGAGACACCGCGAACGGCAGGTCGACCATCGCCTGCAGCACGCCTTTTCCGCGAAAACGCTTGCGCGCCAGCAACAGTGCAGTCGGCACACCGAAGATCACGTTGAGCGGCACCACGATGGCGACCACGAGCAACGACAACTGCAGAGCCGAGATCGCGGCGGGGGTCGTGATCGAGGCGAGGAAGGCCCCCACCCCCGGCTTGAAGGTGCGCAGGAGGATCAGAGCGACCGGAACGACCACCAGGATCAGCACATAAGCCAGAGCGAGGTAGCGCGTGACGAAGCGCGCCACCGGGGAGAGGATCACGCCGCGCGCTCCTCACGCCGGGCGGCGCGGGATCCCACCGCCCGCAGGATGAACAGCACCAGGAACGAAACCGCCAGCAGCACAATCGAGATGGCCGCCGCGCCGGTCCGGTCGTCGTTCTCGATGAGGGTACGAATCCACTGCGAGGACACCTCGGTCTCACCGGGAACCGCGCCGCCGATGAGGACGACGGAGCCGAACTCGCCGATGGCCCGCGAGAACGCCAGTCCGGCACCGGTCAGCAGGGCGGGCAGCAGCGCCGGGAGGACCACCCGGGTGAAGATGACGTGGTTGGCGGCTCCCAGCGATGCGGCGGCCTCCTCGGCCTCGCGGTCGAGTTCGAGCAACACCGGCTGCACCGTGCGCACGACGAACGGCAGGGTGACGAACAGCAGCGCCACCCCGATGCCCCATTTGGTGTGCTGCAGATGGAGGTTCACCGGGCTGGCGGGCCCATAGAGCGCCAGCATCACCAGGCTGGCCACGATGGTGGGCAACGCGAACGGCAGGTCGATCACCGCGTCGATCAACCTCTTGCCGGGGAATTCGTCGCGCGCGAGCACCCACGCCACCAGCAGGCCGAACACGGCGTTGACCATCGTCACCGCCAACGCCACCGTGAGCGTCACGCGGAACGCGTTCAGCGCGGCCGTCGAGGTGACAGCTTCGATGAAAGCCGCCCAGCCCCCCTTGCCGGACTGCCAGACGATGGCGGCCAGGGGCAGCAGGACGATGACGCTCAGCCAGATCGAGGCCGCACCGACCAGCGCCGGGGTAGCCCGCGGACTCCTGCGTGCGACAACCGACCGGCCTGAGCCGGCGGGCGACTCGGGCCGGAGGGTGCCAGCCTCGACGGCTGCTGTCATCCGGTGGCCTTCTTGTAGATGGTGGTGATGGCCCCATTCTCCTTGTCGAACAAGGCCGGATCCACCGAACCCCACCCACCGAGGTCGGCGATAGTCCACAGCTTCTGCGGAGCCGGGAAGTCTTTGGCGAAATCGGCGGCGACGGCCGGGTCGACCGGACGGAAGCCGGCCTGGGCCCAGATCTTCTGACCCTGCGGGGTGAACAGGAAGTTCTTCAGGGCCGAGGCCTTGTCGAGATGCGTGCTGGTGCTCACGACGGCCACCGGGTTCTCGATCTTGAACGTCTGGGGGGGATTGACGTGCTCGACCTCTTTTCCTTGCCGTTCGATGTTGATCGCCTCGTTCTCGTAGCTGATCAGCACATCGCCGGTGCCCTGCAGGAAGACGTCGGTGGCCTCGCGGCCCGATCCCGGGCGGGTCTTGACGTGATCGGTGACCAGCGTGGTGACGAAGTCCAGGCCGGCTTGTTTGTCGACGTCACCATTGCTCTTGGCCGCGTAGGGCGCCAGCAGGTTCCACTTCGCCGAACCCGAACTCAGCGGGCTGGGGGTGACGACCTCGACCCCCGGAGCGAGCAGGTCGTCCCAGTCCTTGATGTTCTTCGGGTTGCCCTTGCGCACCACCAGGGTCACCACCGACCCGAACGGGATGCCCTTGGTGACGTCGGTATTCCATTCCGGCGAAACCTTGCCGGCTTTGACCAGGCGGGTGACGTCGGGTTCGACGGAGAAGTTCACGATGTCGGCCGGCTTGCCGTCCACCACGCCGCGGGACTGGTCACCGGAGGCGCCATAGGACGTGGTGACCGCCACGCCCTTGCCTTCGGGCGTGTCGGCGAAGGCCGGGATGATCTTGCTCCAGCCCGGCTCCGGTACGGCATAGGCCACTAGGGTCAGCGTGGTGTCGGCTTTGGAGTCGCCGCCACTGCCGGCGACGTCGCTGGCCCCGCCACCGCAGCCGGCCAGCAGGGTGGCGGTCGCGGTGATCGCCGCGGCGGTGCGCCAGCGGCGCAGCGACGAGCTGAGAGTGGGGAACATGGGTATTGCCTTTCTCGTTGCGATATCCGGGGACGGCAGCCCGTCACGCAGACGAGGAGATCAATGGCGAATGCCATGACCGCCAACAGCTCTGGACGGGCAGGAGACTGTTAGCGACAACACGCGACAACGACGACCGCGGCGCGCGCCGAGAGGGCGCAGCAGAGACCGGTCACCGAACGCATGGCCCGCAGCGTAACAGAGCCCCCGCGCAGGCGCGCGTCAGCGGTTGATCAGCCAGACCACCACGACCAGGACAAGCAGCGCCACCAGCGCCAACGTCACCCGGGAGCGCGGCATGCCGCTCACCGGGGTTCTGCCGCATCGCCGCGCAGCCGGCGGAACACCCGGATGCCGGAGCCGAGGACGGTGTCCAGGGTCAGCGCGACGCCGTAGGCGAGCGCCAGCACCACCGGCATGACGATGAGGGTCTGCAGTACGAAGCCCCGCCCCGACAACCACAGCTCGAAGCCGTCCCACCAACTCAGGAAACCCGACACGTCTTCACCCTATGTCTACCCTGTTGCTCGGGTGCCTTCCTGGCCCGATCTGTGGACGGCGACGGCCTCACCAGCCATCATGTCCAGATGGTTCTGCACGTCGCACCCGCCCAAAACGACCGGGACGGGGACGACCGTGCCACCCCGCTCGACGTCACCCAACCGCATGCCGACATCCCCGGAATGCCCCGGCGCAGCCCGTTCCCGCCGATCGCCGACTATGCGTTCCTCTCCGACTGCGAGAACACCTGCCTGATCTCGGCGGCCGGGTCGGTGGAGTGGATGTGCGTGCCGCGGCCCGATTCGCCCAGTGTGTTCGGCTCGGTCCTCGATCGAGGGGCCGGGCACTTCCGGCTGGGCCCGTACGGGGTGACCGTGCCGGCAGCCCGTCGCTACCTGCCTGGCAGCCTGATCATGGAGACCACCTGGCAGACACCCACCGGCTGGGTGATCGTGCGCGACGCGCTGGTGATGGGCCCGTGGCACGACCTCGACGCCCGCTCGCGCACCCATCGCCGCACGCCGATGGACTGGGATGCCGAGCACATCCTGCTGCGCACCGTGCGGTGCGTCAGCGGCACCGTCGAGGTCGTCATGAACTGCGAACCGTGCTTCGACTACGGACGCATCAACGCCGTGTGGGAGTACTCGGCGAACGCCTACGGCGAGGCGATCGCCCGGGCCCGCACCGATGCCGACGCCCACCCGACACTGCGGCTGACCACCAATCTGCGGATCGGCCTGGAAGGCCGGGAGGCGCGTGCCCGGACCCGGCTCAAGGAGGGCGACAAGATCTTCGTCGCGCTGTCGTGGTCCAAGCACCCGGCGCCGCAGACGTTCGAGGAAGCCGCCGAGAAGATGTGGCAGACCAGCGAGGCGTGGCGGCAGTGGATCAACATCGGCCACTTCCCGGACCACCCGTGGCGCGCCTATCTGCAGCGCAGCGCGCTGACCCTGAAGGGCCTGACCTATTCCCCCACCGGCGCGCTGCTGGCGGCCAGCACCACCTCGCTACCGGAAACGCCTCAGGGCGAACGGAATTGGGACTATCGCTACGCCTGGGTGCGCGACTCCACGTTCGCGCTGTGGGGTCTGTACACCCTCGGCCTGGATCGCGAGGCCGACGACTTCTTCGCCTTCATCGCCGACGTCTCCGGCGCGAACAACGGTGAGCGCCAACCGTTGCAGGTGATGTACGCGGTCGGCGGCGAACGGGAACTCATCGAGGGCGAACTCGACCACCTGTCCGGCTACGACGGCGCCCGGCCGGTCCGCATCGGCAACGGCGCGTACAACCAACGCCAGCATGACATCTGGGGCACCATGCTGGATTCGGTGTATCTGCACTGCAAGTCGCGGGAGAACATCTCCGACGCGCTGTGGCCGGTGCTCAAGGAACAGGTCGAGGAGGCGATCAAGCACTGGCGCGAGCCGGATCGCGGCATCTGGGAGGTACGCGGCGAGCCGCAACACTTCACGTCGTCGAAGGTGATGTGTTGGGTGGCCCTGGACCGCGGCGCCAAACTCGCCGAACTGCAGGGCGCCAAGAGCTACGCCCAGCAGTGGCGGGTGATCGCCGACGAGATCAAAGCCGACATCCTGGCCAACGGCGTGGACTCGCGCGGCGTGCTGACCCAGCGCTACGGAAGCGACGCCCTCGACGCCTCGCTGCTCCTGGTGCCCCTGGTGCGGTTCCTGCCGCCGGACGATCCACGGGTGCGGGCGACCGTGCTGGCCATCGCCGACGAACTCACCGATGACGGTCTGGTGTTGCGGTACCGGACCGAGGAAACCGACGACGGACTGTCCGGCGAGGAGGGCAGCTTCACGATCTGCTCGTTCTGGCTGGTGTCCGCGCTGGTGGAGATCGGCGAAGTCAGCCGGGCGCGGCACCTGTGCGAGCGGCTGCTGTCCTTCGCCAGCCCGCTACACCTCTACGCCGAGGAGATCGAGCCCAGCACCGGCCGTCATCTGGGCAACTTCCCGCAGGCGTTCACCCATCTGGCGTTGATCAACGCGGTGGTGCACGTCATCCGGGCCGAGGAGCAGGGCGACGGCACCGGGGTGTTCCAGCCGGCCAACTCGCCCGGCTGATCGGCGCTTCAGAGTCAGAGGGGTCGAACCGAGGGTCCGAAAAGGCGGCGGGTGTGTTCGTTGGAGAACTTGCCTGCCGGATCCAGTTCGTCGCGCAGAGCGCTGAACTGCGACCACTGGGGATAGAGCTGGTCCCAGCTGTACAGGTCCGGGTTGAAGTACTTGCCCCAGTGCGGGCGGCCGCCCTCTGCGGCGAGCAATCTCTCCGCTTTCTCGATGAAGTCCAAACCTTCCGGGGACAGCGTGCCGTCGTCGGCGTAGTAGACGACGAACCCGAAGAAACACGTGCTGTTTCGATAGGCCGGGCTCAGCCACGCGGAGGACGCGCCGGTGCATCGCAGGATGATCGGATAGTGCAGATGGAACCGATCTGCGGCGTACCAATCTCTGAACTTGCGTATTGCCGCGCCGGCGCGGTCCAGGGGGACCGCAACCTCCACGTTGATTTGCGGAACCGCGATTCCCCGGCAGAGCAACTGGTTGATGTCCCCGGTGACATCGGTGAAGTCCCTGAACCGGGTCACCGTCCGGAATTGTTCGCCCGTGTCGCCGACGACCAGAGTGTCACGACGCATCCTGGCGAGCACCCCATCGATCGTGCCGTTAAGGCTGGTATCACCGGCAGCGTGCTCGATCACCTGATCGCCCTTCCTGCGATACCGGTCCGCGTGATCGGGCAGCGCCTGGTGTGCGTTCCACACATGCACCACGTTGTCGTCAACGAACCACCAGGCCTTGCTGAGTTCAAACGAGTCACTCCACTGCAGGAGATCGGACTCGAGGCTGTCAGCGCTCACCGCGTCCTTGTAACAGGTGAAGATGCGGATAGCGACCGTCCGCAGCGTCACGGCAGTGATCACACCGAGGCAACCCAGAGCGACCTGGACGGCGGGGAATATGGCGTCGCCCCGTTCGACCGTCCGTACGCTGCCGTCGGCCAGCACCAGGCGGATCGCGACGACCACGTCGGCTAGGGAGGCATGGTTCATGCCCTGGCCGTGGGTGCCGGTGGAGATTGCCCCAGCGATGGTCTGCGTCGCTATCACTCCCGGTGAGCAATCGAGCATCCGCCCCATGCGGGTCAGCGTGTCGAAGACAGCCGAAAGCTGGGTGCCCCCGCGAAAGTGATGGTGTCATCCGAAACATCGATCACCCCGGCGATCGCCGTCATATCGACGAGCAGTTCCCCGGTATCGTCTGCCCCGAGTAGGGGGCCTGCCGAAAACCGACTCCCGACAACGCGAACCCTCCCCGGGTGGGCAACAACCAACCGGCGCAGCCCCTTCTCGGTCCGCGGCCGCCGAAACTGGCTTCTGCCGGCAAGTACGGCGTTGCCCGCCCAATTCCAGATTTGTCCGTCGCCGGCACTCCGTCGAGCGGCACGAAACGGGTAAAGCTCACCACTGCCGAACTTGCTGCGATCGCGAACTTCTACCTCGCGTGCGGCCGTGCTTTCCATCGGTACACCTACTTCCCTTTGCTTGGGAAAGCAATACCGGGTCGGGGAAAAGCCCCAGTTGCCCTACGCTAAACCCGCCGAATCACCCATGCGGAGTTTTCGAGACGAACGACCGACCGGCGAGGAACGTCCTTGACCGGCGGGTGACACGAGGCCGGAAAACACCAGACCCCTGGACGTGCGAAAGTCCCGTCAGCCGGCGCGTCGGGCATTGTCCATCATCTGCCGCACCAGGTCCACGGCGCGGGTGGTGGCGACCCGACGGCCCGGCAGCATGTCGGTGACGGCGACGTCGACCTCGACGATGCACGCGGCCACCAGCCCGAGGGCATGCTCGGTGGGGAACGCCGGCTGATTCCGGCTCTCGCCGCTGAGCACGGTGTCGGACAGGACGGCGCCGCCGGAGCGGACGTCGGTGACCGTCCACTGCAGATCGGAGGTGCCGGAGACGCGGACCCGCGCCGCGGCGCCATCGCAGGCCCGCCACTGGGCGGCGAACGCGGAGAACATCCGGGCGGCTTCGGCGTCGGAGCCGAACCGCACCACGCCGGTGTGGACGCTGGACACGGTCAGGCCCTCGCCGTAGCGGGAGAAGTCCCGCAGCGCCACCTCACGCACGTCGCCCTTCTCGTAGACCACCCGCATCAGCGGAGTCGCCGCACCCAGACAGTCCGCCGGCTCGACATCGCCGCTGTCCCGAATCCCGTTGGGCAACAGGTCAATCCCGCCGAGAGCTGCCGGCCCGGTCGGGTCCAGCGGGTTGCCGACCGCCTCGGCCACCTGGTCGGGGGCAGGCAACACCTGATTCAACGGGGCGGACTGCCGACGCTGCGGGGTTCCTTCGACGCTGACCGAACAGGCTCCGAGCAGGGCAGCACTGAGCACGATGACGGCAATCCGTGCGCATCTTCCCCGAACGACCGGACCGTCGTGAGTAATAGCCCCCTACTTCCGCGTCTTGTCACCGGGTTTGTCGCCGGCAGCGTCGGTCGACAGCGCCGCGACGAAGGCCTCCTGCGGGACGTCGACCCGCCCGATGGTCTTCATCCGCTTCTTACCCTCTTTCTGCTTCTCCAGCAGCTTGCGTTTGCGGGTGATGTCGCCGCCGTAGCATTTGGCCAGCACATCCTTGCGGATCGCCCGGATGTTCTCGCGCGCAATGATTTTCGATCCGATCGCGGCCTGGACCGGAACCTCGAACTGCTGGCGCGGAATGAGTTCCTTCAGCTTGACGGTCATCTTGTTGCCGTAGGCCTGCGCCGAGTCCTTGTGCACGATGGCACTGAAGGCGTCCACCGGTTCGCCCTGCAGCAGGATGTCCACCTTCACCAGCGCGGCCTCCTGCTCACCGGCCTCTTCGTAGTCCAGGCTGGCGTAGCCGCGGGTGCGTGACTTCAGCGAGTCGAAGAAGTCGAAGATGATCTCGCCCAACGGCATCGTGTAGCGCAGCTCCACCCGTTCCGGCGACAGGTAATCCATGCCGCCGAGTTCCCCGCGACGGGATTGGCACAGTTCCATGATCGTGCCGATGAATTCGCTCGGCGCGATGACCGTGCACTTGACCACCGGTTCGTAGATCTCCCGCATCTTGCCGGGCGGCCAGTCCGAGGGGTTGGTGACGATCTTCTCGGCCCCGTCCTCCTGGATGACTCGGTAGACCACATTGGGCGCGGTGGAGATCAGGTCGAGGTCGAACTCGCGCTCGAGGCGCTCGCGGGTGATCTCCATGTGCAGCAGACCCAGGAAGCCGCAGCGGAATCCGAAACCCAGCGCCACCGATGTCTCCGGTTCGTAGGTGAGCGCGGCGTCGTTGAGTTGCAGCTTGTCCAGGGCTTCACGAAGGTTCGGATAGTCCGAGCCGTCAACGGGATACAGACCGGAGTAGACCATCGGCTTGGGCTCGCGGTATCCGGTCAGCGCTTCGGTGGCGCCGTGGCGCGCACTGGTGACGGTGTCACCGACCTTGGACTGGCGGACGTCCTTCACCCCGGTGATGAGGTAGCCCACCTCGCCGACGCCGAGGCCGTCGGAGGGTTTGGGTTCCGGGGAGACGATGCCGACTTCCAGCAGTTCGTGGGTGGCGCCGGTGGACATCATCTTGATCTTTTCCCGCGGGGTGATTTTGCCGTCGACCACCCGCACATAAGTGACCACGCCGCGGTAGATGTCGTAGACGGAGTCGAAGATCATCGCCCGTGCCGGGGCGTCGGCGTCGCCGGTGGGTGCCGGCACCTGGCGCACCACCTCGTCGAGCAGGGCACCCACGCCCTCGCCGGTCTTGCCCGACACCCGCAGCACATCGCCCGGCTCGCAGCCGATGATGTGCGCCAGTTCGCCGGCATAGCGTTCCGGGTCGGCGGCGGGCAGGTCGATCTTGTTGAGCACCGGGATGACCGTCAGGTCGCGGTCCAGCGCCAGGTACAGGTTGGCCAGAGTCTGGGCCTCGATGCCCTGCGCGGCGTCGACCAGCAGCACCGCACCCTCGCAGGCCTCCAGTGCGCGCGACACCTCGTAGGTGAAGTCGACGTGCCCGGGAGTGTCGATCAGGTGGAGGACGTAGTCCTCCGTCGCCCCACCTACTGCGCTTGTCCAGGGCAGCCGAACGTTCTGGGCCTTGATGGTGATACCGCGCTCCCGCTCGATGTCCATCCGGTCGAGGTACTGCGCGCGCATATCGCGATCGGAGACGACTCCGGTCAACTGCAGCATCCGGTCGGCGAGCGTCGATTTGCCGTGGTCGATGTGAGCAATGATGCAGAAGTTCCGAATACGCGCCGGCGCGGTGAACGTTTTATCGGCGAAACTGCTGATGGGAATCTCCTGGCAAGCGGGGGGTACCGGCGGCACCAGCGTATCCACCCCGGCCCGGGCGGGCACAATTGCGGCGCGCGCCCACCCGAGGGACTCGCCTATGCTGTCGAGAATGGCGTCGCAGTGGAGGACGTTCCAGCGGTTCGCGGAGCACCTCGTGTTCAACGAGGCACCGAAGTTCATTCGTCAGTTGCAGCACCCCGCAGAGATGCAGCAGGCGGTTCAGCGCACCATCCAGAACGGCCTGCAGCAGGGCCTCCGGCTGGGGATCGAAGCGCTGGTCGCGACGGCAATGCCGCCGCCTCCGCCGATCGCTGTCAAGGCCGGCCGCCCGGTCACCAGCGACAGCGTTCCGACCGCGCACCGGGCCCGCCGAGTGGTCTACTCCCCCGATCTCGACGGCCGGGCCGACCCCGGCGAGATCGTCTGGACCTGGGTGGTCTACGAGGACGACCCGACCAAAGGCAAGGACCGGCCGGTGCTGGTGGTGGGCCGCGATCGCCAGACCCTGCTCGGCCTGATGCTGTCCAGCCAGGCCCATCACACCCACGACCCGCGATGGGTGCACATCGGCGCGGGCAGCTGGGACCATGAGGGCCGGCCGAGCTGGGTTCGGCTGGATCGCGTGCTCGACGTACCCGAGGAGAGCATCCGCCGGGAAGGCGCGATTGTGGATCACGTCACGTTCGAGATGGTCGCCACCCGGCTGCGCACCGAATACTCCTGGCGCTGAGGGCGGTCACGTCCGTCCCAGGCTTTAGGTCCTGACAGAGGTTCGACCGCCCGAGGCCGGGCAGGAAAGAGGACATGATGGAGATCACACTGCTCGGCACGGGAAGCCCGATAGTCGATCCGAACCGGGCCGGCCCATCGACCCTGGTGGCCACCGGCGGCCAGACCTTCCTGGTGGACTGCGGGCGAGGGGTCCTGATGCGGGCGGCGGCCGCCGGGGTCGGCGCCGCCAACCTGACCGCGCTGCTGCTGACCCATCTGCACAGCGACCACATCACCGACCTGTCCGACGTGATCACGACCCGCTGGGTCACCACCTTCGTCCCCACGCCGCTGCCGATCATCGGACCGCCCGGCACCAAAGCCGTCGTCGACGCCACCCTGGCGGCCTTGGCTCCCGACATCTCCTACCGGATCGCCCACCACGCCGACATCACCGAACCGCCGTCGGTGCAAGTGCGCGAATACACCGAGGGGATCGTGTGGGACACCGCCGGGCAGGAGCGTAGCGACTCGGGGATCGTGTGGGACACCGGCGGGCAGGAGCGTAGCGACTCGGGGATCACTTCCGGCGGGCAGGAGCGTAGCGACTCGGGGATCACTTCCGGCGGGGTGCGCATCACCGTCGCGCCGACCGACCACCGTCCGGTCGAGCCGACCATCGCGTTCCGCATCGAGCACGACGGCGCGTCGGTGGTCCTGGCCGGCGACTCGGTGCCCTGCGCCTCTCTCGATGAATTGGCACGCGGCGCAAACGCTTTGGTGCACACGGCGATCCGCAAGGATCTGGTCGACCAGATGCCGGCCCAGCGGATCCGCGACATCCTGAACTACCACTCGTCGGTGGAGCAGGCCGCCGCGACCGCCGCCCGCGCCGGGGTGGGCACCCTGGTGCTGACGCACTACGTGCCGCCTCTGGCGCCCGGGCAGGAGGACCAGTGGCGAGCCATGGCGGCGACGGAGTTCGCCGGCCGGGTGGAACTCGGCAGCGACCTCCTGCGGGTCACCGTGCCCTGACCCCGCGGTGAGAAGTTAAGCCAGCCTCGTCATCTCGACGACGACGTCCAGATCGCTGGATCCCTTCCCGTGGTAAATGCCCTTCAGAGGCGTCACGTCGGAGTAGCTGCGGCCGAAACCCACGCTGATGTACTGCTCGTTGATCTCGGTGTCATTGGTGGGGTCGTAGTTCCACCAGCCACCCAGCCAGGCCTGAATCCAGGCATGACTCTCGCCCTCGACGGACTCACCCACCGCGGCATCGCTTTTCGGATGCAGGTAGCCCGACACGTAGCGGGCTGGAATTCCCATGGAGCGCAAGAGGATCAAGGACAGGTGCGCGAAATCCTGGCAGACGCCTTTACCCTCGCGCAGCGCATCGATGCCGGATGAGTGCACACCGGTGGTTCCCGGGACGTATTGCAACTCGCCGCGGACCCATTCGGTGGCGGCGAGCACGGCGCCTGCGGGGTCGTGACCCTTGGCGATCTGCCGGGCAACGCGTTCGGTGCGCTTGTCGAACGGGGTGTACTTGGCCGGGGTGAGCACCTCGGAGTAGCGGTCCACCACGGCATCGGTCTGCAGATCGGCCCAGGTCACCGAGGCGTTGCGCGACTCGGGTTTATCGGTCTCGACCACCGACGCCGAGGTGACCTCCAACTCGGTATGGGGGGCGTGCAGATCGAACGCCGTGACCGCTGTGCCCCAGTAGTCGACATATCGGTAGGACCGGGTCGCCGGGCTGGTCTCGACGCGGTTGATGATGACGTTCTGCCGGGAGTCCGACCGCGGAGTCAGTCTCACCTCGTTGTACGACGCGGTCACCGGCGACTTGTAGGCGTACCCAGTGGCGTGAACCACCCGCATGCGCCACATCAGGCTTTCCCTTCGCTCATGCCATCGGCCACCAGCACGGCTGCGCCGCGCCCGGCGTCGGTCCACTCCACCCACGGGGCGAGCCGGAAATATCTGAGCGCCAAGGCTTCTCCAACCTCGGCGCAGGTTGTCTGGAGCCCGGCCAGCCTGATCTCCAGGGATTCGAGTAGGGCGCCTGGCCGGACGAACTCCAACTCGCTGCGGGCCCGGCCGAGCAGGCGTCGCGCTTCGGCGCCGGCGCCGTCTCGGGGACCGCGCATCAACTCGTCAAGACTGTGCTCGGCGAGTTTGAGCGAGTAGAAGGCCGACCGCGGGAACTGCCGGTCGAGCAGCATGAACTCGACGACCCGGTTCGCGTCGAGGACGCCGCGGTGAGTGCGCAGGTAGGTGTCGTGCGCGCCGGCGGCCCGCAGCACACTGACCCACGTCGGGGACGAGGCGCTGTCGCCGACGCGGGACAGCAGGAGCCGCACCGTCATGTCGACACGCTCGAGCGCCTTGCCGAGAACCAGGAAGCGGTATCCGTCGTCGCGCAGGAGGGTGGAGTCGGCCAGGCCGGCGAACATCGCGGCGCGGCCTTCGACGAAGGTGAAGAACTCGTGCGGCCCGAGACGCCGGGCCGCACGCTCCCGTTCGGGCAGGGCGTTGTAGGTGGTGTTGAGGCACTCCCACATGTCGCCCGAGATCACCTCCCGCGCCGACCGGGCGTTCTCCCGGGCGGCTCTGATCGCGTCCACGATCGAGCATCCCTTGGACAGGTCGCGGCTGAACGCCACCAGATCGGTCAACGCCCACATGTCGAGCCTGTTCTTGGGCGATTCGATGCCGAGAACCTCCAACAGGATTCGCGAGGCCTGGTCGGGATCGACGCTGGAGTCCTCCAGCAGTTGATGCACCGTCACATCGAGGATGCGGGCGGTGTCGTCGGCCCGTTCGACGTAGCGGCCGATCCAGTACAGCGCTTCGGCGTTGCGTGCCAGCATCACCGCACTCCGCTCTGCTGTTGTTGCTGCTGCTGTTGATGTCCGCTCATGGACTGCTGCTGCACCGGTTGCATCTCGGTACTGCTCGTCGCCCGCGGAAGGGTGCGGACCACCTGCGCTGCGGACAGTTCGCGGGCCGCGGCCGAGGCCCGAGACGCCAGCACCCAGGTGTCCTTGGAACCGCCGCCCTGGCTGGAGTTGACCACCAGCGAGCCCTCGGGGAGAGCGACGCGGGTGAGCCCGCCGGGCAGTACCCACACCTTCTCGCCGTCGTTGACGGCGAACGGTCGCAGATCGACGTGGCGGGGCACCAGGCTGTCGCCGACCTTGGTGGGGACGGTGGACAACTGGACCACCGGTTGGGCGATCCAGCCGCGTGGGTCGGCCTGGACCTTGCGGCGGATCGCCGCCAGCTCTTTCTCCGAAGCGTTGGGGCCGAACACGATTCCGTATCCGCCGGAACCCTCGACGGGTTTGATGACCAACTCGTGGATACGCTCCAGTACGTCGGCGCGCTCGTCGTCCAGCCAGCAGCGCAGAGTGTCGACGTTGGCCAGAAGTGGCTTCTCGCCGAGGTAGTACTCGATGATCGTCGGAACGTAGGTGTAGACGAGTTTGTCGTCGCCGACGCCGTTGCCCACCGCGCTGGAGATCACCACGTTCCCGGCCCGGGCGGCGTTGAGCAGACCGGCCACGCCGAGCACCGAGTCCGGCCGGAAGTGCATCGGGTCGAGGAATTCGTCGTCGATTCGGCGGTAGATGACGTCGACCTGGCGCTCCCCCTCTGTGGTGCGCATGTAGACGACGTTGTCCCGGCAGAACAGGTCGGGCCCCTCGACGAGTTCGACGCCCATCTGCCGGGCCAGCAGCGAGTGCTCGAAGTAGGCGGAGTTGAACGGGCCGGGGGTCAGGACGACCACGGTGGGATCGGACTCGTTGGTCGCCGCCGCGTTGCGCAACGCCCGCAGCAGATGGGAGGGATAGTCGTCGACCGAGCGCACCCGATGGGTTCCGAAGAGGTTGGGGAACACCCGCGTCATCACCCGGCGGTTCTCCATCACGTAGGACACCCCCGACGGAGAACGCAGGTTGTCCTCCAGAACCCGGAAGGTGCCTTGGGCGTCGCGGACGATGTCGATACCGGCGACGTGGATGCGCACCCCGTTGGGCGGGTCGATGCCGACGGCCTCCCGATGGAAGTGCTCGCAGGAGGTGATCAGCCGGCGCGGGATGACGCCGTCGCGCAGGATCTCCTGGTCGCCGTAGATGTCGTCGAGGAATCGTTCCAGCGCGATGACCCGCTGGGCGATGCCGCTCTCCAACTTGGCCCATTCCGCGGCGGAGATGACGCGGGGCACCAGGTCCAGCGGGAAGGGCCGCTCCTCCTGGCCGGAGAGCGAGAAGGTGATGCCCTGGTCGACGAAGGCGCGCCCCAGCGCCTCGGCCCGGGCGCCCAGTTCGTCCGGACCAGTAGGGCCGAGTTCGGAGTAGATGCCCTTGTAGGGGGCGCGGACGCCGCCGCGGCGGTCGAACATCTCGTCGAACGCCGCACCGTAGGGGCCTAGATCGCGGTACCCGAAGATGTGATGGGCATCCGACACGACGGACTGGGGCGAGGCCGTTCTCGCCTCAAGACGCGGGCTGCGTGGGGTCACGCGTCACATGTTCCATCAATTCGCCTGTTTTCGCAGGCTGAGCGGCTCAACTTTGGGACTGAGCCGCCCTTGCTGGTATTGTCGCAAGGCACCGCGAGGACCGGGTCCAACCTGGGTCTCTTGCTGACCGGCCCGGGCGATCCAGGTCCCGGCGCACGACAACCAAGCTTTGGGTGAAGGATATAAACGCGTGGCCAACATCAAGTCGCAGAAGAAGCGCAATCTCACCAACGAGCGCCGCCGGCTGCGGAACAAGTCGGTGAAGTCTTCGCTGCACACCGCCATCCGCGGCTTCCGGACCGCCGCCGCAGAGGGCGACAAGGACAAGGCCGGCGAGCTGCTGGTCGCCACCAGCCGCAAGCTGGACAAGGCCGCCACCAAGGGCGTCATCCACAAGAACCAGGCCGCCAACAAGAAGTCGGCGCTGGCTCGGGCCTTCAACCAGCTCTGACAGTCGGCGACCGCGTCGCCGGTTGACCCATCAGCGCCGAGCGGCAAGCTCGGCGACCTTGCGCACCGTATTCTCCAGCGCGTAGTCGGCGTCGGCCGCCGCGCCTTTGACGTCCGCGTTGAGCGCGGCCACCAGCCGGATCGCCTCCGCCACCCGGTCTCGCGACCATCGCCGGGCCTGCTTCTGCGCTTTCTGGATCCGCCACGGCGGCATGCCCACCTCGCCGGCCAGCCGGTACGGGTCCCCGGAGAGCGGACCCACCCGCGCGATGGCGTGTACCGCCTCGGCCAGGGCATCGGCGAGCAGGACGTGCGCCACACCGCGCGACATCGCCCAGCGCAGTGATTCCGCAGCCCCCGCGACATCACCGAGCACCGCCTTGTCGGCGATGTCGAAGCCGGTGACCTCAGCATTGCCGCTGTGATAGCGCCGGACGGCGGCGGCGTCCACCCGGCCGCCGGTGTCGGCCACCAGTTGGGAGCAAGCCGCCGCCAACTCGCGGATATCCGACCCGACGGTTTCCAGCAGAGCCGACACCGTGTCGTCGTCGACCTTGATCTTGAGGGTGCGGAATTCGGCGCGGACGAAGCCGGCGCGTTCGGCGGCTTTGGCGATCTTGGCGCACTGATAGACGTGCGCGCCGAGGTCCCGCAACTGCCCGGCGAGCGCCTTGGCCCGGCCGCCCCCGGAGTGCAGAACGACGAGAACGGTGCCCGGCGGCAGGTCGGCGGCGGCCCCGGCGATGAGGGCCACGGCGTCCTTGCCGGCTTCGGCGGCCGATTCCAGGATCACCACGCGTTCGTCGGCGAACAGCGACGGGCTGAGCAATTCGGCCAGTTCGTTGGTCGAGACCTCCCCGGCCCGCAACCGGTCGACCGGCACATCGTCGTTGCCGGCCGCCGCGCGGGCGGTGCGCAGAATCTCACCGACCGCCCGCTCGACGAGCAGATCCTCATCGCCGAGAACCAGGTGCAGTCCCTCCACGCTGCTGATGGTGTCACGCGGCGCCGACGACCCCGGACACCGACCATGCGACGACGCACAGGACGACGCCACCGGCGACGAACCGGAACCACCGCCACCGCCACATCAGCACGGCTGCCACACCGGCAGAGCCCACGCTCACCAGGCCGGCCCAGCCGGACGGCACCCCGACTGTGGCGCCGGGCACGCGGCCGGCCCCGTGGGCGACACGCAACAGCCACCACAGCTCCGGCCCGGTGAACCGGATGATGAACCCGGCCGTCTGGGGCCACAGGCACACCAGCAGGGCTCCCGACGTGCCGAGGACGGTGATCGGTGGAACAACTACGGCGGCAAGCAAATTCGCCAGCACAGACACCAAGCTGAAGGTGCCGGAGATCGACGCGATGAGCGGGGCGGTCGCCAGTTGCGCAGCCACAGCGACGCACAGCGCGTCGGCCAGCGGCTTGGGCCACCCCCTGGCCGCCAGCCGCTGTGACCACACCGGCGCCAGCACCACCAGCGCCGCGGTCGCCGCCACCGACAAGGCGAAGCCCAGTTGGACCGACAGCGCAGGTGAGACCAGCATCAGGGCCAGGACGGTGGCTGCCAGCACCGGGACGGCCTGCCGGCGCCGCCCGGACAGCACCGCCATCAAAACGATCGCCGCCATGACCGCTGCCCGCAGCACACTCGGACTCGGCTGGACCACCACGACGAACCCGGCCAGGGCCAGGGCGGCCAGAGCGACGGCCGCCCGCGGCCCGACCAGCGGCGCCGAGAGCAGCACCGCCGCACAGACGATCGTGACGTTCGCCCCGGACACCGCCATCAGGTGGGTCAGACCGGCCGCACGGAAGTCGGCGGCGGTCACGGCGGGAACCGCCGAAGTGTCGCCGAGCGCCAGTGCCGGCCGGATCGCCGCCTGGTCGGCAGGAAGCACGTCCCGAGCCGCGGCCGCGAAACGGTCGCGAATGGCCCGCGCCGTGCGCTGCAGCCGGGAGGGCCGGCCCAACACCGGGCGCCCGACGGGGGTGAGCACCGCGACCGTGAGGTCCCGGCGGGCCGGCCGGGAGACCCGCGCCCGGAACAGGGCGGGTTGCCCCGCTCCGAGGTCGGCGAAGTCGAGCCCGGAGGCGAAAACCACGACCGCTCCACTGCTTTCGCGGTCGTTGACACGGTTCAGGTCGGCGCGGAACATCACTCGTCCCGGCCCCGCCCGGTGCGGTGTCTCCACCGGTGTGACGCTCACCCCCACCGTCGAGCCGACGCGCTGGGCGAGGACATGGTTGACGGCGGTGTCGCTGCGCAGCCCGACCGCCACACCGAACCCGGCGCCCACCACCGCGGCACCCAGGACCGCGGCCGCACCGGTCCGCAGGGCCGGCCATCGGTCCCCGCGCCATCGGTCCCCCGCCCACCAGCCGAGGCCGACGACCGCGCTGAGTGCAGCCAGCCAGAACCCGGCGCCGCAGGCGATGCCCGCGGCGGTGACCGTCCACGCCGTCAGCGCACCGGGCACCAGGCGCAGGTCGAGTTCTGGTGCCTCCGGCGACAGATCCCGCCCCGGCGCCTCCGGCGTCACGCGATCCGGACTAGGGGCCGCAGTTTCTCCAGGCGGGCCGGGCCGATGCCGTCCACCTCGCCGAGTTGGTCGACGCTGGTGAAGCGGCCGTTGGCGGTGCGCCACGCCACGATCGCCGCCGCGGTGACCGGGCCGACTCCGGGCAGCGCATCGAAATCCTCGACCGACGCGCTGTTGAGGTCCACGGGCCCAACAGGTTTCGCCGGGGTGTCGGGCGGTCCGGACCGGGCCGTGGCAGCACCGACCGAACTGCCCAGCGCCACCGGATGACCCGCCGGTGTCGCGATGCCGACTACGACCTGCTCGCCGTCGGCGAGATGGCGGGCGAGGTTGAGGCCCATCGTGTCGGCGCCGCGCAACACCCCGCCCGCCGCCGACACGGCATCGGCGACCCGAGCGTCGGGCGCCAGGGTCACCAGTCCGGGCTGCTGGACCAGACCGACCACGCTGACGACCACCGATTGTCCGCCCTGGGCCGCGGGGGCGGCCGAGGATGTCGCCGGCGAGGTGGACACCATCTGAACCGGGGGCAGATCGGCAGCGGCGACCGGCGCCGGATGCTGACGGACGAGGGTGAAGACCGTGATCAGAACGGCCAGGACGGCGACGACCGCCAGCGCGATGCCGCCGGCGCGGGCCGGATCGGCGCGCACGGCCGCCAGCCACGCCCGCCGGCTATCCGCGCGGCCGTCGGGTATCCACGCCGGAACGGCGGTGTCGACATCGTCATGGATCTGGTCGGCTTCCGCGCCGCCGTCACCCCCGCCGTCGGGCCCGGGGCGCGCCCCGAGGCGGCGGTAGAGACTGGCCAGGGGCTCATCAGTCGGCATGCCGCCGAACGTTAGGGGCGGCAGCCGTCATCACCGGGCGGCAGCGACGCGCCCGAGCCGGCGCCTGTGCACGAATCGGCAACTGTGAGCGCTGCGGCTGTCCATACTGCTCAGCAGTAACCCCCGATCGGAGAACACGCATGACAGCCACCGACGACCGCCCGATTCGCGTCATCCAGTGGACCACCGGCAACATCGGCCGGCGCTCGCTGCACGCGATCATCGGCCGCCCCGACCTAGAACTGGTGGGTGTCTACGCGCACGGTGCGGACAAGGTCGGGCTGGACGCCGCCGAGTTGGCCGGCTGGCCCGAGCCGACCGGGATCACGGCCACCAACGACGTCGCCGCGCTGCTGGCCACCAACCCCGATGCGTGCTGCTACAACCCGCTCTGGCCGAGCATCGACGAGCTGGAGATGCTGCTGGCCGCCGGGGTCAACGTCTGCACGTCGGCCGCCTGGATCACCGGTGGCAAGCAGACCCGGGAAGACCTGAACCGGATCCGAAACGCCTGTGAGACAGGAAATTCGACGATTTTCGGCAGCGGCGCGCACCCCGGCATGAGCAATATGGTCGGCATGGTCCTCTCCGGCGCCTGCGAGCGGGTCGACGAGATCCGGATCACCGAGTCGGTGGACTGCTCCACGTACGAGTCGGCCGCCACCCAGACCGCGATGGGGTTCTCCTGCGACCCGGAAACCCCCGGACTGGCCGAAAGCGTGGCCGACGAGAGCGCGGTGTTCGCCGAGGCGGCGGCGATGATGGCCGACGCGATCGGCGCCCACCTGGACCGGATGACCTTCGACGTGACGTTCACCCCGGCCACCGGTGATTCCGACCTCGGCTTCATGACCATCCCGGAAGGCACCGTCGCCGGGGTGTACGGCTACCACCGCGGCTGGGTGGGTGAGCGCAACGTCGTCAGCGTCGGGTTCAACTGGATCATGGGCGACCACGTGACCCCTCCCAGACCGCTGGAACACGGACACGTCATCCAGGTCTTCGGCGTCCCGAACATGCGAACGGTGCTGCACTGCCTTCCGCCGAAAGTGTGGAACGAACCTGGCTTCATGGGCCTCGGGATGATCTACACGGCCATGCCGGTGACCAACGCGGTGCCCGCCGTGGTCGCCGCTCCGCCCGGCATCGTCACGCTGAAGGATCTACCGCCCGTCACCGGCCGCTTCGCCGGCTAAGACTCCAGCGCAACCACCACGCCGAGCGCGCCCGGCCCCAGGTGCACCCCGAGCACCGGCCCGAGGTCGGTGACCACGGGTGATCCGCACCCCGGCAGGGCGGCGGCCAGCGTCGCCGCCACCTGGGTAGCGCCGGCGATGTTGTCGACGTGCTGGACCGCCAGCGAGGCGCGGCGCTCCCGCACCACGTCGAGAACCTGCTCGACCATGGCTGCGGTGGCCTTGGATGCGGTGCGAACCCGTTGGGCCAGAACCAGTTTGCCGTCGTCGATGCGCAGCAGCGGTTTGACCGCCAGTGCCGTGCCCAGCCAGTGGGCGGCCGTACCGATCCGGCCGCTGCGGCGCAGATTGTCCAGGCGCTGCACCACGATGAAGGCGTACACCCGGTTGGCCGCCGCCTCCGCTTGGGCCGCAACGGTGTTCAGATCGGCTCCGGTGCGGGCGAGCTTGGCGGCAGCCAGTGCGACGAAGCCGGTGCCCATCGCCGCCGACTTGGAATCGACCACCCGCACCGTCCCGCCGAACTCCGCGGCGGCGTGCTGGGCGGCGCCCAGTGTGCTCGACAGCGCGGTGGACAGGTGCACCGCCACCACGCCGTCGCCCTCGCTGTCCGCCCATGCCGTCCGGTAGGCGGCGGCGAGTTCGGCCGGACTGGCACCGGCGGTGCTGACCTGCGGACGCTGGTAGAGGTCGGCCGGCACGTCGTCGACCCCGTCGCGGAAGTCCTTGCCGTCGAGCAGGACATGCAGGGGAACCACCCGGATGTCCCACTCCGCCAGGAGATCCGACGGCAGCCGGGCGGAGGAATCCGTCACGACGACGACGGACATCTCAGCTCTGTTCGTCCCGCAGCACACCGGTCTCGGCGAGCGCCTTGAGCATCAACTCGGCGACGGCCCGGTGTGCCTCGAAGTTCCAGTGAATGCCATCGGGATTGCCACGACCGGCGAGCATCTCCCCGGCGACCGCCTCCTTCAAATCCACCAGCGGGATGCGGTGCTCAGTCGCCCAGTCGGAGATGGCGGCAACCGTGCCGGGTCGGCCGTGGTGCGCCTTGCCGTAGGTGTCGGCGATATGAACCGATGGCAGGCAGGCGACGAACGGGATACCGGGCCGGTTGAAATCGATCGCTCCGCGGGTCAATTCGAGGTACTCGACCGTCAGCCGGGGAGGCAGTGCGGATCGGGCGACCGGGGACAGCCTGGGCTGCAGCCATCCGTAACTGTCACGCACCCACCGTCGCGCCGGCACGGGCCGGACGTAGCGGATCAGCTCCCGCAGGGCGGTCGGCAGCGGAGAGGGCAACGAGTCCATCCCGCTGGTGGCGAAGATGACTGCGCCGGCCTTCGGCAGCGCCGCCCACGACCGCGGATCCTGCGTCGCGGCCCACCACACGTCGCGGCAGGTCCAGCCGATCCGTCCGATCAGCTCGAGATCCCAATCCAGTTCGGCGGCAACGATATTGGGCCAGATCCGCGGATCGTCGGCGGGCAGGCCGCCCTGCGGTCCGTAATAGGACAGCGAGTCGCAGAAGACGAGCAGCGTAGGGCGACCCGGGATCCGGTTCGATTCAGAGGACGTCATTGGCGACCTGGGCCGATGCGTTCCACACGTCGAGCCGCCAGCGTAATTCGGGCAGCCGGGCATCAACTGGTCCATGCCCCGAGAGCTGGGCCCAGCTGGCGTTGCCCATGCCGCCCAGCACCGGCCAGCTGTCCACCGGAAGGTCGAGCAGCGCCGCGGTGAGGGCGGCGATCAGTCCGCCGTGGGCCACCAGCACCACCGGCCGGTCGGACTCGTCGGCTCCCCATTCGGGTTCTGCTGCAACGAGTTCGGCCACCAACGGCAAGCTGCGGTCGGCGACGTCGATGCGGCTCTCCCCGCCGTGCGGCGCCCAGGTGGCGTCGTCGCGCCAGGCTATCCGGGCCCCGGGTGACATCGCGTCGACCTCCGAGTGGGTTCTGCCCTGCCAGTCCCCGAGGTGGGTCTCGCGAAGCCGGGTGTCGACGCAAACCGGCTGTCCGCTGTGCTGGCTGAGGGTCAGCGCGGTGTCGTAGGCACGCCGCAGATCGGAGGACACGATCAGCAGCGGCTGGCGCTTGGCCAGCACCTCGGCGGCGGCGAGGGCCTGAGCGCGGCCGAGGTCGGACAGGTCGGTGTCGAGCTGGCCCTGCATCCGGCTGCCGGCGTTGAATTCGGTCTGGCCGTGGCGCAGCATGACCAGCCGGCGGACCCGCGCGCTCACGTCTGCTCCAGGTCGGTCTCGACGCCGTCTGAATTGATCCCCGAGTCGCTGCGCTCCTGCCCACCGTCGAGGTCGACCGGAACGATCGGGCAGTCCCGCCAGAGCCGGTCGAGCGCATAGAAATGGCGTTCATCGGTGTGCTGGACGTGCACGACGATGTCGACGTAATCCAGCAGCACCCAACGGCCCTCGCGGGTGCCTTCCCGGCGGGCCGGTTTGTAGCCGGCCAGCCGCATCTTCTCCTCCACCTCGTCGACGATCGCGTTGGCCTGGCGCTCATTGGCCGCCGACGCGATGACGAAGCAGTCGGTGATCACCAACTGGGCGGACACGTCGATGACGACGATGTCCTGGGCGAGTTTGGCGGCGGCCGCGCGGGCGGCGACTTCGGCCATCCGGATCGCTTCTGCTGACGCGGTCACACGCCCACCTCCACTGGTGCGTCATGGCCTCGGTAGAGGCGTCGTTTGGTGACGTACTGCACGACGCCGTCAGGCACTAGATACCAGATCGGCCGGCCGGAACCGGCACGCCTGCGGCAGTCGGTCGAGGAGATCGCCAATGCCGGTACCTCCACCAGATGCAGAGCGTCGTCGGGAAGACGTTCGAGGGCGTCGGTGACGTGAGTGTCGCTCAGTTCGTAGCCGGGCCGGCTCACCCCGATGAAGGTGGCCAGATTGAACAGTTCCTCCCACCCCTGCCACGTCAGGATCGACCCGAGCGCGTCGGCCCCGGTGATGAAGTACAGCTGAGCGCCGGGATGCAGCGCGCTGAGATCGCGCAGGGTGTCGGTGGTGTACGTCGGCCCGGCGCGGTCGATGTCGACCCGGCTCACCGAGAACCGTGGATTGGATGCGGTCGCGATGACCGTCATCAGGTAGCGATCCTCGGCCGGGGTGACGTTCCGGCCCTTCTGCCAGGGCTGACCGGTGGGCACGAACACCACCTCGTCGAGACCGAAAAGATCGGCGACTTCGCTGGCCGCGACCAGGTGGCCGTGGTGGATGGGATCGAACGTCCCGCCCATCACGCCGATTCTGCGCCCAGAAGCCAGTCCAGAAGTCACAGCGTGAGAGCTTACGTGAGCTCCCAAAGCGCAGGTCGGAGCCGTAGCAATACCGCGGTGACGCCGCGAGGCCGCACGCATCCGACTTTTCAGGCGAGCGGTCGGGTTTATTCGCCCATGATCACGTCTGCCATGTCGGGTTCGAAGTACGTCGGTCGGGTCGGGGCCCTGGCGGTGGCACTGGGGGTGGGTGCCGCGCTGGCGTCCACTCCGGTGGCGTTCGCCGACCGGCAGGGCTCGGCCGGGTCGGCGGGATCCTCCGGGACGGGAGCACCGGACACCTCCGCGAGCAGCAGCCCGGCCCGCACGCCCCACCGGGGACCCGGAAGCGCAGGCCCAGCCGCGGCGGCCGCTGAGACCACCCGCTCTGCTCCGGATCGGGGATGGACTTCGGCACCTGGGACCGAGCCGGCGCCCGGCGCCCCAGATCACCACACCCGGTTCGGCGCGCCGTCACCCGACGCCGCCCCGGCACCGGCCGGTCCGCCGCGGGAGTCCCCGAGCGCGCCGGTGGAGCTACCGGGGGCTTCCGCTGCCCCGGTGTCACCGGTCTCCCAGCCCCGAACCCGCCGGCGCCGTCTGGGCTCCGGTGGCAGCGGTGCCGGTCGATGCGCCGGGGTGGTCGGTGCCCGTGGCGGTTACCGGTGTTGCGGCCGCGGTGATGACAGCACCGCCGGCCGCGGCGGCAGGCGTCGCCGTCGGACTGTTGTCCTGGCTGACCGGCGGAACCGGCGGCGGAGCGCCGGCCGCCGCCCCGTTGGCCTGGACGACGGTCGCGTTCACCCGCCGCGAACTGTCCGGTTCCGGCGCCGGATCAGCGGCGGCAGCCTCCACCGGTACCGACCAATTATTCACGGCTCCAAAGGCTTTGGCGTCGGTCAAACTGTTCGGTAACGGCACGGCCGATTCGCCCGACGGCGGAATCCTGATCGGAAACGGCTACACCTACACCAAGTACGAGGGTGCCTGTACCAGCGGCGCCTGCAACGGCGGCCTGCTGGGCAACGGCGGCGGCGGCTTCGCGGGCGGGACCGGCGGTTCAGCCGGTTGGTTCGGCCACGGCGGCAGGGGCGGCACCGGTGTGTGGGGCATCAACGGCGGTGCCGGCGGCAGCGGCGGAACCGGTGGCCTCCTGATCGGAACCGGAGCCGCCGGAGTGACGCCGGGCCAGGTCGGCGCCCGGGGCGGCAACGGCGGCAACGTCGGAACACAGTCGATCTCCGGTGCCGGCGGTCGCGGCGGCACCGGCGGCCGCGGGGCCGACGGCTGGGCAGGATCGGCCGGCGGCGGCAACGGCACCGTCGGCGCGGCCGGCGGCACCGGCGGCACCGGGTCCCTGCTGTTCGGCTTCGGAGGCCGGGCGGGACCGGCGGCGAGGGCGGCAGCGGCGGGGCCGGTGGAAACGGGGCCAACGGCATCGACGCGACGCCCGGCAACGCCGGCGGCACCGGGGGAACCGGCGGCAACGGCGCGGCCGGCGGGGCCGGCGGCGTGGGCGGCGACCGGGGCAGCGGCAAGATCCTGTTCCTACTCGGCAACGACGGCGCGGGCGGCACCGGCGGGGTCGGCGGCACCGGCGGCGCCGCCGGGTCGGGCGGCAACGGCGGTCGGGGCGGCAACGGGACAGCGGCGAATCCGCTCGGCGGCAACGGCGGTAACGGCGGCCTGTCCGGCACCGCCGGGGTCGGCGGCCAGGGCGGGTCCGCCGGTGGCGGAATCGGCAGCGGGGGCCGGGGCGGAATAGGCGGCGCGGGCGGCGACGGCGGCACCGGCGGAGTCGGCGGAAACGGTAGTGCGGGTGACCCCACCAGCCGATTCGGCAACGGACGCAACGGCGGGCGCGGCGGTAACAGCGCGGCCGGCGGCCAGGGTGGCGCCGGCGGACTCGGTGGCAGTTCGCACTCGATCGGTCTCAATGGCGACGGCGGCAACGGTGGGCACGGCGGCAGTGCCGGCGTAGCGGGCACCGGCGGCAACGGCGGCGACTCTGTCGTCGGCACCAACGGCGCACCGGGTGAGGCCGGGTTCGGCGGCGACGGCGGCGATGTCGGTGCGGCCGGCGCCGGCGGCAGCGGTGGCCGGCCCGGGACGGGCGGCATCTTCGGCGCCCGCGGCTGGAAGGGTCCGTCCGGCAAAAAGGGCTCCGGCGGCAACGGCGGCAACGGCGGCAACGGCGGCAACGGCGCCGACGCCACGACTCCCGGATACTTCGGCGGAACCGGCGGCAACGGCGGCAACGGCGGTTCGGTCGGAAACGGCGGCAAGGGCGGCGACGGCGGCGACGGCGCCCCCGGCGTCGTCGGCGTCACCGCGGTCACCGGCCCCGGCGGCACCGGCCTGGTCGGCGGCACCGGTATCACCGGTGGCGGCGGCGGAATCGGCGGTCGGGGCGGCCTCGACGGCGCCACCCGCGGCACCGGCGGTGATGGCGGCAACGGTGGCAACGGCGCGGCCGGCGGCACGGGCGGCACGGGCGGTCCCGGGAGCACCGCCGGCGGCGGCTCCGGCCAGGGCGGGACGGGTGGCACCGGTGGTACGGGCGGCCCCGGCGGGATCGGCGGCCTCGGCGGCGCAGCGGCGCACTGGTGGGACAAGAGCGGTAACGGCGGCGACGGCGGCGACGGCGGCGACGGCGGTACCGGCGGCCAAGGCGGCTACGACACCGTCGGTGTCGGGGCCGGCGGCGCGGCGGGTGCCGGCTCGATCGGCGGTGCCGGTGGCACCGGTGCCCGCAAGGGAGCCCCCGGCGTCAACGGGTCGGACGGCGTCACCGGCCGGGTGGGCGACATCACCAGCGCGCTGCCCACCACCCCTGTCGGTCCAACGAGCGGCGGGGGCAGCAGCGGCACCGGCACGCGCACCAGCCCACTGGGAATCACCGGCACCTGGACCACCGACAGCGATGGACGGGTCGTCATCGTCCACGGGATCAACCAGGTCTACAAGGTTCCGCCGTGGGAACCGTCCGCGAACGGGTTCGGCGCCGACGACGCCGCGTTCCTCGCGGCCAACGGTCTCAACGCGGTGCGGGTGGGCCTGGACTGGGCCGCGGTGGAGCCCCTACCCGGCGTCTACAACGACGCCTACCTCGCCTCGGTCGCCGAGACCGTCAAGACCCTCGGCGAAGCGGGCATCGTGAGCCTCCTGGACATGCACCAGGATCTGTACAGCAGCTCGTTCGGGGGTGAGGGCGCCCCGGAGTGGGCGGTGCGCACCGGCGGGAAGAAGAACTCGCAAACCGGTGGCTTCTTCGGCACGTACTTCCTCAGTCCGGCGAGCAACAACGCCTGGGATGCGTTCTGGAACAACGATCTTGCCCCGGACGGCATCGGCCTTGCTACGCACTACTCCAACAGTTGGGCGCACGTCGCCAGCTACTTCAACGGCAACAACGACATCTACGGCTACGAGCTGTTCAATGAGCCGTGGCCCGGCAGCGACTGGCCCAAGACCGTCTTCTTCAAGAGCGACACCTTCGAGAAGAACAAGCTGACACCGTTCTACAACACCGTCTCCCAGGCCATCCGGAATGTCGATGCGACCACGCCGATCGTGTTCGACCCCAACACCATCACCGGTCTCGGGACGCTGTTCTCCAACACCAATCCGGGCCCGGTCAATCAGCCGGGCACGAACTTCTCGTTCCACGACTACGGCCTGTCGAAGATGGGGATCGACAACATCGCAAAGAAGTCGACGCGTGGGCGCAGTCGCTGAACATCCCCTCGGTGATCACCGAATTCGGAGCCAACAACGACTACAAGGCCATCACGAACGTGCTGAACGACGCGAACCGCCAGGCGATCGGCTGGATGTACTGGACCTACAGCGCCGGCCACGAGATCACCAGCCTGCTGCTGTCCAAGCCGGCCCTGGGCGACACTAACGCGCAGGCACTGGTCTACAACCCGACTCAGGCGCTGACCGGCGGCAACGTCAACCAGACGAAGCTGACCATTCTCGCCCAGCCGTATCCCCAAGTGATCGCCGGTGTCCCGCAGCCGTGGACATTCGACAAGTCCACGCTGACATTCAGCTATTCCACCCAAAAGGCCGATGGCAGCGGGCGATTCCCGGCCGGGTCGCAGACCGTGATCTCCGCGCCCACCGTCGTGTACCCGAACGGCTACAAGGTCACCGTCACCGGCGGCCACGTCGTGTCCGCGCCGAACGCGAACCAACTGCTCATCGAGTCCAACGACGGCGCCGATACCGTCTCGGTGGTCGTCAAGCCCGCCTGAGCCGGTGGGCGAGGTCTAGACCGGCAGCAACTGGTCGATCACCGCGGCCAGTTGCTTGGCTGAACGGCACTCGTGCATGGTGACGACATCTTCGTAGCGCGGGACAGCGGAATCGCCGCTACCCCACAGGTGCCGCGGCTCGGGGTTGAGCCAGTGCGCGTGCCGGCTCGCGGACACCATGTGGGCCAGCACGTCGGCGGCGGGGTTGCGGTAGTTGGTGCGGCCGTCTCCGAGGATCAGCAGGGAACTGCGCGGTGACAGCACACCGGGAAACTGCTCGGTGAACGAGACGAACGCATTGCCGTAGTCGGAGTGGCCGTCGCGGGTGTAGACGCCCGCCTCCCGGGTGATGCGCTGGATGGCGACGGCCAGGTCGGCATCGGGCCCGAACAGGTGGGTGACCTCGTCGGTGGTGTCGATGAACGCGAACACCCGGACCCGCGAGAACTGCTGGCGCAGAGCGTGAACCAGCAGCAGGGTGAAGTGGCTGAACCCGGCGACCGATCCGGACACATCGCATAGGACGACCAGTTCCGGGCGGGCCGGACGCGGCCTTTTCACCACCAGATCGATCGGGACGCCGCCGGTGGACATCGACTTGCGCAGCGTCTTGCGCAGGTCGATCGAACCGGCCCGGGCGCGGCGGCGCTTGGCCGCCAGGCGGGTGGCCAGCATCCGCGCCAACGGTGCGACCACCCGGCGCATCTGGCGCATCTGATCACCGGAGGCCCGCAGGAACTCGACGTTCTCGGCCAGCTGCGGAATGCCGTAGGTCTGGACGTGGTTGCGGCCGAGTTGCTCGGCGGTACGGCGCTTCGTCTCGCCCTCCACCATCCGGCGCAGCTGCGCGATCTTCTGTGCGGCAAGCGCTTTGGCGATCTGCTCACTCGTGGGTGAGGGATCGTCGCCGTACGGGGCGAGGAGCCCGGCGAGCAGCCGGCCTTCCAGCTGATCCAGCCCCATCGCCTTGAGCGCCTGGTACGACGAGTACGACGGCCCCCGGCTGGAGGTGTAGCGGCCATAGGCCTCGACGATCGCGGCGATCATCGCCACCAGTCGGTCGTCGAGATCGCCGATGTCGGGGTTGTCGGTGAGCAGTTCGAGCAGCATCCCGCGCATCGCCTCGACGTCTTCGGGGTCGAGTGCGATGGGACCGCCGGGATTCTCGGTGTCGTCGTCGGTCAGCACGGTGCGCGCGCCGAGGGCGGCCGGCCACCACAGATCGAACAGGGCGTCGTAGGTCTGGCGGTGGTCGGCGCGGCGCAGCACCGCACAGGCCAGCCCTTCGCGAACCTCTTCCCGGTCGGTCAGATCGAGCACACTGAGCACTTGTCCGGCGTCGACGGTCTCCGACGGTCCGACCGAGATGCCTTGCGCACGAAGGGCTTCAACGAAGCCGACCAGGTGGCCGGGCAGCCCGTGCGGGGCCAGCGGCTGCGGCGGACGGGTCCTGCGGACGGCCATCTCAGGTCTCCTAGTTCAGCCGGAGTTCGCCGGCGGCGCGCTGCTGGTCGGACTGGTGTTTGAGGATCACACCCAGTGTGGCGGCGATGGTGGCGTCGTCGATGGTGTCCATGCCCAACGCCAGCAGGGTGCGGCCCCAGTCGATGGTCTCGGCCACCGACGGCAGCTTCTTGAGCTGCATGGCGCGCAGCACGCCAATGATGCGCACCAGTTCCTCGGCCAGGCGCTCCGGCAGTTCGGGAACCCGCGAGAGCAGAATCCGCCGTTCCAGGTCGGGATCGGGGAAGTCGATGTGCAGGAACAGACACCGGCGCTTGAGCGCCTCGGACAACTCGCGGGTGGCGTTCGAGGTGAGCACGACGAACGGTTTGCGGGTCGCGGTGATGGTGCCCAGTTCCGGAACGGTGACGGCGAAGTCACTCAGAACCTCCAGCAGCAGGCCCTCGATCTCGATGTCGGCCTTGTCGGTCTCGTCGATGAGCAGCACGGTGGGCTCGGTGCGACGGATCGCGGTCAGCAACGGCCGCTACAGCAGGAATTCCTCGCTGAAAACGTCGTCTTTGGTGCGCTCCCAGTCGTGATCGGTGCCGGTGGCGGACTGGATGCGCAGGATCTGCTTCGCGTGGTTCCACTCGTAGAGCGCGCGGGCCTCGTCGACGCCCTCGTAGCACTGCAGTCGCACCAGGCCGGATCCGGTGGCCTGGGCCACCGCGCGGGCCAACTCGGTCTTGCCGACACCGGCGGGACCTTCGACCAGCAACGGCTTACCCAGGCGGTCGGCGAGGAACACCGCGGTCGCCGTCGCGGTGTCGGGCAGGTACCCGGTCTCGGTCAGCTTGGCCGTGACGTCGGCGATGTCGGCGAACAGCGGCGCCGGGCGGGCGGGTGTGGTGGTCACGGAACGTCTCCAGTCGTCAGGCGGGCCGGGTGTGGCCGTCGCCGTAGACGATCCACTTGGTCGAGGTCAGTTCGGGCAGGCCCATCGGGCCGCGGGCATGCAGTTTCTGGGTGGAGATGCCGATCTCGGCTCCGAAACCGAACTGCTCGCCGTCGGTGAAGGCGGTGGAGGCGTTGACCATCACCGCGGCGGCGTCGACCCGTTCGGTGAACCGTTGCGCCGCCGCCAAATCGGTGGTGACGATCGCCTCGGTGTGGCCGGTGCCGTAGGTGTTGATGTGGTCGATGGCGGCGTCGACGCCGTCGACGTAGGCCAGCGCGATCTCAAGCGCGAGGAACTCGGCACGCAGTTCTTCTTCGGTCGGTTGTTCGTGCACGGTGACCCCGGCGCCGCGCAGCGCGCCGACGAGCCGGGGGCCGGCGATATCGGCGATGGCGTTGTCGATCAGCAGCGTCTCGGCGGTGTTGCACACGCTGGGCCGACGGGTCTTGGCATTCAGCACGATTCGCTCGGCGACGTCGAGATCGGCGGAGGCGTGGACGTAGACGTGGCAGTTGCCGACACCGGTCTCGATGGTGGGCACGGTCGCGTCGCGCACCACCGCTTCGATGAGGCCCGCTCCCCCGCGCGGGATGACCACGTCGACCAGCCCGCGGGCCTGGATGAGGTGGGTGACGCTGGACCGGTCGGCGCTGGGCAGCAGTTGCACGGCGTCCTCGGGCAGGCCCTCCCCACACAGGGCGCCGCGCAGCACCGTCACCAGTTCGATGTTGGAGTTCACCGCCGACGAACTCCCCCGCAGCAGAACGGCATTGCCGGACTTGAGGGTGAGCCCGAACGCGTCGACGGTGACGTTGGGTCGCCCCTCGTAGACCATGCCGACCACGCCCAAGGGCACCCGCTGCTGGCGCACTTGCAGTCCGTTGGGCATGGTCCGCCCGCGCAGCACCTCCCCCACCGGGTCGGGCAGTCCGGCCACCTGCCGCAGTCCGGCTGCGATGCCGTCGACCCGCTGTGGGTTCAGCGCCAGCCGGTCCAACATGGCCTCCGGGGTTCCGGCGGCGCGGGCGACGGCGAGGTCCTCGGCGTTGGCGGCCAGGATCTGGTGGGTGTGCGTGAGCACGGCGTCGGCGGCGGCGTGCAGGGCCCGGTCCTTGACTGCGGTGGTGAGCGTGCCGAGGGTGCGGGCGGCGATCCTGGCCCGGCGGGCCGCGTCGTGCACGGTGTCGCGCACGTCGGGTACCGCCTCGGTGTGCAGACTCATCTGACCAGGGTATCTGTTACCGACCAACCGGGAGGTTGGGGGCCGCTTCCCCGATTTGTCGCACGCCAGTGCCTCTGCGGGCTAGGGGCACGTCTCGGATTCTTTGACCACGCCGAACACAACATTGGTCTGGGCAGTGAACGCCATGCCCGGCGGCGGGGTTGATGAGCAGACCTGCCAATTGCGGTCCATGATCTGTTGGCGCCCTTTGCCGGTGAGGTCCTCTGAGGTCGAGACGAACAGTGGGTTGCCGGTCAGGGCCTGAAGATCGTCCTGTGCGCGCTGCAGGGTTTTTCCGGTCTCATCAGGCATGGTCCAGCTCCGGGCGGGAGCGTCTGCCCGGGCGGGGTTTCCGCTTGAAGTCACCGTCACCGTCGACGGCGCCGTGGACGTACCGGCACCTCCGCAGCCAGAAAGTGCGACACTCAGCGAACCAGCCAGTGCCGCAGCGTGGATCCGCTTCTGTACGACCCGCGTGCTCATGATGTGGGGATGCCCCGTTCGATCTCGGCCAGCCACACGGTGGCGGCCATGTCGGACGGGGCACGCCAGTCCCCGCGCGGTGACAGCGAGCCCCCGTGGGACACCTTCGGACCGTTGGGCAGGGCCGATCGCTTGAACTGGCTGAACGAGTAGAAGCGCTGCGCGAAGACACCCAGCCAATGCCGAATCTCGGCGAGCGAGTACGACGGGCGCTTGTCGGCCGGGTAACCGGGAGGCCACTGGCCGGCATCCGCATCGCTCCAGGCATGCCAGGCCAGAAAGGCGATCTTGGCCGGACGGAAGCCGTAGCGCAGCACCTGGAACAACGAGAAGTCCTGCAGCGCATAGGGACCGACTTTGGCCTCGCTGCTCTGCACCTGCTCACCGTCGGCGGCGGGCACCAGTTCGGGAGTGATCTCGGTGTCGAGCACCGACTGCAGGGTTTCACCGACCTCGTCGTCGAACTGCCCCGAGCCGATGACCCATCGGATCAAATGCTGGATCAGGGTCTTCGGCACGCCGGCGTTGACGTTGTAGTGACTCATCTGATCGCCGACGCCGTAGGTGGACCAGCCCAACGCCAATTCGGAGAGGTCGCCGGTCCCGAGCACGATGCCGGCGCGCTGGTTGGCGATCCGGAACAGATAATCGGTGCGCAACCCGGCCTGGACGTTCTCGAAGGTGATGTCGTACACCGCTTCCCCGCGGGAGAACGGATGCCCCATCTCGGTCAGCATCAGGGTGGCCGTCGCGCGGATGTCGATCTCCTCGAAGGTCACCCCGAGTGCTTTCGACAGCCGGATCGCGTTGCTCTTGGTGCGCTCGCCGGTGGCGAATCCGGGCAGGGTGAACGCCAGGATGTCGCTGCGCGGCCGGCCCTCCCGGTCCATCGCCTTCGCCGCGACGATCAGCGCGTGAGTGGAGTCCAGCCCGCCGGATACCCCGATGACCACCTTGGGGTAGTTCAGCGCCCGCAGGCGCTGCTCCAGACCGGACACCTGGATGTTGTATCCCTCGTAGCAGTCCTGCTCCAGCCGGATCGGGTCGCTCGGCACGAACGGGAATCGCTCGACGTCGCGGCGCAGACCGATGTCCCCCGACGGCGGTTCGAGCCGAAAACCGATGCGCCGGAAAGAATCCAGACTGCCCTGATGGTGACGGCGGTTATCGTCGAAGGTCCCCATCCGCAGCCGCTCGGCGCGCAGCAGATCGAGATCCACGTCGGCCACCGAACGCCGGTCCCCCTTGGGGAAGCGCTCCGATTCGGCGAGCAGCCGGCCGTTCTCGTAGATCATCGTCTGGCCGTCCCAGGCCAGATCGGTGCTCGATTCCCCTTCCCCGGCCGCGGCGTACACATAGGCCGCCAGGCAGCGGGCAGAGGCCGAGCGAGCCAACAGCTTTCGGTCCTCAGCACGGCCGATGGTGATCGGACTGCCGGAGAGGTTCGCCAGCACGGTGGCGCCTGCCAGAGCCGCCTGCGCGCTCGGCGGCACCGGCACGAACATGTCCTCGCAGATCTCCACGTAGAGCACCAGGCCCGGCACGTCCTCGGCGGCGAACAGCAGGTCGGGGCCGAACGGCAGGTCCTCGCCGAGCAACCGGATGGTTCCGCCCATGTCGTCGCCCGGCGCCATCTGGCGACGCTCGTAGAACTCGCGGTAGGTCGGCAGATAGGACTTCACCGCCACCCCGAGCACCCGGCCGCGGTGGATCACCACCGCGGTGTTGTAGATGCGGTGCAGGTGACGCAGGGGCGCCCCGACGACCAGGACCGGTAGCAGGTCCTCGGAGCCGGCGACGATGTCCCCGATCGCGGCTTCCACGGCATCGAGCAGGCTGTCCTGCAGCAGGATGTCCTCGATGGAATACCCCGACAGGGTCAGTTCGGGGAAAACCGCCACCGCGACCCCGTCGTCGTGGCACTCCCGCGCGATCCGCAGCACCGAGGCGGCGTTGGCCGCGGGATCGGCCAGCACCGTGTGGTGCGTGCAGGCAGCCACCCGCGCAAACCCGTGGGAGTAGGCCGAGAAGAAGTCCACGCCCCCATTGTCGCTGACGACGCCGCCCGGCGGTGTCCTCCACCCGCAAACGGGCATGTCAGCAGCCATGGACCACTGGCCGCTACCGTGACGGCATGCGCGTCATCGTCGTCGGGGCTGGACTTAGCGGTTGGCCGCTGCGCGACATCTGAGCCGAAACGGTGTCGAGGTCACCGTGCTCGAAGGCTCGGACCGGGGTGGGCGGCCGGGTCCGCACCGATCTCGTCGACGGCTTCCGCCTCGATCGCGGCTTCAACTCCACAACCCGGCTTACCCCGAGGGTGCTCGAGTCCTCTACCACCACGCGCTCGATCTGAAGACCTTCATCGCCGGGGCTCGGGTGGTGGTCGAGCGGAGCCGGCGCCGGCGGGTGGTTCGGGTCGCCGATCCCCGTCGTCAGCCGTCGGGGGCGGTGCCGTCGGTACTGACGCTGATCGGTTCACCGCTGTCGACGGCCCGCTTCGGCGTCTACGCCGCCTCCCGCGTCATCCGGTCCGTCGCATCGCTGCAGCGCGATCCCGACGTCACGAGCGCGGAGGCGCTGCGCCGGGCCGGGGTGGACCGCACGCTGATGGAGACGGTGCTGCGCCCCTTTCTGTCCGGGGTGTTCCTGGAGTCCGAGCTGTCGACGTCGCGACGCTTCCTCGACGTGGTGCTGAAGTCCTTCGTCCGAGGGACTTCGGGCGTCCCGGCCCTGGGCATGCAGCGCATCCCCGGGCAGCTCGCCTCCGGCCTCGACGTGCGCCTGGGCCACCGGGTCGCCGCGGTGTCGGCGCGCGGGGTCGACGTGGTCGATGGCGACACCCACCCCGCCGACGCGGTGATCGTGGCGACGGATCCGGTGACCGCGGCGCAGTTGGTGCCCGAAGTTCGCGCACCTGCGGGGCATGCGGTCACTACCTGGTACTACCGGCCCGATTGCGCGCCAGGCGAACTCGCCGACGGTCAGGCCGTGCTCCTGCTCGACGCGGCCCGGCGCGGACCGCTGGTCAACACCGTGGTGATGAGCCACGCCGCACCCGACTACGCCCCGCCGGCCAGCGCGCTGGTCGTGGCGTCCGCACTCGGTGCTTGGGAGAACCCGTTACAGGACAAAGCCGTTCGCGAACAGCTGACCTGGCTGTGCGGCGTGCCGACGACGAAGTGGGACCTCATCGCGAGTTACCCGATCCCCTACGCGCTGCCGGCGATGGAAGTGCCGTTCGAACTACAACGTCCCGTGCGCACCGACGCCGGGGTCTATCCGGCCGGTGACCACCGCGACACATCGTCGATCCAGGGCGCCCTGGTCAGCGGCCGGCGGGCCGCTCAGGCGCTGCTGAAAGATCGTCGATAGCCGCGTAGCGGTGTGATGGACCCCCGAGATCCCCTTACCCGACGAGCGTTGGACGACCGAAGCGTGTCCGCACACCCGGCGAGAAGAGTGCGCGAAGGCGTTCACCTGCGGGCTGCACACCGCTGGCGGGCAGCAGTTCGTCGTCGAGTTCGACGATGTCCGCCGAACGGAGCGGCCATGGTTCGTGTTCGTTGGGCACCCACCAGGTCCGGCCCGCTACGCGGGTGTGAGCCCCCCATCGGGCGGTCAACCAGACTTCCAGCGGGGAAGGCTCGACGGGCTCCCCGACCACGATGCTCAGCCGACTGTGCAGTCCGCGCTGGGGCCAGCGCCGCGTGCTGTCATAGGTGATGCGAGAGCCGTTGCGCCTCAGCCGCATTCGAGCCCAGGTGTAGGGGATTCCCAAGCCCAGGCGGGTCACCGGAACCACCGCCAGCCGGCTGGTTTCCAGCGAGCGAAAGAGTACACCGTGCCGCCCGGCATCGTCGCAGGAATAGAGCCGGATGTTGGTTTCTCGGAACGAACCGAAGTAGGGCACCGGCGGGGACCCTCCGAGTCGGATTCCGCTCATCACAAACGGAACCAGCCCAACGTAGGTCATCCCGTCGGAGAAGATGTCGGGACGAGTCCCCTCCGGAAACAGGTGCGCGACGTCGTCCGGGCGGACCGGCCAGTGCACGAAAGTCAGATCACACCACTGCTGGTCGAAGACAACCGGCAAACGCAACGGTGGGGGCAGGACCGGGAAACCGGTCAAGTCGGCCATGGCGACCATCACAGCACGTCCATGCCGGACCGGGCGCGGTAGGTGCGGCCAGCGCGCGGGTTCGGAGCGCTGCGCCCTACCCTCGTGATGTGGATGCCCCCGAACTCGTCGCGCTGCTGGCCGGCCGGCGGATCGCCGTGCTGACCGGAGCCGGGATCTCCACCGATTCGGGCATCCCGGACTACCGCGGCCCGGACTCCCCTCCAGCCAACCCGATGACCATCCGTCAGTTCACCACCAGCCGTGACTACCGGCGCCGGTACTGGGCCCGTAACCACCTGGGTTGGCGGCACATGGCTGCGACCGAGCCCAACGCCGGCCACCGCGCGCTGGCGGCGCTGGAACGCGCGGGCGTGGTGACCGGGGTGATCACCCAGAACGTCGACCTGCTGCACACCAGGGCCGGCAGCGACGTCGTGATCAATCTGCACGGCACCTACGCGCAGGTGATCTGTCTGGACTGCCGCCACACCATGTCGCGGGCGGCGCTGGCCGAGTTGCTGGAGGCCGCCAATCCAGGGTTCGCCGAGCGCGCCGAGCAGGTGGGCGGTCTGGCGGTGGCGCCGGACGCCGACGCCGTAGTGGCCGACACCGACTCTTTCCGGTTCATCGATTGCCCCCCGTGCGGCGGCATGCTCAAACCCGACATCGTCTACTTCGGGGAGTCGGTCACCAAAGAGGTTGTGGACCAAGCCTATTCACTGGTCGACTCCTCCGACGCACTATTGGTGGCCGGTTCGTCGCTGACGGTGTTCTCCGGCTACCGCTTCGTGCGCTACGCCGCCGCCCACGGGATCCCGGTGGCGATCGTCAACCGCGGTCCGACCCGCGGGGACGATCTGGCCACCGTGAAAGTTGACGCCGGGTGCTCGCCGATGCTGACGTTGCTCGCCGAAGAACTCACCGGGATCAAGCCGGGCATCAACTAAGGTCGTCATCCATGTCAGAACAGGACCGGATGTCGCTAGTCGATAGTGCGACCGCACTTGCCGTGGGCGTCGGCCGGGCGGTCATCAAACCGGTTCTCCCCACCCCGGGTCCGGCCACCGAACGCTGGGGTGTGGGGGTCGGCGAGGCGGCCGCAGGCCTGCCCAAGCTGCCGGGCCTGGTTCGCGGAATCGCCCGTCAGCTCAACCGGTTCGGCTCGGTCGTGGTCAGCCCGAGCGGTATCGAGTTCGACGGCGACGAGGTGGCCTGGTCGAAGGTCACCGAGATCCGCACCCGCCGCCTACTGGGCTACCTGTTCACCGACGCGGTCACCAAAGGGGTCGACCGGCTGCCGGTGTGGTGGTTTCCCGGCCGCGCACTGGTGCTCAGCGGGCTGACGCACACCGCGCTGACCGCCGCCGCCCTGGCCGCCGACCTGCAATTGGATCACGGCATCTTCACCGTGTACATCCCGGCCGAGGTGCGCTCGAAGGGCCTGCTGTGGGGTGAGAAGCAGATTTCCCCCGGGCTTCCGGCCGCGCTGGTGCTGGCCGACCCCGCCGTGCGCGATTGTGTGGAGGCGACGGCACAGACCCACGGGGTGCCGGTGATCCCCGCCCCCGGCGACGCGCTGGAGGCGGCCGCGCGGCGCGCGGCGGTGATCCGGGGGGCGGTCGGCCAGGTGATGGCGCTCGCGGGGGCGCTGACCGGTCAGGCGGGAACCAAATCGTCGGCGTGAACCGCCGGCCGGCGCAGTTCGACCGGCAGGTCCGAGGTGGACCGTCCGATCATCGTCGCCAATTCCGTTGCGTCGTAAGCGACGACGCCCCGCCCCACCATGTCGCCGTCGGGCCCGTGCAGTTCGACGACGTCGCCGCCGAAGAACCGTCCGGACACCGCGGTGATGCCGGCGGGCAGCAGTGAGCGGCGCTGCTTGACGACGGCTCGCACCGCGCCCGTGTCCAGCACCAGGGTGCCCGATGCCTCGGCGGCGTAGCGGACCCAGAACCGGCGAGCCGACATCCGGGCCGGCCGGGGGGCGAAGACCGTGCCCACCGACGCGTCGGTCAGAGCGTCGGCGGCGTCAGCGGCGGCGGCCAGCAGCACAGGCACTCCGGCGTCGGCGGCCAGCAGCGCCGAGGACAGCTTGGAGGCCATGCCGCCGGTGCCCAGCCGGCTGCCCTGTCCGGCGACCACGCCGTCGAGATCGTCGGGCGCGGCGACTTCGGGGATGAACCGCGCCGGGTTGTCCGCCGACGCCTTGCGCGGATCGCCGTCGTACAGGCCGTCGATGTCGGAGAGCAGCACCAACGCGTCGGCCCCGACCAGGTGAGCCACCAGCGCCGAGAGCCGGTCGTTGTCGCCGAACCGGATCTCGTTGGTGGCCACGGTGTCGTTCTCGTTGACGATCGCCACGGCGTGCAGCGCGCGCAGCCGGTCCAGGGTGCGCTGGGCGTTGGTGTGCTGGACCCGCTGGGAGATGTCGTGGGCGGTCAGCAGCACCTGCCCGACCGTGCGGTCGTAGCGGCCGAACGCGGTGCTCCATGCGTTGACCAGGGCGACCTGGCCCACGCTGGCGGCCGCCTGTTTGGTGGCCAGGTCGGTGGGCCGCTTGGACAGGCCCAACGGTTCGATCCCGGCGGCGATGGCTCCCGAGGAGACGATCACCACGTCGGTGCCGGCCTTCATCCGCGACTCGATGGCATCGGCGAGTGCGGCCAGCCGGGTGGCGTCGAACAGACCGGAGGGGTCGGTCAGCGCGGTGGTACCGATCTTGACGACGACGCTGCGGGCGGTGCGGATGGCCTCCCGATTCGCACTCACTCGTCGTCCCCGGACTCGCGACGTTGCCGCCGGGCCTCCTTGCGTTCGGCGGCGCCGATCCGGTCGTTGCGTTCCAGCCGGATGTCGGTGCCGCGGCCGGACGGGGTGACGTCGACCCCGGCGGGTGTCTGCGGCTCCCAGTCGAAGGTCACCTCGCCGATGGTCACGGCGCAGCCGGGCTTAGCACCGCGCTTGAACAACTCCTCTTCGACGCCGAGGCGCGCCAACCGGTCCCCGAGGTAGCCGACCGCTTCGTCGTTGACGAAGTCGGTCTGGGCGACCCACCGCTCCGGGCGGGTGCCGCGCACGATGAACCGGCCGGGGTGGCCGGGGTCGGGTTCGACGGTGAATCCGCTGGCGTCCACCGGAACCGGCCGGATCACCGGACGTCGGGACACCACCGGCGGCTGGGCAGCCCGCCAGGCCGCGACCATATCCCAGAGCGCAAACGTCAACTCCCGCAGGCCTTCCCGGGTCACCGTGGATACCTCGAAGACCGGCCAGCCGCGTTCGGCGATCTCCGGGCGGACGAAGTCGGCGAGTTCACGGGCTTCGGGGACATCGATCTTGTTGAGCACGACTGCACGCGGACGGTCAGCGAGGTCGCCGAGCGTCGAATCGCCCTGCAGGGTGGGCCGGTAGGCGGCCAACTCAGCCTCCAGGGCATCGATGTCGGAGATCGGATCGCGGCCGGGTTCCATGGTGGCGCAATCGATGACGTGCACCAGCACCGCGCAGCGCTCGATGTGACGCAGGAAGTCCAGACCAAGCCCACGCCCCTCGGCCGCGCCGGGGATCAGCCCGGGCACGTCGGCGACGGTGAAGGTGTGCTCGCCGGCTGAGACCACCCCGAGGTTCGGGACCAGGGTGGTGAACGGGTAATCGGCGATCTTGGGCTTCGCCGCGGAGATGGTCGACACCAACGACGACTTGCCGGCCGACGGAAAGCCGATCAACCCGACGTCGGCGACCGTCTTCAGTTCCAGGGTCAGGTCGCGCGCCTGCCCCTTCTCGCCGAGCAGGGCGAATCCGGGCGCCTTGCGGGCACGGGAGGCGAGCGCAGCATTTCCCAACCCGCCACGGCCGCCTTCGGCGGCGGCGAACCGGGTGCCCTCGCCGACCAGATCAGCCAGCAGGCGACCGTGCTCGTCGAGCACCACGGTGCCGTCCGGCACCCGGACTTCGTGGTCCGACCCGGCGGCGCCGTCGCGATTGCTGCCCTGGCCCGGTTTGCCGGACGGGGCGACCACATTGGGGTGGAAGTGAAAATCCAGCAGGGTGTGCACCTGAGGATCGACCACCAGGATCACGCTGCCGCCGCGGCCTCCGTTACCGCCGTCGGGCCCGCCGAGGGGTTTGTACTTCTCGCGGTGCACCGACGCACAGCCGTTACCGCCGTTGCCGGCGCGGGTGTGGATGACGACACGGTCGACAAACCGGGGCATCAGGCAACTCCTTCGAATGTAACGCGAGGGCGGGATATCACTCGCGAATCCGCCACCGCGCTACAGTCGCGAGCCTAGGCCTCCGAAGCCACTCCGGCCGTAGGGCGTGCGGCGCGGACGATGTTGACGACCTTGCGGCCGCGCTTGACACCGAACTCCACCGCGCCGGGGGCCGTGGCGAACAGCGTGTCGTCGCCGCCGCGGCCGACGTTGACGCCGGGGTGGAAGTGCGTGCCGCGCTGGCGGACGAGGATCTCGCCGGCCTTGACGACCTGGCCGCCGAACCGCTTGACGCCGAGGCGTTGGGCGTTGGACTCACGGCCGTTGCGTGAGCTGGAAGCGCCTTTTTTGTGTGCCATGTCTGATCGCTCCCTCGCTGCTACTTGATCCCGGTGACCTTGAGCACAGTCAGCGGCTGACGGTGACCCTGCCGCTTGTGGTACCCGGTCTTGTTCTTGAACTTGTGGATGCGGATCTTCGGGCCCTTGGTGTGCTCGAGGATCTCACCGGTGACCGCGACCTTCGCCAGCTCACCGGCGTTGGTGGTGACGGTGGCGCCGTCAACCAGGAGAGCGACCGGCAGGGACACCGAGGCGCCCGGCTCGGACTCGATCTTCTCGACCTTGACGATGTCGCCGACGGCGACTTTGTACTGCTTACCGCCCGTCTTGACGATCGCGTAGGTGGCTGTCTGGGCTGCCATCGTTCCTCTTCCAGGTCGGCGACGCAGGCGTCGCTGTGTCGCGGGCGCGCGCTAGCTGTGCTCTAGTGCGCGAGCGGGTCTTGGTGCGGGACGCGCCGGGTTACCGGGCTGTTCCACTGCCGCCGGCTGGGCCTGGCGACAACCTCTCAAGGGTACGTGACCAGCATGGGAGGGTCAAACCGGCCCCTACCACTAGTGATCGAGCGCCGGCGGGCCGGCCGGTCGCGCGGCGGCGCGGCGGCGGGGACGACGGCCGGCGACAGTCGGCTCCGGTGCCACCGGGACCGCCTGGCCCGCGACGGGGTCGTCCTCAGGCACGACGCTGACGATCTCCAGGGAGTCGTCCTCCTCTATTTCATCATCGTCGATCGCGTCTATTTCATCATCGTCGATCGCGTCCTCATCGACCTCGTCGAGTTCGACGTCGTCCTCGTCGTCCTCGTCTTCGTCGTCGTCTTCGAGGTCGTCGTCGTCCTCGTCCGCGTCCTCGTCGTCCTCGTCGTCTTCGTCCTCGTCGAGGTCGTCGTCCTCGTCGTCTTCGTCCTCGTCGAGGTCGTCGTCCTCATCGAGTTCCTCGACGAGTTCCAGGTCGGCGAGGGCCTGGGCGGCCGCAACCGCCTCACCCTCGAATTCCTGGCCGAGTTCGTCGTCGGACTCCTCGTCGTCGGTCTTGGCCGCGGCCATCGCCTTGAACATCGGGTGCTCGCCCGGGACGTGGACCGGGACGCGAGCCACCGACGGCTCCTCCGCCTTGCCTCTGCGGCCGCGGCGGCTGCGGCGGCTGCTCGGTTCGGTCTTGCGCGCCGGCGCCGACGCGTTATCCACCGGGTCGGCGTGCAGCAGGATTCCGCGCCCGCTGCAGTGCGAGCAGGTGGTGGAGAACGCTTCGACCAGGCCTGTGCCGAGCCGTTTGCGGGTGAGCTGAACCAGGCCCAGCGAAGTCACCTCGGACACCTGGTGGCGGGTGCGGTCGCGCGCCAGCGCCTCGGTGAGACGGCGCAGCACCAGGTCCCGGTTGGATTCCAGCACCATGTCGATGAAGTCGATGACGATGATGCCGCCGATGTCGCGCAGCCGCAGCTGCCGCACGATCTCCTCGGCGGCTTCGATGTTGTTCTTAGTGACGGTCTGCTCGAGGTTGCCGCCCGCGCCGGTGAACTTGCCGGTGTTGACGTCGACGACCGTCATGGCCTCGGTCCGGTCGATCACCAGCGTTCCGCCCGACGGGAGCCAGACCTTGCGGTCAATCGCCTTGGCCAGCTGCTCGTCGATGCGGTGCACCGCGAACACGTCCGGCCCCGACGGGCCGGCAGCCGGCTCGTATTTGGTGAGTTTCGAAAGCAACTCCGGCGCAACGGAATTCACGTAGCCGGTGATGGTGTCCCAGGAGTGATCGCCAGACACGATCAGGTTGGAGAAATCCTCGTTGAACAGGTCGCGAATCACCTTGACCAGAACGTCGGGCTCTTCGTAGAGCGCCACCGCCGCACCGGCCCGGGTGCCCTTGATCCGCTCGGCTTCCTCGGCGATCGAGTTCCAGTGCTCCTGCAGCCGGGTCACGTCGGCGCGAATGTCGTCTTCCTTCACGCCTTCCGATGCGGTGCGGATGATGACGCCGGCGTCGGCCGGCACCACTTCGCGCAGGATCTCCTTGAGTCGTTGACGCTCGGTGTCGGGCAGCTTGCGGCTGATCCCGGTCGACGACGCCCCCGGTACGTACACGAGATAGCGTCCGGCCAGCGATACCTGGGTGGTGAGCCGGGCGCCCTTGTGGCCGACCGGATCCTTGCTGACCTGAACGACGACATAGTCGCCGGGTTTGAGGGCTTGTTCGATCTTGCGGTTGGCTCCGCCGAGGCCGGCGGCCTCCCAGTTGACCTCACCGGCGTACAGGACGCCGTTGCGGCCGCGGCCGATGTCGACGAACGCCGCCTCCATGGAGGGCAGCACGTTCTGCACGATGCCGAGATAGATATTGCCCACCAGCGAGGCCGACCCGGCCGAGGTGACGAAGTGCTCGACGACGATGCCGTCCTCGAGGACGGCGATCTGGGTGTAGAGCGACCCCTCGTGCGGCGGTTCGGTGCGGACCTTCTCACACACCACCATCACCCGGTCGACCGCTTCCCGGCGGGCCAGGAACTCGGCTTCGGTCAGGATCGGCGGTCGGCGGCGGCCCGCGTCGCGACCGTCACGCCGGCGCTGCCGTTTGGCCTCCAGTCGGGTGGACCCGCTGATGCCCTGGATCTCGTTGGACGCGGAGCGCTCGGCTTTGGTGCGCGGGGCGCGTTCATGCACGACGGTGTTCGGCGGATCGTCCGGCGAAACGGCTTCGCCGTCTTCCCCGGTGCCCGTGCGGCGACGACGGCGACGACGGCGACGACGGGTAGCGCCCTCGCCGTTGGCCGACTCTTCCTCGGCGGCGTCGTCGTTGTCGTCATCCTCGGCGTCGTCGGAGGTGTCGACGGCGCCGTCGGAGCCGGCCCGTTCCTCGTCGTCCTCGCCGTCGGCTCCTGGCTGCTCGCCGCGCCCGCGGCCACGACCCCGGCGGCCCCGCCGGCGGCGGCGGTTGGCCGGCCGGTCGGCGGCGTCGCCGTCGGCCGCATCGGACTCGTCCTCGACCTCCACCGCATCGTCCTCGCCGAGGTCGACGGCGGCCGCGGCGGTGACCGGCTGCGGTGCGACGAACAGCGGCATGTAGGCCGGATGCTCCACCGTCTCGATGGTGTGCGACGCCGCGGAGTGGTCTTCGAGGATCAGCCTGGACTCCGGCTCGGATTCGATGATCACCGCGGCGGTCGGATCCAGGAAGGTCAGTTGCGCGACCGGTTCCGGCGAGCTGAATTCCGTCGGGGTGAACTCAACTGGCTCGGGCTCTTCGATGACCATCGCCTCAATGGGCTCGGCCTCAGCGGCAGCCAAGGCATCGCGCACCCGGATGGCGTCGGCCTGGTCGACGCTGGAATGCGCGCTCCGGGACCGTCCGTCCAACTCGGCCAGGGCGTCGAGAACCCGCTTGCTGGTCGTTCCCAGCACCCTGGCGAGGGAGTGAACCCTCAGCCGGTCGGGCAATTGCCCCTCCGCAGCGGGCGGTTCCCACTGCGACGGGGATTCGGATTGATCCTGGGTGCGATCATCATCGGCCACGTAATCTCCTAGAGCCCCCGGGCGCGTCCAACGACGCGGCCACGCGAGGGCTTCCGCTATATACCCGAACGGCGCCCGGGCTTGTCAATAGGTCTCGCTCCGACGGATTCGGGAGAATCCGTTCGGGGCTGAATGACGGCTGTTGACGGTCGGCGCCGCACCGCAGGCAGCGGTGGTCGCGCACGTCGAAGTCTCATTCCGGCTTCAGTATCCCATACCGCCGACGGGTGCGGAGCGAGCTATCGGTCAGTTGCCTGGGAACCACGCGGTCAGACGCCTGGGAACCAGAGTGCGATTTCGCGGGCCGCCGACTCGGGCGAGTCGGATCCGTGCACCAGGTTGAACTGCGTCTCCAGGCCGAAATCACCGCGAATGGTGCCCGGGGTCGCCTTCTCCACCGGATCGGTGCCGCCGGCCAGCTGACGGAACGCCGCGACAGCGCGCGGACCTTCCAAGATCGCGGCAACCACCGGTCCGGAGGTGATGAACTCCAGCAGCTCGCCGAAGAACGGCTTGTCCTTGTGCTCGGCGTAGTGCGCCGCGGCCAGCTCGTTATCGACGTGCTTGAGTTCCAGCGCGGCGACGGTCAGGCCTTTGCGTTCGATACGGCTGATGATCTCGCCGATCACCCGCCGCTGCACGCCGTCGGGTTTGATCAGCACAAGTGTCCGGTCAGTCATCTAACGCCGTTCCTCCTCGTCGCTTCGCTCCGCATCGTCACCGGCGCGGTCACGGCCGAAAGCGTACCGGGTCACTGACCCGGCAATTGCTGGCCGGGTAGCAGACCGAGGCGCTGCCGCCGCAGCACCTCGGCGCGCATATAGGCGATCACCGCCCACACCAGCGCGAAAATCACCCCCATGAAGCCCACCGCGGGATACAGAAAAAATCCCGCCACCAGGATCGATTGCACCCCGAGGTTGGCCCAGATCGCCCACGGCCGGCGCTGCATCCCGGCCAGCACACCCAACAGAGCCGCAAAGCCCAGGAGATAGGCGGTCGATCCCGCGGTCAAGCCGCCGCCCACCGTCGCCACAACCGGCAGTGCCAGCAGGACGGTGATGATCTCCAGAATCAACGTGCCGGCCATGACACCGCGGAAGCTCTTCCACGGGTCCGGCGGGTTGGGGGCCCCGCCCGCCGATGCCGTCATGCCGGATCCTTCCCGAACAGGGTGCGGGCGACCCCTGCCGTCACCACCGACCCGGTGATCACGATGCCCGCGCCGGCGACCGTCTCGCCGTCGGCGACGGCATCTTCCACCAGCGCCGTGGCGGTCTCGATGGCGTCGGGCAGGGTCTCGGCGCGCACCACCCGCTCGGGTCCGAAGACCTCCTCGGCGACCATAGCCAACGCGTCGGTGTCCAGTGCCCGCGGTGATCCGTTGTCCGTCACGACGATGACGTCTAAGACCGGTTCGAGTGCCGCCAGGATTCCGGTGACGTCCTTGCCGGCGAGGACACTGACAACGGCAACCAGGTAACGGAAGTCGAACTCCGCAGTCAGGGCCGACGCCAGCGCCGCCGCCCCGGCGGGGTTGTGGGCCGCGTCGACGAACACCGTCGGCGTGCCGCGAATCCGCTCAAGTCGCCCGGGGCTGCGGGCGGCCGCGAATCCCGCCCGTACCGTCTCGACGTCGAGTTGTCGGCCGGCTCCCGCGCCGAAGAACGCCTCGACCGCCGCCAGCGCCAGCACGGCGTTGGAGGCCTGGTGCTCGCCGTGCAGGGGCAGGAAGATGTCGGGGTACACCCCCGCGAGGCCGCGCAGTTCGAGCAACTGGCCGCCGACTGCGACCTGGCGGCTGAGCACCGTGAACTCCGAGCCCTCCCGGGCGACCACCGCATCGGACCGAACCGCCTGCGCCAGAAGAACTTCCATGGCCTCCGGCTGCTGACGGCCGATCACCGCCACAGTGTCGAGGGGCAACAGTTCGCCGCGCGGTGCGCCGATGATCCCGGCCTTCTCCCCCGCGATCTGCGCCAGGGTGTCACCGAGATAGTCCGTGTGATCCATGCCGATCGGGGTGATCACGCACACCGGCGCGTCCACCACGTTGGTGGCGTCCCACCGGCCGCCCATGCCGGTCTCGATGACGGCGACGTCGACCGGGGCGTCGGCGAACGCGGCGAACGCCATCGCGGTGACGACCTCGAACTTGCTCATCGGCGGACCCGGTGGCCCGAGCTCGCCGGCCTCCGATCGGGCGTCGACGATCTGCACGAACGGTTCGATCTCCCGATAGGTCTCGACGTAGCGGGCCGGGCTGATCGGCAACCCGTCGATGCTGATGCGCTCGACCGCCGCCTGCAGATGCGGGCTGGTGGCACGACCGGTGCGCTGCCCGAAGGCGGTCAGCAGGGCGTCGATCATCCGGGCCGCCGAGGTCTTGCCGTTGGTTCCGGCGATATGGAGGCAGGGGTAGGCCAGCTGCGGTGACCCCAAGAGGTCCATCAACGCCTCCATCCGGACCGTGCTCGGTTCCAGCTTGGTCTCCGGCCAGCGTTGGTCGAGCAGATGCTCGACCTGCAGCAGTGCGGCGATCTCGTCAGGCGTCGGATCGGGGGCGGGATGCGGCAGCTCCGTCATACCAGCGCAGCCAGGCGCGCGGCGATCCGGTCGACTTCCTCGCGGGCGAGCTTCTGGCGGTCACGGATCTTGTCCACGACATCGCCCGGAGCTTTGGCCAGGAATGCGTCGTTGTCGAGTTTCGCTGTGGTTCCGGCCAATTCCTTCTGCGCCGCGGCCAGATCCTTCTCCAGCCGGCGGCGTTCGGCGTCGACGTCGACGGTGCCCGAGGTGTCCAGTTCGACGCCGACCGTTCCACCGGACAGCCGCACCTCGACCTGCGCGGTCGGGGTGAAGTCGGCGTCGGGAGTGGTCAGCCACGCCAGGGCCGCCACCGGAGCCACCAGCGCGTCCAGCCCGGCGTCGGTCAGACCTTCCAGGCGGGCAGGAACCTTCTGGCGGTCGGCCAGGCCCTGATCGCTGCGGAACCGCCGCACTTCGGTCACCAGCTTCTGCATGTCTGAAACACGCTGCGCAGCAACCTCATCGAGGGTGTAACCGGACGCGGTGGGCCACTCGGCGATCACCAGCGAGGCCGCCCCTGTTCGACCCGTCGCTTCGCTCGCCCCTGCGCCGGTCAGTGTCTTCCACAGCACCTCGGTGACGAACGGCATCACCGGGTGTAGCAGCTTGAGCAGGGTGTCGAGAACCGCGGCAAGCACCGATGTGGTGTGGCTGAGGCCTTCTGCCAGTTGAACTTTCGCCAGTTCCAGGTACCAGTCACAGAACTCGTCCCAGGCGAAGTGGTAGAGCGCCTCGCAGGCCCGGCTGAACTCGTAGGCGTCCAGTGCGGCATCGACCTCGGCACGCACCTGCTCGGTGCGGCCCAGGATCCAGAGATCGGGGTCGGTCAGCTTGTCGGCACCGGGCAGCGGTGCGGGTGCGGCGCCGTTCATCAGCGCGAACCGGGTGGCGTTGAACAGTTTGGTGGCGAAGTTGCGCGATGCACGGGCGTGGTCCTCGCCGATCGACAGGTCGCCGCCCGGGCTGGCCCCCCGGGCCAGGGTGAACCGCAGCGCGTCTGCGCCGAACAACTCGACCCAGTCCAAGGGATCGATGCCGTTGCCGCGCGACTTGCTCATCTTGCGGCCGTGCTCATCGCGGATCAGGCCGTGCAGGAAGACGTTCTGGAACGGAACCTGCGGGCCGCGCGCGCCGCCGGAGGTGATCGCGTCGTCGCCGGCGACAAAGGTTCCGAACATCACCATCCGGGCCACCCAGAAGAACAGGATGTCGTAGCCGGTCACCAGAACGCTTGTCGGATAGAACTTGTCGAGATCCTGGGTGCGGTCCGGCCAGCCCATCGTCGAGAACGGCCACAGCGCCGAGGAGAACCAGGTGTCGAGGACGTCGGGGTCCTGTTCCCAGCCCTCCGGAGGCGTCTCGTCGGGGCCGAGGCAGGCCAATTGCCCGTCGGGGCCGTGCCAGATCGGGATGCGGTGACCCCACCACAGCTGCCGGGAGATGCACCAGTCGTGCATGTCGTCGACCCAGTCGAACCAGCGCGGCTCCTGGCTCTTGGGGTGAATGACGATGTCCCCGTTACGGACCGCGTCACCGGCGGCCTTCGCCAGCGACTCCACCCTGACCCACCACTGCAGGCTCAGCCGCGGTTCGATCGGCTCACCGCTGCGCTCGGAGTGGCCGACGCTATGCAGGTACGGCCGCTTCTCGGCGACGATGCGGCCCTGCTCGGCCAGCGCCTCGCGCACCTTGACCCGGGCCTCGAACCGGTCCATCCCGTCGAAATGTGTTCCGGTTCCGTCGATCCGGCCGCGGGTGTCCATGATCGAGGGCATCGCCAGGTTGTGCCGCATGCCGATCTCGAAGTCATTGGGATCGTGCGCAGGGGTGACTTTGACGGCGCCCGTTCCGAATTCGGGGTCGACGTGAGTGTCGGCGACCACGATGATCTCCCGGTCCAGGAAAGGATGGGGCAGCGTCGTGCCGACGAGGTCCCGGTAGCGCGCGTCGTCGGGATGCACGGCGATCGCGGTGTCACCCAGCATGGTTTCGACTCGGGTGGTCGCTACGACGATATGGGGTTGTGTGTCATCCAACGAGCCGTATCGGAAGGAGACCAGTTCGCCCTCGACCTCTTCGTACTTCACCTCAAGGTCGGAGATCGCAGTCTGCAGCACCGGTGACCAGTTGACCAATCGCTCGGCGCGGTAGATCAGCCCCGCGTCGTAGAGCCTCTTGAAGATGGTCCGCACGGCGCGGGACAGGCCCTCGTCCATGGTGAACCGGTCACGGGACCAGTCGACGCCGTCGCCCAGACGGCGCATCTGCGCACCGATCGTTCCGCCGGACTCGTGCTTCCATTCCCAGACTTTCTCTACGAACGCGTCGCGCCCGAGGTCTTCCCTACCGGTTCCCTCCGCGGCCAGGCGCTTCTCCACCAGCGTCTGGGTGGCGATCCCGGCGTGGTCCATACCGGGCAGCCACAGCACCTCGTAGCCCTGCATGCGCTTACGGCGGGTGAGCGCGTCCATCAGGGTGTGGTCCAGCGCGTGACCCATATGCAGGCTGCCGGTCACGTTCGGGGGCGGCAGCACGATCGAGTACGGCGGCTTGCCGCTGGCGGCGTCGGCGGTGAAGTACCCGGCGTCGACCCAGCCCTGATAGATCCGGCTCTCTACCGCGCCGGGATCCCAGGACTTGGGAAGTTCCCCGGAATGAGCGTCGGCGAGGGCGTCGTCAGAGGGCACCGGACAATTCTAGGGAGCGCGGACCGAACCCCGGCCCGCGCCCGCCCAGATGTGTCTTATCGGCCGCCGCGAAGCAGCCCGCCGAGGATGTTGCCCAGTGCGCCGCCCTGGCCGCCGGCCTGGCCGCCACCGAGGACACTGCCCAGGATGTTGCCCAGCGGGTTGTTGGCGGCCCCAGCGCCGCCGGCGCCACCGAGGATGCTGCCCAGGAGGTCGCCCATGCCGCCACCCGGAGCGGCCTGGGCCTGCGCCTGGGCGCCGGCACCGGCGTTGCGCTGCGAGAACTGGCGACCCACGTAGGCGAGCACGATCGGGGCGAGCATCGGCAGAAGTCGCTTGATCAAGTCGCCGCCCGGGGCGCCGCCACCGGCCAGTGCCGAGGCGACCTGGTTGGTGTCGTTGCCGCCGAACAGGCTGGCGACCATTTGGTTGCCCTGGTTCTCGTCGAGTTGGTCGACGTTGACCCCGCCGTCGAGCAGGTCGCTCTCGCCCTCGGCGATGACGGTCTTCTCCAGGTGGACGGAGTCGATGTCGTCGGCTTGGACGTTCTCCTGCAGGGTGCCCAGCAGAGTCGGCACCAGGGTCTGGATGGCCTGGTTCACCTCGCCCTGGTCGGCGCCGAGCTTGTTGGCGATGTCCGCTACCGGGATCTGGTTGAAGAGGTCGTCGAGACCGGCCATGTGTGAAATTCCTTCAGAAGAGGTGGGCAAAAACTACCCCGACACTAGTCGGCGCACCGGACAGCGCGCGCTGATTACGCTCTCAGCGTTGTCAATTCAGCCGGGCAGTGTCGATCGAGATTCCAGCCGCCGGGAAACGCGCCAGCAACGCATCGCCCATCGCGGCTGCCGGCGTCAGAACGCCGTGGCGGTCCGGCAGCCTGTCGCGGTCCAGTGCCAGCGCCAGACCGCACTCGCCCAGCATCACCGATGTGGCCTTGTAGCCCGGATCGCCGCTCTGGCTCATGGTGGCGACGTACCGTGCGCCGGTGCTCGTCGTGGTGTAGGTCTCGACGCGGTAGTAGCCGTTCTCACGGACCTCTTCGCTGGGTCCGGTCCCCGGCTTGGGCAGGACGCGCTCCACGAGCGCGCGGGGCACGAATCGGAAGAATCGGCAGCCCAGCAGAGCGGCGCCGTTGGTGGCGACGGTGGTCACCGCGGAGATGACCGGTGCCAGTGGCGACGGCCCGGTGCTCATGAACTCGGCGTAGCGGAACCGGCGCCCGTAGGCGTAGTCCATCAGGGCGTTGCTGCGCCGGACAATCCGAGTGTTGTACATCGCCATGACGAACGCCATGGCCCACACGCCGCCCAGTTCCGGGGCGATGTCGCGGCCGCGGCGCCACGCCATGTCGGGCTGGCTGCCCAGTTCCGGCTCGGCGGCGCGGTCCTGAGTCATGGTGTACGGATCCCCGAGCAGCTTGCGGATCTCCGGATCCGTCGACGACGCCCGCAGCACCTCGATCATCGAGGCCAGGGTGCCGCCCGAGGCGCCGCCGGCAAAGCCGCGCAGCACGTAGTTGGTGTCGAGCAGATCACCCTCGCCGTCCTGCTGAACACGCCGGTACAGCGCATAGACGCTCATGTCGGAGGGAATGGAATCGAACCCGCAGGCATGGACGATCCGGGCACCGGTATCGACGGCCTGCTTGTGGTAGTCGTCGATGCTGCGGCGGACGAACATCGCCTCGCCGGTGAGGTCGGCGTAGTCGGTGCCGGCGGCGGAGCAGGCCGCGACCAAGGGCAGCCCGTAGCGGCTGTACGGGCCGACCGTGGTGATGACCACCTGGGTTCGCTCAGCCATCGCCTGCAGCGACGCCGGCGAGGATGCGTCGGCTTCGATGATCGGCCACGACTGGGCGGCCTCCCCAAGCGTCGCCCGGACCTCGGTCAGCTTGTCCGGCGAGCGGCCGGCCAGTGCGATTCGGGCACCCCCGCCCGCTTTGGCCAGGTACTCGGCGGTGAGTTTGCCGACGAAACCGGTAGCCCCGTAGATGACGATGTCGAATTCGCGCCCTGCCATGAGGGTCAACTTACGCGGCCAGGTCAGCCCGACCCCAGTTCGCCCCTTTCCGCAGGGATCGAGGCACTCAGGGCAGCGTCAGCGGGCGAAGGCCCGGCACACCGTTCCCCAGTCGACCAGGCCGAGCGGGCCGCGGCCCAATCCCTGGCAGGCGCCGGCGGGTGCGGCCGGTGCGTGCAGCGCGGTCACCGCGCCCGACCAGGGTGCGGCCGGTGTTCCGGCCTGCTTTCCGCAGACCGGCCAGGCGCCGATGCCCTGGGTGCGGAGCACGTTCTCGGCGACCCGAATCTGCTCCTCGCGGGACGCCTGGTGAGGCATACCGGTGCCGCCGTTGGCGGTCCAGGTCGCCGGGCTGAACTGCAGGCCGCCGTAGAAGCCGTTGCCCGAACTGATGGTCCAGTTGCCGCCCGACTCGCATTGCGCGATGGCGTCCCAGTTGACGGTGCTGTCGGCCGAAGCGGTGCCGGCCCCCAGCGAGAAGGCCGCCAGCGCCGTACCGAGAACCATCGCGAGGAGCGTGAGGATGCGGCGAAGTGTCCTCATGGGTGCCCCTTCCGGTTTCGCCGCGTGTCGCATGCGGTTGTGAAGTGGATCGCACCGCTGCGGACGGTTGTTACGGAAGGGTCACGATTTCTTGATGAGAAATCAGTGAGAGAAGGGGCAATGCGGGAAAGGGCCCCCGACAAACAACAGTGGCGCCGGATTGCTCCGGCGCCACTGTTGGTTGTCGATTAAGACTGGGTATTAGCCGCGGCCGCCGCACACCGGCCACGCGCCGATGCCCTGCGTACGCAGCACGTTCTCGGCCACGCGGATCTGCTCCGAACGCGAAGCCTGGTTCGGCATCCCGACGCCGCCGTTGGCGGACCAGGTGCCCGGAGTGAACTGCAGGCCACCGTAGTAACCGTTACCGGTGGCGATGGCCCAGTTCCCGCCCGACTCGCAAGCCGCGATGGCATCCCAGTTGACGCTGTCCGCGTGAGCGGCACCGGCACCCAGAGCAATCGGCGCAACGGCCATCGCGCCGGCGACCGAGGCCACCTTGACGGCCTTGACGAGGGAGCTACGAACGGTCTTCAAGAAACTTTCCTTTCGCCACGCGCGCGCCGGGCGGCGCCCAGAGGTCTGGACTGCCCATCGGATCGTGCCGTCTCGGTCTGGCACGACAGCGGATACCGGAGAAGTCGTCCGAAGGTTCGGCCGCTCACAAGACCGTCAGGTCCCGACTCCGCTCACACGCAGGGTTTCTAAATCTGAAATTGTTTGGTCCTTTTGCGGACCCGATAGGACGGTACGGGACGGGATTGCGGCCAGTCACGTCAATGACACATCAATTTCTGTCAAATCACGGATTAATCACGGTCAGTGAAATATTAGCCAACTCCCAGGTCAGAGTGGTAGCGCAAGGGATTACCAGGGGCGCGACGGCGTCCGATTGCTGTGATGTAAATCACGTTTGCTTTGTGAGCCGGAGCACAGAATTTCCGGAGCCCATTAGCTCAACAGTCACATTCGCCACAACTGCCGCACTGCGGGAACTCTGTTGTCACAATCGTCACGGCCGCTCCACGAACTCTGCGTTATCGCAGGTCAAGCGGTCGGTTCAGGTTGGTCAGCCACGATGAAGGCGACACTTCAACGCGACGGGTCGTGACTGTATCGGTGAGCGCCCGCATGCTGCGCGCCCCGGTCGCCACCAGGTCGTCGATCCGATCCGCCAGTGCAGTGCGATAGACGGCCGTCAGGTAGTGGTCGCGCCCATCCGAGGGCAGCACGACGTCAGCGTCACGATCCTGAGCCAACAGATCGATGAGGTCGCCGGACAGCTCGGGCATGTCGACAGCGGCGACGAAAGCGCGGTCACGACCCGCGCCCGCGGCAGCCCGCAATCCCCGGCCCGTGGCGACCAGCGGCCCGAGGCCCGGCACCTCGTCGCGCAGAACGATGGCCTCCAGTTCGGAAAACGTCTGCCCGGGGGCGGCGACCACGAACACCGGGTCACACCGCTGCGCGACGATCGCGACCGTGTATTCGACCATGGACATGCCGGGACGGCGCGGGTGCGCCATCGTCGCTTTGTCCCGGCCCATCCGCCGCGACGCGCCGCCGGCCAGCACCACGGCTGCCAGCGGTTCGGACACGGCTAGTTGACGGTCCAGGTGTCCCGGCCACGCAGCAGCGACTGCAGAGCCGCCCGGTCGTGCGAGGCGGCCGAGCGCGCGGCGGCGATCTGCTCGCGGGCCTCGTCGTCGTAGGCCGGCCGGTTGACCTGACGGAAGATCCCCATGACGGTGTGGTCCAGGCTCTGATCGCTGAGCCGCGACAGCGCGAAGGAGTAGGCGGGGTTGTCGGCATGGGCGTCGTGCACCACGACCTGCCCGGGCGCCACCTCCGAGGTCTTGGCCACCTCGAGACCGAAACCGCTTTGCACGACGCAGTATTCGCCGTCGGCGCCGAAGATGATCGGCTCGCCGTGACGGACCGGGATGACCCGGTCCTCGGCGCCTTCCTTGCGCAGTGGGTCGAATGAGCCGTCGTTGAAGATGGGGCAGTCCTGGAGGATCTCGACCAGAGCGGCACCGCGGTGCGCGGCGGCTGCGCGCAATACCTCCGACAGTCCCTTGCGGTCGGAATCCAGCGCCCGACCGACGAACGTCGCCTCGGCGCCCAGCGCCACCGAGACCGGGTTGAACGGCTGGTCGAGCGAGCCCATGGGCGTGGACTTGGTGATCTTGCCGACCTCGGAGGTCGGCGAGTACTGGCCCTTGGTCAGCCCGTAGATCCGATTGTTGAACAGCAGGATGGTGATGTTCACGTTGCGGCGCAGCGCGTGAATCAGGTGGTTGCCGCCGATGGAGAGCGCATCCCCGTCACCGGTGACGACCCACACCGACAGGTCTGGACGGGACAGCGCCAAACCGGTCGCGATGGTCGGCGCGCGTCCGTGGATGGAGTGGAAACCGTAGGTCTCCAGGTAGTACGGGAAGCGGCTGGAGCAGCCGATCCCGCTGATGAAGGCGATGTTCTCCCGGCGCAGGCCCAGCTCGGGCAGGAAGTTGCGGATCGTGTTGAGGATGACGTAGTCACCGCAGCCAGGGCACCAGCGGACCTCCTGGTCGCTGGTGAAGTCCTTGGACTTCTGCGGCGCCTCCGCGGTCGGGACGCCCGCCACCTTGGAGGGGGCCACCAGCGGCGTCACCCCGAGGTCGGTTCCGATCAGATCCGTCATGCCCGCACCCCCACTTCCGCATCGGCCACAGCACCCACGGTCGCCGCCGTCAGCCGCGCGAATTTCACCTTGTCGTTCTCGATCTCGCTCAGCGTCCCATCCCGGGCCGCGTCGATGATGCCCTCGATCTCGTCGGCCCGGAAACCAGTGCCGGCCACCTTGGTGACCGACTGAACGTCGATCAGGTACTTGCCGCGCAGTAGAAGGGCCAACTGACCCAGGTTCATCTCGGGCAGCACCACCTTCGGGTAACGGCGCAGCACCTCACCGAGGTTGGGCGGCAGCGGGTTGAGGTGCCGCACCTGGGCGTGCGCGACCGGGATGCCACGCCGGCGTGCGCGCCGGCAGGCCTCGCCGATCGGACCGAAGGAACTGCCCCACCCCAGGATCAGAAGTTCAGCGTCGCCGCCTGGGTCGTCGACCTCGATGGCGGGCACCTCGACGCCGTCGATCTTGGCCTGCCGCAGCCGCACCATCTGATCGTGGTTGCCGCCGTGGTAGGAGATGTCACCGGAGCCGTTGGCCTTCTCCAGGCCACCGATGCGGTGTTCCAGCCCGGGCGTCCCGGGCACTGCGAACTGCCGGGCCAGGGTCCGCGAATCCCGGGCATATGGAGCGAAATCGCTTTCCGCCGAGGCGAAGTCGGTGTCGATGGGCTCGAACGCCGACACGTCGGGGATGCGCCACGGCTCAGAACCGTTGGCGATCGCCCCGTCGGAGAGCAGGATCACCGGGGTTCGGTAGGTCAACGCGATCCGCGCGGCCTCGACGGCGATGCCGAAGCAGTCCGACGGCGAGCAGGCCGCCAGGACCACGACCGGCGATTCGCCGTTTCGCCCGAACATCGCCTGCAGCAGATCGGCCTGTTCGGTCTTGGTGGGCAGCCCGGTGGACGGTCCCCCGCGCTGGACGTCGATGACCAGCAGGGGCAACTCCGTCATCACCGCCAGACCGATGAACTCCGACTTCAGCGAGACACCCGGACCCGACGTGCTGGTCACGCCCAGCGCGCCGCCGTAGGAGGCACCCAGAGCGGCGCCGATGCCGGCGAGCTCGTCCTCGGCCTGGAAGGTCATGACGTCGAAGTTTTTGTGTTTGGACAGCTCGTGCAGGATGTCCGACGCCGGAGTGATCGGGTAACTGCCGAGCACGACCTGCACATCGGCGAGCTGACCGGCCGCGACGATCCCGTAGGCCAGCGCGGTGTTGCCGGAGATCTGCCGGTACTCCCCCGGCGACAGCTTGGCGGGCGCCACCTCATACGTGGTGGCAAACGCCTCGGTGGTCTCGCCGTAGTTCCAGCCGGCCCGCAGCGCCAGCACGTTAGCCTCGGCGATCTGGGGCTTGCGGGCGAACTTCTCCCTGACGAAGGTCTCGTTGGCCTCGATCGGCCGGCCGTACATCCAGCACAGCAGGCCGAGTGCGAACATGTTCTTCGCGCGCTCGCCGTCCTTCTTGGAGGCGCCGATCGGCTCGACCGCCCCGAGTGTCAGCGACGTCATCGGAACGGCGTGCAGCACGTACTCGGACAGCTCCCCGGATTCCAGCGGACTGCTGACGTATCCCACCTTGGCGAGGTTCCGCTTGGTGAACTCGTCGGAGTTCGCGATGATCATCCCGCCGCGCGGAAGGTCGGAGCGGTTGGCCTTCAACGCGGCCGGGTTCATCGCAACCAGCACGTCCGGACGGTCGCCGGCGGTGAGGATGTCGTAGTCGGCGATCTGGATCTGGAACGACGAAACCCCCGGCAGCGTGCCCTGGGGGGCGCGAATCTCGGCCGGGTAATTCGGTTGTGTCGCAAGGTCATTGCCGAATAGCGCCGCCTCGGAGGTGAACCGGTCCCCGGTCAGCTGCATCCCGTCGCCGGAGTCTCCGGCGAACCTGATGACGACCTTTTCGAGTTTCTGTTGGTGATGCGCAGCCCCGTTGCCGTTCGGACCCACGTCGGGAGCCTTTCGTTGGATTCACGGCGGAATCTGTGCTAGCCGCGGTCCCGATTATTGCAGTTTCTCAGGTAAGCAACTCCTGCCCCCGGCCCGGACACGCCGAGGCACCCGGCCCATCACCACAGCTCATGGAGATGACACGGGCCCTCGCAAGGACCAAATGTGTTGTTGGTCACTGTCGGCCGTCAGTGAATCTTAAGAAGTGAGGTGCGCGACCGTAGTCAGTACCGGACCGGGGTCAGAGGATGAAGAGCATCTCCTGATACGTCGGCAGCGGCCATAGGTCGTCGGCCACGATGGCTTCCAGCGCATCGGCGGCGGCTCGGACATCGTCCATGGCGGACAACAGCCTGTCGCGGGCGTGCACCGCTTCGGCGAAGCTTCCCTCTACATGGACCGCCAGCGCGGCCTTGAGAACGGCCAGCGCCGTGGCGAGGTCCGCAATCGGGGCGGAGACCTGCCCCAGCAGCGACATCTCCGCGGGGAATCCGGCGGCCTTCATGGTGGCCACGTTCTGCGCCAGCTCGGTCTGGTAACGGATGGCTGCCGGCAGGATCACCGTCGAACCGATCTCCAGCGCCAATTTGGCTTCCACGGCGATGGTCAGCGCGTACTGCTCCAGCCGCACCTCGTAGCGGCTGTGCAGTTCACGCTCGTTGAACACCCCGTAGCGCTCGAACAATTCGACCGATTCGGGCTTGATCAGCTCAGGGATCGCATCCAGGGTCGTCTTCAAATTGGGCAGGCCGCGCTGGGCAGCTTCGATCTGCCAGTTCTCCGAGTAGCCGTCACCGTTGAACACCACCGCGCCGTGCTCGGTGATGATCTCCGTGAGCAGCTTCTGCACCGCCACATCGAAGTCCTCGCCACCGGCGACGGCCTGCTCCAGCACCGTGGCCATGTAGTCGAGCGAATCGGCCATGATGGTGTTCAACACGATCATCGGCACGTTGATGGTCTGCCCCGAACCCGGCGCACGGAACTCGAAGCGGTTTCCGGTGAAGGCGAACGGGCTGGTGCGATTGCGGTCGCCCGGGTCCGTGGGCAGATGCGGCAGGGTGTCGACCCCGATGATCATGGTTCCCTTGCCCTTCGATGACGTCGCCGCGCCCTTCGCGATCTGCTCGAAAACATCAGCAAGCTGATCACCGAGGAAGATCGAGATGATCGCCGGCGGTGCCTCGTTGGCGCCCAATCGGTGATCGTTGGTGGCCGAGGCGACCGACACGCGCAACAGCCCGCCGAACTTGTGCACCGCTCGGATGATCGCGGCGCAGAACACCAGGAATTGGGCGTTCTCGTGGGGTGTGTCGCCGGGCACCAGAAGGCTGCCGAACTGGGCGTTGCCCATCGAGAAGTTCACGTGCTTGCCCGATCCGTTGACCCCGGCGAACGGCTTCTCATGAAAAAGGCATTCCATACCGTGCTTCTTGGCGATGGTTTTGAAGACGGTCATCAGCAACTGCTGGTGGTCGGCGGCGATGTTGGCCCGCTCGAACATCGGCGCGATCTCGAACTGCCCGGGGGCGACCTCATTGTGCCGGGTCTTGGCGGGGATGCCGAGTTTGAACAGCTCGCGCTCGGTATCCATCATGAACCCGAGCACCCGCTCGGGGATCGAACCGAAGTAGTGATCGTCGAACTCCTGGCCCTTGGGCGGCTTGGATCCGAACAGCGTGCGGCCCGCATTGATGAGGTCCGGCCTCGCCAGGAAGAAGTGCCGGTCGATCAGGAAGTACTCCTGCTCCGGACCGCAGAACGACACGATGTGGTCGAAGTCTTTGTGTCCGAACAACTTCAGGATGCGTTCGGCCTGGGTGCCCATCGCCTGCTGGCTGCGCAGCAGCGGGGTCTTGTAGTCCAGCGCCTCACCGGTCATCGAGACGAACACCGTGGGTATGCACAAGGTGTTGCCGTTCGGATTCTCCAGGATGTATGCCGGGCTGGTGACATCCCAGCCGGTGTAGCCGCGCGCCTCGAAGGTGCTGCGAAGGCCGCCGGACGGGAAGCTGGAGGCATCCGGCTCACCCTGGATCAGAGTCTTACCGGCGAACTCGGCCAGCGTCTGGCCGTCGGAGACCGGTTCGAGGAAGCTGTCATGCTTCTCAGCGGTCAGTCCGGTCATCGGGTAGAAGACGTGCGCATAGTGAGTGGCGCCCCTCGACAGCGCCCAGTCCTTCATGACCGAGGCGACGGAGTCGGCGACCGCCGAATCGAGCTTGGCGCCCTTCTCAATGGTGGCGACGACGGACTTGTAGACCGACTTCGGCAACCGCAGCCGCATCTCGGCCAGGGTGAAGACATTGGCGCCGAAAATCTCACCCGGCGCCTCGGCAGGATCGAAGCTGATCGCCGGGGGCGTGTACGCCTCGACATTGTTGATCGCCTGCAGACGGACCGAATTCCCGCTCACGTTGATTTCCTCTCGACATTGCCCGATGGGTCACCGCTAGGCAGTGGGCCGGTTGCCTGTGCTCAAGTTAGGAACCGTCGATTCCGAACGTGTTACGTCGTCGTCACCGGCGCGAGGCGGTCTCCCCGGATCGTTGAGATCTAGGTCACTTCAGGTGGCCTAGATTGGGACGCATGGACGATGTCCGTGACCTCAATGTCGTGTACGACGAGCGAGCCGTCACGGTCGGGCGTCCCGGCAAGTCCGCCGCCGGAATACCGGCTGTGCTGGTGGCACTGCGGCGCAGTGTGGAGCAGATGGGGCTGGTCCGGACCGTCCGAACGTTGGCGCGGGTCAACCAACGCGCCGGGTTCGACTGCCCCGGATGCGCGTGGCCCGAGGAACCGGGCGGCCGGAAAGTCGCCGAATTCTGCGAGAACGGTGCCAAAGCCGTCGCCGAAGAGGCCACCCGCCGGGTCGTCGGACCGGAGTTCTTCGCCCGCCATCCGGTGCGGGAATTGCTGGACCGCCCGGAGTACTGGCTGTCCCAGCAGGGCCGGCTGTCCCGCCCGATGGTGCTGCGCCCCGGAGACGACCACTACCGCGCGATCGGCTGGGACGAGGCCTACGCGATCGTCGCCGGCCACCTGCGGGCGCTGAGCGGCCCCGACGAGGCGGTCTTCTATACGTCGGGCCGCACCAGCAACGAGGCGGCGTTCCTCTACCAACTGCTCGTGCGCAGTTTCGGGACCAACAACCTGCCCGACTGCTCCAACATGTGCCACGAGTCCTCGGGCACCGCACTGATCGAGTCGATCGGCGTGGGCAAGGGGTCGGTAACGGTGGAGGACATCGCTGGGGCGGATCTGATCGTCATCGCCGGGCAGAACCCCGGCACCAACCATCCCCGGATGCTGACGGTACTGGAGAAGGCAAAAGCCAACGGCGCCGCAATCATTGCGGTCAACCCGCTGCCGGAGGCCGGCCTGATCCGGTTCAACGACCCGCAGACCGTCCGCGGAGCCCTCGGCCGCGGCGTGCCGATCGCCGACGAGTTCGTGCAGATCCGCCTCGGTGGCGACATGGCCCTGTTCCGCGGGGTGGCGAAGCTGCTCCTGGAGACCCCGGACGAGTCAGTCATCGACCGGCGCTTCATCGCCGAACACTGTCGCGGCTTCGACGATTACGAAGCCCTGGCCCGCTCGGTCGACATCGACACCGTCCTGGCAGCCACCGGGATCACGCACGCCCAACTACGCCGGGTCGCTGACATGATGGCCCGTTCCCGTCGCACCGTGGTGTGCTGGGCGATGGGCCTGACCCAGCACACCCACGCCGTGGCGACCATCGGCGAGATCACCAATGTGCTGCTGATGCGCGGCATGATCGGCAAGCCGGGGGCAGGGGTATGCCCGGTGCGCGGGCACTCCAACGTGCAGGGCGACCGCACCATGGGCATCTGGGAAAAACCGCCGGAATCCTTCCTGGCAGCACTGGATTCGCGCTTCGGCATCACCAGCCCGCGCCGGCACGGTTACGACACCGTCAACGCGATCCGGGCCATGCGCGACGGACGAGCGTCGGTGTTCATCGGGATGGGCGGCAACTTCGCCTCCGCCACCCCCGACACCGAGGTGACCGAGGCCGCGCTGCGCAATTGCGCGCTCACGGTTCAGATTTCCACCAAGCTCAACCGCAGCCACCTCGTCCACGGGCGCACCGCCCTGATCCTGCCCACCCTGGGCCGCACCGATCGCGACGTGGCCGGCGGGCGCAAACAGGTCGTCTCCGTCGAGGACTCGATGTCGATGGTGCACCTCTCCCGCGGCAGCCTGCCTCCGCCGGGGCCGGATATCCGCAGCGAGGTGGCGATCGTCTGCCAACTGGCCCGCCGGCTGATCGGGCCGGAACACCCGGTGCCGTGGGAACGCTTCGCCAGCGATTACGACAGCATCCGCGATGAGATCGCCGCCGTGGTCCCCGGCTTCGCCGACTACAACAGCCGGGTGCGCGCTCCGGACGGATTTCAGCTGCCGCACCCGCCACGTGATGCCCGCGAATTCCCCACCAGCACAGGCAAAGCCAACTTCGCGATCGAACCGCTGCAGTGGGTTCCGGTACCGCCCGGCCGCCTGGTTCTGCAGACGCTGCGCAGCCACGACCAGTACAACACCACGATCTACGGCCTCGACGACCGCTACCGTGGCATCAGCGGAGGCCGCCGGGTGGTGTTCGTCAACCCCGCCGACATCGCCGAACTGGGGGTGCGCTCCGGCGACCGCGTCGACCTGATCTCGGAGTTCCCCGGCTCCGACGGCACCATCGAGGAGCGCCGCGCCAAAGACTTCCTGGTGGTCTCCTATCCGACCCCGCCCGGGAACGCGGCCGCCTACTATCCGGAGACCAATCCGCTGGTGCCATTGGATCATGTTGCGGCCAAGTCCAATACGCCGGTGTCGAAGGCCGTCATAGTGAGATTGGAAAGAGCGAGCCGGCGGGAGAAGTCCGCGTAATGGGCCGGGTGACCGCTCGCCGGCGGGTCAGGCGCCTGACGGCCGGGACCGCCTCCGAGCGGGCCGAAACCCTCGTCGTCGAGGAGCCGCTGGAGATCAGAGTCAACGGCGCGCCCGTCACGGTGACGATGCGGACGCCCGGCTCGGATGTCGAACTGGCACAAGGCTTTCTGCTCACCGAGGGACTGATCACCCACCGCGACGACATCGCGACGGTGCGGTACTGCCGCGGAGAGGACGCCGACGGCACCAACAGCTACAACGTCCTCGACGTCACCCTGCGCCCGGACGTGCCGGCCCCGGAGGTCGACATCACCCGCAACTTCTACACCACCTCGTCGTGCGGGGTGTGCGGGAAATCCTCACTGGAAGCGGTGCGGCTGTCCACCCGGCACTCCCCCGGCGACGACCCCACCACCGTGTCATCGGCGACGCTGGCCGGCCTGCCGGCGCAGTTGCGCTCGGCGCAGAAGGTTTTCGCCGCCACCGGCGGCCTGCACGGGGCGGCACTGTTCGCCGCCGACGGCACCATGCTGGCGGTGCGGGAGGATGTCGGCCGCCACAACGCAGTGGACAAAGTGATCGGCTGGGCGCTGGAAGACGGCCGGATTCCGCTGTCGGGTGTGGTGCTGTTGGTCAGCGGCCGGGCATCGTTCGAACTGACGCAGAAGGCGGTGATGGCCGGGATCCCCGTGCTCGCCGCGGTGTCCGCACCCTCGTCGTTGGCGGTGGACCTCGCCACCCAGTCGGGTCTGACGCTGGTGGCGTTCCTACGCGGCGACTCGATGAACCTCTACAGTAGATCCGACCGGATCGTCAGCTCCCGATCGAGTGCCCCATGAGGTTGCCCGACACACTGTATTCCCAGTTGTTCCTGCTGGGATTCGACGGCCGCAAGGGTCGGCTGGATATCGACAACCACTGGCTGTTCGGGCTCTGCCTGCGCGCGGCGATGCTCACAGATCTTTACCTGGACGGCCATCTCGAAGACGCCGGCGACGGACCGTTCCCCATCGGTACGGCGCCTCCCGCCGATCCGTTGCTGGCTTCAATACTCGACGAAGCCGTGCATACCAGGCGCCGCGACTGGGCCCGGACGATCCTGCATGGTCACCGCAACACAGCCCACGAGGTACTCGGGCAGCTGTGTCGAGCGGCTGGCTACGGCGGCGCAGGCAACGGGTCTTCGGCGTGGTTCCGGTCACTCGGTTCGCCGTCCAGGGCGAAGACCTGGTCGACGGACTCCGCGAGAAGGTCACCGCCGCGCTCCACGCCGCGATCGATGGCCAGCCCACCGACGAGCGTTTACTCACACTCGGATTGCTTGCGGTACGGTTCAACTTCCCGGCATCCTTGGAGCCGAGGAGTTCTCGCGCCGGCACGCACGCTCGATTCGCTGATCGAACACGCCGCGCCACCGGTCCGGGGAATGACGCCGGCAATCCACGCAATGCAACTGGAGATCACCAGACTCCAGAACGAGGCTGCCTCACACCGAACGTGAACTCAAGCCGCCGAGACCGAGGCGCATTGTCGTCAGGCGGTCTTGTCCCGGCGCTCGGTCCGGGGAGCCTTGCGCGGCACGATGGTCGGAAGGACGTTGTCGAGCACGGTTCCCTTGGTGACGACCACCTTGGCGACGTCGTCGCGGCTGGGGATGTCGTACATCACCGGGAGCAGGACTTCCTCCATGATGGCGCGCAGGCCGCGGGCACCGGTGCCGCGATGGATGGCCTGATCGGCGATCGCCTCCAGCGCATCCTCGTCGAACTCCAGTTCCACCCCGTCCATTTCGAACAGCCGGGTGTACTGCTTCACCAGAGCGTTCTTGGGCGTGGACAGGATCTGAACCAGCGACTCCTTGTCGAGGTTGGTCACCGAGGCAACCACCGGTAGACGGCCGATGAACTCCGGGATCAGTCCGAACTTGATCAGGTCCTCGGGCATCACCTCAGCGAAGTGATCCTGGGTGTCGATTTCGGCCTTCGACTTGACCTCGGCACCAAAGCCCAAGCCGCGCTTGCCGATCCGGTCGGCGACGATCCGCTCCAAGCCGGCGAACGCACCCGCGACGATGAACAGCACGTTGGTGGTGTCGATCTGGATGAACTCCTGGTGCGGGTGCTTGCGGCCGCCCTGCGGCGGCACCGACGCCTGGGTGCCCTCCAGGATCTTCAGCAACGCCTGCTGCACGCCCTCGCCGGAGACGTCGCGGGTGATCGACGGGTTCTCGCTCTTGCGGGCGATCTTGTCGACCTCATCGATGTAGATGATGCCGGTCTCGGCGCGCTTGACGTCGTAGTCGGCAGCCTGGATCAGCTTGAGCAGAATGTTCTCGACGTCCTCGCCGACGTACCCGGCCTCGGTCAGCGCGGTGGCGTCGGCGATGGCGAACGGCACGTTGAGCATCTTGGCCAGGGTCTGCGCCAGGTAGGTCTTGCCGCAGCCGGTCGGGCCCAGCATCAGGATGTTGGACTTGGCCAATTCGACGGACTCGCCGCGCGAGTCACGCGCCTTCTCGCCGGCCTGGATGCGCTTGTAGTGGTTGTAGACCGCGACGGCCAGGGTGCGCTTGGCGGTGTCCTGCCCGATGACGTACCCCTCGAGGAAGTCGCGGATCTCCATCGGCTTGGGCAGCTCATCGAGCTTGACGTCGTCGTTGTCGGCGAGTTCCTCTTCGATGATCTCGTTGCACAGGTCGATGCACTCGTCGCAGATGTATACGCCCGGACCGGCGATGAGCTTCTTGACCTGCTTCTGGCTCTTCCCGCAGAACGAGCACTTCAGCAGGTCCCCGCCGTCTCCGATGCGCGCCATGGTGGTGGGCCCTACTTCCTTCGCATGGTTCGTTCGCTAAGTCTGGTTGCGGTCTGCCTCGACGCTACCCGCTCGCTCGATAACCCTCGACCGATCGATGCGAATAGCGTCGTTGGTATTCCGTGTGTTCGTGCGGTCGCGATGACAGTGAACATATCCCGTCAACACAGCTCACGCTGTGCGGCGCGCCACCGGGATCGTGACGTGTCGCGACGCCTATCTTTCCCGCGGGCGGAGCACACGGCTCAAGCGTTTTGGGTCGACAGCTTCCGGTACGCCAGCACGGTGTCGATGATCCCGTATTCCTTCGCCTGCTCGGCGGTGAGGATCTTGTCGCGGTCGGTGTCCTTGCGGATGACGGCGGCGTCCTTACCGGTATGGCGGGCCAGCGTCTGTTCCATCAGGGTGCGCATGCGCTCGATCTCGGCGGCCTGGATCTCCAGGTCGGAGAACTGGCCCTGGATGACCCCGCCCAGCGACGGCTGGTGGATGAGGATCCGCGCGTTGGGCAGCGCGAGCCGCTTGCCGGGGGTGCCGGCGGCCAGCAGCACCGCGGCCGCCGAGGCGGCCTGGCCGAGGCAGACGGTCTGGATGTCGGCGCGGACGTACTGCATGGTGTCGTAGATCGCCATCAGCGAGGTGAACGAACCACCCGGCGAGTTGATGTACATGGTGATGTCGCGGTCGGGATCCAGCGACTCCAGCACCAGCAACTGGGCCATGATGTCGTTGGCCGAGGCGTCGTCGACCTGCACGCCGAGGAAGATGATGCGTTCCTCGAACAGCTTGTTGTAGGGGTTGGATTCCTTGACACCCCAGCTGGAGTGTTCGACGAACGACGGAAGGATGTAGCGCGCCTGCGGGGCGAGCCGGGGATCGATCTGATCAGACATTGATGGCTCCATTGGCGTGGAAGCGGGTGATGACGTGGTCGACGAAGCCGTACTCCAGGGCTTCCTGGGCGGTGAACCAGCGGTCGCGGTCGGAGTCGGCCTCGATGCGCTCGATGGGCTGGCCGGTGAACTCCGCGTTGAGCCGGAACATCTCCTTCTTGATCAGGGCGAACTGCTCGGCCTGAATTGCGATGTCGGCGGCACCGCCGGTGATGCCACCGAGCGGCTGGTGCATGAGGATCCGGGCGTGCGGCAGGGCGTAGCGCTTGCCCTTGGCGCCGGCGGCCAGCAGGAATTCACCCATCGAGGCGGCCATGCCCATGGCGTAGGTGGCGACGTCGCACGGTGCCAGCACCATGGTGTCGTAGATGGCCATGCCGGCGCTGATCGAGCCGCCGGGCGAGTTGATGTAGAGCGAGATGTCCTTGGTCGGATCCTCGGCGGCCAGCAGCAGGATCTGGGCGCACAACCGGTTGGCGATGTCGTCGTCGACCTGGGAACCGAGGAAGATGATGCGCTCGGCCAGCAGCCGCTCGTAGACCGAGTCCTGAAGGTTCAACCCAAGACCGGAACGCATGTGAGTCACGCTTTGCCCTGCTTTCTTCAAACTTCGATCGTCTGTTGCGGTTGGTCGGTGGCTGTCGGCGGGAACCGACGTTCTACCCGACCCTAACCAACCGGACGCCAACATCTATGCCCGCCGCGGCGAACGTTCGCTGTCGGCGTTACTTGTCGTCGTCGCCGGCGTCGGCGTCATCCGCCGCGGCCGGGGTGCCGAAGAACTCGGTGGTGTCGACGACGGTGCCGTCGGTGTCGGTGACCGTCGCGGCCTCCACGACCGCGGCCACCGCCAGGCCGCGGCGCACATCGGCGTACACCGCCGGCAGTTGATTGTTCTGCTGCAACAGGCCGACCAGCTGCTGCGGCTGGATGCCGTACTGACGCGACATCAGGACCAGCCGCTCGGTCAGATCGTTCTCGGTGACCTCGATGCTCAGCTCATCGGCGATGGCATCCATCAGAAGCTGCGTCTTGACCGCCTTCTCGGCGGCCTCGCGGTTGTCGGCATCGAACTTGTCCCGGGAACTGCCCTGGGCCTCCAGCGTCTCGGCGAGCTTGGCCTCGTCGTGATCGAGGCCGTGGATGGCGTTGTGCAGCGCGGCATCGACCTGAGCCTGGACGATGTTCTCCGGCAGCGGAACCTCAACCAGCGTCAGCAGCGTCTCCAGCGCGTTGTCGCGGATCTTCTCGGCCTGATGGATGCGCTTGACCCGGCGCACCTGATCGACGAGGTTCTCCCGGAGCGCGTCGATGGTGTCGAATTCGCTTGCCAGCTGGGCGAATTCGTCGTCGGTCTCAGGCAGCTCGCGCTCCTTGATCGACTTCACGGTCACGGTGACCTCGGCGTCCTGGCCGGCATGCTCACCCGCGACCAGCTTGGTCGTGAAGGTGACCGACTCGCCTTCGGAAAGCCCGACGATCGCCTCGTCGAGGCCTTCGATCAGCTGCGCCGAACCGATCTCGTGCGACAGGCCCTCCGCGCGGCCGTCCGGGATGTCCTCGCCGTCGACGGCCGCCGACAGGTCGATGGAGACGAAGTCGCCGTCCTTGGCGGACCGGTCGACGCCCTTGAGCGTCCCGAAACGGGCCCGCAGGGTTTGCAGTTCGGCGTCGACCTCCTCGTCGGTGACCTCGACGGGTTCGACCGAGATCGCGACGGTGGACAGGTCGGGCAGGTCGATGTCGGGGCGGATGTCGACCTCGGCGGTGAACACCAGTTCCTCGCCGTCCTCGATCCTGGTGACCTCGATCTCGGGCTGTCCGATCGGCTTGATTTCAGTGGTCGCCACGGCCTCGCTGTAGCGGGCCGGCAGGGCCTCGTTGACGACCTGCTCCAGCACCGAGGCGCGGCCCACGCGCGCCTCAAGCAGCTTGGCCGGGGCCTTGCCCGGGCGGAAGCCGGGCAGCCGGACCTGCTGAGCCAGCTGCTTGTAGGCGCGGTCGAAGTCGGGCTTCAATTCCGTGAAGGGCACCTCCACGTTGATGCGAACCCGGGTCGGGCTCAGCTTCTCGACGGTGCTCTTCACAGTCCTACTCCTCGGTTGTCGTTAACAGGCGGGTGGGCGCGAGTCGGGGTGACAGGATTTGAACCTGCGGCCTTCCGCTCCCAAAGCGGATGCGCTACCAAGCTGCGCTACACCCCGAATGCTGTGCACTTTCGCGCCCAAATCCTACGGCCCAGCGGCCCCTCCGCCGCAACCGACCGTGGGGCGCACAAGTGCGATTGGATTAGGACGGGTCACCGCCGGTACATTTGGGCTCGCGCAACACGCGGGCGTAGCTCAATGGTAGAGCCCTAGTCTTCCAAACTAGCTACGCGGGTTCGATTCCCGTCGCCCGCTCAGAACGCCGCCGAGCAACCGTCGCCCGGCAGCGCCGACAACGCGCATCGGTCGCCCCCATCAGGGGCGGCCGATGTGTTTCCTCCAGGCGCGTCCACGCACGTCGGCGCGGTGGTCGGCTTATGGGCGGAACTTGGGTGCCTTGACCGGTTTCGGGGTGTTCTTGCCGGATTTCGTGGCGGTCTTGCCGGGGTTCACCGGGCCAGTTGCGGTCGCGGTTGTCTTACCGGAGGCGGCCTCCTTGGCGTTTGCTTCACCCGGATTGATGAATATCGCACCCGTGATTGCCAGGCCCGAGATGGCCAGCGCCGCGAATTGGTAACGCATGGTTGTGGTTCCTCTCATGTTGATTGGTTCCAAGCCTCCCGAGAAAGCGGTCCCACCGGCGAGTGGATCAAGGTCGTAGGGACAGATCAGCGGTCGTGCGACCAAGGTCCTACGACAAAGGTCGTACTGGCGTGGCCGTCAGGCGGCCCTAGTGTTGGCCGGTGCGACCCGATGCAAACGGAACGGTCCGGCGGCCCCGGCGCCGGATGGCCCGCCGTATGCCGGCCCCACCGACCGTCAGCGCGGCGGTGGCGCAGTTCATGCTGGGCAGCATCGCGGCCATCACAGTCATCATGGTGGGCGGTTTCTTCGCACTGCGCAGCGTGGCCATCGCTGAGGCCACGCATGACACGACCGACCGTGTCCGCGCCGAGGCTCGACTTGTCGAAGTTGCTGGGCTCGACGACGGGATCATGCGCAGCGATCCCCGCACGGTCCAGCGACTGGACGACCTCGTGCGGACCCGAGTACTCAGTGACTCGATCGTGCGGGTGAAGATCTGGAAAGAGGACGGCACGATCCTCTATTCGGACGAAGACGCCATGATCGGTGAGCGCTCCCACCCTGGGAGAGGATGAGCGCGAGCTGTTCGGGACCAACAACGCCGATGCCGAACTCAGCGATCTCGGAAAGCCCGAAAACCGCTACGAACGAGGACAGGGCAAGCTGCTCGAGGCGTACACCACGATGAAGACGCCCGATGGCACGCCGCTGCTTTTCGAGATGTATCAACGTTTCAGCTCGATCGGCGCGAGCGGCACCCGCATCCTTCGAACACTGGTACCGCCTCTGATCGCCGGGATGGTCGTGCTGCTTCTCTTCCAGGTTCCCCTGGCCTGGACGTTGGCACGGCGGCTGCAGCGTGGCAGCGCTGAACGCGAGGGGTTGCTCGCAAACGCCATCGCCGCATCCACCCATGAGCGGCAGCGAATCGCCGCGGATCTCCACGACGGGGTGGTCCAGGACCTTGCGGGAGTGGCGTTCGGGCTCGCGCCACTGGCTGCGCAAGAACAACGGCGCGGGAACGACGATGGCGCACAGGTACTGCGCAACGCGACCGCCACCTTGCGGCAAGGTGTCCGGGAGTTGCGCATCCTCCTACTCGAGATTCATCCACCCAACCTTGAAGCGGCGGGACTCCGGGTCGCGCTCAGCGATCTGCTGAGTCCACTTGAGGCACAGGGGATCTCAACGACCCTGGACGTCGACACCGAGATGGGGATTCGAGAGGGCGGCCGACCGGCGAACCAGGCTGCCGGCGACGAGCTCGTCTACCGCGTGGCGCGGGAGGCCATTCGCAATGCGGAGCGGCATGCGAAGCCTTCATCCGTGACCGTTGCGGTCGGGTACGAATCGGGCCTGACGCGCCTGACCGTGACAGACGACGGTGTCGGCTTCACCCCAGAAGACCGGTGGCGCCGTCGCGAAGAAGGCCACGTCGGCCTGACGCTGCTCACCGACGTCGTCGCCCGGGCGAACGGCGTACTCACAGTGCGCTCGACCCCCGGAACGGGGACGACGGTGACTTTGGAACTCCCAGCCTCATGATCCGCGTCCTTCTCGCTGACGACCACGGGGTGATCCGGGACGGCCTCGGACGTCTAATTTCAGCTCTGGACGGCGTCGCTCTCGTGGGAACGGCCCCCGACGGAGCGCAAGCGGTCGAGCAATCCGCGACGCTGCAACCCGACGTCGTGCTGATGGACCTCGACATGCCGGTGATGGATGGCATTGAGGCAACAAGACTGATCACCGCTTCGCAACCGCAGACGGCAGTGGTGGTGTTGACCGCTTTCTCAGACCGGCAGCGGATCATGAGCGCGCTGGAAGCTGGCGCGTGCGGGTATCTGCTCAAAGACGTCGAAGCCGGCGATGTGGGCGAAGCCATCCGCGCGGCAGCGCGCGGCGAGTCTCCACTCGACCCGCGCGTCGCACGCACCGTTCTCGATGCGCGACTCGCCCCCGAACCCCAGGGTGCCCTCACACCTCGCGAACGCGAGGTGCTCGCACTGCTCGCGCAGGGGCTGCCCAACAGGCTGATCGCGCGACATCTGCAGATCAGCGAAAAGACCGTCAAAGCCCACCTCACGAGCATCTTCCGGCAAATCGGCGTCACAGACCGCACCCAGGCCGCGCTCTGGTCAGCCCGCCAAGGGATAGGACCCGGCGCCACCTAAACGCCCAGGCGATGTGGCCTCGTAACGACCCGGCCGCGGTTCGGCCGCGATTGTCCTCATACCTACTTTCGGTATCCTCGGAAACGTAGATTTCGTTGTGGTTGAAGCGCCCGTCCGGGGCGGATGACTCTCGGTCAGGAGGCGCCCAGACAATGTCGACGAGCAACCACACTCCCCTGATCAGCGGAAGATGCGACAGCGCGTTTTCAGCCGTCCGCACCGCGTTCGAAAGGAATTTCACCGTCGACAACGAAGTCGGGGCGGCCGTCGCGGTCTGGGTCGAGGGCGACCTGGTGGTCAACCTGTGGGGCGGCTACGCAGACGCGCGGCGCCGACGACCGTGGCGGGAGAACACCCTGGCCAGCGTCTTCTCCGGCACCAAGGGCCTGACCAGCACCTGCATCCATCTGCTGGCCGATCGCGGTGAGATCGACCTGAACGCGCCGGTGGCGCAGTACTGGCCGGAATTCGCCCAAGCCGGCAAGCAGGACATCACGGTGGCGATGGTGCTCGGCCACCGCTCGGGGCTGATCGCGCCCCGAAACCGGATGCACTGGAGCGAGGTGACCGACTGGGAGCGGGTCTGCGACGCGCTGGCCGCCTCCGAACCCTGGTGGGAGCCCGGCACCGCGCAGGGTTACCACATGGTGGCGTGGGGCTTCATCCTCGGCGAGGTGGTCCGTCGGGTCACCGGCCGCACGCTGGGTCAGTACCTGCGCACCGAGATCGCCGAGCCGATGGGCATCGACGTCCACATCGGGCTGTCAGCGCGCGATCAGCACCGGTGCGCGGAGATGATCAACAAGCCGCATATCCGCAATGTGCTGGCCAACGGCGGCGCTCCCGGCTACCCCACCAGCCTGGACGAGCACCCGATGGCCGGGTTGTCGATCGCGATGGGATTCGTCCCCGACGACGAACTGGGCTCCAACGACCTGACCACCTGGCGCTCGGCGGAGTTCCCCGGCACCAACGGCCACGTCTCGGCGCTGGGCCTGGCAACCTTCTACAACGGACTGGCCCAGGAGAAGTTGCTCACCCGTGAGCGCCTGATGGCCGCGCGGGTGTCCCAGGGCGGCTACGACCCCGACGTCGTGCTGGGCCCGCGGGTCGCGGACCACGGCTGGGGCCTGGGCTACATGCTCAACCAGCGCTGCGTCGCGGGGCCCAATCCGCGCAGCTTCGGCCACGGCGGCTCCGGCGGTTCCTACGGGTTCGTCGACCTCGAACACGGCATCGGCTACGCCTACGTCATGAACTACTTCGACGCGACGAAGTGCAACGCCGACCCGCGCACCCGGGCGATGTCCGATGAGGTCTACCGGGCGCTCGGCGCCCTGTAAAACCGCAAACTTCCATCCGGCCGCAACCGGCCGTCGGCTCGGTACTGTGGTCGGCATGGAAGCTCTTCTGCTGTTGCTCCTCATCGGCGCCGGGGTGGCCCTGACTGCCACCATGATGGGATCCAAGCGCAACTCCGGGAACCGCGCGGCGGCCAGCCTGTCCGACGCCAAGGCCGACGCCCGGCGGGTGATCGAGCGGCTCGGCGGGCAGGTGCTCAACCTGACCGGCACCGACGACGCCTCCCAGCAGGCGCTGGCCGACGCCTCCGAGCGGTTCACCGCGGCGTCCTCCCAAATCGAGCAGGCCACTACGGCCAAGCAGGCCATGCTCGCTAAGGAGAGCGCTCTGGAAGGGCTGTACTACGTCCGGGCCGCCCGCACCGCGATGGGCATGGATCCGGGACCGGAACTGGAGACGATCTCCGGCCAGAAGTCGGCCGGAGCGGTCACCGAGGACCGGCGAATCGAGTTCGAGGGCCGCCAGATCGAGGCCTCCCCCGTGCCGACGTCCAACACCCCGAACTACTACCCGGGCGGCCGGGTCGCGGGTCGGCCGGTACCCGCCGGCTGGTACTCCGAACCGTGGTGGAAGTCGGCTCTGCGCACCGGGGCCTGGACGATGGGCTCGGTGCTGCTGTTCGATGCCATGTTCTCCGGAATGCACGGTGTCGGCTATAACGCGTCCGCGTTCGAGAACGGCTACGGTTCCGGATTCGACCAGGGCTTCGACGCCGGCTATGACCAGGGATTCGACCAGGGCGGGGGTGCCGGCGACGGCGGCTTCGGCGACGGTGGCGGCGGCTGGGACGGCGGCGACGGCGGCTGGGGCGGCGGTGGCGGCTGGGACGGCGGCGGAGGAGACTTCGGCGGCGGCGACTTCGGCGGCTTCGACTTCTAGGAGCCGTTCAGGTTCTAAGAGCCGTTCAGGTTCTAAGAGCCGTTCAGGTCTGACACCCCGGGCACCAGAACAGGTTTCGGCCCTCCATGTCGGCGGTGCGCACGGGTGTTCCGCACAACCGGCACGGCTCGCCGGTCCGGCGATAGACGTAGGTGCGCGGACGCCGCGGCCCGTATGCGGGGGCGCCGTGATCGTGTTCGGGGCGGACCACGACGATCCGGCCGCGGCGCACCCCGACATTCATCAACTCGACCAAATCGGTCCAGGCTGAGTCGAATTCGGTCCTGCCGACATCGCGGCCGGGCCGGTAGGGGTCGATGCCGTGCCGGAACAACAACTCGCTGCGATAGACGTTGCCGACACCGGCAAGCACCGACTGATCCATCAGGAGGGCGCCGATCGCCCTGCGGGACTTCGAGATTCGCGTCCACGCCTCCGACGGGTCGGCGTCGTTGCGCAGCGGGTCGGGTCCGAGCCGGGACAGAATGACCGACACCTGCGCCTCGTCGAGCACCTCGCACGCGGTCGGACCGCGCAGGTCGGCTCCATACTCCCTGCCGACGATCCGCATCCGCACCTGACCACGCGGTTCGGGCATCGGCGTCGATTTCTCCGTGAACGACCCGTACAGACCCAGATGGACATGCACGATCAGGCCGGCCGATCTCCCCTCCGTGTCGTAGTGATGAAACAGGTGTTTGCCCCAGGCCGAGGCCTTCCGGAATACCTGCCCGTCGACGAGGGCGGCGTCGGCGAACTGGCCCTGCGGGCTCCAGACGCTGACCGGCGAACCGGCGAACCGGCGCTGGTGCGACCGTGCGAGCCGGTGCACCGTATGGCCCTCCGGCATGGCTCAGTCGCGACTCAGGCCGATGGGCCGGGCACCGGCGGTGCGACGTGGGTGCGCTCGTAGTCGGCAAGGATGTCGATGCGACGCTGGTGGCGCGGCGCCTCCGACCACGGGGTGGACAGAAACGCGTCGACGATCGCCAGCATCTCTGCCTCGGTGTGCATGCGGCCGCCGATGCCGATCAACTGGGCGTTGTTGTGCTCGCGGGCGAGTTTGGCCGTCTCGACGCTCCACGCCAGCGCGCAGCGCACACCGGGCACCTTGTTCGCGGCGATCTGCTCGCCGTTGCCCGACCCGCCGAGCACGATGCCCAGGCTGCCGGGGTCGGCGACCGTGCGGGCGGCCGCGGCGATGCAGAAGGCCGGGTAGTCGTCGTCGGCGTCGTAATCGAAAGCGCCGCAGTCGACGGGCTCGTGGCCCTGCGCGGCGAGGTGGGCGATGATGGCCTGCTTGAATTCGTAGCCGGCGTGATCGCCGCCGAGGTAGACGCGCATGGCGGTCACCTTACTGGTGTTGATCAGTCGAACGCCGGGGGCTCCGTCCGGGTCCGCTTGAGTTCCCAGAAATGCGGATACGAGGCCAACGCCACCGAGGCATCCCACAGCGTGCCGGCTTCCTCCCCGCGCGGCACCCGGGAGATCACCGGACCGAAGAACGCGACGCCGTCGATGTGGATGGTGGGGGTGCCGACGTCGGCGCCGACCTGATCCATCCCCTCGTGATGACTCTTGCGCAACGCCGGGTCGTACGAACTGTCCGCCGCGGCGGCCGCCAACTCCGCCGGCAGGCCCGCTTCGTTCAGGGCTTCGGCGATGACCTGACCAAGATTCTTGTTGTCCTGGTTGTGGATTCGCGTCCCCATCGCGGTGTACAGCGGTCCGAGAATCTCCGGTCCGTGTGCCTGTTCGGCGGCGACCGCCACCCGCACCGGGCCCCAGGCCTTCGCCATCATCTGCTGGTACTGCTCGGGCAGGTCCCGACCTTCATTGAGCACCGCCAGGCTCATGACGCGGAACCGCACGTCGATGTCGCGGACTTTCTCCACCTCCAGAATCCACCGTGAGGTGACCCAGGCCCACGGGCACAGCGGATCGAACCAGAAGTCAGCACGCGATTTGTCGGCCATGGCTTAAGGATAAGTTGGAGCGCGTGCTTCCGAATCTGACCCGTAACGAGGCCGTCGAACGTGCCGCCCTGATCACCGTCGACCGCTACCGGATCGATCTGGACCTGACCACCTCCGGAGGGCAGGAGCGAAGCGACCCGGGAAAGGGATCCGAGAAGACGTTCCGATCGGTGACCACCGTGGAGTTCGAGGCGCTGCCTGGCGCCGACACCCACATCGACCTGGCAGCAGGGGCCGTACACCGTGCCGTCCTGAATGGCCACGCCATCGACGTCTCCGGCTACGACGAGTCCAGCGGAATCCCGTTGCGCGGGCTGGCGGCGCGCAACACCCTGGTCGTGGCGGCCGACTGCTACTACTCCAACACCGGTGAGGGCCTGCACCGGTTCGTCGACCCGGTCGACGGCGAGGTGTACCTGTACTCGCAGTTCGAAACGGCTGACGCCAAGCGGATGTTCGCCTGCTTCGACCAGCCCGACCTGAAGGCGACTTTCGACGTCGTCGTCACAGCGCCGGGCCACTGGCAGGTGGTGTCCAACGGCGCGACGACCGAGGCTCGGCGCCTCACCCACTCGGGGGGCGACACCGTTGTGCACACCTTTGCGACCACCCCGAAGATGAGCACCTACCTGGTGGCGCTGGTCGCCGGTCCCTACGCGGTGTGGCGCGACGCCTACCATGACGAACACGGCGAGATTCCGCTGGGAATCTTCTGCCGCGCGTCGCTGGCGCAGTACATGGACGCCGAGCGACTGTTCACCGAGACCAAGCAGGGCTTCGAGTTCTACCACTGCAACTTCGGTGTTCCCTACGCCTTCGGCAAGTACGACCAGTTGTTCGTCCCGGAGTTCAACGCCGGCGCGATGGAGAACGCCGGCGCGGTGACCTTCCTGGAGGACTACGTCTTCCGCAGCAAGGTGACGCGCTACAGCTACGAGCGACGCGCCGAGACGCTGCTGCACGAGATGGCACACATGTGGTTCGGCGATCTGGTCACCATGCGGTGGTGGGACGACCTGTGGCTCAACGAGTCCTTCGCCACCTTCGCCTCGGTGCTCTGCCAGGCCGACGCCACCGAATACGACCAGGCGTGGACGACGTTCGCCAACGTCGAGAAGTCCTGGGCCTACCGGCAGGACCAGCTGCCCTCGACCCACCCGGTCGCCGCCGACATCCCCGACCTGCACGCGGTCGAGGTGAACTTCGACGGCATCACCTACGCCAAGGGCGCCAGCGTGCTCAAACAACTGGTCGCCTACGTCGGGCTGGACCACTTCCTGTCGGGTCTGCGGGATTACTTCCGCGCCCATGCCTTCGGCAACGCCACCTTCGACGATCTCCTCGCCGCACTGGAAAAAGCCTCGGGCCGAGACCTTTCCGACTGGGGCCGGCAGTGGTTGAAGACGACGGGTCTGAACACCCTGCGCCCCGATTTCGACGTCGACGCCGACGGCCGGTTCACCCGCTTCGAGGTGCGCCAGGGCGGTGCCGCCCCCGGCGCCGGCGAGACACGGGTGCACCGGCTTGCGGTCGGCATCTACGACGACAACGGCGAAGGCAAGCTGGTGCGGCTGCACCGCGAGGAACTCGACGTGTCGGGCGCCACCACGGATGTCCCTGCCCTGCAGGGTGTTCCGCGTGGACAGCTGATTCTGGTCAACGACGACGACCTGACCTACTGCTCGATGCGGCTCGACCCCGAGTCCCTGCGCACCGCGCTGGTCCGAATCGACGACATCGCCGATCCCCTGCCCCGCACACTGGTCTGGTCGGCGGCCTGGGAGATGACCCGCGACGCGGAGTTGCGGGCCCGCGATTTCGTCGCGCTGGTAATGCGCGGCGTGCACGGTGAGACCGAAGTCGGTGTGGCGCAGCGGCTGCTGCTGCAGGCCCAGACCGCGCTGAACTCCTACGCCGATCCGGGCTGGGCCTCCGAAACCGGATGGCCGCAGTTCGCCGAGCGGTTGCTGCAGCTGGCCAGCACGGCCGACGCCGGCTCCGATCACCAACTCGCGTTCGTCAACGCGCTATGCACGTCGGACCTGGCCGATAGTCAGCTTCGGCTGCTCGCCGACCTCCTCGACCACGATCCTGCGGCCTACGGCCTCCCGGGGCTAGAGGTCGACACCGATCTGCGCTGGCGCATCGTGGCGGCCCTGGCCGCCGGCGGGCGGATCGACACCGACGGGCCGCAGACGCCGTTCATCGACGCCGAATTGATCCGCGACCCGACCGCCGCAGGACGGCGGCACGCGGCCGCGGCGTCCGCGGCCCGGCCGCAAGCCGACGTCAAGCACCGGGCCTGGCGGGAAGTGCTGGAAGACGACACCCTGGCGAACATCACCGCCCGTTCGATCATCACCGGGTTCGTCCAACCTGGGCAGGGCGGGCTGCTCGCGCCCTACACCAAGCAGTACTTCGACGCGATTTCCGCCGTGTGGGATCGACGTTCCAGCGAGGTCGCGCAGACCGTCGTCGTCGGGCTGTATCCATCCTGGGATATCAGTGCCGAGGGAATCGCAGCCGCCGACTGGTTCCTGGGCGGGCTGCACGTGCCTCCACCTCTGCGCCGTCTGGTGCTCGAAGGCCGCGCCGGTGTGGAGCGGTCCCTCAAGGCGCGGGCATTCGACAGCGCCGAATGACGTTGCGAAGAGGCGTCAGGGACGCGCGATCCCTGCCGACATCACCCGCACAGCGCTGATCAGACCGTCAATAAGGTTGCCCTCGCGGAACGCCGACGCCGCCGCGGAGACCCCGAGGGGCGCTGCCGTTTCGGCGCCGCGGCCGCGGACGTCCGCGCCGTAGACCACCTCGATGGTGCGCTGGTCGGGCGAAACGGCGAGCAGCACTGCGTTGTTCGGCGTCTGAACGTCGGCGAGCACCGCTCGGGCGCTGGCCGCGGTGTCAGCGCCCAGGTCGCCGACGTACACCGCGAACCTGGCCTTCGACTGACGGGTGGCGTGCGCCAGCGCGGTGTCCAGCGCCATGAGGTCCATCGTCGGGAACGGGTAGTGCCCCGGAAGTTCACCGGGATCCGCGGCGACGGACAGCCGGCCGCTGGAGGTCACTGCCCAGCCGACCGGCAGCTGCTCGACATTCGCGTGGACAACGGGATACTCACCAGTGGCCACTGGCGCCACCTCCGACATTCAGGGCCGAGCCGCCGTGCCCGTGGCCGCCGCCCGGAACCACCTCATCGGTGGCGGCCCACAGGATCGGCTCGTGGGTGAACGACTGCGACAGGTGATAGCTGGGCTGATTCTTCCGTCCGCGCGAGTAGATCAAGGCGATCAGCGCGATGACCAAGAGAACCGGCAATCCATGAAGGAGGGCGGTAGGCACGCCCGAAACGGTATCGCAGTGACGCGGTACGCACCCAACCGCCTCAGCGCCGGGATGGCTCAGGCCGCCCCTTCGCCGAGGTAGCGCATCCACGCCGGGTCAAGCTCCTTGACGGCGCTGAGCAGCCGCCAGTGCTGGCCTTTCGGGGGGGTCGGGACGTGCCGCAACGTCCAGCCCAGCTCGGTGAGCAGTTTGTCGGCCTTGCGGTGATTGCACGCTGAGCAAGCGGCCACGCAGTTCTCCCAGGAGTGGTCGCCACCGCGGCTGCGCGGCACCACATGGTCGACGGTGTCGGCCTTGGCTCCGCAGTAGGCGCACCGGAACCGGTCCCGGTGCATGAGCGCGGCCCGGGTCATCGGGACCCTGGCCCGGTAGGGCACCCGAACGTAGGTGCGCAGCCGGATCACCGACGGAACCGTGATGATCCGCGCCGCCGAGTGGATCACCGGCCCGTTCGGGTCGTCGTGCACCACGTCGGCTTTACCGCACAGCAGCATCACCACCGCTCGGCGGATGGGCAGCGCCGTCAGCGGCTCGTAGGTCGAGTTGAGAAGAAGGACCCGCCGTCGTCCCCAGACCGAGGACTCCGGGGCGGGGGCTTGTATCTCGACGCTGCGCAAAGGGCGCGCGACGGCTCTGCCCGCGACGTTCCGGTTGCGCTGCGCCATACGTCCTCCGGTTTCCAGTGCACCACGGATCGGCGCCGATCGCACGCCTATTCATCTCGTGTTCAATGGAGGGGTGACTGATGGCGAGACCTCGCAGACGTTCTACGACGCCGTCGGCGGCGCCGAGACGTTCGGAACCATCGTGTCCCGGTTTTACGATCTCGTCCGCGACGACGAGGTGCTGCGGCCGATGTATCCCGAGGAAGACCTGTCCGGGGCCGCCGACCGGCTGCGGATGTTCCTCGAGCAGTACTGGGGCGGTCCACGCACCTATTCCGACCGGCGCGGCCACCCGCGGCTGCGGATGCGGCACGCCCCGTTCCAGATCGGCCCGATCGAGCGGGACGCCTGGCTGCGCTGTATGCACTCGGCGGTGGCCTCGATCGACTCGCAGACCCTCGACGCCGAGCACCGCAGGCAACTGCTGGCCTATCTCGACATGGCGGCCCAGCACATGGTCAACGCGTCATTCTGAGGTTCAGGCGAGCACCAGCGGGGCAGGACCGCGGCGCCGGAAGATCGAACCGTAACGGGCGTCGACCCTCAGCCACGCCGGCGAAACCCGGACCCGCACCACTTCTGCTGCCGGGCACTCCTCCGGGATGAACCGCATCGCGGCCAAGGCCAGCGCGCAGCGCAGAGGCACCCCGACCTCTTCGGTTTCCGAACTGACCTGCAGCACGTTCTGGTCGAGCAGTGCGGCTGGCGGGCCGTGCCCGCCGGCTTCCCGCGACGCCTCCGCTCCCTGGCGGGCGAGATCCGCCACGACGGCGGCCGGCACGTCGTCGACATGGACGAAACCTGACTCCGCCGGCAACGCTCCGCGCCACGCGGAATCCATCGGATAGCCGGGGTCGGCGAAACCCGACTCGCCACGTGCACGGAGTGCCCGCACCAATTGATCTGCGGCACAGCTGATGTCGGCCGGCCGGGCGACTGCGGCCACCGCGCGACCGGCCAGCACGTCGAACCCGGTCTGAGCCCACACACCCAGCAGCCCGTCGGAGCGGTTGCGCAACCGCACCACGGCGGTCTCGTCGAGCACCCGGGCCCGTTCGGCGAACACCGCCAGATCGTTGCGTGCGGCGTCGTCACGCAGCCAGATCCCGCGCTCGGGGGGACCCGGTTCGGTACCGCTCATCGAAGCCAGCGCTGCAAATACTCCCGGTGGGTCTGGGAGAGCCGCACCAGTCGCTGCTCCTCGATATGTACCGCGGCCAGCTGGGTCTCGGCGATCACCGCGGGCTTGGAGTCGGGCGCGGCATCGACCGGACGGACCTCGTAGCCGAGGGTGAAGTCGACGGCGCGCAGCCGTTTGGTCCACATGGTCACCTGAAGCGGCGAATCGACAAGGCGGAGTTGACCTTTGTAGAGGACCCGGACCTCGTGGATCAGCAATCCGATGGTCTGAACGTCCTCGGCGAAGGGTTCGCGCAGGAAGTCGACCCGCGCCTCCTCCAGGATCGTCACCATCGTCGCGTGGTTGATGTGCTGGTACATGTCGATGTCCGACCAGCGCACCCGCACGCCGGTGGTGAACCCGGTGATGTCAGCCACTCGTCCCTGTCCCGCTCGTTCTGGTCATGCTGCGGATCTGCCTGGCGGCCACCGAGAGCGTGGCCAGATCCCGGGCGTCTGTGCTGTAGATCTCGGTGAGCGTCCGCCGGGCCCGCTGCACCCGCGAGGGGTTGCTCTGCTCCCACTCGGCGATCTTCTGCTCCCCGGTCTCGTCCGGCTCCCCGGAGGCCAGCACGTCGAAGCACAGGGCGCGCAGTGACCCGTAGATGTCGTCGCGAATCGCCAAGCGCGCTAGTGCATGCCAGCGATCGTCGCGCGGCAGGCCGGAGACGGCCGTCAGCAGACCGTCGGTGCCGAGGAAATCCATCAGGGCGAAATAGGTGTCGGCGACCTCCGCCGGCTCGCGGTCGGCGATGTCGGCGATGTCGATGACATCGAGCAGGCTGTACCGGTAGAGCCCGGAGGCCACCGTGTAGGCCAGGTCCCGCGGCACGCTGTTGGCGGCGAATTCGGCGGTCTCCTTGGCCACGATCGCCTGGTCGTCGCCCCGAAGCCATTGCGGCATACCGGGATTCAATTCAGCGACCTTGGCGGCGAAACGGTTGATCTCCGCACCGACCGCCAGCGGCTGGGGCCGGTAGTTGAGCAGCCACCGCGCGGCCCGGTCCAGTAGCCGCCGCAGATCCAGCGTCATCCGGTCGGTGACGGCGACTGGGACACCGGCGTCACCGGCCGCCCTGATCTGCCGCCACGTCGTCCCGATGCCGAAGATGGCCTCGGTGGCCGCGAATGCGCGGACGGCATCCACATAGCCGACGCCGGCGTCCTCGGCGACCCGGTAGGCGAAGGTGATCCCGCCGGTGTCGACGACGTTGTTGACCAGCATCGTGGTGATGATCTCGCGGCGAAGCTGATGGGTGCGGATCCCCGCGGCGAAGTAATCGCGCAGCTGCGCCGGGAAGTACCCGGGCAGCCGGGAGATGAACGTCTCCTGGTCGGGCAGATCGCTGGCGAGCACCTCTTCTTTGAGCGCCAGCTTCACGTGCGCCATCAGCGTCGCCAGTTCCGGAGAGGTGAGTCCCAGACCGATTTCCTCGCGGCGCCGGATCTCCTTGTCCGACGGCAGCGCTTCCAGGCCGCGGTTGAGGTCGCGACGCTCCTCGAGCTCGGCGATCTGCCGGGCATGCACGTTGAGCAGAGCCGCGGCATTGGCCCGGCTGGTTCCCATCAGATCGTTCTGGTCGCGGTTGTCGGTGAGCACCAGGCTTCCGACTTCGTCGGTCATCGACGCGAGCAGTTCGGTGCGATCACCCGCGTCGATGGCGCCGGCGTTGACGAGCGAGTCGACCAGGATCTTGATGTTGACCTCATGATCGGAGCAGTCCACGCCAGCCGAGTTGTCAAGAGCGTCGGTGTTGATCCGCCCGCCGCACAGGTCGAATTCCACCCGGCCCAGCGATGTCACACCGAGGTTGCCACCCTCCCCGATCACCTTGGCGCGCACCTGATTTCCATTGACCCGAATGGTGTCGTTGGCCCGATCCCCCACTGCGGCGTCGGACTCGGACTCCGCTTTGATGTAGGTGCCTATGCCGCCGTTGAACAGCAGGTCCACCGGTGCCTGCAGGATGGCCCGCATGAGTTCCGGCGGGGTCATCTCGGTGACCGCATCCTCGATGCCCAGTGCCCGATGCATCTCGGCGCTGATCGGGATCGACTTCTGCTGCCTGCTGAACACCCCGCCGCCGGCGCTGATGAGGGCGGGGGCGTAGTCCTCCCAACTGGACCGCGGAAGCTCGAAGAGCCGCTTGCGTTCCACGAAGGAGCGCGCCGCGTCGGGATCGGGATCGACGAAGATGTGCCGGTGGTCGAACGCGGCCACCAACCGGATGTGCTGGGACAGCAGCATTCCGTTGCCGAACACGTCGCCGCTCATGTCGCCGACGCCGACGACGGTGAAGTCCTCGGCCTGGGTGTCCACCCCCATCTCGCGGAAGTGCCTCTTGACCGACTCCCAGGCGCCCTTGGCGGTGATGCCCATCGCCTTGTGGTCGTAGCCCACCGAGCCGCCGGAGGCGAACGCGTCCCCGAGCCAGAACCCGTAGGATCCCGCGACGTCGTTGGCGATGTCGGAGAAGGTGGCGGTGCCCTTGTCTGCGGCGACCACCAGATAGGCGTCGTCACCGTCGCGGCGCAGGACCCGCGGCGGGGTGACGACGGCGCCGCTGGCCCGGTCCACGTTGTCGGTGACATCGAGAAGCCCGGCGACGAACAACCGGTAGCAGGCGATTCCTTCGTCGCGGAAGGCATCGCGGTCAACCGCCGGGTCACCGCTGGGCGCGGGCGGGTTCTTCACGACGAAGCCGCCCTTGGCACCGACCGGGACGATGACGGCGTTCTTGACGGCCTGCGCCTTCACCAGGCCGAGGATCTCGGTGCGGAAGTCCTCGCGGCGGTCCGACCAGCGCAGGCCGCCGCGGGCGACGTAGCCGAACCTCAGGTGCACGCCCTCGACACGCGGCGAGTAGACGAAGATCTCGAACTTCGGCCGTGGCAGCGGAAGTTCGTCGATGAGTTCCGGATTGACCTTGACCGACACCACATTCCGCGCACGCGCCGACTTCGGATCGGTGACGTAGAAATTGGTGCGCAACGTCGCCTCGATCATCGACGCGAAAGCGCGCAGCACCCGGTCGGTGTCCAGACTCGTCAACGCGTCGATATCGGCGGCCACGGCGCGTGCGGAAGCCTTGGCGTCGAGTCCTTGGGCCGCGGAATCCGGGGCGAACATCGCCTCGAACAGGGCGACCAGCGATCGGGTGGTCGAGGTGTTGTCCAGCAGCACCGACTCGATATGCGATTGGCTGTAGGAGAATCCGGCCTGCCGAAGGTATTTGGCGTAGGCCCGCAGCAGGGTGACCTGCTGCCAGGTCAGTCCCGCACGCAGCACCAGTTCGTTGAACCGGTCGATCTCGACACGGCCCTCCCAGATCGCGGTGAGGGCGTCGGTGAAGCGAGCCGACCTGGCGTCCCATTCCTGCCGGCTGGCCGGCTCCGGGATCGACGCCTCCGGCCGGATGGTGAACTGGTAGATCCACACCGGCAGGCCGTCGCGACGGGTCACGTTGAAGGGCCGCTCCTCCAGGACCTCCACTCCCATGCACTGCAGCATCGGCAGCAATCGGCTCAGCGACGCCGAACCACCGCCGAGATACCAGGTGAGGTACGCCTCCCCGGCGGACGTCTTCTCATCGCCCGGTTCCATCTGTAGCCGGACCGAGTCGGGTTCGAGGCTCTCGATGATGGCGATGTCGGTGATCGCTTCATGCGGCTTGACCACCTGCTTGTACGGCTCAGGCAACGCCTCGGCATAGTGCTCGGCCACCGAGGCTTCGATCTCACCGGTGGCGACCGAGCCCAGCAGCCGGTCCGCCCAGGTGCGGGTGGCCTCGGTGAGGAGATCCTCGATGCGGGTGCGGTTGGCCTCGGACAAATCGACCGGACCTGGATCCTCGGGCAGCCGAACGGTGAAATGCACCACCGCCCAGGGTGATTCACTCACCCGAGCCGCGTAGTCGATGCTCTCGCCGCCGAATTCGCGCACGAGGATGTCCTGCATCGCCAATCGCACACCCGTGGTGTAGCGATCGCGAGGCAGATAGACCAGGCAGGAGACGAATTGCCCGAGCCGGTCCGTGCGCAGGAACAGCAGCGCCCGACGCCGGGATCCGAGGTCGATGACCGCGCCGGCCATGTCGAGCAACTGCGGTGCGGTCAGGGCGAACAGCTCCGAGCGCGGGATGGTCTGCATGATGTCGAGAACCAGCTGGCCGGGGTGACGGGGATCGTCCCCCGACATCGCCAGCGCCTCCTGAACGCGCCGGGAGATCAGCGGTATGTCAAGAATATTCGCATTCATCGCCGCGACGGTGAACAGTCCGATGAACCGGTGCTCGTCCACCTCTCCTGCCGGGCCCTGCTCACGCACGACCACGATGTAGGGGTAGGCGCCGTAGCGCAGGAAACTGCGCATGGTGGCCTGGGCGAGCACCACGGTCTCCCCCGGCCTGCTCAGCGGGGGCAACACCTCGGTGCGCAGCTTGGTGACGCCGAGTCTGGTGTCGACGTCGGCCTCCGCCTGCCCGCCGGTCACGGTGCACCGCTGGTACCCGAGGATGATGAAGTTGGCGTCGAGCCAGCGCAGAAGGTAGGCGACGTCCATGCGGTCGGATTCGGGGAACCGGCTGCCGTGATCGGCGGTGAGCTCATGGGCCAGGCGCAGCATGGTCGACGACAGCGCCGCGGAGTCCTCGGCGACCGACCGCGCGTCGGCGACGACCATCGGCAGCAGCCGAACCGCCTCGTTGAGAGCGCGCAGATTGACCGTCGGGGACAGCTGGATGTGAACCCAGGACTCTTCGATCTCCCCGTCGGCGCCGGCGTCGTCGCTGTCGTGGTCGACTGGCCGGACGCCGGTGAGGTTGCCGTCGTCATCCCGGCGGACCCACATGCGCGGGTGCATCAGCGACAGGTAGGCGACACCGAGGCGGTGCAGCAGGACGGTCACCGAGTCCATCAGCATGGCGGCCTGGTCGGTAACGAACTGCAGCGCCGGGCCGAAGCCTCCGTCGTCGCCGGATCCGTAGACCCGCACGAGTGTCTCGCCGGGGCGGCGGCGCTGCGCGAGGTGCTCCTCGGCGGCGATCAGGGCCGGGACGACGACCGGGGACTGGATATCAGCCTCGTCGGCGCCGGTGGGCTCCGCGCCGCCGGCAGGGCCGCGGTACGTCGCGGCGTAAGCGTCAGCGAGGTCGGAGGTGTTCGGACCAACCGTCATTGGTGAGGACTCCTGCGTCGGCGTGCGCGTCGACGTTGACACGCAGCGCCGACATTAGTCGCGTGTGAGCCGCCGGTGGGTCACTCTGTGCGGACGCGCCGCCTCGGCGCCGAGACGCTCGACCTTGTTCTCCTCGTAGGCCCCGAAGTTGCCCTCGAACCAGAACCACTTCGCCTCGCTTGTGTGACCCTCCCAGGCCAGGATGTGGGTGCAGGTGCGGTCGAGGAACCACCGGTCGTGGGAGATCACCACCGCGCAACCCGGGAAGTTCTCCAGGGCGTTCTCCAGGGAGCCCAGCGTCTCGACGTCGAGGTCGTTGGTGGGCTCGTCGAGCAGCAACAGGTTGCCGCCCTGCTTGAGGGTCAGCGCGAGGTTGAGCCGGTTGCGTTCACCGCCGGAGAGCACACCGGCCGGCTTCTGCTGGTCAGGCCCTTTGAAGCCGAAGGCCGACACGTAGGCCCGGGACGGGATCTCGGTCTGCCCGACCTGGATGTAGTCGAGCTTTTCGGAGACCACCTCCCAGACCGTCTTCTTCGGGTCGATGCCGGCCCGGCTCTGGTCGACGTAGCTCAGCTTGACCGTCTCGCCGACCTTGACCGTGCCGCTGTCCGGTTGCTCGAGGCCCACGATGGTCTTGAACAGGGTGGTCTTGCCGACCCCGTTGGGGCCGATCACGCCGACGATGCCGTTGCGCGGCAGGGTGAAGGACAGGTCCTTGATCAGCACCCGGCCGTCGAAACCCTTGTCGAGGTGCTCGACCTCGACGACGATATTGCCCAGCCGGGGCCCGACGGGGATCTGGATCTCCTCGAAGTCCAGCTTGCGGGTCTTCTCGGCCTCGATGGCCATTTCCTCGTAGCGCTGCAGGCGGGCCTTGTTCTTGGCCTGCCGAGCCTTCGCGCCCGAGCGCACCCAGGCCAGTTCCTCCTTGAGCCGTTTCTGCAGCTTCTGGTCTTTCTTGCCGGACACTTCGAGACGTTCGGCCTTCTTCTCCAGATAGGTCGAATAGTTGCCCTCATAGGGATAGGCCCGCCCGCGGTCGAGTTCGAGGATCCACTCGGCGACGTTGTCGAGGAAATAGCGGTCGTGGGTGACGGCGAGGATCGCCCCCTTGTAGGCGGCGAGGTGCTGTTCGAGCCACAGCACACTCTCGGCGTCGAGGTGGTTGGTCGGTTCGTCGAGCAGCAGTAGATCGGGCTTGCTGAGCAACAGCTTGCACAGCGCCACCCGGCGCTTCTCGCCACCGGAGAGGTGGGTCACCGGCTCGTCGGGCGGCGGGCAGCGCAGCGCGTCCATGGCCTGCTCGAGCTGGGAATCGATGTCCCAGGCGTCAGCGGCGTCCAGTTCCTCCTGGAGCCGGCCCATCTCCTCCATGAGCTCGTCGGTGTAATCCGTGGCCATCAATTCGGCGACCTCGTTGTACCGATTGAGCTTGGCCTTGATGGCCACGCCTTCTTCGACGTTCTCCCGCACCGTCTTGGTCTCGTCGAGCTCCGGCTCCTGCATCAGGATGCCGACCGTCGCGCCGGTGGCCAGGAATGCGTCGCCGTTGTTGGGCTGGTCCAGGCCGGCCATGATCTTCAGGACGCTCGACTTGCCCGCGCCGTTTGGGCCGACGACGCCGATCTTGGCGCCAGGTAGGAAGCTCAGCGTGACATCGTCGAGGATGACCTTGTCGCCGTGAGCTTTGCGGACTTTGCGCATGGTGTAGATGAATTCGGCCACGCGGCCCATCCTAGGCGGCACCCCTTGGCGGACGGTGGCCGCGCCGGGGGCTACCCCGGCGCGGCCACCCGCCTCATGCCGAGAGCGCCAATCCGACCTCCACGCTGTCGCCGTCGGCGTCGTTGTCGGGCGTATCGGTGCCGGTGTCGGCATCGTCGGGAAGCTCCGGGGACGCGTGGCTTGTCTGCGGGGGTTGCTCGATGCGGGCGATCATCCTGGCCAGATCGGGCCCGACGGCGGTGGCCCGCATCTCCAGTGAGGACCGCTTGACCCCCTCGCGATCCTCGTACTCACTGGTATGAACAGTGCCGACCGCGATGACAGACGCTCCCTTGTAGAGCCCGGCGCCGACACCCGTCACCAGCTTCCCCCAGCAGTTGACCGTGATGTAGAGGGAGTTGCCGGGTTCCCAGGAGCCTTCGCCGGTGCGCCGGCGGGAGTTGCTGGCCATCCGGAAGCTGATCACCTCCTGGCCGCCCACGACGCGGCGGCGAAGGTCGGTGACGATCCGTCCGACGACGGTCATCGGAGTTTCGAACATGGTGGGGTCCTTCCTCGGGTGCGAAACGGTGTCGGATCGATTGGGCCGCAACGCACCGACAACCGGACACCCGCTACGCCGGAACCTCGGGTGGTGTGTGCATGGAACCACGACTGTGGATCGACGACATCCGCAGCCGATCAGCGGCCACCGCCCGCTGTGTCCCGGCGGGCGAGTTCGGCCAGCATCGCGTTGTAGGCCGCCATGTCGGCATCGTGGTCCCGGTCGGCGGCGCGGTCGAGTCGGGTGGCGGTGCGCCGGTCACTGCGCTGCCATTGGATGAGCAACGCCAGCATGACCACGACCAGAGGGATCTCGCCGGCAGCCCAGGCGATCGAACCGCCGAGGTGCTGATCCCCGACAAGGTCGGTATGCCAAGGCAGTTGCAGCGACCGATAGAAACGTTCACCCAACACGACCGGCATTCCCATCAGCACCACGCCGAAGAATGCGTGCAGCGGGATGGAGGCGAAGACCATCCCGATCTTGCCCAGCGGCGGAACCGCGCGCGGCGTCGGATCAATCCCGATGACGACCCAGTAGAACAGGTAGCCGCTCATCAGGAAATGCAGGTTCATCAGGACGTGTGCACCGTGGTGGCTCACCGCGGCGTCGAAGATGCCGCCGAAGTACAGCGCGTAGAAACCGGCGACGAACATGATGGTCGCGACGACCGGATGGGTGAAGAACCGCGACCATCCGCTGTGCAGTCCGGCCAGCAGCCATTCGCGCGGACCCGGAGGGTTGCCCTTGCCCGCGGTGGGCAGCGCCCGCAGGGCCAATGTGGTCGGGGCGCCGAGCACCAGCAGGATGGGGACGAGCATCGACAACAGCATGTGCGCGGTCATGTGCATGCTGAACATCGCCGGCATGTACCGTCCCAGGCCCGACGATGTCGTGAACAGCAACAGCGCGCAACCGAGCAGCCAGGCGATGGTGCGGCCGACGGGCCAGTCGTCCCCGCGGCGCCGCAGCCTGACCACACCCGCCACATAGACCGCGGCGAAAATGATTGCGGCGCTGCCGAAGAGCAGATCGAACCGCCAGTCCAGCAGGATGCGGGCCAGCGTCGGCGGGCCGGCGAAGTCGTAGCCGAGGGCAACCTCGGCGGCGGAAGGATTGAGCACCGCGGGAGCCGGCGGCGGCGTCCGGCCGAGTCCGACCGCGATGCCGAACGTCGCGCCGAATAGCAAGGCCTCTGCAGTGGCCAGTCGGATCAGCGGACGTCGCGCATCGGGGTCGGTCTGCAGCACCGCCACCGCACCGCGGCGCTGACGCCAGCCGATCACTCCCAGTGCCGCCAGGGCAAGCGCTTTGGCGATCACCAGTCGTCCGTAGACCGTCGAGACCAGGTCCGTTGGCTCAATTCGCACCAGCGCGTTGATGATTCCGGAGACCAGCATGGCGACGAAGCACCACAGGGCCACGGCGGCGAACCGGCGCGCGGCGAGGTCGGTGTGCTCTCCCCCGCGCATCCCGTGCGCCAGCAACGCCAGCAGTCCGCCGACCCACAGCGCCCCGGCGGCGAGGTGGATCAGCAGGCTGTTGGTCGCCAGATCGTGCGATCCCCCAGCGGCGGAGTGGCCGGTCAGCGCCAGGGGGACGAGGGTCAGCAGCGCAAGCCCGAATAGGACCGGAGTCCACGACCAACGCAACACCGCACGACATGCCGCGGTGAGGGCCAGCGCCAGCAGCGCTGTCCACCGCCACGCCGACGCGGTGTCGACGGCACTGGCCACCCGCCAGATGTCGACGGGATTCAGATGGTCCATCACGGGCTGGCCCGAGACGTCGGAAACGGTCAGCGGCACCAGTAGCGCCGCGCTCACCGCCCAGACGGCAGCCCCGATCCCGGCCAGTCGCAAGGCCCGGTACCCGGCTGTGTCGAGAACACCGCTGGGCTGCGGCGGGACGAAGAACGCGGCGAACATCAATCCGCCCACTGCAACCGTCGCTGCGATCTCACCGGCTGCTCGGATGAACGGCAGGCCGAGGTTCGTGACCGGCCCCGGGTCCGGCAAGCCGGTGGCAGTCAGCGCGTCAGCCAAGGACAGAACAGCGAGGGCGGCGGCCGTCGTGCCGGCGAGGACCGCGACGGCGACGAGTATCGGCCATGGGCCGCGCCGCGCCGCGGGCGGAGTCACGCTGGCGATGCTACCCGGGGCAGCCTCAGCCCTTAGCAATTCCTCGGGGCGCGAACGAAAAGTCCACCGTTCCACCGGCCGTGTCCGTGACCGCAAGGACGTAGGGATCGCTTTTGCCGGCCGTCATGACCGAACAATTCATAAGGGTGCCCTTGACGCCGAGTAGATCCCCATCGCAGTCCGCGGCGTTGGGGGGCCACCCGGACACGGCTGCCATCTTCGCGAGTAGTAACTGTTCGACTTGTTGCTTTGAAAGCAATGGAATCAGCTTGAGGTCAGCCCTGAGACCCTTGAGACTAGCGACTTCGACTATTTGTTTGGTGGTCTGGCCACCCTTCTTGATTTCGCACGTCGCCCACTCGCCCACCCGACCATCCAGGCCCGAGTCACACTTAACGGCCGCCCCCGGTGTCGGACTCGCGACCCGATCAGTCACCTGATCTTTCGTGAGTTCAACACCGGTGACTTCCCAGTCCACCTTGTCGCCATTCACCTCGGTCGTCGTCAGAATCACGGTCCCCGCGTCTTTCGCACCGAAAGACACCACGCAGCGCGTCGTGCGGCCAACGGCGGCGGGAAGATCTTTCGGGCAGTCAACCCACGACGCCGTGGTTCCGGCCTGTGCCAATTTGTCGGCAATACCTCTCTGCAACTGGGTTCCCGGCACCGGGGCGTGAGAGCCAGAACTGGATGAACACGCCGCCACCACGGCCACCGCGATGACAGCAGAAAAACCCCGGAGGTATGCCGGCATTCTTAGCGACATCCGGGGCCTGGCTTTGTGTTCGTAGCGGCCTTATTGTCCGTGTTCAGAGTCCGGCCCTCCGCAGATGAGTCCCACGGCCTCGTACAGCCATGACGCACTAGTTGTTGCCGACGCGACGATAGCAGCGAATCTCGGTTATCCCGCAGACCTTCAGTCCGAGTCGGCCGCCATGCGATTGGGGAAACCGAGCTTCACCTCGCGGGCGTAGAACTGTTCCCGGTTGAGCTCGTGAACGCGCTCCATATCCGCCAGGATGCTGCGCAACTCGCTCAAATAGGCCCGACGACGGTCGCGCAGGTCGGTCGACGGCTCGAGCAGCTGCTGGTCGGCCGCCACCTGCCGCGCCGTGGCGAACAACAGTGCTGAGACCGACTCGTTGCTCCGGACCAATCCCTGCGCGGCGTACTGCGCACCGACACCCAATGCGGCCTCGGTGAGCTCCTTACTGCCGATGTCGGCGGGTGCGTCGCACAGCACGTCGGCCACGATTTCGTAGGCCTCGAGGAACGGGCGCAGCGTAGCGCTGGACATCAGCGGCCTCTTGGCCCGCAGCAACGCTTCGACGGCTTCGGTGCCGGCGTCGAGCTGGGATTCCCAGTCGTCGATCCACTCCAGTTCCTCGGCGATGTTGGCCCGGAAGGTGGCCGAGACGGCGAAGTAGAACTCGAACTTGAGCAGTGCGCGCAACCGCATCGCCTGCGCCCAGAACGCGTCGACTCGCTCGCCCTCGGGCGCTCGACTGGCGTGCATTAGGGCGAGTTCCACGATCGAGGTCTCCAAGAATGCGTGGATCAGCGAGTTGCGGTAGAACGCCGCCTCGAGTTCCTGTTCAGGGGCGATTCGCCACACCGGCTCGTGCCCGCCGTCGATCCGGGTCACCGGATGCCCGTTGGACAGGGCGTCCAAGGCCGCGCGCACGCCTTCGTTCGAATGAAGTCGCAAGGCGCTGTTGGTTATCGGCGTCTTCTTGCGCTGCAGATAGTCAAGCGAATCTTGCAGGGTGTGGTGGATCTGGCGCAGGGTCAGCGCCCGGCCACGCGTCGCGAGCAGGACCGCCGAGACTAGAGCGGTGGCGTTGATCGGAGTCGCCGATTGAATCCGCCAGGCGACCTCGATGGCCATCTTCTGCATGGCCAGTCGTTTCGCCGCCTCGTCGTTGGCGATCGGGCCGGCAGGGTCGCCGAGATACTGACGCATCGAGACCGCTTCGGGGAACCGCACGTAGATCTTGCCGTAGTTGCGCTCGCCCTGGGCTTTGATGAAGTTCACCAGCCACTCGGCACCCTCGGGGATCTTCTCCCCGCCACGGGCGTAGGCCGCGTACTCCGCGGTCTCATGCAACTGGTCGAAGCTGACCGACGTCGGCTGCAGCAGGATGTCCTCGCTGCGGCCGTCGAGGTAGGCGTCGGCGACGTAGGACAGCAGACCGAGCTTGGGCGGCAACATCTTTCCGGTCCGCGACCGGGTGCCCTCGATAGACCAGCTGAGGTTGAAGCGCTTCTGCACGATATAGCCGACGAACTGGCGCAGCACGTACTTGTACAGCGGATCGTCGAGCTTGCGGCGCAGGAAGATGACGCCCGAACGGCGCATCAGCGGGCCCATGAAGCCGAACGACAGGTTGATGCCGGCGAAGGTGTGCGCCGGCGGAAGCTTGTTCTCCTGCAAGGCCACCGGCACGATGACGCCGTCGAGGTAGGAGCGGTGCGACCACAACAGGACCGCCGGGTGATCGGCGAGAGCCCGGCGCATGGCCTCGATTTGCGCTGCGTCGTAATCGATCCGGGGGTCGAAGCCACGGCTGAAGATGGCCCGGCCCAGGTTCGGGATCAGATCGACGGAGAACCTGCTCCAGCCGGTGGCGAGCTCGTTGAGCATCTCCTCGGCCTTTTCGGGTGAAGCGCCCGGGATACCCTCCAGACCCTTGACGAACCGGTTCGACGCCATGATTTCGTCGGTGAGCAGCCGCGGGGACTTGTATTCCGGGCCAAGCAAACGCAATTCGATGCGTTCGATGGCAAGGTTGGCCCGCCGCAATACGAATCGGGCGAAATCCTGCTGGCTGTCCCCGACGACGTTCTCGTCCCACTGACTGCGCAGTTCCGACACCTTGGCGGGGTCGCCGGCGACGACCCGGGCACGGGAGGGGTCTTTTTTCAGGATCGCCTTCTGCAGCACCGCCGGCGGCCGGTAGGTCTCGCGTCCGGAGATCAGGCCCGCCAACTTGACCCGGGTGGGAAGTCCGCCGGGCACCCAGAACACCCGCACCGGAACCACGGTGCGGTCTTCGGTCGCGCTGAGCTTCTCGGCAAGCTCGTTCACCAGTTGCGGCGAGGAGTCGCTGTCCGGGATCCGGAGCACCTCGACACTGGTGTCGGGGTGCGCGCGACGCTGGGCCTGCAGCCAGTCGTTGAGCAGATCGGACTCGGCTTTGGAGGAGACCGAGGCGAGCACCAGTGCGTCGTCGGTGGTGCTGAAGTCGGTCAGGTAGTCGGCGGCGCTCATCGGCGTCCCCTCACTTTGTTCTCCGGTGCGGCTTTCGCCGGCGTGTCGTCCTTGGCGGGCGCCTTCCTGGCCGGCGCCTTCTTGGCCGGCGCCTTCTTGGCCGGCGCCTTCTTGGCCGGCGGCCGCTTGTATAGCGCGGACTCCGGCACTTCGCCGCGCGGCCAGTTGGTCAGCGTGTCGATGAAGAGCTGACGAACTTCGGCGATGCGTTCGCCGAGGTTGTCCAGCGTCCAATCCTCAAGGGACAGCGGCGGATAGACGACGATGTCGACGCTGCCGGGGTGCAACGTCGACGAGTCCCTGGCGGAGATCACCTCCGCATTGCGGATCACGATCGGCACGATCGGGACTCCGGCACCCATGGCCAGGCGGAACGGGCCCTTCTTGAAGGGGCCCACCGACTTGGTGTCGATCCGGGTGCCCTCCGGGGCGATCACCACCGAAAGACCTTTCTTGGCGAGGTCTTCGGCTTCCTTCAACGAGGCGACGGCAGCCTCCTGGTTCTCCCGGTCGATGAACACGGTGTCGACCAGTTTGCCGAGGGTGCCGACGAGGGGGTCCTTCTGGAGTTCCTTCTTGCCGACGCCGGTCCAGTTCTCCTTGACCAGCGCACCGACGATGACGGGGTCAAAGTTGTTGCGGTGATTGAAGATAAACACCGCGGGGCGCTGGCGGGTGAGGTTCTCCTCGCCGAGGACGTTGAGTTTGACGCCGTTGACGGCGAGCAGCAACTGCGGGAAGGCGGAGGTGAAGAAGTTGACCCCGCGCCGGCGGTTGCGGGTCAACAATCCCCAGCCCACCGCGCCGTAGGCCGCCGGCACGACGGTGCTCGCGGCGACCAGATTCCGTACCTGACCGAGCAGACCTCCACGGCCGCGGCTGGTGAACTCCAGGATCGGCCAGCCCTTCTTGCGCGCCATTTCGGCCATCTTGTCGCCGGGGTTGGTGGGGCGCGGATGGCCCACGAGTTCCATCAGCGCGATGTCCTCGTCGCCGTCGGCGTAGAAGTAGCTGTCGGCGAGGTCGATTCCGCGTTCGTCGGCGAACTTCTGCACTGCGCGGGCCTTGCCGGGCCCCCAGATGATGGGTTTGACCACCTTGCCGGTGAGCACACCGTCGTCGTCGGTCTCGAACAAGTTGCTCAAGGTGTTGGGGATGCCCAGGAATTGGGCGACGGGGTCGACCTGGATGGTCAGGGCCGACGAACTGAGCACCACGGTGTGCCCGCGGTCCCGGTGGGCCTGAACCAAGTCGCGCATCTCGGGGTAGATGCGCTTCTCGATCTTCTCCCGGAAGAGCTTTGTCCCGGCCTCCTCGAGATCGGCGAGTGGGCGGCCCCGCAGGACGTCGGTGGCCTTGTTGATCAGGCCTTCGAACTCGATGCGGCCGATCTGGTGGCTGAGCGCCGCCGCGATCATGCTGATCGTCTCGCCCACACCCATGTCACCGTTGCGGATCCGCTCGCGGGTGAGGATCACGCCGGTGAACCCGGCCACCAGTGTGCCGTCGAGGTCGAAGAAGGCCCCGACGTGCGGTCCCGGTGGGCTGGCCAGCACTTCGGCCACCGAGCCGGGAAGCTTCAATTCGGATACGTCGTCGTCGTTGACGTCGTCACTCATGGGGCCACTGATCCATTCCTGTGCTCGGGATTCCCAACCGCCCGTGTTGTGTCACCACGCTAGCCCGACCGACGTGCTGGCGGAGTCGATTGCCGACACGTTGGGGGTGGGGTCACCGCAGGTCGACCGCCTGCATGCGGCCCGGCGGCGGTCAGCTCGTGGAGAGCGCCGCCAGCCATTGACGGTCCCGCAAAGCCTGGCGATGTCGCCCGTAAGCGATCCCCAGGAAGGTCGCCACGGCATCAGCTGCAAGCTGGCACCGCAGTGTCGCAATGGTGTCGAAAGCGTGGTGCGCCTTGGGGATTTCGGCAAAGGCGACAGTGCGGGCTCCGCAACCGCGCAAGGCGCTGTGGAACATGCGGGCCTGCGATCGCGGAACGACGGCGTCGTTGGCTCCGTGCAGGATGAAGAACGGCGGGGCGTCGCGGTGCACCCGGCGGGTCGGCGAGGCCGCTTCGAAGACATGCCGGTGATCGGCGAAGCTTCGCTGCATGACGACGTTCTCCAACAGCGACGGCATCAACTTGTGCATCGCGCCATGGTCGGTAAGGTCGTAGACGCCGTAATGGGGCGCGGCGGCCTGGACGGTGGTGTCGGCGTCTTCGAAACCGGGCTGGAAGGCGGCGTCCCCCGCGGTGAGGGCGGCCAGCGAGCTCAGGTGGCCGCCGGCTGAACCGCCGGTGATCGCGATGAAATCGGGGTCGCCGCCGAACTCGGCGATGTTGGCGCGCACCCAGGCGATCGCGCGCTTGACGTCGATGATGTGCTCCGGCCAGGCGTTGCGCGGACTGCGGCTGTAGTTGATCGGGACACAGATCCAGCCGAGCTCAACCATCCGAGTCATGAGCGGATATGCCTGTCCCCGTTTGTCGTTGATGGACCACCCGCCGCCCGGAACCTGAATCAGGACCGGGGCCCGATGCCCGACAGGCAGATCAGGACGCCGCCACACGTCGAGCAGGTGCCGCCGGCCGCCCGGCCCGTAGGGGATGTTGGTGGTGGTCGCGGAGTAGTGCCGGCGCCGGCGCATCGCCTGTGTCAGACCGGCAAGGCTGGGCTGACGCGACTCAGCGGAGTCCAGCGGGTGGCGGACTGCGGCGCGATAGTCGGCACCGAAGGTCTTGGCCAGGGCTGTTTCCAGAACGGTGTCGGCACGCTGTACGGCCAACGCGCACGCGGCCCGTTCCAGCGGCGACGGAAGTGCCGAGAGGGCATGGCCGGTGATGACGTGCGGCGAGAATTCGTTGGCCAGCCAACCCATGAGCCACGCCGCCGCTGCCGGCGAGCCGCGCAACACCAATGAACCGGTCCGCAGCGCCCGGTCACAGCGGGGATAAATCCCGTTGTCGATGGTCATGGCTGTCGGCTCCCTCGGATACGGCCAGCTGGCCCGTCGGTGTAGCCGCCTCCGGCCGCGTTCACTCGCGTCCGGCGCGCCCCGTCACGCTAGCGAACCCGGTCGGCCCCCAGCATCATTTCCGAGCGCAGCGGTCTGCCCGGACGGCCTTTCTGCAGATCAGCAGGCCGAATTCAGTAGGTGCGACACGGCGTGGATAGACTCACACGCGCTGCCTCCGTAGCTCAGTTGGATAGAGCAAGGGCCTTCTAATCCCTAGGTCGCAGGTTCGATTCCTGCCGGGGGCGCTCCCAAGAAACCAGCTCAGGCTGGTTTTTCGCTCTGGGCGTAACGACTGCCCGGCGCGACAGTCCGCAGCCAGTCCGCAGGATCGGTAGGTTCTGGGTGTTGCCGGAGAAAGCGCCGGTCGGTTTCAGCAGAAGTAGCCTCAGAACTCAGGCCGCAGAATCCTCGTCGAGATACCTGTAGAGCGTGGCCCTGCTGATGCCCAAGTACTTGGCGATGTCCTTGCCGGTGTGGCCGTCGGCCTTCATCCTCTTGGCCGTGGCGATGTGGTCGGCGTCCGCCACCTTGCGGGGTCGCCCGAACTTGGTGCCGTTGGCGCGGGAGGCTGCACGCTCTTGAGACGGCCACACCGCGAGCCAAGCGCAGGGGCCCACCTATCGGCTCATTCTCAAAGATTTGAGACAGCAGCCCGAAAAACGGGGGCCGCGATGGTGACGCTCCCGCGACCCCGCGGAGGGGACGACGGGGGCCCAACCGGCGCGGAATTGCATCAGATGCATTCGGCTGTGATCAAGGACTGATGATGCCCGTGCGTGCGGCGTAGCGTCGGGGCTGTTGGTAGGTCAAGAAACTTGAGAAGCGAGATGACCATGATGGCGAACGACGGAATGGAAAGACCGGAATCCGGGCCGGGGCACGTTTCGGAGCACGCGGTTGCCGAACACCGCCATGTCGAAGAGCATTCGGCGCTGTACAGCAGACATTTGGCCGCGCACGAGAGTATCTACGCGCGGCACGGCGAACAGCGGGCGCGCCTCGCAGAGAGGCACGTCACTGACCACGAGCGGGCAGCCAACGCGATGGCAGCGAGGCGTGCGGTCGTGTCAGTACGGCACGCCGGGCAACACTTGGGGGCTGCGGCCAGCCATGCGGTCCAGCTCGCCTGGCTGAACGTGCGGCATGCCAGCGAGCGTGCTGGCTTGGATCGCCGCCATGCGACGGAGCTCATTACCCAGGAGCGCAGGCACGCGCGGGAAGACCGGGAATGAGGCCGACTTCGTCCAGACGGGGGCGCTGTGCGCCGCGGTCAACGCTGACATGGACATCGAAATCAAGCGCCGACTCAGCGTCGAAGGTTTCAGTGGAATGTCAGCTGGATCAGTGAGCAGTCGTCCTCGAAGGTGCTTGTCGGTGTCAGGGCGAGTAGTTCGTCGATGAGCTCGTCGAGGGAACAGTCCGGTGATCGGGCGATCCGGTACTCAACTTCGTGGCATTCGCCAACGACAACTGCTGAGCATCGGCGAGGGTGATCTCACTAGCGCCGTCGCCGTAGACCAGGATTCGGCACCCCTGCGGCACCTCGTAGGTGCGTGAGGTGAACTCGGTGTCCTCGACAACGCCGACGGGGGAGGCTTTGGTGGACAACTCGGTCACGGCGACCGCCGTTCCTGTTGCGGGATTGAACGCCAGTGCGGGCGGGGCACCCGCACTGGCGTAGCGAAGGGTGCGGGTGGATGCTTCGTAGACGCCGTACCACATCGTGAAGTAGTGATCATTCTGCTGATCCATCGCGAATAGGCGGTTGAGTTCGGTCAGCACCGCCTCGGGCGACAGCACGGGGGTAAGCGAGCCGGAGCGCATCAGGTTGTGCACGGATACTGCCAGCAGGGCGGGTTCGAGGCCGTGTCCGGAGACGTCGATCGATTTGATGAGAAGGTGATCGTCGTCGATCCAGTAGTAGTCGAGGCAGTCTTCCGCTTCCTGCTCCGCGGCCACTTCGTCATCAATGAGCCGAAGCGAGGCTACGAGGCCGTCTTGGCGACCATCTGCGTCATAGAATGGGCTGGCGTTCAAATGGATCCAGCGCGTGACGCCATCCACCGTGACCACCCGAGTTGGCCCGAAGCCGCGCCTCGGACTCTGATCCACTGCCCTTAGTACGGGACGTTCCAGGCTCCGTCCCGAAATGACGGCCCCGAAACACACGCACAACGTGGAGAATACTTTGCCTAGAAGTGCTCCGCGAGAATGCGCCAGCGAGATATGGGTCGGGTGGAGCCCGCAAGACAGATTGCTCCCTATTGGTCGGTGCCGCGATTGTCAGGTCGCTGCCTTAGCCGGTCAGGGACAGCTGCGCCTGACCGCCTGGCCCCGGCATCAGAACCCAGCCACTCGGTTGAGGTCACCGGCCAGGACGCGGCCATGCCGGTCTTCGTCGCCGAGAAGTTGGGCCTGGCTGGATGCCGCCAGCGTCTTGCACTTGATCCGGCGAAGTTTGCACTGAGATGGGGTCACGCGGGCTGGGGGCCAACGTCACCGCACACAGTCCGCAGGAGATTTACAACGGCATCCAGGTGTATCAATGCGCACAACGCATTCCCCCAGATCAGACTATGTTTCCGGCAAATCCATCAAACCGGTCAAATTGCAAAACCCCAGCTCAGCCAGCCTTCTATCCCTACCTCAGCGACCGCGGTGTGAACTCTCCCCCGCGATATATCTCTGTCCTGCGTCATGCTGACGATGAGGTCGTGGGCGATATCAATCCGATAGCAAATTGCCCGTTCTGCCATCCAGCGGAATCTCGCCGGCGATCTTGCCGATCACCCGTCCCGGCCAGGCATAAGGCTGGCTATGGCGGGCAAACAGCCGCCCGTCGGTCTCGGCCAGCAATTCCGTCTCCTCGCCAAGCGGATCGATCACCGTGGCGACGAGATCGCCCGTGTGGACCCAATCGCCCAGCCGACGGCGATAGGCGACAAGCCCCGTGACCGGCGAGCGAAGTTGCGCCATCGCCGTCAGCGCCGTGGGGCGGCAGGACAGACGCGGGCGCCCGCCCGACCCCTCGACGAAGCCGCGCCCCTGCAACATGCGCAGCAGCGCCGTCGCTTGATCGGCGGCGCGTTCGGGATCGACATCGTCATTGCAGCCCATTTCCAGCGTGGCGGCGAGGCAGGCCGGCGGAATGGGCAGACCGGGATGGTCGGCGGCCAGCGTCCACCATGGAGCGGCGCAGGCCTCATCGAAGGGGGAACCGCCCGATACCTCTGACAGAAGCACCGCTCGCGCATCGATCGCCGCGGCGATATCCTCGGCCGCCGGCCACAGCGCCGGGCCGACATACATGTGCGGCTCAGCCTCGTTGTCGGCGTGAAGATCGAGCACGAGGTCGGCGTCATGGGCGAGCGTCAGCAGTCTGTGGCGCAGATGTCCCAGCGCTCCATCCGGCTGCATCGCCGCAAGCCGGGCGGACATCGCGGCCCGGATCGTTTCGACGTTCGACGCCGCGTCCGGCCCCAGCGACAGGCTGCCGAGGTCAGACAGATCGGCATAGTTCCGGTTGAAATTTTCCCCGGTACCGCTTTCGATCCGACCGGACAGGAAGCTGGTTTCGGTCTGCGTCAGGCCGATCGGGTTTGCCTGCGGCACCAGCAGGATTTCACCATGGACCGCGCCGCGCGCATCCGCTTCAGCCAGATGCCCGGCCAGAATGCGCAAGACCAGCATGCCGGGGAATTCGTCGGCATGCAGTCCGGCCTGCAAATAGGCTTTCCTGCCCGTCCCCGCCGCACCGAAGCGCAGGACGGTCAGGCGACGTGGCGAGTCCGGCAGATCGTAGGTCTGGCGCAGCATGGTCGACTCCGCCTGTCTCACTCCGCCTGCGGAGCATCCGTCTGCGGAGCAAGCGCCTGCGGAGCAGCATCCGTCTGCGGAGCATCCGTCTGCGGAGCATCCGTCTGCGGAGCATCCGGCACGGGGAGCGGAAGCACGGCTAAGTCCGTCTCGTAATAGGCGGCACAGGCGCCATGCAGGCGCTCTTTCAGCTTGCCGTCCGCCGCCAGCGCCCCTTCGATCAAACGGTGACGCGGGGGCATGTCGCGCAGTTCGATCCCGTGCGCATCGAGAAAGGCCGTCACGCCGGCCTCACCCAGTTCCGGCAGATCCATGGCGGCCTCGATGACGGCGAGCGGCGAGGTTTGAGCTCGGCGATCGGCGGCAATGGCAGGGGCGTTTGAAGCCGCTTTCTCCGTATCGGAAAGCAGTGTGGTCAGGGTGATCCCGTCGAAGTACATGATTGTCCGTTTCTTTGTAGTTTCAGCCGTGCCGATCACGGATGCTTTCAATATCGAGATAGCCAGTGCCATCCTCATGGGAGAGATAGCGCAGGGCAATATGCGCTTCCGGTGTGAGACCAGGCGCGGTCACCGGGTCGGCATCACCGACGCATTCCTCGATCAGTTCGGCCACCAGCGTATCCAGCGCGGCGGCGGAAGCGCTAGCCGGCGCCAGCCGGGTGACGGTGCCGGTCGCCATGTCGATGACATCTCCCGGGCCGGCGAAACTCAGCCTGGTGTCGGGCGCGATGAAATCGTCCCCCGCAGTTTCGGTCTTGAGCGGATCGATCTCGACCAGGACGGCGCCGCGCGCGCCGATCGCGGTGAGTTGGCTGTTGTCGTGGTTGGCGATGACGCCGCTGTCTTCCAGAAGACCGAGCCCGAAACGTACGCCTTCCTCGGCGCAGGCGACGGCAAGGCGGCCGAGGCGGCGCGAGGACGCCAGTCTCTGGTCGACGATGGCGGCGCCAAAAAATCCCAACCCTTCCTGGATCACCAATCCGTGCCGCCCCATATCCGAGGCAATGCCGAAGCGCAGCGCTTCGTAGGACGTGCCGCCGCCGATCATGAAACCGGACAGCGCGGAGGCCGCGCCGCTGACCCCGACGATCATCGTGCCGGCCGCCCGAGCCCGCGCAATGGCGCTCAGCAGCGGCGTGACATCGCCACGGTAGAGCAAGGAGTCCACCAGCCTGATCTGGTTACCGCCGGTCAGGATGATGGTGCGCAGGGCGGCGATCTGCTCGACCAGCGCTTCCTCGCGCATCCGGCGATCAACATTGTCGATGGTGACGCGCAGATCGGTGGCCTCGACGCCGTGGCTGCCCAAGGCGTCGATATATTCACGCGCGGTCGCGCGGGGCTCTGCGGAAGCGGCGGCAAGCACACCCACCGGCCCCTCGCACCGCGATGCCAGTTCCGGAAGCAGCGGGCCGCCGCGGTCGAGCGGCGCCGAGCCCAGCATCATCACGCGCGCGTGCAATCCCGGCTTCACACCATAATCACGGGACAGCGCCGCCCGCCGGTTCTCCGCCAGTTGCGCGGCATTGAGCTGGCGCGTCTGCATGCTGGCCCGAAAATCCACCGCCGTCATGCGGAAATCACGCCCGCCCGCAGGAACGTAGGCCGCCGCCTGGCCGCCCTGACGGGTTAATTCGACGCTGGTGGCGCACCCTGCCTTGGGCTCTATCGCGCGGGCGCGATCCGTCGGATAGACCTCGGGGTCCCCCAGTACCAGCCGCGCGACGACATCGTAGAGCGTGTATGCGCCGAAGACGTTGCGGAGCGAGCGGGCCGGAGCCTCGTAGGTAATGTCGCGTCGGGTCACCAACCGCTTGCCCGGACCGGGGAGCACTTCGCCGGTGTCCAGGTCATAGCTGTCACCGTTGTCGACATAGCTGAAACCGATATTTTCGATCAGCCTGTGGCTGAGATCGACTTTCGCCTCAGCAAGATCGAGCACGATGGCGCCAAATTCGCCGATCACCCGCGCGATCGTGCCCTCGACGAACAACGCGGTGTTTTCGTCGATGCCGAAGCCGCGCTTCGCGCCGATGGTCTGCATGCCGACGACCAGCCGGCCAAACCGGCCACGCTTGATGAAATGCTGGTCGACCATGCCCCAGGGAAAGAAGCCGAGCCCCGGCTCCAGCAGCATTCCGGGCTGGTCCGGGTCATCGACCACACCATAGGTCGCAGCTTCCAGCGACGTGCCACCGGAAATCATCACCTCGGACATGATGGCGGCACCAGCACTCGACCCGGCGACCAGCGCACCGTTGAGATGCGTCTTGCGGATCGCCTTCAGCACCCGGCTTTCCCTGCCCTTCGGCGCCAGCGCCCCGGTGATCAGTGCCTGGTCGCCGCCGGTGAAGTAGACGCTGCCATAGTCCTCGACGAGATCGGCGATCGCCTTGTCCTGCGCGGCCTTCACCGCCCCGGGCCCGTGGACCCCGGCCAGGACGGCATCGAAGCCATAGGCGCAAAACACGCCGACGGTCTCGGGGCCGACCTCATCAGGCACCGACGATGCCGTCGCGAAAACGACGATCCGTCCGCCCGCCAGCCGGTGCATCTCGGCATAAATGGCGGCGTTGTCATCCTCCAGCCGGCCGCCGATGATCGCCAGTTTCGGGTTTGAACTCCCCACGATGAGCGACTGAGACTCTCTCACGTCTCCCTGTTATTTCGCCGGAACGATCAGAACACCTCGATCATCCGAGGTGAGAACGAACCCGTCGGGAACGCCGAATGTGGATGCTGCCAGACGCTTAGCGACGGGTTCCGGTTCGGCGACGGTGAATTTCGGGGTGAAGTGAACGATCTGCTTCCAGCAGCGCGTGATCGCCTCGCAGAAGAACAAGACGAGATCGTCGGGTTCGGCCATCGAAAGGGCCGCATCGAGGGATTTTGACTCCTCCTCGACGATCGTGATCGCGTCGGGCGAGACACCCTCGGCGATCAGGGCAGCCTTCATCAGCTCCGGGATTTCGTCGGGACGGCGATCGCGCGGATCGTCGTCGCGGTGGCAGATATAAGTGTCGAAATGACCGGCGACCTTTGCCGCAATAGCCGCGACGTCCTCGTCGCGCCGGTCACCCGGGCAGGTCACACCGATGATCCGGCGCCCGCGCGGCTTGAGCCTGTCGACCAGGTCGACCATCGCCTCCACCGCCGCCTCGTTGTGGCCGTAGTCCAGGATTACCCGGAAACCGTGTTCGTCAAAGACATTCATCCGCCCGGGGCTCTGGAAGAAGCTGTTCTCGAAGGTGCGCAGTCCAGTGCGGATCTGATCCAGTGTCTTGCCGAGCGCATAGGCCATGCCGGCGGCGAACATGGCGTTTTCGACGTTGTGCAGCGCTTTGCCTTCCAGTGTCGCCCGGACGAGATGAGTCCAGATCAGGGGCATCTGTCGGCCGTTGTCGTAGATCACGATCTGGTCGCCGTTCACCCCCTGCTCAAGAACGACCGCGGGCTTGCCGAGCCGGATATGTTCGCGCACCAGTTCATGCTCCGGGTTGCGCGTCACATACATGACCTGTTGGGCGGGCGAGAAAGCCGCCATTTTCAGCGTCTGATCGTCGTCGGCGTTGAGCACCACCGTGCCGCGGGTGACTTCCGCGATGACGCGTTTCACCCGGGCAAGTCCGTCCACCGTGTCGACGCCGCCGAGGCCGAGATGGTCCGACGTCACGTTCAGGACCGCGCCCACATCACAAAAATCAAAGCCCAGGCCGGAGCGGACGATGCCGCCGCGCGCCGTCTCCAGGACTGCGATGTCGACCGAAGGATCGCGCAGCACCATCTTGGCCGAGACCGGCCCGGTCATGTCGCCCTTGACGGTCACGTTGCCGTCGATCACGACGGCGTCGGTCGAGGTCTGCCCCACGACATGGCCCGCCATTTTCAGGATGTGCGCCAGCATGCGCGAGGTTGTGGTCTTGCCGTTCGTCCCGGTCAGAGCGGCGATAGGAACGCGCGCCTGGGTGCCGGATGGAAAGAGCATGTCCATGATCGCTCCACCCACGTCCCGCGGCGTTCCCTCGGATGGCGCGATATGCATGCGCAGGCCAGGCCCCGCATTGATCTCGCAGATGCCGCCGCCGGTCTCGCGATAGCTCCTGGTGATATCGGTGGTCAGGAAATCCACGGCGCCGACGTCGAGCCCGATCGCCCGGATCGCCCGCTCGGCCATCAGTTTGTTGTCGGGATGGATCGTGTCGGTGACATCCACCGCTGTGCCGCCGGTCGAAATATTCGCGGTCTTGCGCAGATACACCTCCTCGCCGTCGGCGGGGACCGTCTCTGCGGTGTAGCCCTTTTCCTCGAGCAAGTCCTTGGCCTGATGATCGAGTTCCAGCCGCGTCAGCACGTTTTCGTGCCCGACGCCACGGCGCGGGTCCTGATTGACGATATCCACCAGCTCGGCAATGGTGTGGCGC
>CAZVST010000002.1:104465-153745 GCA_964629725.1 uncultured Mycobacterium sp.
TCGTCGCCGCGCAGCATGGTCTCCACCACTACGGCCGATCCTTCGTCATCGGCGGTCTCGAAGGCGGCGGGGATGCCGTCCTCGGCGGTGATGTTGACGGTGACGCCCCGGCCGTGATTGCCGTCGAGCGGCTTGATGACCACGGGATAACCGATGCGTTCGGCCGCCCCGATCGCCTCGTCGACGCTGTAGACCAGCTTCTGCTTCGGCACGGGCAGGCCGAGATCGGCGAGGAGGGTGTTGCAGAGGTTCTTGTCCGAGGCGATTTCGACGGCGATGTGTGAGGTTTTCGACGTCAGCGCCGCTTCGATCCGCTGCTGGTATTTGCCCTCGCCGACCTGGATCAGGCTGGCGTTGTTCAGCCGGTAGACCGGAATGTCGCGGGCATGGGCTGCACGTACCAATTCCATGGCCGAGGGCCCGAGAGAACGCCTGTCGGCATAGTCCACGAAATCCTCGACGTTCTTGCGGAGGTCGGGAACCTCGTCGCCGGCGCGCGCGATCGCCGCGAGCATGTCGCAGGCCACCTCGCCGGCCTCGACACCGATGTCGTCATCATCGCCGTAGCTGTAGAACACCTCGACGATGTCTGGATCGCCCGTCGGTTCCGACCACGCCAGTGTGCCGTCCATGCCGGCGACATGCTGAAGCGCCAAAGCCAGCTTTGCGATCAGATCGCCGATGGAATGCCCCTCGCCGGCGCGCGATGCGGCAAGCCACTCGGCCTGATTCAGCGCAAGCTCCGGCAGCACAGCTGCCAATCTGTCGATCACGCCCGCCCCCAGGCTCATAAGGATTTCGGCATAGCTCGGCCTGACGTCAACCTTGAGCCGGATCACCGCCTCCCGCGCATGAACGTTCGGGCCGACATAAACCGAAAGGGAATCGATATTCATAGGGGCATCCTTACCGAGCGTCGGCCGTCTACACACGAGAACGCGGTCGGACTACAGCCGCGCAATGCGATGGAGCGTATGCCAACAAGCGGGACGCGGCATCCGCAAGACTGAAGCTAGTCCCTGTTAGCCTCGGGTGCCGTGGCTGATCTGGTTCTCTACGACGTCGTCGACCGTGTCGCTCTGATCACCGTCAACGATCCGGAGCGCCGCAACGCGGTCACCGAGACCATGTCGGAACAACTTCGGGATGCGGTTCGCCGCGCCGAGGACGACCAGGCCGTACACGCGGTGGTCATCACCGGCGCCGGCAAGGCATTCTGCGCCGGCGCCGACTTGTCCGCCCTGGGCGCTGCCGCCCGCGACGGACTGGAGCGCATCTACGCCGGCTTCATGGCTGTCGGCCGGTGCTCGCTGCCGACGATCGCGGCCGTCAACGGAGCCGCGGTCGGTGCGGGCATGAATCTGGCGCTGGCCGCCGATGTGCGCATCGCGGGACCGCACGCCGTGTTCGACCCACGTTTTCAAAAGCTGGGCATCCATCCCGGCGGGGGTGCCACCTGGATGCTGAACCGCGCCGTAGGACCCCAGGTCGCCCGCGCCGCATTGCTGTTCGGGTTGAGTTTCGACGCCGAATCGGCAGTACGCCACGGGCTGGCTCTGCAGGTCGCCGACGACCCTGTCGCTGCGGCGCGCGAGCTGGCTGCCGGACCGGCGGCGGCACCTCGGGAGGTGGTCCTGGCGACCAAGGCGTCGATGCGTGCCACCGCAATCCCCGGGTTCAACGATGTCGAGCACCACGAGGCAGCCAAGGACATCGAACTCGGGCCGCAGGCCGCGACGGTCGAATCCCCCGAATTCAAGGCCCGCCTGGCCGCGGCCCGGCGACGGTAATCAGGCGACCAGCGCCAGCCGGTTGTTCAACCACATCTCGATTTCGCCCATCGGCTTCGGGGGCGCGCCGCACAACGGCGGTGCGGTCGAGTGGTGATGGGCGCCGGTGGGAGTGGTGAATGTGGCTGTGTGTGAGCCATTTTCGTCGACGGCGCTGCTCACCGTCCAGCCCGGGACTTCTTTGGTGTAGTTGCATCGTTCACACAACCCCAGGCCGTTCGAGGCGCTGGTCCGCCCGCCCCGACGGTGCGGTGTGGCATGGTCTCGGTGCCGGACGGGTGCGTCGCAGTACGGCGTCCGGCACCGCTGATCGCGGAGCCCGATGAATTCGGCAAGGCCCTTCGGGAACAGCCGGGACCGGGACTCCATCGCCACCAGCGCGCCGCTGGCCGGCCTGGCGTAAAGCTTGCGCAGTGTCGCCAACGAGTCGGGAACGGCGACCGCGGCGGCGATGAGGTTCTGCGCGACGGACGACGGCACGGACCCGTACCCGACGACCGCGGCAGCGCCATGCTCGACGCCCAGGAGAGCCTGGTCGGAGATCACCAGGTTCACCGCCACCGGAACCGGTTGCTCCGCAGGCCGGCCCGTGACGCGTTCGATGAGCGTGTCCGCCATCACCTGTCCCCGGGGACGTCCGTCGCAGCAGAGGTCAGCCTCGCGTTTGAGAGCGGCGTAGACCGAAACTCCCTGTGCCACCGGAAGAAGCGCGGTCAGATAGGTCATCGCGTCGGGGGCGGGACGGATGGTGACCGTGCGCTCTTCGGGTGACCGGGCCGCGCGATCCACGACGGCGTGCGGATCAAGTCGGTAGGCGATCGCCTTGGCGGCGGCGGCCAGCGCAGCGTCTCCGACACCGTCCAATCCCGTGATGTCCGCGCACAGTTCCGCGTCCAGTCGCCGCCGGTCCTCGACGTCCGCGCATGCCGACTCGCGCACGACGATGGTGGCGCGCCATTCCGAGAGCGCTCCCGCTTCGAGGGCGGCCAGAGTGTGCGGCATCTCGTTGACGAGGGCCTTGGCGAATCCGAGGTGCCGGCCGCCGCGGGCCGATGAATCCCGCCGCGCCAAAGCCACCTCCGCGGAAACACCGCGGCCGCGCCGGGCTACGGGCACCCCCGCAGTCCCTTCGGCGGCACGCCGTGCGGCGTCGAGAGCGACCGCAAGGCGGGCCTGCCGGGCTGCGGCGGCGGCCTTCAGGCGTTCAAGGGCAGCGATGCCCGCGATGAGGTCGGATTCGGTATCGCCGGGATCCCACGTCGCCAGATCGAACATGCTTCGACCCTAGAAGGCGAGTCTGACAAGAAGCGTTACCCGAGCCCCATCTCCCGGGCGATGAGCATGAGCTGGACTTCGGTTGTGCCTTCACCGATTTCGAGGATCTTGCTGTCACGGTAGTGGCGTGCGACGGGGTATTCGTTCATAAAGCCGTAGCCGCCGTGAATCTGGGTGGCGTCCCGGGCGTTGTCCATCGCAGCCTCGCTGGCGACGAGTTTGGCGATCGCCGCCTGCTTCTTGAACGGCTTGCCGGCCAGCATCAGCGCCGCGGCGTCGTAATAGGCGGTGCGGGCTGCGTGGGCACGCGCCTCCATCCGGGCGATCTTGAACTCGATCGCCTGATAGCGCCCGATCTGCTGGCCGAAGGCGGTCCGTTCGCGGGCGTACTTGACGCTCTCGTCGACGCAGCCCTGCGCGGCGCCGGTGGCCAGCGCGGCGATGGCGATGCGGCCCTCGTCGAGGATCCGAAGGAAGTTCGCGTAGCCGCGGCCGCGTTCCCCGAGCAGGTTCTCCTCCGGCACCCGAACGTCGGTGAAGGACAGCGGGTGGGTGTCGGAGGCGTTCCAGCCGACTTTGTCGTAGGCCGGTTCGACGGTGAATCCCGGTGTGGGAACAGGAATCAGGATCGCCGAGATCTCCCGGCGATCACCGGTCGTTCCGGTGACGGCGGTGACGGTGACCAGACGGGTGATGTCGGTGCCGGAGTTGGTGATGAACTGCTTGGACCCGTTGATCAGCCAATGCCTGTCATCGAGGCGCGCGGTGGTCTTCGTGGCGCCGGCATCGGTGCCGCCGCCGGCCTCGGTGAGTCCGAACGCGCCCAGGGCGGACCCACTGGTCAGCATCGGCAGCCACTCCTGCTTCTGCGCCTCGGTGCCGAACCGGTAGACCGGCATCGCGCCCAGCGACACCCCACCCTCCAGGGTGATGGCCACGCTCTGGTCGACCTTGGCAAGTTCCTCCAAGGCCAGGCAGAGCGCGAAGTAGTCGCCGCCCATCCCGCCGTACTCCTCGGGGAAGGGCAGGCCGAACAGTCCCATCTCGGCCATCCCGGCGACGACCTCGTACGGAAAGGAATGATCCGAGTCGTGCTGTGCGGCCACCGGAGCGACCACCTCGCGGGCGAAGTCGCGCACCGTCTTGGCCAGCTGCTGGTATTCGTCGGGAAGCGTTGCGGTGGAAAGAAATTCACTCATGATCAGTTGTCCTCCGAATTCGCGGTGATCCGTGCCAGCAGTTGGCCCACTTTGACCTGGTCGCCCGGGGCGACGAGAATTTCCACCACACCGTCGACCGGTGAGCGCAGGGAATGCTCCATCTTCATGGCCTCGACGGCCACCACTACGTCGCCGGAGCGCACCGTGGCGCCGTCCTCGACACCGACGGCGACCACCGACCCCGGCATGGGGCTGACGATGTCGGCGTCACCGCAGTGTTCGTCGTCCGGACGTGCCGGGGCCTCCCGCACCTCCTCGAACATCACCGTGCCCAGTTCGCCGGCCAGCCAGATCTGATCGGCGCTCTCGGCCACCGCGAACTCAACGCGGATGCCGTCCAGCGTCAGCGCCAGCCGGCCGTCGACCATCCCGGCCGTCAGCGGCCGGCGCTTGCCGTCCTCGACCCAGGCCTGTGCCCACCGCGGCGTGCCGACGAGGTGGACGTGGTCGGTGCGGCCACCGCTGCGGAGCCGGATCGTCCACCCGGCGTGCCGGCCCGTCCGCCATCCGCTGGGGACGTCCCAGATATCTCCGGGCTCCGTCGGCCAGCACCGCAGCCAGCGGTAGACCGCCGCGGCGATGAACGCCTCGTCGTCGGTGTCCGCAGGGATGTACGAGAGCCGGTGCAGAAGTTCCGTGTCCAGCAGGCCGTCGCGAACATCCTTGTCGGCCAGAACGAACCGGAGGAAGTCGATGTTGGTCTCGACACCGAGCACGGCGGTGTCCGACAGTGCGCGGTCGAGCCCGGACAGCGCTGCGGCGCGGTCGTCGGCGTGGACGATAACCTTGGCCAGCATCGGGTCGTAGTCGCTGCCGATCGTCATTCCGGGTGCCACGCCCGAATCGATCCGGACGCTGCCGTAGGAGTTGACGGCGGGCGGTTCGACGACATCGAGAACCTGACCGCCGGTCGGCAGGAATCCCGCGGCCGGATCCTCCGCGTAGATGCGGGCCTCGACGGCGTGGCCGCGCAGGATGATGTCGGCCTGGTCGGCCAGCAACCGCTCCCCCGCCGCGATGCGGACCTGCCACTCGACCAGATCCCAGCCGGTCACCAACTCGGTAACCGGATGCTCGACCTGAAGCCGGGTGTTCATCTCCATGAAGAAGAACTCCTCAGGACGGTCGGCGGACACGATGAACTCCACCGTGCCCGCTCCGACGTAGTCCACGCTGCGGGCGGTTTCGCAGGCCGCGGCCCCGATGCGGGCCCGAGTCGCCTCACCCAGCAGCGCCGACGGCGCCTCCTCGATGACCTTCTGGTGGCGGCGTTGCAGACTGCACTCGCGCTCACCGAAGTGCAGCACGGTGCCGTGCGAGTCGGCGAGCACCTGGACCTCAATGTGCCTGGGCCGCAGGACGAACCGTTCCAGGAAGAGGGTGTCGTCGCCGAATGCCGCCGCGGCCTCGCGGCGCGATGCAGCCAGGGCGCCGGGCAGTTCGGCCGGACCGTCGACCCGCCGCATCCCCTTTCCGCCGCCGCCCGCCGACGGCTTCACCAGGATCGGGTAGCCGATGTCGCCGGCGGCCGCGATGAGGTCGTCGTCGGACAGACCGGGTTCGGCGATGCCGGGCACGATCGGCACGCCGAAGGCCGATACGGCGGCTTTGGCGGCGATCTTGTCGCCCATGGTGGCGATGGCCCCGGCGGGCGGACCGATGAAGACCAGGCCGGCTCGTTTCAACGCGGCGGCGAATTCGGCGTTCTCCGAGAGGAATCCGTAACCGGGATGCACGGCCTGGGCGCCGGTCCGCACCGCCGCGTCGATGACGGCGTCGATGTCGAGGTAGCTCTGCCGGGCCGGCGCCGGGCCGATTCGGACCGCGATGTCGGCTTCTCGGACATGCCGGGCACCGGCGTCGGCGTCGCTGTAAACAGCGACCGCACGGATACCCATGGTCGTCAGCGTCCGGATGATGCGCACGGCGATCTCGCCCCGGTTGGCGACCAGGACGGTGGAGAAAGGCTGGGGCAGCGTTTGCATAGTCAGGTCACATCCGGAAGACGCCGTAGGAAACCGGCTCCAGGGGCGCGTTCGCCGCCGCTGAAAGCGCCAGGCCAAGAACGGTTCTGGTGTCAGCCGGATCGATCACGCCGTCATCCCAGAGCCGGGCGGTGGAGTAGTAGGGATTGCCCTGCTCTTCGTACAGCGCCCTGATCGGCGCCTTGAACTCCTCGGCCTCTTCGTCGGTCATTTCGCCGCGCACGGTCGCCAGCACCGCGGCCGCCTGCTCGCCGCCCATCACCGAGATCCGGGCGTTGGGCCACATCCACAGGAATCGCGGCGAATAGGCCCGTCCGCACATCGAGTAGTTGCCCGCGCCATAGGAGCCGCCGATGACCACGGTGAATTTCGGCACCCGTGCGCAGGCCACCGCGGTCACCATCTTGGCGCCGTGTTTGGCGATTCCCCCGGCCTCGTAGTCGCGGCCCACCATGAAGCCGGTGATGTTCTGCAGAAACACCAGCGGGACGGTGCGCTTGTCGCACAGCTCGATGAAATGCGCCCCCTTGAGCGCGGATTCGCCGAACAGCACGCCGTTGTTGGCGACGATGCCCACCGGGTGGCCGTGAATCCGGGCGAAGCCGGTGACCAGCGTTGCGCCGTAGTCGGCCTTGAACTCGCTGAACTCGCCGCCGTCGACGATCCGGGTGATCACCTCGCGCACGTCATAGGGCACCCGGGCGTCGACCGGCACGACGTCGTAGAGTTCGCGCTGGTCGGCGATGGGATCCACCGCCGGGACGGTCCGCCACGGGACGGGCGAGCGCGGTCCCAGGGTGGCGACGATCGCGCGGACGATGCGCAGGGCGTCTCGGTCGTCGCGGGCCAGGTGGTCGACGACGCCGGAGGTCTTGGCGTGCAGATCACCTCCGCCGAGTTCCTCGGCGGTGACCACCTCGCCGGTGGCGGCCTTAACCAGTGGCGGCCCGCCGAGGAAGATCGTGCCCTGGTTTCGCACGATGACCGTCTCGTCGCTCATGGCCGGCACATAGGCACCGCCGGCGGTGCAGGACCCGAGCACCGCCGCGATCTGGGCGATTCCGGCGGCGCTCATCGTGGCCTGGTTGAAGAAGATGCGCCCGAAGTGGTCGCGATCCGGGAACACCTCGTCCTGACGGGGCAGGAACGCCCCGCCCGAGTCCACCAGATAGATGCAGGGCAGCCGGTTCTGTGCGGCGATCTCTTGTGCGCGAAGGTGTTTCTTCACCGTCACGGGGTAGTAGGTCCCGCCTTTGACCGTCGCGTCGTTGGCGACGACCATGCATTCGCGGCCCGAAACCCGGCCGATTCCGGCGATCATGCCCGCTGCCGGGCACTCGTCGTCGTACATGCCGTCGGCCGCAAGTGGGGCGATCTCCAGGAACGGGCTGCCCGGATCGAGTACTCCGTCGACCCTGTCCCTCGGCAGCAGCTTGCCGCGCCCGACGTGGCGTTCGCGCGCGCGGGCCGGGCCTCCGAGCGCAGCAGTGGCCAGCTTCGCGCGGAGTTCGTCGACCAGCAGTCGGTGCGCCTCACGGTTGGCGATGGCGGATGCCGCGGGCGATGTCATGAATCCACCTTGCGTTAACGACGACTAACCGGTGTGATGTTAGTGAAGATTAACTCAGATAGTCCAGCGGCGTCTGGGAGGGACCATAAACACCCGTGACCGGCAGAAGTCCGACCGTCGCTCACAGCTGCTCACCGCTGCTGAGCAGCTGATCGCCGAGCGGGGCTTCCTGGCCGTGCGCCTGGAGGACATCGGCGCGGCGGCCGGCGTCAGCGGGCCCGCCATCTACCGGCACTTCCCCAACAAAGAGGCGCTGCTGGTCGAACTGCTGGTCGGGGTGAGCACCCGGCTGATGGCCGGCGGGCACGCCGTTGTGGACGCTGCCCGGGACCCCGCGGCCGCACTCGCCGGGCTGATCGAATTCCATCTCGACTTCGCCCTTGACGAGCCGGATCTGATCCGGATTCAGGACCGAGACTTCGCCAACCTGCCCGCTGCCGCGCAACGGCAGGTGCGGCGGGCGCAGCGCCGCTACGTCGAAACCTGGGTCGCGGCCCTACGGGATCACGACCCCGGTCTGGAAGAGGAACGCGCGAGGGTGATGGCACACGCCGCGTTCGGACTGCTCAACTCCACCCCGCACAGCATCCGCCCGGCGACCCGGGATCAGTCCCGTGCGGTGCTGCGGGCGATGACGGCTGCCGCGCTGTCGCTCAATACCAATAGCGTCGCCCGGCGACCGGTCGGCCGACCGAACCGAGAATCCACAGCACGGCACCGATCACCAGCAAGATGATCCCGATGGTCCACAAGATCTGGACCTTCAGCACGAAGCCCAAGATGAGCAGTATCACTCCGAGCGCAATCATTGGCGTTCCCTCCTTATTCGTTCTCGTCTGACGAGTCCCGCGCACCGAAGCGGGCCGCTACTGACTCGGTTGCGGCACATTGCATTCCGTCACCTTCGGGTTGACACCCGCATAGTTCAGCGGCCCGGCCACCACGGTCAGCGCGATGGTGCCCACCGATGCGCAGCTGGTTTCACTGGTGGCGAGGTAGCCGCGCTGCCAGGTGGCGAACACCCCGACAAGCAACCACACGAAGACGACCAAACCGATACCTCCACGCATCGCCAACCACCTTCCTCCGTCGTGTCAATGGTGATGTGGGTTTACCCATCCGAAAGTTCTTCAAACCCTCGACGGCCGCGGCGGCACGGTGGCAAAAGCCGGTAACCTGCATTTCGTGAGGCGGGAATGAGCGTGAGGCGGGAATGAGCAATCCACGCGGTCCGGAATGGGATCCGACCAGGGCGGGGTATGGCTATCCGCCCAATACCGATCCCGCCTACTCGGGGCAGTACCCCGGGCAGTACCCCGGGCAGAACTGGCCGTCGTCCTACGGGCAGGGCTACGGCGCTCCGATGACCCAGCCCACCGAACAGGTGCCGCCCTACTGGCAGACCGGTGCGGTGTCGCCGGCTCCCCCGCCACCGCCGCAGCCGCCGAAGCCACCTCGCTGGCCGTGGTTCGCCGCCGGCGCGCTGGTTCTTCTGGTGTCCGGACTCGTGCTGGCTCTGGTGATCGTCAGCAGTTCCTCCAAGGAGGACACCGTGGTGGCTCCGCCGCAGAGCACCAGGTCGAGCGCTCCGCCGCGGCCGGCGACGCCCAGTACACCGTCGCGGACTCCGAGCCGGACCATTCCGGCCCCCGCGCCAATACCGGTGCCCACCACGTCCGCGCAGCCCCCCGAATCCGAGGCGCCGACCGATTCGGAGGTGCCCGCGCCGGTGCCGGTCGGAAGCGAGACTGTGGTCTACAACGTCGCCGGCGAGGGCCGGGCGATCAACATCACCTACGTCGACACCGGCGGGATCATGCAGACCGAGTTCAACGTCGCGCTGCCGTGGAGTAAGGAAGTCAGTCTCCCGGCTCCGGCGAAGAACTCGGCGAGTGTGGCGGTACTCAACGTCGGGCGCGACGTCACCTGCACCGTGTCGGTCAACGGGGCCCAGATCCGCCAGCACACCGGGCGCGGGCTGACCATCTGCACCGGCATGGCCTGAGCGGGCCCCGAACCTGTGTCGGCGCGCGTAGATTCGACGGGCGTGGACACCACGGAAAACCTGATCGCCGAAAACGCCGCCTTCGCCGAGTTGTTGCGGGACGCCGACATTTCGGCACCAGTGCCCACCTGCCCGGAGTGGACGTTGGATCAACTGATGCGCCACGTCGGCCGCGGGGACCGTTGGTGCGCCCAGATCGTCTCCGACCAGTCCGATGAGTTCATCGATCCCCGAACGGTTTCCGACGGTAAGCCACCCGAGGACCGCGGCCAGATGATCGAGTGGCTGCATGCCGGGCCGCGGGCACTGATCGACGCCGTTTCCCGGACCGGCCCCGACACGCCGGTATGGACCTTCCTCGGCCCCCGTCCGGCGCAGTGGTGGATCCGGCGGCGGCTGCACGAGACCGCCGTGCACCGGGCCGATGCCGCCATCGCGCTGGGCGCCGGCTTCGAGATCGATCCCGTCGTCGCCGCCGACGGGATCACCGAGTACCTGGAGAGAGTCGTGATCCGCGCGAACGCGGAGGGTCCGGCCGGCGGTGATCGCCCACTCGCCGACGGTCAGTCGCTGCACCTGCACGCCACCGATCCGGGTCTGGGTGCCGACGCCGAGTGGACGATCCTGGGCCGCCCGGACGGGATCGCCGTCGACCGGGAGAACGGCAAAGCCACCACCGCCCTGCGCGGGCCGGCCCGCGACGTCCTCCTGGCGGTTGTCCGCCGGGGCACCGTGGCGGAGTTGGGCGTCGAGCTTTTCGGTGATCCCGGCGTCTGGGACACCTGGTTGGCCCGCACACCGTTCTAGCGGGCTGCTATCCGGCCACGACGGGCCGATCGACGCGGACCATGAGCATCCCGATCAGCCCGGCTGCGATTACCACCAGCACGCCGCCAAGACCGGCGCGGTCGGCATCGAAAAAATCGACGAACACGAAGAACAGCCACGGCGCCAGGAACGCCGCCGCCCGCCCGGTCATGGTGTAGAGGCCGAAGGCGATGCCTTCCTTTCCTTCTCCGGTCATCCGCAGCAGCAGGGTGCGGGCAGCGGACTGGGTGGGGCCGACCAGCAGCGCCAGGCCCAGGCCGCAGATCCAGAAGGTCACCGGCCCGGACAGCGCCAGGAGCGCGACACCGACCACAAGAAGCGCGGCCAGCGACGTCACGATCACCGGTTTGGCGCCGATGCGGTCGTCGAGCCGGCCGCCCAGCAGCGCACCGCACGCGGCCACCGTCGAGCCGGCCACCCCGAAGATCAGGACGTCGGCCTGCGAGATCCCGTACACGCTGACGCCGAGAACCCCGGCGAAGGAGAAGATGCCGGACAGACCGTCGCGGAACACCGCGCTGACCAACAGGTAGTAGACGAAGTTGCGGTCACGCCGCCACTCCGACCGCAAGTCGCTCCACAGCTGGCGATAGGCGCCGAAAACGCCGGGAGATCGTGCGTTGTCACCGGCCGCGCCGGTCAAGGTGTGCGCAGTCCACAGCAGCGGCTGGGCGAACACGGCCAACCAGCAGGCCGCCGCGATCATGGCCAGCCGGACGTTCCAGCCGTCGGCGGCGGAGAGGTGCAGCAAGCCGCGAGTCGGCCCGTCGCCCATGATGAAGCCGGCGTAGATCAGCAGCAGCAGCAGGACGCTGCCGGTGAAGCCCGCCGCCCAGCCCAGACCTGAGACGCGGCCGGCGGTCTGCGGCGTCGACACCTGCCGCAACATGGCGTTATAGGGAACGCTGGCCAGATCCCCGCACGCCGCGGTGAGCGCCAGCAGCGCCAGCCCCGCCGCGAGATACCGGTAATCGGCGCGGATGAACACCATCGATGCGGTGAAGGCGACCGCCATGCCGGTCAGCACCGTCAGCGCGATGCGGCGCCGGGCGGGAACCTGAACCACCACTCCGGTGAGCGGAGCCAGCAACGCTACGATCAGTCCGGCGATGGTCAGCGCACGTCCCAGCCAACTGGCCGGCGACGTGTCGCCGGGCAGACCGACGCCGACGGTGCCGGTCAGATACACCGAGAAGACGAACACCGCCACAATGGCGTTCATCCCCGTCGACCCGCAGTCCCACAGCGCCCAGGCGGCCACCTTCGCGCGCGACGGGACTGCGCCGACGGTCGGTTCGGACGGCCCGGCGCTGCGCATGCGGGCCACCATATCCGGCTGGCTCTACCAAGCCCGAATACGATGACCGCATGCCAGTCCCCAACCCCTCCCCGGACAGCCGGGCCGTCGTCACCGGCGCCTCTCAGGGCATCGGCGAAGCCCTGGCGGGAGAACTCGCCGCCCGCGGGCACAACCTGATCGTCACCGCACGCCGCGGGGAGGTGCTCGAGGACCTCGCGGCGCGCCTGACCGACCGCTACGGAGTCGTCGTCGAGGTGCGGGCGTGCGACCTGGCCGATCCGGGGCAGCGCGGCGAGCTGGCCGACGAACTGGCCGGTCGGGATATCTCGATTCTGTGCGCCAATGCGGGCACCGCCACCTTCGGCCCCGTCGCCAATCTCGACCCGGCGTCCGAGAAGGCCCAGGTTCAGCTCAACGTGCTCGCGGTGCACGATCTGGTGCTCGCGGTGCTGCCCGGCATGCTGGAACGGCGGTCCGGCGGCATCCTGATCTCCGGGTCGGCGGCGGGCAACTCCCCGATTCCCAACAACGCCACCTATGCCGCCACCAAGGCGTTCGCCAACACGTTCAGCGAGTCATTGCGTGGCGAACTGCGCGACACCGGTGTGCATGTGACCCTGCTGGCTCCCGGGCCGGTGCGCGCCGACATGCCGGAGGATCCGTCTTTGGTGGACAAGCTGATTCCGGATTTCCTATGGATATCCGTCGAGCACACCGCGCAGTTGTCGCTCGACGGTCTGGACCGCAACAAGATGCGCGTCGTCCCGGGAGTGACGTCCAAGGCTATGTCGGTCGCCAGCGGCTACGCCCCCAGGGCGATCGTGACGCCCATCGTCGGCGCGGTGTACAAGAAGCTGGGCGGGGATTAATCGAGCCGACGATGCCGCCGAGGGACGAGGCGGAGGAGGAGCGAGACAGTCAGGCCTCAGCACCCTGCGGCACAGGCGTTTTCGTCGAGTGCAGGTTCTTCGCGGTCGGTGACGTCGGGACTGTCTGCGGGTCCGGATAGGTGCCGAGCACCCGGTCGGCGATGCCCGGGGTGGTGACGGCGAACCAGTAGTGCTCGTTCTTGAAGTGGTGCCAGCGGTGGTTGCGGTAAAGCCGCTTGTAGAACCAGGTCTTCGGCTTGTAGTCGGTGTGGACCAGGTAGTGGCTCCACTCGTAGACGACGCCGATCCCGAACACCGTCACCAGGAACGTCAGACCGAGGCCCAATCGGGGAATGAGTACGAAGGCCGTGACGGCTGCGGCGCCGAACGCCCCGAACAGAGACTGCAACGGAATGAAGATGAGTTTGGTGATTCTCGGGTCGGCGTGATGCTCGCGGTGCTTGCGGGCGAGCACGGTGTCCACCATGACGCCGGCGACCCGGCGCGGACGCCAGTGCAGGATGAAAACGTGAATCATCCACTCCACGAAGGGGAATACCGCGAGCACGGCCAGCGGCAGCATCGCGTCGCTCCACCGCCAGTCGCCCACCGCGATGCGGGCCGTCACTGAGGCCAGAAACGCTCCGGCCAGCAGCCAGGGTGTGGGGTGCCGCCAGAACTCGCGGAAGGCGCTGGCGAGAGTGACACCCCGGCGTTCGGGTCGGCGGTCGGTTTTGGGTCGGGTCATCGGGTCTCCTCCATGGCATCCAGAGCGGCGATCAGGGTGTTGGTGGCTGGTTCCAGCAGGTGGCGGGCGGCGGCTTCGGCGGCGGGGGCGTCGCCGGCGGCGACGGCGTGTGCCAGTGTCCGGTAGGCCGCGACATTGCCGACCTCGGCGGCCATCATCATGGCAAGCGCCGGCAGCGCAGGCTCGTAGGCGGCGCGCAGGGTGTTGAACATCAACCGGAAGACGATCGAGTCGGCACCGTCGACGATGTGGTCCCAGAACGCCAGGGCGTGGCGCTGCTGGCCCACCGGGTCGGTGTCGGCCTCCAAATCGCAGATGGTGTGATCCAGCAGCGCCGGCAGATCGTCGGTACGGCGCAGCGCCGCCAACTCGGCGACCTTGGGCCCGTTGTGCAGTCGGGCCTCCAGGATGCTGCGCACCACCGAGACGTCGAGTTGGTCACCGCGCAGCAGCAACCGGGGCAACAGGTCCAGTCCAGCGTGACGGCGGAAGTCGCGGACAGTGGTGGCGTCGCCCTGACGCACCTCGACCAGACCCGCTGCGGCGACGCGCTTGAGCGCCTCGCGGACCGCCGGGCGGGAAACCCCGAGAACTTCGGCCAGTCGGCGCTCACTCGGGAGTGATTCGCCGGGCTGCATCTCGCCGCTGAGGACCTCGGCGAGGATCTGTTCGAAGACGTCCTCGGGTACCGAACGTCGATTGACCGGCTGCAGTGCCACACCAGCAGCATGGCCGAAGACCCGGCCAGAGGTCAAGTGGTCAGACCAATTACCGATCTAGCGCCGGCGCCGACCGGTCCCGAAGATGCTGCGGGTTACTTCCCGCCCGATCACCGTGCCGGCCGAGCGCATGGCGCTCTTGAACGCCGGGTTGTTCATCATCTGCTCCAGCATCGAGGGCTCGGCCTTCTGCACCGGCTCCGGCATCGGCGGCAGGTCCAGGCCGGTCGGGATCGGGGGCAGGTCGATTGACTCCCCCGCGGAAGCTTTTTCGGCGGCCGGCGGCGGGGCCATCTTGGCGGCGAGCATCTCGTAGGCCGACTCGCGGTCGACCGTCGGCCCGTACTTGAGGAACAGCGGGCTGGCCTGCGCCGCGGCCTTGATGTAGTCCGGGCCGATGGTGGCCATCAGCGAGCGCGGCGAGCGCAGCCGGGTCCATGCCACCGGCGTGGGCGCGCCACGCTCGGACAGCACGGTGACGATCGCCTCGCCGATACCCAGTGACGTCAAATCCGTTGCGAGATCGTAGAACTCGGTCTTGGGATAGGTCCGTACCGTCTTGCTCAGCGCCTGCTGATCGTCGGGGGTGAAGGCGCGCAACGCATGCTGGACGCGGGCACCCAGTTGGGACAGCACGGCGTTGGGCACATCGGTGGGCAGCTGGGTGCAGAAGAACACACCGACGCCCTTGGAGCGGATCAGCTTCACCGTCTGTTCGACCTGCTCCAGGAACGCCTTGGAGGCGTCCTTGAACAACAGGTGCGCCTCATCGAAGAAGAACACCAGTTTGGGTTTGTCGACGTCGCCGACCTCGGGCAGATAGGTGAACAGGTCCGCCAGCACCCACATCAGGAACGTCGAGAACATCACCGGGCGCGACGCCTGGTCGCCGAGTTCGAAGAGGCTGATGACGCCCCGACCCTGCTCGTCGACGCGCAACAGATCCGCGGGGTCCAGTTCGGGCTCGCCGAAGAAGGTGTCGCCGCCCTCGGCCTCGAGATTGATCAGCGCACGCAGGATCACCCCGGCGGTCTGGGAGGACACCGCCCCCAGCGACTTCAGTTGCGCCTTGCCCTCGTCGGTGTTGGTGAGGAATGTGATGAGTTGCCGCAGGTCTTTCAGATCAAGCAACGGCAGGCCCTGCTGGTCGGCGTAGTGGAAGATCAGGCCAAGACTGGACTCCTGAGTCTGGCTGAGCCCCAACACTTTTGACAGCAGAATCGGCCCGAACGCCGAGATCGTCGCGCGGACCGGAATGCCGATTCCGCCGGTGCCCAAAGAGAGGAACTCCACCGGGAAGGGCGCTGGGACCCACTGGTCGCCGGTGTCGGCGGCACGCTGGGCGACCTTGTCGCCTGACTCGCCGGGACGCGACAGCCCGGACAGGTCGCCTTTGAAGTCGGCCATCACCACCGGCACCCCGGCCGCCGACAACTGTTCGGCGATCACCTGCAGCGTCTTGGTCTTGCCGGTGCCGGTGGCGCCGGCCACCAGTCCGTGGCGGTTCATCATGGCCAGCGGAATGCGGATCTGGGCCGACGGGTCGACGGCGCCGCCCACCATGACCGAGCCCAGTTCCAGCGCCTGGCCCGCGGTCGCGTAGCCGGCGGCGATCTGCTGAGCAGGTGTCGCTTGCGATTCCGTCATGAGACCCTTTCCGCGCGTGGAAGTCCGATTCGGCGGGTTCGACACTACTGGCTCGGGCGTCGGCGAGATCGCCGACGATTAGGGTTGAGCGCTGTGCGCGATGAATTGGTGTGGATCGACTGCGAGATGACCGGACTCGACCTCCGCTCGGACCGGCTCATCGAGATAGCGGCGCTGGTGACCGACGCCGACCTCAACGTCCTGGGCGACGGTGTCGACGTGGTGATCCATGCCGACGACGAGGCTCTGAACGGGATGGTGGAGGTCGTCGCCCGGATGCACCGCCACTCCGGGCTGACCGAGGAGGTCCGGGCGTCGACCATCGACCTGGCCGCCGCCGAGGAGATGGTGCTGGATTACATCCGCGAGCATGTGAAGTCGCCGAAAACTGCCCCGCTGGCGGGCAATTCGATCGCCACCGACCGTGGGTTCATCGCCCGTGACATGCCGCTGCTGGACAATTACCTGCACTATCGGATGATCGACGTCAGCTCGATCAAGGAACTGTGCCGCCGGTGGTACCCGAAGATCTACTACGGGCAGCCGGAGAAGGGCCTGGCTCACCGCGCGCTGGCCGACATCCAGGAGTCGATCAAGGAATTGCGGTACTACCGCCGCACCGCGTTCGCGGCCCCGCCGGGCCCGTCTACCAGCGAGATCGCCGATGCCGCGGTCGAGTTGGGTGGCGCAGCACGCGCCCCTGCGGAAACCGATTCGGCCACCGGCGGCGAAACCGGCTAATATCAACGGCGCCACACTATGACGACGCCGTCCTCGCGAGGCTCGTCCGGGTGCGGCGATGGTGGCTGTAGTTCAGTTGGTAGAGCACCAGGTTGTGATCCTGGCTGTCGCGGGTTCGAGTCCCGTCAGCCACCCCGAGGTAGACACCGCCTCACCTGCGAATATGCGGGTGGGGCGGTGTTCGTTTCGGGGCCATGCAACGAACCATGCAACAGGGATTGACGATCCCAGTCAGCTTTCGGTCGCTACCCGTGCTCGGTGTGGGCCGAATGAGGTTCCAGCAGTCTCGACCAGGATTTGTGCAATTGCCGGTACTCGGCCGCGCAGCTGTGAGCTCTGTCCTGCGGCAGCAACCCGTCGGTGACGAGGTCGGCATGCTCAACGGGGTCATGACCGTAAAACCAGCACAAGAGGTTGTACATACGGGTCTGGTGGATCGAGTGCTTGGCGGCGAAGTCGGCCTCGAAGAGAACGTCCTGACCGGCGGCGTATTGCTCGAACATACGGGCGTAGTCCTTGACCGCCCCCTCCGCTGCGGGGTTGACGACGCCATTTTCGTCGGGCTCGAGCAGCATGAACACACCGTGGGAATCGTTGTGCCGACTGGGTATTCATTCAATCTCGATGGCACTGCGATATACCTCACCATGGCGTCGCTGTTCATCGCCGACGTCATGGGCAGCCCGATGTCGCTGTCTCAACAACTCGGGCTGCTGGCGTTCATGATCGTGGCATCCAAGGGGGCCGCGGGAGTCAGTGGTGCCGGTCTGGCCACCTTGGCCGGTGGCCTGCAGGCTCACCGCCCCGACCTGCTCGACGGCGTGGGACTGATCGTCGGCATCGACCGGTTCATGGCCGAGGCACGGTCAGTAACGAATTTCTCCGGCAACGCGGTCGCCACGCTGCTGATCGGGTGCTGGACGAAGACTGTCGACAAGGCCAGGGTCGACGAGGTGCCAGGGCAGTGCGTAGGCGATGAGCCCCTGCAACCCACAACGATTCAGTGCGGCTACCGACCCGCGCGCTCAACGGCAGCCGCCGACGCGTCCGCCGCACCACGGTGGGGCGCAACCGGCTTGGCGGCCGCCGGCCCCGCGTCTTCGGCCGATTCGGCGGCGCCGCGGTGCGCGACCCGGGGTGGCGTGAGGACCTCATCGAGTTCGGCCTGAGCGGCCACCGCAACCTCAGCCTCCTTCGGGGCTGGGACATCGCCGGCCGGAGCTTCAACGGGGGCCGACTGCACCGGAACATCGGCCGACACCGCGGCGGCACTGCCCGGCGCCGCCAGCGCCTCGGACACCACGGCCGGCACCTGAGTCACAGACTCGATGGGCCGGATCACAGCTTCGGCCGCCGGCGGCGCGACGGGCACGCTGGCACCCGGCGGAATGCTCGGCACCAGACCCGCCAGCGCCGTCGCGATGGCATCGGTCACCGGCTTGATGTCGAACCCGAGCACCTTCTGCACCGCCGAGCGCAGCATCTCCGGAACCGCGCCGAGGACGGTGCCGACCTTGGTGGCGAGGAAGGCTTGGAAGTCCGGCCCGAACACCGTCTGAACGACTTGCGTGATCGGCGCCGACAGTCCGCCGTTCAGGGTTTGCAGCGCTCCCGGAAAGTCACCGTGGCCCAGCGCCGTGCCGACGCCCGTCAGAATCCCCGGAAAGTCGATCGGAACACCACCGGAGCTCAACACGCCAGTCAACGCAGCGCCAAGAAAGGTGGTGATGTCCGCAGCGGCTGCCGTGACCAAAGGCAGTGCCTGGGTGGCGAATTCGGTTCCGACAGCGCTGAAGACGACGTTGACGATCCCCTGGAGTCCGCCGCCTCCCGCCGACTGCAGCAGGGTCCAGATCTGTTCCAGCGGAAAGCTGGTGCCGGCCAGGGCGACTTCAGCGATCACCGGCGGGCAGTTGCACGGCCTGCAGTGCAGCGCTCGGCAGCGGAGGCGCCATCGCGATGACACTCGCACCGACGACGGCCGTCATCCCTGCAGAAAGATATGAGCGGACCGAAATCTCCATGTGCTGCTTCTCCATGCACGTCGGCCCCGTGAGACTAACGTGATCGCTACCGCACCGCGAACGGAGCGTTATTGCGACGCGTTGCCTGCTTTCCACTGGCTCCACGGGATATTCCAGTCCCCCAGGCCTTCGACGCCGGACAGCGTCGACCCGCGGGTGCCGGTCACTTGAACGACGTCACCGCGTTTAGTGTTGTTGTAGAACCACTCAGCGTTCTCCGGGCTGACGTTGAGGCAGCCGTGACTGGTGTTGGCGTTGCCCTGTGCACCCACCGACCACGGTGCGGAGTGGACGTAAATGCCGCTGTAGGACATCTGCGTCGCCCAGTCGACCTCGAGCCGATATCCGTTGGGAGAATTGGACGGAACGCCGTAGGTCGACGAATCCATGATGAGGTGCTGGAAGCGGTCGCCGATGATGTAGGTGCCGTTGTTGGTCGGGGTGCTGTCCTTGCCCATCGACGTCGGCATGGTCTTGATCACCTGGCCGTTGCGCCGGATCGTGAGGATCTTGGTGGCGTCGTCCGCGGACGCGATCACCTGATCGCCGATGGTGAACGAGGTGTCGATGTCCTCCTGGCCGAAGAGCCCCTCCCCAAGATCGACACCGAAGGTCTTGACCTTCACCCGCACCGTCGTTCCGGGCTGCCAGAAGTTCTCCGGCCGCCACCGCACTTCCCGGTTGCTCAGCCAGTAGAACGCGCCCTCGACCGGCGGGTCGGTGGTGATCGTGATCGCCTTCTGCGCGGCCAACCGGTCGGGGATGGTCTCGTCGAACCGGATCGCCACGGGCTGGCCCACCCCGACCACCGCCCCGTCGCCGGGCGACACATAAGGCATGGTCAGATTCGCCGGCGAGTGCGATTTGAAGCTGAGCGTCTCTGTGGCGATACCGCCGAGACCGTACATCTCCGCGGTGACCGTGTAGTGCTTGTTGTAGCCGAGCCGTCCGGAGGCGGTCCAACTCAGCCCGTCGGACGTCACGTCACCCTTGACCGTTTCCCCCGTGTCGTCGGCTATCGTGACCGACCCGAACACACCGCCCTGAACGGTCAGCGTCACCGGCTGATCCACCGGGACGCCCACCGCCTCGTTCTTGATGGTGCCGGTGAGTTTGGGCATTAGGAGGTCGCCGTAGGGGGTGCCCTTGTCGGCGAGCACCTGCGGCTCGGACTCCCGGGCGCCGCAGCCGCTGAGACCGGCCACCGCGGTGATGAGGGTCACCAGCAGCACCAGTAGCGTGCGGATACGCGACCGGGGAGCCGGTCCGGCGTTGCGCATCCGTGCTCCAACCTGGTCTCGGGGCGCGGGAGGACACCCGCACGATCGCCGCTATTCTAAGGGAATTCGAAGAAGCTGCGCGACTTCGCAGGTCAACGAACGCAGGGAGCGGATTTCATCTCTCCGGCGCGGGTTTGTTATTGTCGCTGTCACGCGCCGTTAGCTCAGTTGGTAGAGCAGCTGACTCTTAATCAGCGGGTCCGGGGTTCGAAACCCTGACGGCGCACCAACAAAACCCTCGGATCAAACGGGGTTTTTTTGTTCTCAGTGGTGACGCAAAAAGTCCCCTGCGAGAAGGACTTTCGTCACACCAGGGACTGGCCCGTTCTTGAACCGAACGGCCTACAGGAGAATCTGGCGTCGGCCTACACCATGGGATCATGAACACTCAGGCTCTCAGCCGAGCATCAGCCGGCACGTGGATTCCCCGTCCTCGCGTTGGAGGGAAACTGGGATGCCACCTGCGGCGCGTGCTGTGTCGAACGCTCCACGGCAAAGCTGACCGAGGTCGGGTTTGTGCACGTCATGCTGGATCGGCACAGCCTCGAGATGACGGCACTGACCCCTGAATTCCACGGCTGCGTCGACGAACTGCTGCGCGCCCACTCTTAGCGGGCGGCCGCGGCAGGCAAACCCCTCCTAGTAACTGGACTTTGCACCACCCGACCGTCTCCATGACTTTGACATGCAATAACAACTACGCCTACCCTGAATCACCTGATTATTGAGTTAGCTCAGGGAACAGGCGGAGATCATGACGACGGACTGGCGAGGCCCTTCGGGCCAGCCGCCACACGGCGGCGAGGCGCCCGTTCGCGTACACACCTGCGGCCGGATCGGGATGCAGGCGAACCCGCCGCGGTCCCGGCTGGGCCGTTTCCTGCGCCGGCCCTAACGGCGCCTCAGCGGCGGATCGACCGGATGAAGCCGATCAGGATCAGCGCACCGACGCCGGCCAACGCGGCTTTGACCTTGGGCTGATTGAGGAATTCCAGCGCGGTGGCCTTGGCGTCCTCGGCGACGCGCTGCGGATTGGCCCGCTCCGCCAGTGAGTCGACGGTCAGCGCCAAGCGGTCTCGCGCCGCAGCAATGTCCGCCTTGATGACCTCGGGATCCCGTTCCGCCACCTGAGTCCTCGCTTCCGCACGCCGCGATGTCGCACTGCAGAACTACCCTAGAACAGCGCGGCCCCGAGACGGACGAAGGGCCATCGACAGTCGACGAAAGGGATGCAACCGTGACCGACTCAGCCCGGCTCGAGGTTGGCGACAAGGCTCCGGCATTCAGCCTGCCGGATGCCGACGGCAAGACCGTCAAACTCTCCGATTTCAAGGGCCGCAAGGTTGTCGTGTATTTCTACCCCGCCGCGTCGACGCCGGGATGCACCAAGCAGGCCTGCGCGTTTCGGGACAGCCTGGCCGACCTCAACAACGTCGGCATCGACGTGGTCGGCATCTCGCCGGACAAGACGGAGAAGCTGGCGAAGTTCCGCGACGCGGAGAAGCTGAACTTCCCCCTACTGGGCGACCCGGAGAAGAAGGTGCTGACAGCGTGGGGCACCTTCGGCGAGAAGAAGATGTACGGCAAGACCGTGCAGGGCGTCATCCGCTCGACGTTCCTGGTCGACGAGAAGGGCAACATCGCCGCGGCCCAGTACAACGTCAAGGCCGCCAACACGGCCTCGGCGATCGAGAAGATCATCGCTGGGACCGAGTAGGCGGGGCTCAGCTCACCGCATAGACCAACCGGGCGAACTGGCCGTAGGCCGCTGACGACACCAGACGCAGCCGGTCGGCGCCCACGTTCCTCGGCAGCAGCGGCGCGCCGCCGATCAGGGCCACCGGGGCAATGGACAGCCTGATCTCGTCCAACGCCCCGGCATCGAGGAACTGACCGGCGAGATCACCGCCGCCGACCACCCAGATGTCGCCCCCGCCGGCAGCATCCCGAATCGCCGGAAGCACGTCGGACACCGCACCGCAGACGAAGCGGACATCCGCTCCGGCCGGGACGTCGAGTCGGCGCGTGGTGAAGACGAACGTCGGCCTATCGCCGTGGAAGCCTTGCCATTTGTCCGGTTCATCCAGCATGCGTTCGTGGTCGAGCATCCACTGGTAGGTCGTCGAACCTTCGACCATGACCGCGGCGTCGGCAGGAATCAAGTCTTCGGGGGGCTCGCGGCCGTTATCAACGGCGAACAACCAGTCCAGAGAGTTGTCCGGGTCGGCGATCCACCCGTTCAGGGTCGTCGCGGTGTCGAAAATGACGCGTCCCATGACGGATAGCCTGCCCGACCGCGGCGGATGGGATGCCTGGTATCGCTTCCCGGAGCGCATACCTAACGGCTACCGGACAGGCCTAAGCAGTCAGGCGACCCAGGCCGCACAGAGACCTCTCCAGTTACCTTCCGTCGCATCTGTAACACAGGAATCAGCGTCGACGACATCACGGTCAAGTAACAAACGCGGGACACGCCGCGCAGGTTGATGACCGGAGGGCCGGATGAGTCGTCTGGGGCGTGTGATGACGTGGTTCGCCGCGGTCCTGGCTGCACCGGCGACAGTGGCCTTCGCCCCCGTCCACCCTTCGGAACCGGTTGCCTGGCAGCCGCAGATCGTGACCGCCGCGGCGGCGGCATCGACCGGCGCGCCGTCAGTGCACTTCGCAGCTTCCGTCCGGCGCGCCCTGCCACCGGGCGTCTGCAACGAGCGCGGGCTTCAGGTCCAGACGATCCTGGCCGAACGCGCAATCAGCAAGAGGTTCCCCGAGATCAAGGACATGAGCGGGGTCCGACCCGACAGCATGAAGTGGCATCCCAACGGTCTGGCGATCGATGTGATGATCCCGAACTGGGATACCCCGGCCGGCCGCGCGCTCGGCGACCGGATCGTGCAGTACGTCTTCAACAACGCCGACCGCTTCGGTCTGGAGTACGTGATCTGGCAGCAGACCTACCGCCCGGCATCCGGCACTCCGCATCTGATGGAGAACCGGGGCAGCCCGGATGGCAACCACTACACCCACGTCCACATCTCCAGCTATGGCGGCGGATTCCCCAAGGGGGGCGAGAACTACTGGGAGTAGGGGGCTGCGGCGCTGCTACTGGCCTCGCAAGCTCGCAGCAGCGAGGCTCACAATTTGCAGCAGTGCCGGCTCACCGTCGAGCACGACGAACGAGGCCCCCGTGCTAACCGGGGCGCCAGGCCGTGAGACGTAGGGCAGTATGCGGAAGTCGGCCCGAAGCGCCTCCGGGGTGATGCGGGCACGCAGATACCCGCGCCGGTTGCTGAAGTAGCGGATGTGCGGGTTATCGGGAAGGACCGCAACGATTTCCGGTCGGGTGTCCGATCCGTCGCCACCGGATGAAATGGAGGTCGTCACCAGTTCGACGGCCACTCGCCGCGACGACGGATCGTCGAAGTTCTGCCACACCTCGGCTGCACAATGCGAGTGGATGTCGCCGGTGAGGATTACGGCATTGCGTACCGGCGAGTCGGCGATCGCCGTCATTACCCGGTCGCGCTGGACCACGTAGCCGTCCCAGGCATCAGGATTGAAGCTGCGTCCTGATCCCGGCGTCAGGTCGAGTTGGGAGAACAAGACCTGCTGGGCGATCAGGTCCCACCGGGCTGACGACTGCGCGAAGCCGCCCAACAGCCAGCGTTCCTGTTCGGTACCGGTCAGCGTGGCTGTGCTGTCCAGTCGCCCGGCGCAGTCACTGGGCAGCTTGTCGCTACAGGGTTGGTTGGAGCGGTACTGGCGGGTGTCAAGAAGGTGAAACATCGCGAGGCTGCCCCAGGGCACCCTCCGGTAGAGCTGCATGCCCGAGCCCGTCGGCTGAGCGGACGAGCGCAACGGCATGTTCTCGTAGTAGGCCTGCAGCGCTGCAGCCCGCCGTTCCGCGAATTCCGCCTGCGGGATCTCCGGCGTCTCATCGGCCCAGTTGTTGGCCACCTCGTGGTCGTCGAACACCACCAGCCACGGCGCCACCGCCTGTGCGGCCTGCAGGTCCGGATCGGTTCTGTACTGGGCGTATCGCAGTCGGTAGTCGGCGAGTGTCATCGCCGGATCCGCCCCGGCATTCCGACGCACCGCCGGGGCGCCGCGCCGGCCCGTGCCGTCCTCGTAGATGAAGTCGCCGAGTTCCACGACGAGATCCGGCTGTTCCTCGGCCACGGCACGGTAGGCGCTGAACCAGCCGTCCTCGTAGTTCGCACACGAGACGACACAGATGGTCAACTGCGTCGCAAGCGAATCCGGCTGCGGTGCCGTGCGGGTACGGCCGGCCGGCGAGAGGAATCCGGCGGCGCGAAACCGGTAGAAGTACTCGGCGCCGGGACGCAGGCCGGTCAGTTCGACATGGACACTGTGGGCCGTGTCCGGTCGGGCATCGGCCACACCACGCTGAACGACTGTGGCGAACCCGGCGTCGTCGGCAACCTCCCACTCGACCTCGACCACCTCATCGGGCATGCCGCCCCGGCCGTCACCGGCCAGCGGCTGCGGCGCGAGCCGGGTCCAGATCACCGCCCCGTCGGGGGCCGGGTCACCAGAAGCCACACCGAGGGTGAACGGGTCGCCGGACCCGGCGCCCGCGCGTCTCATGGGTGTGAACCCCAGGGTGGGCAGCGCACCGATGAGGACGGCGCCCTTCAATACCGAACGGCGACTGGCGCGCCATCCCTCGGCGCTGGAGCGGAAAACCACGCTAGCCACCGAGCGAGCCGAGAAGAAGTGCCTCCGCGACGGCCGCGCGCTCCAGCACGCCCAGATGCAGGCTTTCGTTGACGCTGTGCGCCTGGGTTCCGGGATCCTCGACGCCGGTCACCAGGATGGTCGCGTCGGGGAAGGCCGCGGCGAACTCGGCGATGAACGGGATCGAGCCGCCCATTCCCATCTCGACCGGGTCGGTGCCCCAAGCCTGCCGGAACGCGGCGCGGGCGGCGTCGTACACCGGCCCGAAGGCGTCGATGGCGTAGGGCTGGCCGACGTCGCCCGGGGTCACCGTGACTTTCGCCCCCCACGGCGCGTGCTGTTCGAGGTGGCGGCGCAGCGCGTCGAGGTGGGCGGCCGAGTCCCCGCCGGGAGCCACCCGCAGGCTGATCTTCGCCTGCGCCCGCGGGATCAGCGTGTTGGACGCCTTGCCGACCGGCGTGGTGGTGATGCCGATGACGGTGATCGCCGGTTTGGCCCACAGCCGTTGGGCCACCGTTCCGGCGCCGATCTCGCTGACCCCGTCAAGCAGCCCCGACTCGGCGCGCACCCAATCGGCCCCCCGGTCGACGGGAGCGGCGGTCCCCTCGTGGAGTCCTGCGACTGCGACATTGCCGTCGTCGTCGTGCAGCGTTGAGAGCAGTCGGACTAGGACCATCAGGGCGTCCGGGACGACGCCACCCCACAGTCCCGAGTGCAGCCCGTGATCAAGGGTGGCCACCTCGACCACGCAGTCGGCCAGCCCGCGCAGTGACACCGTCAGCGCAGGAATCTCCGTCGTCCAGTTGTCGGAGTCGGCGATGACGATGACGTCGGCGGCCAGTTTGGCCTTGTGTTCGGCCAGCAGCCGACCTAGCGACGGGGAGCCGGACTCCTCCTCGCCCTCGACGAACACCGTCACCCCGACCGGGGGATTGCCCTCGTGCGCGCGGAACGCCGCGAGATGGGTGGCGATCCCCGCCTTGTCGTCGGCGGTGCCGCGGCCATAGAGTCGCCCATCACGTTCGGAGGGCTCGAACGGCGGCGAATCCCACTGCGCCGCATCGCCTTCCGGCTGGACGTCGTGGTGGGCGTAGAGCAGAACGGTGGGCGCACCGGGTGGGGCGGGGTGGTGGGCGATAACGGCCGGGGCACCGCCCTCGCTGACGATCTCCACCGTGGCGAAGCCCGCGTCGCGCAGCAGTGCGGCCACCGTCTCAGCGCTGCGGTGCACCTCGTCGCGTCGCTGAGGGTCGGCCCATACCGACGGTATGCGCACCAGGTCTTCCAGATCGCGCCGCACGGCGGGCAGCACCGCGCGAACCCGAGCAATCAGATCACTCACCGCAGTGAGATTACCCATGCGTCGACCGCCGAATCCATTAGGACGGTATGAAATTCGCGACTCCCGGTTAGCCCTTCGCTAGCCTGGCGTAGGAAAGGAGGTCGGCGATGAAAGTATCGTTAATGCTCCAGTGTGTGCCAGCGGCCGGGGCATTCCTCGCTGCACTCCGAACCGGCTCCCCTGCCCACGGGGCCGAGCAGAAGTGGCCTCCTCCGCCCCGGCTGGATGCCCGGATACGGCCGCGGCCCGGTGCTGCCGGTCATCGACTGAGGACGGCAGACGGCTACGGAAGCGTCTCAAGGATGGCCACCGCCGCGGCCGTGTCCCCCTCATGGGTGAGCGACACATGGATCACCACGTCGGCGAGGTGCTCGGCGATGGCTCCGGTGAGGCGGACCTTGGGCCGGCCCCACATGTCGGTGACCACCTCGATGTCGTGGTGGATGCCTTCGGGCAGCACCGGACGCTGAGCGAACCGCGATCCCGACCACGCCTTGATGACCGCTTCCTTGGCGGCCCACCGGGCGGCGAGATGCCGTGCGGCAAGCGAACTTTTGTCCGCGGCGTCGCGGCGCTCGCCCGGCGTGAACGTCTCGGAGAAGACGGTGCCGGGCTGGTCGACCTGCTCAGCGAAGGCAGGGATGGACACCACGTCGATACCCACGCCCACGATCGCCACGGGGCAGACCTTAGCGGATGTAGACGTTCTCGCTGCCGAGGCGCGAGGTCGGGTCCAGCAGCATCGCGGCCTCCTGCGGCTTCTCCGGGGAGTCGTGGTCGAACCGCCGGTCGGCTGGGCGCTCGTAGAGCGGCCGCCCGCCCGCCATCGCCGACGCGAGCCGGCGCTGACCGGCCAGCACACGCTGCTCGGCGCGCTTGAGGTAATCCTCCCGCTGGGCATCGTCAAGGGTGGCTAGGAAGGCCTGCGGATGGACCAGCGCCACCAGACCCGACACGTGCCCGAAGCCGAGGCTGGTCAACAGCCCCGCCTTGAGCGGGAACCGGTCACCGAGATGCAGGGTCTGACGGGGCCAGACGAAGTGGTTGGAGACAGCCAGTTCGTCGTCGACGCAGTCCAGACTGCGGTTGGGCGGGATGAGGCCGTCGCGCAGGACCTGGCACAGCCCGATCGTCTGGAACACCGCAGCGCCGCCCTTGGCGTGACCGGTGAGGCTCTTCTGCGACACCACGAACAGCGGTGCGCCCGGTGAGCGGCCGAGCGCGTCGGCGAGACGCTCGTGCAGTTCGGTCTCGTTGGGATCGTTGGCCAGTGTCGAGGTGTCGTGTTTGGAGATCACCGCGATGTCGTCGGCGCCGACCCCGAGTTTGTCCAGCGAACGGGCCAGCGCCGAGTCGCGTCCGCCGCGGCCCGCCCCCAACGCTCCGAGGCCCGGGGCGGGGATCGAGGTGTGCACGCCATCGGCGAAGCTCTGCGCGTAGGCGACCACCGCGAGAACCGGAAGGCCCATCCTCAGCGCCAGATCGCCGCGGGCCAACAAGATGGTTCCGCCGCCCTGGGCCTCCAGGAACCCGAGCCGGCGCCGGTCGTTGGCACGCGAGATCTTCGAGTCGCTGATTCCACGGGCGCGCATCATCTCGGTGTCGGCGGTCGCGGCCATGTCGGCGAAGCCGGTGATGGCGTCGGAGGTCATGTCGTCGAAGCCGCCCGCCACCACCAGTTCGGCCTTGCCGAGGCGGATCTTGTCCATCCCCTCCTCGACGGAGACCGCCGCGGTGGCGCAGGCCCCGACCGGATGCACCATGGCTCCGTATCCGCCCACGTAGGACTGCATCACATGGGCGGCAACGACATTCGGGAGCACCTCCTGCAGGATGTCGTTCGGCTTCGGAGTGCCCATCAGGTTGCCGTGGAACATGGTCTGCATGCTGGTCAGACCGCCGATGCCGGTGCCCTGGGTGCTGGCCACCATGCTGGGGTGCACCCAGCGCATCAGTTCGGCCGGGGTGAAGCCCGACGACAGGAATGCGTCGACGGTGGCGACCATGTTCCACAGCGCCACCCGGTCAACGGAGTTTTCCATGTCCGCGCTGATGCCCCACACCTTCGGGTCGAACCCGGTGGGGATCTGCGCGCCGACGGTGCGGGCCAGCTTCACCTTGCGTGGGACGCGAATCTCGGTGCCCGCCTTGCGGATCACCTCCCAGTCCCCGCCGTCACCGGCCGGGCGAACCACGGTGTGGTCGGGGTCGGAATGCGCGAACGCCAGCGCCTCGGCCTCCGAGGCCACCACAAAGCTGAAATCGCGGTCGAGGAAGACGCTCACCAGAAGTTCCGCGGAGTGGTCGGGGCGCAGCGCGCCATCGCCGACGAATTCGCGGATGCCGCAACGCTCGACGACGGCATCGTGGTAGCGCTCGACGATCTCCTCCTCCGGAACCAGATCGCCGGCCGCGGTGTCATACCAGCCGGGCTTGGGATCGTTCTCCCAGGTCACCAGGCCGGTGGTCCAGGCCAGTTCCAGCACTCCGGCGGCCGACAGCTCGCCGGAGACCTCCATCTCGAATCGGGTGCGCGAAGAGCCGTAGGGACCCAGTTCGGCGCCGCCCACGATGACCACCAGATCGGCGGGGTCGACATCGAGGTCGTCCCAGACCGGAGGCGGGGCGGACCGGTGCCCGCGCGGGGGCGACGGCAGCGCGGCGATGGTGCCGGATTCGGCGTCGTCGTCGGATTGTCTTGCCGCCGAGGACATCTCCTCGCGGGCCTTGGCAGCCAGCTCGGCCATGTCCAGTTCGATATCGCCGAGCCCGCCGGTCAGATCGACCTGCACCGGCGCCTCCGCGGCCGCCGCCCGGGACTCGATGGTGCACAGGTCCAGCAGCATGCCCGCCATCTCGGCGGTGCTGTAGGTGGTCACCCCGGCGGCCTCAACGGCGTCGACGATGGCGTCGTTGTGGCCCATCAGACCGGTGCCCTTGGTCCAGCCGATCAGGGCGTGCGCGATCGTGACCCGTTGCGCCCAGGACGATTCCGCGCTCCACCGCGCCACCACCGCGTCCAGCGCCGCCTTGGACTCGCCATAGGCGCCGTCACCGCCGAACATTCCGCGGTTCGGTGAGCCGGGCAGCACCACGTGCAGCCGGGAGGCGATGTCACGTTCGGCGCCGATCGCCGACAATCCGCCGATGAGCCGTTCAACGGCCCACAGCAGCACCTTCATCTCCATTTCCGAGCGCGAGCCGGCCTCCGAGAGGTCGCCGGCCACGCGCGGCGCGGCGAACGGGAACAGCAGCGTCGGCGTCTGGGCATCCTTGACATGAATCGACTGCGGCCCAAGGCTTTCGGTCTGCTCGTTGCCGACCCATGAGACCAGCGCGTCGATGTCGGAGTACGACGCCATGTTGGCGGGCAGCACCCACAGCGCAGCGCCGAAGCGGGCGTGGTCGCGGTAGAGCGACTTGTAGAACTCCAAGCGCTCATCGTCCAGCCGCGACGTGGTGGCGACGACGGTCGCGCCGCCGTCGAGCAGGCCTGCCACGACCGAGGCGGCGATGGAGCCTTTGGAGGCCCCGGTGACCACGGCGACCTCACCGGAATAGCGGCCCGGGGCCGGGTTCTCCGCACCGGCGGCGACCCGCGCGTACAGCGCCGCATGCACATGCCGGCCTTCGCGCAGTGCTCGGCCGCGCCACCAGTCGGCCTGGGTGGCGACCACATGCCCGGCACCCTCGAAGCGCTGCGAGAGCCGGTCCCAGTCGGCGTCGAGGTCCCCCTCGTCGGTCAGCCACAGCCGCACGAGATCCTCACGGGCACTGGCCCAGCGGTCGTCGAGCAGCACCGCTTTGCGTGAGTCGAACACCGGAGCGACCAGCCGCGGCCAGTCGGCGCCGAGTTCGGCGGTGACCAGATCGATCAGTTCGGTGTCGGGATTGCCGGTCGGCGCACTGACGGCGTCGTCCAGGCCAAGCTGGCTGAGCACCAGCCGGGCCGCCGATGCCAGCACGCCGTCGCGGCCGGTGACGGTCTCGGCGAACTCCGTCAGGGCGGCGGAGTCCACCACACCGCTGGCGGCGGCGCCGGTCGACGGCAGAGCGACCGCCACACCGCGGCGGGCGGCCACCGCGGCGACCGCCGCGTCGATGGCCTTGTCCACGGCGGCGGCGTCGGTGAGCGCGCCGTCGTGCAGGCCGCCGAGTGCGCCTCCGCGCACGCTGCTGCCCTCCCGGGTGCCCAACGCCAACTCGACGGTGGCGTGTTTGGCCCAGCCGGCGCCGAGTTCCCACACCTTCGTGATGCGTTCGGCGACGACGGCGGGCCGCTTCCCGGACGGGCCCAGAGCGGTCCGCAACTGGTCGTTGACGGCGTCGCCGAGCACCGGGCCGAACGGCTTGTACGTCCGGGCCAGCTTGGTGACCTGTCCGCGCAGAGAGGTCAGGTCGGCCTCCGCGGCGCCGTCGATCGCGCCGAGGTTGAGTTCGGAGCCGAGGTCGACGAGCAACTGGTTGCGCCGCGAGGAGGCTCCGTCGGTGATCGACTCGATCGAGTCCAGCGGCTCGACCTGATCGAGGCGCATCTTGGCCGACAAGGCGATCAGCGCCAGCGTCGCGTCGGCGGCGTCGAACGGGATGTCGTCGGGACGGGGCGCTCCCGCGGCGGCGGTGGGCGCGGTCGGGGTGGGGGGAGCCGCCTCGGCCGCGGTGGGTTCGGCGGCTGCCGCGACCGGTGCGGCCTCGGCTTCCGGCTCCGGCTCCGGGTCGGTGTCGGTGGCGAACAGCACCGCGGCGTCACGCTCAACGTTGAGCACTTCGACTGTGCTGTAGGCGAATTCGGGCAACTTCAGGGTGTTGGTCGCCAGGCCGGCGACGGTTGGTGCGGACCGCACGCCGATCTCCACGAACCGTTCGACGCCGATTCCGCCGGCGGCGGTCTCGGTGAACAGCAGATCCTGGGTCTCGATCCAGCGGACCGGGCTGGCAAACTGCCAGGCGAGCAGTTCGATCACGACGCGGCGGCCGAGTTCCATGCGACGGTGGGTGATCCAGGTGTCGTAGTCGGCGAGGATCTCGTCGAGCGGTTCGGCCGGCACCAGATCGCGGATATCCTGGATGAAGTCGCGGTCGAGGGTGAACAGCCGCGGCACCAGGTTGGGGATATAGCGGCCGATCAGCACCGACGGGTCGGCGTCGCGCGGCATGATGCGCTCCAGCGAGCGGCGGAATTCGGGGACCCCGACCCGCAGCACGTCGGAGTGGAACGGCACGTCGATGCCGGGCACCTGAATGTAGGCCCGCTTGCCGCCGGTGATCTCCCGGCGCCGCTCGATCTCCTCTTCGAGCGCATCAAGACCAGCCACGGTGCCGGCAATCGCGTACTGCGATCCGCGCAGGTTGTAATTGACGATCTGCAGGAATTCACCGGTGCGCTCGGCGATGTCGGCAACGAACGCCGTGACGTCGGCGTCGTCGAGGTCGATCTGCGACGGCCGGATCGCGGCCAGCCGGTAGTTGGACCGGCCCAGTTCGTCACGCGGAACGATGTCGTGCATCTTGCTGCCGCGGTGGAACACCACCTCCAGCAGTGCCTCCAGTTCGTAGACGCCGGTGACGCACGCCAGGGCGGTGTACTCGCCGACAGAGTGGCCGCACGCGATGGCGCCCTCGACGAAGGCACCCTGCTCGCGCATCTCGGCGACCTGCGCGGCAGCCACCGTGGCCATGGCGACCTGGGTGAACTGCGTCAGGTACAGCACCCCCTCGGGATGCTGATAGTGCACCCCGCGGGCGATCAGGCTGGTCGGGTTCTCCCGGACCACGTGCAGGACCGAAAAGCCCAGCGCCTCACGGGTGAACGCGTCCGCGCGGTCCCACACTGCGCGAGCCGCCTTAGAGCGGGACCGGACCTCCATGCCCATGCCCTTGTGCTGAATACCCTGGCCGGGGAACGCATAGGCGGTCTTCGGGGCGGCCAGGCGGGCCGTCGCCGACATGACCAGCTGGCCCTGGACTTTGGCAGTGACCTCGAGAACCTCTGCGCCCAAGTCGATTCCGACCCGATCGACCCGGATGTCGATCTCGTCGCCCGGGGCCACCATGCCGAGGAAGCGGGCCGTCCAGCCGATCAGCTTGCCGGGTGCGCCGGGCTTGCCGTCTGTGGCGGTGACGACGTGCTGCGCGGCTGCCGACAGCCACATGCCGTGCACGATGGGCGATTCCAGCCCGGCGAGCAGCGCGGCCGTCGCATCGGTGTGGATCGGGTTGTGGTCTCCAGACACCACGGCGAAGGGCCGCATATCCACCGGCGCGGTGATCGTCACGTCCCGGCGCCGGCGGCGCGGGGTGTCGGTGGCATTGACCGATACCGCTCCCCCGGCCCGCACCGGATCGGTCAGTTCCGCCGGACCGGTGCGGCCCCGGATGGCGAAACGCTCTTCCATCACCGCGAGCACGGTGCCGCCGGCGTCGCTGACGTTGACCGTCACCGGCACCACCCGGCCCACTTCGGTGTCGTAGGCATGCGACGACGTCGCTCTCACGACCAGTTGGGTCGGATACCCCGGCAGCGGCTTGAGCAGCCGGGCCGCGTGGTCGAGGTGCACGAGGCTCAGCAGACCCTCGATCACCGGGAATCCGGAGGAGGTGACGGCGCGCCCGATGGCCGCGAACACCGCCGGCCAGCACCGGCCGACCAGGGCGTCGGGAACGGTGGTCAGCGTGGGGGCCAGCGGGGCCCCGAACGTCGCGGTGACGCCGGTGTGGTCGGCCACCCGTTCGGGGTCCCAGTCCACGGTGGCGGTGGCCGATCCGCCGGCCAGCGCTGGCAGCGCGTCGGGTCCGTCGACGCCGGCGGCGATGGCGAGCACCGCGCGCATGGCCGCGGCGGCGTCGGCGGTGATGACAACCGGGGCGCCGCCGTCGACGACGGTGGAGGGCAGCGTAAAGGTGATGTCAATCCAGTTGCCCGACAACGGAACCCGCAGCACCACCCGGTCCGAGCCGATCACCTCCAGCCGCGCGCCGGTGGAATGGTTTGTGGCATGAGTGAATTCCCCGGTCCTGCCTGCCGGACCGGCATCGAGAACCTGCCACTCGCTCGGCGGAGCCAGCCGGTGCACCGGGTTCACCGCGGTGCGCCCCGCCCAGAGCACATCCGGGGAGTCCAGCACGATGCCCAGCGCTCCGCCGACGTCGGTGCGCACATGCAGCCGCGAGGCGACCGGTTCGGGTTGCTCGCCGGCGGCCAGCACCTGCTCGACGGCCGCGGCCTCGAAACGGTCCAGCAGTTCGCCCACCGGTTCGTCCACCCGGTCGATCCCGGCGACGGCAGCGGTCCCCGGGATGACGCACACCTGATCGGCGGTGTACCGGGCGTCGTGGGCCTGCCACAGCGAGTCGCTGCGCCACCACCGGCGGACGTCCTTGTCGATCACCGGCACGAAATTCACCGGCTTGCCCAGGGTCTTGCACAACTCGACGAAGAACGGTCCGTCGGCCGGGTGCAACAGCACGGTGACCGCATCCGGGTAGCGCGCCAGCAAGGCGTCGATCGCGCCGTCGGGGTCCTCCAGTGGATCGGAGTCGGGGCCGAACATGGTGTCGATCCGGCCGGTGTCGGAGGGGTCGAGGCGGGCCTCGGCGCGCTGCAGCATCGCCGCGAAACGGTCCCGCCAGGTCACGTCCAGCCACGGCGAGCCAGGAGTCTTGGTGTCAGCGCCGGCCAATGTCGCCGGCCAAGCGGCTCCAGCGCTGTCGGCCGCGCCGATGGCCAGTTCGACGTAGCGGCGCAGCCACTGTGCATAGGTCATCTCGGCGACGTCGCCGAAGTAGGGCTTGGCGGTCAACGCCATCGCCGCGATGATCTCGTCGCGGCGGGCCGCGACCGCGTCGGCGTCCCCGGCGACCTCGTCGAGCAGCCGACCGCACCGGGACGCGGAGTTGTCGATCTCGTGGATGTCCGCGCCGAGTTGACTGCGCCCGGATGCCATGCCGTTCAAGGCTTTTCCGGCACCCACCCACTGTTCGGTGCCGGCGGTGTCGACGAGCATCTGCTTGACCGACGGCGAGGTGGTGGCCTCCAGGCAGGCCATCGCCGCGGTGCCGACCAGGATGCCGTCCACCGGCATCAGGGGGTAGCCATACACAGAAGACCAACGGCCGGTGAGGTATTCGGCCGCACGCGCCGGGGTGCCGATCCCGCCGCCGACGCAGATCGTGATGTTGGACTGCGAGCGCAACTCCGAATAGGTGCTCAGCAGCAGATCGTCGAGGTCCTCCCAGGAGTGGTGGCCGCCGGCGCGCCCACCCTCGATATGGGCGATCACCGGGCGGGTAGGCACCTCGGCGGCGATACGGATGACCGATCGGATCTGCTCGACGGTGCCGGGCTTGAAGCACACGTGGCTGATGCCTGCGTTGTTCAGTTCACCGATGAGGTCGACGGCCTCCTCCAAGTCGGGGATGCCGGCGCTGATGACCAGGCCGTCGATCGGCGCACCGGACGCACGGGCCTTCTGCACCAGGCGTTTGCCGCCGACCTGAAGTTTCCACAGATACGGGTCGAGGAACAGCGCGTTGAACTGCACGGCGCGGCCGGGTTCCAGCAGAGCGCCGAGTTCGGCGATGCGGCGGTCGAAGATCGGCTCGGTAACCTGGCCGCCGCCGGCCAACTCTGCCCAGTGGCCGGCATTGGCCGCCGCCGCCACGATCCGGGCGTCGACGGTCGTCGGCGTCATTCCGGCCAGCAGGATCGGCGATCGCCCGGTGAGCCGGGTGAACTTCGTCGAGAGTTTCACCGACCCGTCAGGCAGGCTGACCACCGACGGGGCGTAACTCGACCATGGCGCACCCACCTCCGGTGCCGCACCGACGGTGAACAGATTGCGCTGGCCACCCCGCGTCGCCGCGGGCACGATGCCCAGCCCCAGACCGCGGATCACCGGGGCGGTGACGCGGGTCAGGATGTCACCGGGGCCCAGGTCGAGGATCCAGCGCGCACCGGAGTCGGCGATCTCGGTCACCGATTGCACCCAGTCCACCTGCTGCACCAGCACGGCCTCGGCCATCCGCCGGGACAGTTCGACGTCCAGTCCGACGGCCTCGGCCCACCGGACGACGATGTCCACACCGTCGGCCAGTCGCGGGGTGTGGAAGCCGACCTCGACCTGGACCGGGTCGAAGACGGGGTTGAAGACCGCGCCGCCGCGCATCTTGTTCTTCCGCTCGGCGGCTTCGGAGTCGGCGATCTGGCGGCAGTACAACTCGAACCGCGACAACTGTTCGGGCGTTCCGGTGATGACCACGGAGCGGCGGCCGTTGCGGATGGACAGCGCCGGCGGTTCGACGGTGCGAACGTCGCGGGCGAACTCCTCAAGCAAGCCGGCGATGCGGTCGGGCTCGGCGTTGGTCACCGACACCATCGGGGTGCGATCACCCAGGGCGGTGATTCCGCGCCGGCGAGCGACCAGAGTGCCGACCGCACCGATCAGCTGGGACAGTGCCAGCAACTCCACATCGCGGGAGCCACCTGCCCGCAGCGCCTCGACGGCCAGAACGCCCTGGGAATGGCCGGCCATCGCGACCGGCGGGGCGTCGGCGAAGTCCAGGCCCTGACGGGTCAGTGCGCGGATTGCGGCGATCTGGGTGAGCAGCACCCCGGGCAGCGAGACCGCCGCCGAGGTCAGCTGACGGGTGGTCGGGACGGGGTCTCCGGCGGCCAGCGACCGAACCCACCGCAGCGGCTGGAATCCCACCGGCCGCACCACCACGAGTTCGTCGGCTACCGGCTCGAGCAGCAGCTCCGCCTCCCCGGCGATCCGCGCCAGCTCCGATTCGATCCCCGCCATCGTGACGAGTTCTTCGAGCCCGGACAGCCAGGAACTCGCCCCCTGGCCGCCGAAGACCACCGCGTAGGGCTCGCCGGCGTTGAGTCGATCCACAAGCGCGTTACTGGTCGCCCGATGGGTGTGCGCTCCGGTGGACAGCCTGTCGTGTTCGTGGATCGTCACTCGCATCTCCCGTTTAATGGGTTTTCCCAACGCACTAAGAGTCCCATAAGAACGGCGCTATTTGAGGCAGCGCTATTTGTTACTGACGAGTTCTACGGTTGAGTAACCACGCTCTGGGCCATCCTGGCTCGCCAATCGGCCGACAGCGGCCGAGGCAAATGGCCTGCATGGGGCTGGTTACGCTTGAGTAGCTAAATCTTCGCTGCTCACAGGCTGATTGTTATCCAATCGTTACCTTCGGATCTGCTGTCGGCCAATGCGGGCGTGTCGGCCCCTACCAAGCGGTTGATCTGTTTTTGAGCGCACATTTATTCACTCAACGAGCGCGCGAAAGTTTGCTAGCAAATACCTACCATTGAGTAGGTTATTCAGTCACGCCCACTGGCCGAATTGGGACTTCAGGATGTTGTTGAGGTCCACCCCGACTCCGGCGACCTTGCGGGCGTCGATCTCGAACTGGTGCAGATGTGCGGCCGGGTGGACGAAGCCCTGTGGGGTGCCCCAGTTGTGCTGCCAGAACCACGACCCGAGCCCGTCCTGCAGCGCCCAGTCGATGACCTTGGAGTTGCCGTAGACACCGACCCGCTGATGGCCGACGACGGACTCCCAACCGCGCAGGTAGGGGGCCACCTGCTGCTTGTACTGGTCGTAGCTGGGATTGTCGTCGATCGAGGCGTAGATCGGGGCGGTGGCAGGGCCGCCGGCCACGGTGTGCAGCTCCACTCCGCGCTTGGCGTGGGTGATGCCGGCGGGCTGACCACCGAGCCAGTCGGACGTTTCACCCTTGCCGAACTGGTAATTGGAGACGATCTTCAGACCCGCCTGACTCAGCTCCCGGGCTTCGTCGATCTTCATCGGCTTGCCGATCATCCAGCTGGCGCCGGGCCGGCGGTCCGACACGTAGCGGATGGCGCCCACCGCGCCGGCCGACGTGATGTCGGCGGCACTGAGCACACCGGCGGAGTAGTCCAGGAGCACCCCGAGGGGGTCGGCGGCGGACACCGCGTCAGCCAGCGCCCCGAGACCCAGAACTGCGACCGGGGTGGCAGCGGCGTACTTGAGCAGGCTCCGGCGGGTCATGGACATGTGCGACACCCTAGGCGAGCGAGGCCGGTGGGCCTGGGATTGATGGGCGCGATGCCGTGTCACCCAGACCGCGGCCGCCGCCCGTCGAACGCTGCGGCAAACCCCCGCCCGAGGAGTTCCAAGGCAGGCGCGATCTCCTCAACGGCAGGCACGCTCAGAGAAGGGAGGTCGCGGCGCATCCCGGTGATGTCGGCGACGTTGTGATGCAGGGTGATCGGAATCGGGCCGCCATCATACCCGCCGGGAACCCGGGTCCACGCGACGTAATAGAACTGGTTCGGGGTGTACGCGTCCCCCAGTGCCGCGGGGCCGCGGATAGAACCAGATGGAATAGAAGGTGTCGCCGTTGTCGTGGTCGTCGCGGCGGCGTTGCAACTCCCCGGCGTTGCCCACCTCGATCACCGACTCGACTTCGCCGGTGTCTCGCCAGGTCACCGCGGTCGACGCCGATCGAGCAATCCCCACCGTTTCCTCGCCCGCATGTACTGGATGCTAACGGGAACCCGGGTCACGGCGCGGGAGCCGCTCTTGCCAGAAGGATGTACATCGTTCAGAAACCGATACCGCCGGCGATATCGCGGTTCTCCGTGATATCTCCGGTGGTATCGGATCCGCGAGAGCATTACGGGTCGGCCCGTGCTCGAGGCGGCGGTATCCCTAACGGCCGCGCCGGGTTTCCGCCGGTTCCGATCGCGTACCCGCTACGTGCTACGGCAACCGACCCGGATGGCTGAAACGTGCTGCGCGACGGTGAATCCGGTGCTCCCGGCCACGGGTGCGGTGTGGCAGACCGGGCGCCCGGATGGGTTCGGCGTAAAACATCGCCTTGGTGATCTCAACGAGGACCAGGTAGGCGAGGACGAACAGTGCCAGCGCGCCGAAGAACTGCCAAGGCAGCGCGGCAAAACCCAACGCCGGCGCGAGCGGTGAGATGGTCAGCACGACCCCGACGGCGATGACCGACAGGGTCGCCGCCGTCATCACCCCGCCGGGCCGGCTGCGGAAGAACGGGATCCTACGGGTGCGGATGGCGAAGATGATCAGGGTCTGGGTGGCCAGCGACTCGACGAACCAGCCGGTGCGGAACTCGGACGGACCGGCGTGCAACACACCCAGCATCAGCCCGAAGGTGAGGAAGTCGAACAGCGAACTGATCGGGCCGAAGGTCAGCATGAACCGCCGAATGAAGGCGATGTTCCAGTGCGACGGGGCGTGCAGTTGTTCGGGGTCGACCCGGTCGGTGGGGATCGCCAGCTGCGAGGAGTCGTAGAGCAGGTTGTTGAGCAGGATCTGGCTGGGCAGCATCGGCAGGAACGGCAGCACTGCGGAGGCGGCGGCAGCGGAGAACATGTTGCCGAAGTTGCTCGACGTTCCCATCAGCACGTACTTGATGGTGTTCGCGAAGATGCGCCGGCCCTCGGCGACGCCGGTGGCCAGCACGCCGAGGTCCTTCTCCAGCAGTACCACGTCGGCGGCGTCCTTGGCGACGTCGGTGGCGGTGTCCACCGAGATGCCGACGTCGGCGGAGTGCAGGGCCAAGGCGTCGTTGACGCCGTCGCCGAGGAAGCCGATGGAGCGTCCGGTCTGCCGCAGCGCCCGGATCAGCTGGGCCTTCTGTTCCGGGGAGATCCGGGCGAAGACGGTGCCGCTCTGGGCAGCGGCCGCGAAGGCGGTCTCGTCGAGTTCGACCAGCTGCGCCCCGGTGAACGTCCCCTTCGACGCCAATCCCACGTCTGCACAGACCTTTTCGGCCACCTGCGGGTTGTCTCCGGTGGCGATCTTCACCTCGATGCCGAGCGCGGCAAGCTGCGCCAGCGAATCGCGCACCGCCAGCTTGGGCTGGTCGGCGAACGCCAGAAACCCGTGCAGCGTCAGGTCTTTCTCGTCGGCGGCGGTGATCGCGGTGAGGTCCCCGGCCGGCCGGCTAGCCACGGCGACCACCCGCCGCCCGTCGGCGAACAGCCCGTCGAGCGTGCGTTGGGCCGCATCGGGCACCCCCAGGCAGAGCTGCAACACCTGCTCGGGTGCGCCTTTGACGATGAGCGTCCTGTTGCCGCCGTCGTCGACGAGGGACGAGGCAGCCCGACGGGTGTGGTCGAACGGCAACTCCGCGACCCGGCGCGCATCGGAGACGTCCAGCCGTTGTCCGGCCTCTGATTCCCACAGCGCGGCGTCGAGCGGATTGGCGCTCGTCCCCCCGACGGCGGGGTCGACGTCGGTGGCCAGTAGGCCGGCGCGCAGCGCGGTGTCGCTGGGCTGCCCGGCCGGGTCGACCGCGTCGATCAGCGTGACCCGGCCTTCGGTGAGGGTGCCGGTCTTGTCGGTGATCAGAACGTCGATGTCACCGAGGTCCTCGATACAAACCAGGCGCTTCACCAGAACCTTCTGCTTCGCCAGCCGCCGCGAGCCGGTGGCCAGGCTGGTGCTCACCACGGCCGGCAGTAACTGCGGCGTGATCCCGACGGCAATGGCCAGCGAGAACAACACGGCGTCGATCACCGGGCGGCGCAGCAGCAGGTTCGCCACCAGGATGAGCACGGTCAGTGTCAGCGCGACCCACAGCAGCAGATAGGAGAACCGCCGCAGTCCCACCTGAAACTCCGTCTCGGGCTGACGTTCGCCGAGACCGGCGGCGATTCGGCCGAACTGCGCGTTTAGTCCGGTGGCGTAGACCACCGCGGTGGCGCTGCCGGCGCTGACAACAGTGCCCATGAACGCCAGATCCGCGGGGTACAACGACGATGCGGAGCGCAGCGACGAGGAGGAGTTGGACAGTCGAACCGCGTCGGCCAGGGCAGTGCCGGGCGGGGCCGGGTCGGCCGACTTCTCCGCCGGCGCCGACTCGCCGGTGAGGATGCTTTCGTTGCACTCCAGGGTATTGACCGTCAGCAGCCGCACGTCGGCCGGAACCAGTTCTCCCAGCGTCAGCTCGATGACGTCGCCGGGCACCAACTGGTTGACGTCGACTTTGGCGGTGCGGCCGTCCCTGCGCACCACCGCGTGGTGCCTGACACTGGAATGCAATGCGGCACTGGCCTTTTCGGCGCGGTACTCATTGACGAAGCCGAGTCCGATACTGACCGCCAGGATGATGCCGATGATGACCGCCTGGGTGTTGTCGCCGAGAAAGAACGACACCACGGCCGTCACCGCGAGCAAGGCGAGCACGGCGTTGTTGAGTTGGCGGCGCAACACCCCCCAGGCGCTGACCCGATGGGTGCGAAGCGAGTTCGGGCCGAACCTGGTCAGGCGTGCCGCCGCCTCGGCGGAGGACAGGCCCGACTCGGTGGTGTCGAGGCTCGCCAGTACCTCGTCGGCCGGCGAGTGGGCCACGGACTCGGGGGTCAACTCAGCACCGAGATGCGGACCGGTGAGTGACGGCGGCATTGGTTGCTCCCCCTTGTCCTTTGCTTTGAGTCTCCCGCACCGTGACTGCGGGGACACCATCAGGCGACGCTCCACATTCGCGGTACCGTCATGAATCCCGAATCGGTACCATCGGCGAGGTGAGTAAGCAGATCGCAGTCAGGCTTCCCGATTACGTTGTCGAGTTCATCGACCGGGAGGTCACAGACCAACGCGTCGCCAGTCGTGCCGCCTTCGTGCAGGCAGCTCTCGAGCGTGAGCGACGTCGTCTGATCGCTGCCCGCGACGCCGCAATCCTGGCGAGTGAGGGATCCGACACCGAGGGGTTCGACGATCTGGCCCGTTATGCGGCAGGTCTGGACATCGGCCTGGAATGAGGCCTATCCACCTTGCCAGACTGGACAAGGCGCGTCCGGTGCTCATCCTCACCAGAGAACTCGTCAGGCCCCACCTCACCCGCGTCACCGTCGCACCGATCACCGGGACGATTCGCGGACTCTCGACCGAGGTGCCCGTCGGCCCGCGCAACGGCCTGGAGAAAGAATCGGTGGTCAGCATCGACAACATCGTCACGATCCCGGTCGAGGCGTTGGGTCGCCAGGTCGGGTACTTCTTCCCCGATCAGGAAACGGCCCTGTCGATCGCCGTCCGGAATGCCTTCGACCTGGACTGATCCTATTCACGCCTACCGGCTGGCGACCCTGAACGTGCGGCACTTCCCGATGCTCGGCGATCTCCGGCCGCCGTTTGCGCTCTAGCCCGCCTTAAGACTCCGGATCTCGTTGGGTCTGCGCTCCCCCGCCCTTCTGGGTGTCGTCCGCGACCCGACCGGCGATCTCCGGGGTGCCCGCCGGAAACGGCGGACGGAGCGGACTCGCTGGCACAGCCGGTAGCGGGGGTGCGGGCGTCAGAGCGGAAACGCCAACGGCTACCTCGTCGGCCGGCGAGCAGGCCACCGTCTCGGCCGTCAACTCAGCACCGAGACGCGGACCGGCCGGTGACGGCGGCATTGGTTGCCCCTTGCTTTCTTCCCCTCAGTCGCCCGCACCGCGACCATCGACTGACGCCACGCAGGCTGAGACGTCGATAGAGGGTGGCTATGAGTTCGCTGAGCGGAGCTTTCACGCGGTGGCGCATGGGACGTCCCGACTGGCGGTCATCGAGGCCGCGGAATGTTGCTGAGGGCGGGGAAATCGCCTCTGAGCGTTCGGAATGCCGTTCGGACGGGTCTCGAACCAGGGAGCTGGATCTGTCGGCCATCGGGACCGACCACCGGGTGGGATCGTTTTGCTGGAAGGGATCGACCGGCCGCCGAAAGGCCGGACTATAAGTCCACTTATGGTGAATTACTTTAGGTGGAGCGGCGCGGCGGAGGGTGTTCTCGATCGGGAACTCACCCGCCCGACTGTTTGCTCGGGCGGTTGCGTGCGGTAGTTTGCGGCTTACTGTCGACTCGTGACGGTCCTCACAGTGGGGGCCCGAACCGGCCCGCACGATTCCGGAGGACATTTCCATGTCTGTTGCCCCCGTTTCCCCCACGGTCCGTGTGATTGCGGTGTCTGCCCGTTCGCCCAAGCCGGCGGTCAGTGGTTATGCCCGGTATGTGGGGCGGGTGGGGGCGTTGGCGGTGGCGTTGGGTGTGGGTGCGGCGGTGGCGTCGGTGCCGGTGGCGGCGTGGGCGGACACGACCGGCTCGGCGGGGTCGAGCGGTTCGGATGACGGCGGCACGACGGGTTCGACGGGCGGTTCGGGGTCTGCGGCGCATCGCGGGCCGGCCCACACCTCGGCGGAGTCGGGTGCGGGCGGGTCAGATTCAGCCGCGTCGTCGCCGGGGCGGCGCGGTCCTGCGGCGGCGACCGCGGCGCCGGCCGCTGATGCCGGTTCGGGCGCTGGTGGCGCCGACCTCACCGTGAGTGTCCCGGTGCTGACTCCCCCGGCCCCGCGCGGTGATTCCCAGCCCGCCCCGGTGGTGGTCGCACCCGCGCCGACGGTGCCGGTGCAGCCGGTGGGTGAATCGGCTTCGGCCCCAACACTTCCCGTTTCCGCTGTCGTTCCCGGCGCGGTGGTGCCGGTGGTCGTGACACCGACACCGACCCGCTCGGCCCTGTCGCCGGCGAGCGCTGCGACCGTGACCGCGGCCCCGGCGCGGGTCTCTCCTGCGGCGGCCAGCGCCCCGGTGATGGCGGCCACCCCTGCTGTCGGGGGTGGGGTCTCAGGGTTGAGTGCGACCCTGCTGTCGTGGCTGGGTGCCGGCGGCGGTGGTGGGCTGCCCGCGGCGGGGCCGTTGGCGTGGACCGCGGTCGCGGCCAGTCGCCGGGAGTTGGAATCCCCCGCACCCGCCCAGTCGGCGGCCTCGACCACGACGACGGGGTTGGTGGCCTCCCCGAGTGCGGCCGCGACCGGGACGTTGGCGTCGAATCCGATTCAGGATTTCATCGGGATTTTCATCGGCAACGGCACCGCCGCCCACCCCGACGCCGGGTTGCTGATCGGCACCGGCTACTCCTGGACCGCCCAGACCTGCAACCAGGGCCTGGCCTGCACCGGCGGCAAAGCCGGCCTGCTGTTCGGCAACGGCGGCAACGGCTTCAACGGCGGCGCCGGCGGTAACGCCGGGCTGATCGGCAACGGCGGCGCCGGCGGGGCGGGCCTGCCCGGCAAGGCCGGCGGCAACGGCGGCAACGGCGGGGCGTTCTGGGGCTCCGGCGGGGCCGGCGGCGCCGGCGGAGACTCGCCCACCGGTGCCGGCGGGGCCGGCGGGGCCGGCGGCAACGGCGGACTGCTCGCCATCTCGGGCAACGGCGGCGCCGGTGGGGCCGGCGGGGCCGGGCTGACCGGCGGCGGCGCCGGCGGTACGGGCGGACAAGGCGCCCTGTGGTCAGGGTTCGGCGGAGCCGGCGGGGCCGGCGGGACGGCGTCGGGGGCAGGGGCACTCGGCGGCGCGGGTGGGCGCGGCGGGGACACCAGCCTGATCGCCCTGGCCGGGGATGCCGGGGCCGGCGGTGACGGCGGCACCTCGACCGCAGGGGTCGGCGGCGCCGGCGGGGCCGGCGGGAACACCGGGCTGTTCTCGGCGATCGGCGCCGGTGGTGACGGCGGCCGCGGCGGTGACGGCACCACCGGCGGTTCCGGCGGGGCCGGCGGTCGTGGCGGGATGCTGCTCAACGGCGGCGGCTCGGGTGGGGATGGCGGAAACGCGCTGTCCCCCAGCGGCAATGGCGGCACCGGCGGCGACGGCGGCGGCGTCGGATTCCTCTCGACATGGGGTTCCGGTGGCGACGGCGGCGACGGCGGCGACGGCGGGGCCAGCGGGCCCGGAACCCCGCCGGCCGGGGTACCCGGCGGACGCGGCGGTGACGGCGGCAAGGGCGGCACCGGGTCGTTGATCCTGTCAGCACCGACCGTCAGCGGCGGCACCGGCGCGGGCGGGGCCGGCGGGCGCGGCGGGGACGGCGGCGCCGGCGCCCGCGGTGGTGACGGCGGTACCGGCGGGACCGGCGGGAACGGCAGCCTGCTCTTCGGCGGCGCCGGCGCCGGCGGCAAGGGTGGGCGCGGCGGTGACGGCGGCTCCGGACCAGCCGGCATCAACGGTGCCGACTCCACCGGTTTCACCGACAACAACGGCAACGGCTACACCGGCACCCCCGGCGGCACCGGCGCCGCCGGCGGCAACGGCGGCGCGGGCGGTAACGCCGGCACCGGCCGCTACGGCCTGCTCTTCGCCAACCCCGGCAAGGCCGGTGACGGCGGCGACGGCGGCAACGGCGGCGGCGGCGGGACCGCCGGCAACGGCGGCCGCGGCGCCGACGGCACCGCCGCCCACCCCGACGCCGGCAACGGCGGCAACGGCGCGAACCCCGGAACCGGGGGCTCCGCAGGCAAGGGCGGCGCCGCCGGTACCGGCACCGGCGGCACTGCAGGCAACAACGGCACCGGCGGCACCACAGGCACCGGCGGCAACGGCGGGGCCGGCGGGACCGGCTACACCCCAACCACCGCCGGAGCGTCCGGCGGTAACGGCGGCACCGGCGGAAACGGCGGCGCGGTCGGCAACGGCGGCACCGGCGGCAACGGCGGTGACGGGAAAGCCGGCGCCCGCGGCACCGACGCCACCACCGCCGGCGCGGCAGGCACCGCCGGTGACACCGGCGGCAACGGTGGCAACGGCGGCACCGGCGGCACCGGCGGAAAGGGCGGCTCGACGTCCGGGACCGGCGGGGCCGGCGGCGCGGCCGGTAACGGGGCCACCGGCGGCACCGGCGGCAACGGCGCGCCCGGTAGGAACGGTGACCCGTCCAACATCAACGGCCAGGCCGGCGGTAACGGCGGCTCCGGCGGTAAAGGCGGCACCGCAGGCACCGCCGGTAAGGGCGGCACCGGAAAGGTCAACGGCAGCGCCGGTACGGCCGGGGTCGATGGCAACGGCGGCGCGGGCGGTAACGGCGCGGCGGGTGGTGCCGGCCTGACCGGTGCGGCCGGCGTCAACGGCAAGGACGCGACCACGGCGGGCACATCGGGTGGTGACGGCACCGCCGGTGGTAACGGCGGCAGCGGCGGTGCGGGTGGTAACGGCGGCACCGGTGGTGCTGCGGGCGGGGCCACCGCCAGCAAGGGCGCTGATGGCAGCGGGGGTGCGGGTGGTAACGCCGGTGACGGCGGTGTCGGTGGTAGCGGCGGCAACGGTGCGCCCGGTACGAACGGTGACCCGTCCAACATCAACGGCCAGGCCGGCGGTAACGGCGGCGCGGGCGGCACGGGCGGTACCGCGGGCACCGCCGGTAAGGGCGGCACCGGCACCACCATCGGCGCGACCGGCAAAGCCGGGGTCGATAGCAACGGCGGCAACGGCGGCACCGGCGGCACCGGCGGCACCGGCCTGACCGGCGCGGCCGGAACCAACGGCAAGAACGCCACCGTCGCAGGCACCGCCGGCGGCGACGGCACCGCCGGTGGTAACGGCGGCAACGGCGGTACGGGTGGCAACGGCGGCACCGGCGGTGCTGCGGGCGGAGCCACCGCCAGCAAGGGCGCTGATGGCACCGGCGGCAACGGCGGCGCGGGCGGCAACGCCGGCCAGGGCGGTGACGGCGGCACCGGCGCGGCCGGGGACGCCACCATCATCAACGGCGCCAGCGGCGGCAATGGCGGTGATCCCGGCACCGCGGGCAGCGGCGGCGCCGGCGGCACCGGTTCAACCCCCGGCACCAAGGGCGCGAACGGTCTGGCCGTGACCTCCGGCGGTACCGGTGGTGCCGGTGGGGCGGGCTACAGTCCGCCCTCAGCCGGCACCGGACAGGCTGCTGTGATCGGCGCCCCCATCGGCGTGGGCGGTGCCCCGAGGGGGGTGGCGGTCACACCGGACGGCACCCGCGCCTACGTCACCAACAGAAGCGGGACGGTGTCGGTGATCGACATCGCCACCAACACCGTCATCGGCACCCCGGTCACGGTCGGGAACTTCCCGATCGGGGTGGCGGTCAGCCCCGACGGCACCCGCGCCTACGTCACCAACTACGGCAGCAACTCGGTGTCGGTGATCGACATCGCCACCAACACCGTCATCGGCGCTCCCATCGGCGTTGGCAGCCAGCCGCAGGGGGTGGCGGTCAGCCCCGACGGCACCCGCGCCTATATCACCAACACCGGCGGCGACACGGTGTCGGTGATCGACATCGCCACCGACACCGTCATCGGCACCCCCATCGCCGTCGGCAGCTACCCGTCCGCGGTGGCGGTCAGCCCCGACGGCACCCGCGCCTACATCACCAACGAGAACGGCAACACGGTGTCGGTGATCGACACCGCCACCAACACCGTCATCGGGGCCCCGATCACGGTCGGTCGCTTCCCGTCCGGGGTGGCATTCAGCCCGGACGGCACCCGCGCCTACATCACCAACACCAGCGACGGCACGGTGTCGGTGATCGACACCGCCACCAACACCGTCATCGGCGCCCCGATCGGCGTGGGCAGGGGGCCGTACGGGGTGGCGGTCAGCCCCAACGGCACCCGCGCCTACATCGCCAACACCTTCGACAGCACGGTGTCGGTGATCGACACCGCCACCGACACCGTCATCGGCACCCCCATCGCCGTCGGCAGTTCCCCGAACGGGGTGGCGGTCAGCCCCAACGGCACCCGCGCCTACGTCACCAACGAGGGCGGAAACTCGGTGTCGGTGATCGACACCGGCGTCTTCGCCGCCGGTAACGGCGGCAAGGGCGGTAACGGCGGCGCGGTCGGCAACGGCGGTAACGGCGGGGCCGGCGGCACCGGTGGTGCCGGCATCGCCGGCACCACCTCCCTCACCGCGGGCGTCGACGGCACCGCGGGCACCGCGGGTGGCGTCGGCGGCTGGGGCGGCGCCGGTGGGCTGGGCGGCAGCGTCTCCGGTAACGGCGGTGACGGCGGCGCCGGTGGTGCGGGCGGTGCCGGCGGTGACGGCGGCGACGGCACGGACGGTGCCGACGGCGCCACCGCCGGGGTCGCCGGTCAGGCCGGCGGCAACGGCGGCGACGGCGCAAGTGGCGGTAAGGGTGGGGCGGGCGGCAACGCCGGGCTGGCCCTCAGTGTGTCCGGCAAGGCCGGGGTCAACGGCAGCGGCGGCAACGGCGGCAAGGGCGGGGATGCCGGCACCCCCGGTGACGGCGGTGCCGGCGCGGCCGGGGACGCGGTCGTCATCAACGGCGCCACCGGCGGCAACGGCGGCGATCCCGGCACCGCCGGCAGCGGCGGCACCGGCGGGGCAGCCGGCACCGGCGGCACCGGCGGTAGCAAAGGCGGCGCCGGGGCGGCTGGTCTGGCGGCCACCTCCGGGGGCAATGGCGGTGACGGCGGGGCCGGCTATGACGCCGCCACTGACGTCAAGGCGCTGGCCGGCACCGCGGGCGGCAACGGCGGCAACGGCGGTAACGGCGGCGCATTCGGCAACGGCGGCACCGGGGGTACCGGCGGGAACGGCGCAGCCGGAAACGCCACCACCCCCGGCGGCAACGGCGGCAACGGCGGCGCCAGTGGCACCCAGGCCGGCAACGGCGGATTCGGCGGTTCGGGTGGCAATGGCGGTGCCGGTGCCAACGGGGCGCCGGGCGCCGACGGCGAGACGCCACGTCCATCGGCCGTCACGGCGACTGTCACCGTCGGCCTGGTCCCGTTCGGGGTGGCGGCCAGCCCCGACGGAAGCCGGGTGTACGTCACCGTCCAAGACGCGGTGTCGGTGATCGACACCGCCACCAACTCCGTTGTGGCCACTGTCTCGGTCAAGAACGCGACTCAGCGGCCAAGCGCCACCACAGGCGTTGCGGTCAATCCGTCCAGCACCGTGGTCTACGCCGCCAACGCGTTCTACAACACGGTGTCGGTGATCAGCGTCGCCACTAATACCGTCGTCAGCACCATCGCGATCCCCACCGTTGGGGGCCGTGCGTTTCCCCGCGGTGTCGCCGTCGCCCCCGACGGCAAACACGCCTACACCGCCAACAACGGAAGCGACACCGTGTCGGTGATCGACACCGCCACCAACACCGTGACCGGAACCGTCGTCGTCGGCGCCGGACGAATGCCGAATGCGGTGGCGGTCAGCCCGGACAGCAAGCGGGTCTACACCTCCAACGAGGGCGACAACACCGTGTCTGTGATCGACACCGATCCGAACAGCGCCGACTACAACAAAGTCATCGCGACCGTGGTGCTCGACAACTCAGCTGGGCCGGGGGGCAGCCCGTTCGGGGTGGCAGTCAGCCCTGACGGTAACGACGTCTACGTGACCAACTTCAACGCCGGCACGGTGTCGATCATCGCGACCGACTCCAACACAGTGTCCGCCGTCATCCCTGTCGGCCCCTACGCGTCGGCGGTGGCCTTCAGCCCGGATGGCGCCGTGGCCTACGTCGGAAGACGTCCCGACGGCCCGACCACCGACACGGGTGGACTGACGGTGATCGACACCGTCAAGCGCACCGTGATCAACACCATCGCGGTTCGCTACCCGTACGGGGTGGCGGTCGGCACAGACGGGACCGTGTACGCGGCCTCACTGGTTGACGAGGTAGATGTGCTCGCGCCGTTACCGATCAGCAGCACCGCCGGCACGGACGGCACCGGAGGCGGCGCCGGCGGCAACGGCGGCGCGGGCGGAAAAGCGTTGTCTGGCAAGGGTATCGGCGGCTCCGGCGGTGACGCCGGTGACGGTGGTTCGGGCGGAACCGGCGGTAACGGCGGCAACGGCGCGGACGGCACCGCCATCGTGGCGGCCGGCAACGGCGCCAACGGCGGCTCGGGCGGTGACGGCGGGGCTGCGGGCGCCGCCGGCAAGGGCGGCAGCGGCGCGGTCAACGGCGCGGACGGCGCGGCGGGCACCGACGGCAATGGCGGCAACGCCGGCAACGGTGGCAAGGGTGGCGCTGGTGTGACCGGCGCCGCGGGCACCGACGGGCGCAACGCCACCGATGCGGGCGGTTCCGGCGCCGACGGCACCGCCGGCGGTAATGGCGGCAACGGCGGCAACGGCGGTAACGGCGGTATCGGCGGTGCGGCCGGCGGTGGCGGCGCCAGCAAGGGCACTGACGGTGCCGGCGGTGACGGCGGTGACGCCGGTGACGGCGGGGTGGGCGGTCGCGGCGGTGACGGCGCCACCGGCCTGGCCGGAACGTCCAGCAGCCCCGATGGGCTGGCCGGCGGTAACGGCGGCAACGGCGGCAAGGGCGGTCTCGCCGGGCTGGCCGGTAAGGGCGGGATCGGCGCCGCTGACGGCGCCACCGGGGTCAACGGCAACGGCGGCAACGCCGGCAACGGTGGCAAGGGTGGCGCTGGTGTGACCGGCGCCGCGG
>CAZVST010000002.1:153845-165031 GCA_964629725.1 uncultured Mycobacterium sp.
GGCGGCAACGGCGGCAACGGCGGTAACGGCGGTATCGGCGGTGCGGCCGGCGGTGCCGGCGCCAGCCAGGGCGCAGACGGCGCCGGCGGTGACGGCGGCGATGGCGGTGCCGCGGGTGTGGGCGGCAACGGTGGCAACGGTGCGCCCGGGGACGCCACCACCCCCAATGGCGGCAACGGCGGCAATGGCGCCAACCCGGGTAGTGCCGGCACCGGAGGCACCGGGGGCACTGGTTCAACGCCCGGCACCACGGGTGCGAATGGCCTCGCGGCCACCTCCGGCGGCAACGGTGGTGCCGGCGGCGCGGGCTACAACGCCGCCGTCGATGTGGCCGCGTTGGCGGGCACAGCGGGCGGTGCGGGCGGCGCCGGCGGCAACGGCGGGTCAGTCGGTGACGGCGGTGCGGGTGGTTCCGGTGGTGCCGGTAATGCCGGTGACGCGAAAACCCCCGGCGGCAGTGGTGGCATCGGTGGCACTGGCGGCGCCGGTGGAACCGTATCCGGTGACGGCGGTGCCGGCGGCTCGGGCGGGGCCGGGGGAACCGGCGCCGCAGGTGCGGCTGGGATCGCCCCCGACTCGGCCGGGTTGCCGCTGGACCAGGTCGTCGCCACCGTTGGGCTCCCTGCCGGCAGCTACCCGGTCGAGGTGGCAGCCAGCCCCGACGGCAAACATGTCTACGTCACCAACTACGGAGCCAAAACCGTGTCCGTGATCGAGACCACCGGCGCTTCGCCGGCCGTGGTCGCCACCATCGGGTTGAGCGAGGGCCCCTATGGCGTGGCGGTCAGTCCGGACGGCAAACACCTCTACGTCGCCCAGTACGGCGCTAGTTCGGTGTCGGTGATCGATACCACCGGCGCATCACCGGGCGTGGTCGACACCATCGGGGTCGGCGCAAACCCGTACGAGTTGGCGCTCAGCCCCGACGGCAAACGCCTCTACGTCACCAACTCCACCGATAATTCGGTGTCAGTGCTCGACACCACCGGCGCATCCCTGGCCGTGGTCGACACCATCGGAGTCGGCGACAGTCCGTACGGGGTGGCGGTCAGCCCCGACGGCAAACACGTCTATGTCGCCAACTCCTACGGCGGGTCGGTGTCGGTGATCGACACCACCGGCGTGTCCCCGGCCGTGGTCGACACCATCGGGGTTGGCGCCTACCCCTTTAACGTGGCGGTCAGCCCGGATGGCAAACGGGTCTACGTCACCAACAACAGCGACTATTCGGTGTCAGTGATCGACACCACCGGTGCATCCCCGGTCGTGGTCGCCACCGTCGGGGTCGACCCCGACCCATACGGGGTGGCGGTCAGCCCGGACGGCAAATACGTCTACGTCACCACTCAAGGCGCCGATCCGACGGTGTCGGTGATCGACACCACCGGTGCGTCCCCGGCCGTGGTCGCCACCGTCGGGATCGCCGGTTATCCGTACGGGGTGGCGGTCAGCCCGGACGGCTTCCGCGCCTACGTCGTCAACAACGGCGCCGATTCGGTGGAAGTGCTGGCTCCGGCGCCGACGGGCAACGCGGGTAGTGCCGGCGGTGCCGGCGGGGCGGGTGGTGCCGGCGGGCAGGCCCTCTCGGCCACCGGCGCCGGTGGACACGGCGGGGCCGGTGGGGCCGGCGGCGCGGGCGGGGTCGGCGCGGCCGGTGTTTCCGGCGCGAACGCCACCACCTCCCAGCCGGCCGGTACCGGTGTCGGCGGCGGCGCTGGTGCCGGCGGTGGCGCCGGCGGGACCGGCGGGGCGGGCGGCGCGGCTCACGGCGGTGTCAACGGGTCCGGCGGTGACGGCGGGGCTGGCGGTGACGCCGGGGCGGGCGGTAACGCCGGTGACGGCGGCAACGGCAACATCACCCACCCCGACGGCGGGAAAGGTGGCGCTGGCGGTAACCCCGGGGCGGTCGGCGCCGGCGGCGCAAAAGGTTTGGCGGGCAACGGGATTGGTCAGCCGGGCAGCGATGGCGCGGCGGGCAGCCCCGGCAGCCCCGCCACCTCCGGGGGCAACGGCGGCAACGGCGGTGACAGCTATGACGCCACCACCGATGTGGCCGCGTTGGCGGGCACCGCCGGCGGTGCGGGCGGCGCCGGCGGCAACGGCGGGTCAGTCGGTGACGGCGGTGCGGGTGGTTCCGGTGGTGCCGGTAAGGCCGGTGACGCGACCACCCCGGGCGGCAGCGGTGGCAGCGGTGGCGGTGGCGGTGCCGGTGGCACCGTGTCCGGCGACGGCGGCGCCGGCGGGTCGGGCGGGGCCGGCGGAACCGGCGCAGGGGGTGCGGCCGGCCAGCCGGGCAGTGGCGGCGGTTCCGGCGGTGCGGGTGGGGCCGGCGGGGCGGCGCTCTCGGCCACCGGAGCCGGCGGAGACGGCGGGTCCGGCGGTAACGGCGCGGCCGGTGGAGCCGGCGGGGTCGGCGGCGCCGGCGCGAACGCCACCACCTCCCAGCCGGCCGGTGACGGTGCCAACGGCGGCACTGGTGCCGGCGGTGGAACCGGCGGGGCGGGCGGGGCGGGCGGCGCCGCCATCAGCGGCGCCACCGGCGCCGGTGGTAATGGTGGGGCCGGCGGTAACGCCGGGGCGGGCGGTAATGCCGGTGACGGCGGCGCGGGCTCAGCGGCCTACGCCAATGCCGGCAACGGCGGAACCGGCGGTGACGCGGGCGCCCCCGGAACCGGTGGCACCCCCGGAATCGGGGCCACCGCAGGCGCTCCCGGGACCACCGGCAGCGGAGCCAACGGTGGCAACGGCGGCGACGGCGGCGACGGCGCCAGCAGTGGCCCCGGCACCGGGGCGGCCGGCACACCCGGCACCCCGGGCACCGGACCCGGCGGCACCGGCACACCCGGTACCCCCGGGACGGCGGGCATCCAGGGTGGTGCCGGCGGCAACGGTGGCAACGGCGGCACCGCCACCGGCGCCACAGGAATCGGCGGCAACGCCGGCAACGCAGGCAACGCCGGCGACTACGCGATCACCTTCACCAACCACACCACCGGCCTGGGCAGTAATTCCGTGAACGGGGTGTACGCCGACGGCACCAAGGTCTACGCCGCCACCGGCCGCGGGGTGGGTATCTCTACCGACGGCGGCAACACCTTCACCAACCACACCACCGGCCTGGGCAGCACCCAGGTGTTCGGGGTGTACGCCGACAGCACCAAGGTCTACGCCGCCACCGGCGCCGGGGTGAGCATTTCCACCGACGGCGGCAACACCTTCACCAACCACACCACCGGCCTGAGCAGCACCCAGGTGTTCGGGGTGTACGCCGACAGCACCAAGGTCTACGCCGCCACCGGAGAAGGGTTGGGCATCTCCACCGACGGCGGTAAAACCTTCACCAACCGTTTCATCAACAACGGCCAGGGCTTGAGCATCGTGTTCGGGGTGTACGCCGACGGCAACACGGTGTACGCCGCCATGTTCGGCGGGGTGGCCGTCTCCACCGACGGGGGGAAAACCTTCGAACTCCACACCTACGGCCTGGGCGACACCACGGTGTACGGGGTGTACGCCGACGGCAACACGGTGTACGCCGCCACCGCCGGCGGGCTGAGTATTTCCACCGACCCCTTTTACCACTTCACCAACCACACAACCGGCCTGGGCAGCACCTTCGTGAAAGGGGTGTACGCCGTCGGAACCACCGTGTACGCCGCCACCGACGGCGGGGTGAGTATCTCCACCGACGGCGGCAACACCTTCGTCAACCGCACCACCACCGACGGCCTGGGCGACAACAACGTGCGCGGGGTGTACGTCGACGGCACCACGGTGTACGCCGCCACCGCCGGCGGGGTGAGTATTTCGGTGTAGCCGTGTCCGCTCCGGGTGAATCGCGGCCCACGGTGAGGCGCCGGACACGCCCAAAGCCACGTCCGGGGTGACCGAGATCGACGAAATGCCCATCCGCACAGGGTGTTCGGCGAAGTCGGGACGGGTCGACGGGCCTGACCGCACGGCGATGCCGGCGATCGGAGGACCTAGCTGCGCAACACCGGGGTGAGCGCGGCGGTCAGGATCGTGTCGTCGCGGGTGGCGATGGTGAGGTTACGGCGCAGCGCCTGGGCGACGATGACCCGGTCGAACGGGTCTTTGTGGGCCCACGGGAGTCGGCCGGCCAGGATCGCGTCCGCGGCATCGATGGGCAGTTCCAGACTGTGCATGGTGGACAGGACGTCGGGCCACACCGCCAGCAGCGCCTCGCCATCGAGCCGGCCGATCCGGGTCTTGATCGCTATCTCCCATGCCGAGGCGGCACTGACCCAGACCGTCGTCGCCTGGTCGGACAGGATTCGCAGGGACGAGGGGTCCAGTTGCGCGGGGGTGCTAACGAGCCACAGCAGAGTGTGGGTGTCGATGAGCACATTCACAGCCCGTCGGCGCCTTCCCATTCGGCCAGTTCCGGCTCGGGAAGCGGGGCGTCGAAGTCGTCAGGCACCACCAGGTTGGGAAGAACACCGAAGGTGCGCGACACCGGCGTCACCGGAACCAGTCGGGCGACGGGGCGGCCGTGGCTAGTGATCGTGATCGTAGCGCCAGTGCGTTCCACCTCAGCCAGGAGCCGGTTGAGGGTGTTCTTGGCCTCGGTACTGCTGACCGTCGTGTCCATGCCTTTCCCCCTTCGTCTTTCCCCCTTCGGTCTTTCCGCGGGTGGCCTCCCCATGACGCTAGCCACATCAGATCAGTCGCGCTAGTCGGACTAGCGCTATTCGAAAGACCGCCGGGCTCCGCCCGCGGGCGCGGATCCGACGGCCCAGCGGGCAATTTACGAGCGGCGGGTGTTCACGGCGAAGGATCCGGGTGTGGCATGTAGCGCCCGATACCACCGACCTGTGAACTCGTTGAGAATTGGTGGGCTTTTCGTGCGCGCTGACAGCGAAGATGGATCCACTGACCCGAGTGAGTTGGACTCAGGTAAACGCGAGCGGGATCGGTGACGTGGCTGTCGCCTTGAACGGCGATGTCTGGGTTGCAGGGACAAACGGAACGATGTGGAGAAGTTCCGACCACGGTCAAAGCTTCCAGCAGATCGAGGCGTCAGGAATCAGCCGTATAGCGGTGAACCTCGACCGCAGCCGGATTCGCTCTGGTCTGTGGACAGCCTAGCTCTGGGCCGTCGGGGTCGACGGATCCTTGTGGAGCTACGGATCCGCCCTGCATCTTCGGTCGAGTACGGGTGAGCCGGTTTGGCAGCAATTAACCGGGATCGATAACGCCGCCGATGTGACCGTGTCGCCGAATGGCACGATCTGGCTGACGCAGAAAGATGGAACGATCTGGGGCAGCGTTGATTCCGGTATGACTTTCTCCCAGCTTGAAGCATCCGGCTTCAGTCGAATCGCCGCGGCACCAGACGATTCCATTTGGGCGGTGGGCCAAAATGGCAGCCTCTGGAACTGCGTAACTACTCATGTCGACGGCGACTTCATCGTCCTATGGCAGCAGGTACGCGATCTCGCGCCCGATTTCAGCGACTCGATCGACCCGCGCACCGGCGCACCGTACGACATCGAGTTTCAGTTCCTCGATGTAGGTGTCGAATTTCGTCAGTGGCCCGGCCAGGAAAGAGGCGAAGTGCCCGCCACCAACCCGGGTGAATCCGGTCTGGTATGGACGGTTGTGGCGGAAAAAAATAAGACCTTAGGCAAATCCCGCCCTTTGGTTCTGTACAGCTGGGATTTTTTCTCGCCCGGCGGATACAGCACTATGGCGTCGGATTTCGGAGCCCTTATCGGCGCAGGCGGTAACTTCGTGAGTATTGCTGGCGCGGGCACGAGATCGCGAGCACGGGAGAACGCAGAGGACGCTTGGGCCGTCGGCGCGAATGGCACCCTGTGGGCCTACCACCTTCCGTCTGTATCGGATCATTAGCTCTGATCCCACCCTGGCCACCTAGCCTGGCTCGAAATCGCTCCGCTGGCGTTCAAAGCGCGCGCGAAGGGTCGTCACCGCGGCTTAGCAGAAGGGAGCTTCGACAGGACGCGGCGCTCAGTTCCCTCCCCGCAACCGTGCCCATCGCACCGTGCACAACACCATGACCCACGGAAATCTCGGAATTGCCGCGTTTCTTCGCTGTCAAGGGGAGTAACTCCAGCAAAATCGCCGTGCCTGCGTTTGGCCCCACCACACCCGTAGCCCTGATCCGACGCCAACGAAAAATCACAGGGTGGTGGAAGTGGTGTTGAGGTGAAGACAAACCCGGCGGTACCACCGAGGTGGTACCGCCGGGCAAGAGCGCGAAGGTTGACGATGTCAGAGCCGCGTCACCCACGTATGGTTCGGGTTCGCACTGTCGTGGCTGGTGATGTACGCCCCGCCGTCCGCGTCCAGCGTTACCATGCCAACCGACGTTCCCTGCACCGCAATCGTGGTCGGGTTGGCGAGGTTGGCCGGATCGTACGCCGCCAGGCGTGGGGTGCAATTGTAATTAGCGTCGCAGACGTTGGTCGAGACGTACACGATGCCGTCACCGCTGATCACGGCCTTTGTGGGGTTCCCACCCGTCAACTGGACGGTGGTGGTGTGCGTGGGATCTGCCGGGTTGATCACAGTGAGATAGCCCGCCTGGGTAGACACTCCCGTCGTGGAATTGTAAGTGAACACCGACGAGGTGACGTAGCCGGTGCCGTCCGCGCCAACGACCACTCCGTTCGGATTGCCTTGCAGTGCAGGCGTTGTCCCGACGATGACCGGGCTTGCGGGATTGCTCACGTTGATCACGGATATTTTACTGACGTTGGAGCCGTTGCTGTATGCCGAGGTGGTTTGGTAGAGGATGCCGTTGGCCCCGGGAACCACCCCGCCCGACGCGCCGCCCGTCAGCGTGACGGCCACGGGGTTGGCGGGGTTTGCGGCGCCGATCAACCACACCTTGGTGGTCTGCGTGCCGTCCTGCGGGTTCGAGATCGACGTCGTCTGGTATGCGGTCCCATCGGCACCCAGCACGACCACGCCCGTCGAGTACGAGTCCCCCGTCAACGACGCTGTTATGGGGTTGGCCCGGTCACTCGGCTTGATCACCGTCACCTTAGTGGTGTTCGTGCCGCTGGCGCTGACTTGCGTGGTGACGTAGGCAGTGCCGTCAGCACCCAACACCATCGGCGCAGCGCCATACGAGTTCGAGGTGCCCGGCACCGAGACGGGAACGACCGTGCCAAGGTCGGCTGGGTCGATCACTGTGACCTTGGAATTGCCGTTGGTGGAGGAGAATTGGTAGGCAATGCCGTTCGCGTCCACGACCACCGGGCTGCTCACGTTCGACACGGGAATGAAGGTGTGGTTCGTGAAGTCAGCGTGGTCGAACACGGTAACCCCGGAGCTGGTGGTGAAGAACACCGTTCCGTCAGGTCCGACCACCAACGGCTGAACACCGGAGTTCCCCCACTGACCCGACACGTAGACGCTGGTGGGGCTACTGAGATCGGTGGGGTTAATTGCGGTCACATAGCTGTCATGTGTGCCGCCGTTATCGTAGCGCGAGACCTGGTAGGCGACTCCGTTGGCACCAACTACTACCCCGGAACTCGCCGAACCCTGCAATGTGATGGTGGTCTTTTGCGTGGGATCGTCCTTGTTGATCACGGTCACGTACGTGTGCGTGGTCGAGGCATTGCCCGTGTCGACGTAGGTGGTGAGGTACACCGTGCCGTCGGGGCCGATCACAGTGCCCCTGGGACTGCCGGTGGTCACACTCGTCGTGGCTGGGCTCTGCGGATGACGAGGATCGATTTCCGTCACGGAGGTCGTCTGCGTGCCACCAGTGAAGTAGTTCGTGGTTTGGTACACGTGCCCATTGGCGTCGAACTGCACATCGCCTTGTGGCGTGCCAGTCAGCTGCACGCTGAACGGCTGCACCGGCGGAGTGACGGTGACCGTGACGGTGGCGATGTCCGTCGCCCTGCCGTCGCTGACGGTGTAGGCGAATGAGTCGGTGCCCGTGTAATCCGCTGCCGGCGTGTAGGTGATCGTGTTGTTGGCGTTGACGACCACAGTGCCATGCGTGCTGGTCGACGCTGCGGTCACGGTCAAAGCATTGCCGTCGGGGTCACTGTCGTTGGCCAGCACAGTGATAATTACCGCGGTGTTCTTGATGGTCGTCGCGGTGTCGTCGCCGGCCACCGGCGGGTCGTTGGGTACACCGACGGTGATGATGCGCGTATCGGCGTCGGACTTGGCGCCGCCCGAGCCGGTGTTGCCGTTATCGGACGTGCTCATGGTCAGGGTGACCAAGGTCTCGGCGCCGGCAACCGGCACGTAGGTCGGAGTCGAATTCGCCAACGTGTTGTTGAGATTGGCCAATGTCCCACTCAGCGTCAGCGTCGAACTGCCCGATCCCGAAACTGTGACATCGGGAACAGTGGCCACCGTGAGCGTGCCCGAACTCACCGACAGCGTGATCGTCATCGGACCCTGCCCTGCGTCAGCATCGGCGACCGACAAGCCGTTCAACGCCAACGGCGTGTCCTTCGGTGTAGACCACGCTGCAGGCAGCGTATTTACAGGTGCATGATTCACCGGCGCCCCAGCGGCGAGCCGCATCACCAGCGTCGTGCTCTGGTTTCCATACACAGCCGTAGCCATATACGCGCTGCCGTCAACGCCGATCACGACCGAACCCTGCGGGGAACCGTTCATCTCGATGATGGTGGGGTTGGCGGTATCCGCCGGGTCGAACTGCGTCACATAGGTGGTGTTGGTGCTGGTTCCGGTATTGGAGTCGTAGACGGATACGTTGCTGACCAAATACCCGGTGCCGTCAGCGCCGAACACCATTGGGTTGTACGAGTTACCCTGCAGCGCAATGGTGGTGGATTGTGCGGCGGGGGCGTCGATCACTGTTACGTAATTTTGAGAGGTGTAGACGCCGTTGACATTGCTGTTCACCTGGGTCTTCACATACCCGGTGCCGTCAGGGCCGAGCACAATCCCGCCCGTCGCGCTCCCTGGGGCGGTGAAAGCATCGGCTATCGGGTGAGCTGGATCGCTCGCGGCGAACACCGACACGTAGGTGGTGGAGGTGTCGGTATTGGTCGCGGAGTCATGGACAGTGACAATGCGGGTTACGTATGCGGTGTCGGCAGCGTCGACCACCGCTCCGCTCGCCGCGTAACCGTTGAGCGTGACGACGGTCGGGTGGGCCGCGTCGGCCGGGTTGATCACCGTCACGTAGGTCGTGTTGGTGGTGGTCTGGGTCACGGAGTCATAGACATTGGTTGAACTGGTCAGGTAGGCCGTGCCGTCAGCGTCCGTCACCAGCGGGGAATTCCCCGCGTAGGCCAAATTCCCCTGCAGCGTCAATGTGGAGGACTGGCCGGGGTGCGTCGGGTCGATCACCGTGACATAAGTGGTCTGGACGTACTGGCCATTGGTGTAACCGCTGGCATTTGAGAATACGTAGGCAGTGCCGTCGGGACCGAACGTGGTAGAGCCTTGCTGCGAACCCTGCTGGGTGACGTAGGCAGGGTGAGCAAGATCGGCCGGGTCTATGATCGCCGTCACAGTCTGCTGCCCGTTTTGGCCGTAGCCTCCGGTCGTGTGGTACACCGTGCCGTCCGGCCCAATCGTCACCGGGCTGGTACCACCACCGCCCATCCCCATCGAGTTCGTTGGCACCTGCAGCGTAACGGTGGCCGGGTGGCTCGGATCAGCTGGGTTGATCTTCGTGAGGTTCGTGGAGGAAACGTAATTGTTGCTCTGGTTACCGCTGATGGTGGTGCTCTGATAAGCAGTGCCGTCGGCGGCGAGCACCACCGACCCATTCGCGCTTCCGTCCAGCGTCACAACGGTGGGATGGGCGGGATCGGCGCCAATCATCGTCACGTGGGTGTGGTAAACCGTGCTATAGCTGGCGGGATCGTAACTGTTCGACGAGCTGACTTGATAGGCGGTGCCGTCAGCGGCGAGCACCACCGACCCATTCGCGCTTCCCTGCAACGCGACCGTCGTGGGATGGGCGGGATCGGCCGCGCTGATCACCGTGACGTAGCTGGTGGAGGTGTAGTTGTTGGTGTAGTTACCGTAGACTTGGGAGCCCTGATAGGCGATGCCGTCGCCGACCACTAGCGAGCCGGTCGCGCTTCCCTGCAACGCGACCGTCGTGGGATGGGCGGGATCGTCCGCGCTGATCACCGTGACGTAGCTGGAGTTGGTGTAGTTGTTGGTGTAGTTACCGTTGACTTGGGTGCTTTGATAGGCGGTGCCGTCAGCGCCGATAACCACCGACCCATTCGGGCTGCCCTGCAGTGTGATGGTTGTGGTTTGAGCCGGATCGGCCCCAATCACCGTCACATAGGTGGTGGTCGTGTAGTTGTTGTTGGCGTCGTAGCCGCTCTGGCTGGTGGTGATGTAGCCGGCTCCATCGGCACCGCGCGCAATGCCGTTGACGTTACCGGTCAGCGCGACGGTAGTGGGGTGTTCCGGATCGTCGGGGTTGATCACCGTCACGACGGGGCTGCCGTTCTGATCGGTGATTTGGTAGACGATGCTGTTCGCGCCGACACTGACCCCAAAATTCGGGCTGCCCGGAATCTCTACGGTGAACGTTGTGTCGACGACACCGACGGTTATGGTGCTGGTGTCGGTGTCGGTTTGCGCGCCACCCGTTCCGGTGTTGCCACTGTCGGAAGTCTCCATGGTGAGAGTGACTACTTCGTTGGCGCCGGCGACCGGAACATAGGTCGGCGCCGAGTCCGCCAGGAATGCGTTGATCGCGGTGACGGTCCCGCCCAGGACCAGCGTCCCCGGGGTCGTGTCGTCTACGGTCACATCGCCGGTTGCCGTCGCCGTGAGGGTGCCCGATGACACCGAAAGGCTGGCGGTCATGGCGCCGTCCAGGGCGTCGACATCGGAAATGCTCAAGCCGCTCACTACCACCGGCACGTCCTGATCGGTTACCCATCCGTCGGCGGGCAGGGTGTTAACCGGCGCATCATTGACCGCGGCGATGGTGATCGTCACGATATCTTTATCAACCAACGGACCACCCGCCCCGATATAGCCCCCATCGTGGGTGGACATCGTCAAACCCGGCGCCCCGTTGGAGTCAGCGACCGGGGTATACACCGGCGCCGAACTAGCCAAGAAAGCGTTGAGCTCAGACTGAGTCCCCTTCAATGTCAAATTATTCGTACCCGAACCCGTCACCGTCACACCACCACCGGCGACCGCCGTGAGCGTCGCGCCCG
>CAZVST010000003.1:0-55154 GCA_964629725.1 uncultured Mycobacterium sp.
CAGCAGGTACACCAGCAGCGCCACCACCGCGACGATGAGCAGCACCTGGATCCAGTTCATCGGCGCATCCTTCCGCGCAGGAATCCGTCGAAGACGATGTTCACCCCGTTGAGCAGCGGCTGCCCCTTGGACAGCGAATAGTCGGTGTAGAGAATCTGAACCGGCAATTCGACCACCCGCCAATGATTTTCGTCGATCAGCTTGATGAACTCCCCGGCATGGCTCATCCCGCTCATGGTGAGGTTGAGATGGTCGGCCACCGTCCGGTTGAACACGCGCAGTCCGTTGTGCGCGTCGGTGAGGCCCAGCCGTCGGCTGCTCGGGCTCAGCCACGCCGCGGCCCGCAGGACGATCCTTTTCAGCGCCGGGGTGCGCGCGGCGGCGGCGCCGCTGAACCGGGTGCCGATCACGATGTCCGCGTCGCCCAGTGAGATCCGTTCCATCATCGCGACGACGTCCGCGACACGGTGCTGGCCGTCGGCGTCGAACGTGGCGAACAACCGCGCGCTCGGCTGGCGGCGGGCGTACTCCACCCCGGTCTGAATGGCCGCACCCTGGCCCAGATTGACCGGATGCGGAACGACGTGCGCGCCGGCGCGCAGGGCAGCATCAGCGGTGCCGTCGCGGCTGCCGTCGTCGACGCACACCACGTTGGCGAACACCGACCGCAGGCCGGCGACGACGTCGCCGATGACCTGCTCCTCGTTTAAAGCTGGAACGATGATCCAGATGCCGGAAGTGTCGATGGGCACAACGTACACGCTGTTCAACGCGGTGCCGGGTCAGGAGTGTGAGCGCGTTTGAGCCAGTGCGGCCAGGTGTACGGCGATACCCACCAGCGGTCCACACAGCAGGGCGACCACAGTGCGGGTCTCCAGTCCGAGGGGCAGGCACAGCAGCAGCGCGGCAGCGGCCGTCGCTCCCACCCACCCGAGCGCGTAGGCCCGGTGCAGCGCTGCGGCCACGGTCGCGGCCCCGGTCAGCGTCAGCAGGGCGATCGTCGTCGCCGCTGCGGTCAGCCAGGCCAGCAGCGAGCCGGTGGTTTGGTACTCGGGGCCGAAGGCCGTCCTCAGCAGCCACGGCCCCACCACATAGGCGGCCGCCACGCCCACCGCACCCACCGCCGCGATCGCCGTCGCCGGAGCCGCCAGCGCCCGCAACCGGGCGCTGCTGTGGTCGACGAAGTGCGCGATCAGGTTGCCCTGCATGGCCGTCATCGGCACCAGCAGCGGTGCCCGGGTCAGCGTCACCGCCAGGATCACCACCCCGCCGGCGGCGCCGAGATGAGCTGACGTCGCCTTGAGCAACACTGGGAATCCCATCACCAGAACGGCGCTCGCACCCGCCGCCGCGATCGAATGCGCCGCGCCACGCAGGAAGCCGGAAGCCCCTCCTGCCGTTGATGTTTCAGCGACCACCCGCGCCGCCGGCGAGGCGGCCAGCACGAGGAACCACGCCACCGCGCCACCGACCGTCGCCCACAGGTAGCCGACCAGACCCCAGCCGAGCAGGAAGGTCAACGCCGCCACCACGACCCTGATGACAGCGTCGATGACCATCAGCGAGCCGTAGTGCGACCAGCGGCCCGCGCCGGCGAGCGTGCCCAGCAGCGTCGCGTGCATGCAGAAGCCGGCAAGTCCCAGGGCCAGCAGCGCCACCGACAGCGGGCGCTGCTGGGCGAAGACATGCGGGGCCCACAGCAGCGACGTGAGCGCCACCAGTGTCGCCGACGCCAGCCCCACACCGGCGGCGACCCGCATCGGGTGGGTGACCGGCCCGTCCCCCCGGCCGCCGAGGGCTGCGGAAACCGACGCTGCACGCACCTCCCGGGTGGCCTCCTGCAGCAGCCCGTTCGCGGCGCCGGTCACCAGGCCGAACGCGCCCCAGAACACCGCGAAGACGGAGAAGCCCGCAGGCTCAAGATTGCGGGCGGCCAGGTACAGCACGGCGTATCCGCAGGCCGCGGTAATCGCAGTCGCGAGCCCGACCCGCGCGACACTGCCGCGCGCCACCGGACCAGCCGTGACGCCCACCGCCTCGTAGGCGGCGCTGGCGTCGGTCACAGCGGCGGAACGCGCGGCGAGTAAAGCCAGGTGTCCCACAGCGCGCGCAGGGAAACGTCGGCGTAGTTGGCGGCCAGGCCGGTGAAATCGTCGGTGACGACGGTGCCGTGCCGATGACGGGTGGTCCAGTCGCGAAGCAGCGCGTAGAACCGGTCGTCACCGATGCGACCGCGCAGCGCGTGCAGGGTCAGCGCGCCGCGCTTGTAGACCCGGTCGTCGAACATGTCCGCCGGCCCGGGGTTGCACAGGACCAGATCCTGCGGCGCTGCGACCAACCGCTGGTGGTGGCGGCGGGCCAGCTCGTCGGCCGACGGGCCGCCGGAGTGCTCCGACCACAACCACTCCGCGTAGCAGGCGAATCCTTCGTGCAGCCAGATGTCCCGCCACCGGCGCGCGGTGACACTGTTGCCGAACCATTGGTGGGCCAGTTCGTGGGCGATCAGCCGTTCGGATCCGCGGCGGCCGTCGCAGTGGTTGGCGCCGAAGACCGAAATGCCTTGGGCTTCAAGCGGAATCTCCAGGTCGTCGTCGGTGACGACGACGGTGTAACCGGCCGACAGCGGATACGGTCCGAACAGCTTGACGAACAGCTTCATCATCGCCGGCTGTCGGCCGAAATCGTGATTGAAGTTCGACCGCAGCCGCTGGGGAATCGCCGCCCTCATGGGCGCCGGCGTCTTGGTCAGCTGCTCCAGTTCGTACATGCCGATCTGGACCGTCGCCAGATAGGTCGACGTGGGATCGGGCATCTCGTAGGTCCACACGGTCTGCCCGGCGCGCACCCGTTTTGACACCAGTTCCCCCGGTGCGATCGCATAATAGGGGCTGTCCGTGCTGATCTGGATGCGGTAGCTGGCCTTCGAGCTGGGATGGTCGTCGCACGGGAACCACGACGGCGACCCGTTGGGCTGGCCGGCCACCAGCGCCCCGTTGGACAGCTCCTCGAAACCGACCTCGCCCCACACCGTCCGGATCGGCCGCGGTACTCCGCCGTAGCGCACCGTGATCGCCATCGCCGACCCGGCGGGCAGCGCACTGCCCAGGCGAATCCGCAGCTTTCCGCCCGACACCCCGAAATGGGCGGGGCGCCTGCCGTTCACGCTGACTTTGGTCACACCCAGGTTCTCGGCGAGATCCAGGCTGAAACTCTGCAGGGACGCCAGGGTGACCGCGGTGATGGTCGCGGTTCCGGTGAGGCGGTTGCTGGAGACCTTGTATTCCAGTTCCAGTTCATAGCGCGACACGCGGTAGCCGAGGTTTCCGTTGTTCGGCAGGTACGGGTCGATCACCGGCGGATTGCTGCCGCCCTTGCGGGTGCCGTTCTTCACGCGGCGGTGCCTTCGGCAAGACGTTGTGCTCTGGCCCGCTTGCCGGAGAGCTGCCACGGCGCAATGGGATTGCCCTGCCAGCGGGTCGAGGCCGGCACTTCGTCGCCCCGCATGACCAGGGAGGCCGGTCCGACCGTGGCGCCGGCGCCGATCCGGGACGCGGGCAGCGCGACGCAGTGTGGGCCGAGCGTCGCGCCGTCCTCAAGGACGACGCTGTCCATCCGCATGATCCGGTCGTGGAAGAGGTGTGTCTGCACCACGCAGCCCCGGTTGACCGTGCTGCCGTCGCCCAGCGTCACCAGGTCCGCCTCGGGCAGCCAGTACGTTTCGCACCAGACCCCGTGGCCGATCTTCGCCCCAAGCGCCCGCAACCACACGTTCATCACCGGAGTCCCGCTGGCAGCGCGCGCGAACCAGGGTGCCGCCACCGTCTCAACAAAGGCGTCGGCGACTTCGTTGCGCCACACGAACGACGACCACAGCGGCTTCTCTCCAGCCGGAATTCGTCCCACCACAAGCCATTTGGCGGCGACGGCGATGGCCCCGGCGACAGCTCCGGCGGTCAGCAGCACCACACCGCCGGTCAGGGCCGCCCACCCGTAGCCGGCGTGCAGGGCCACTGCCTGCAGGGCGGTCAGGCTCGCCAATCCGATGGCGAAAGTGACCATCATCGGCACCGCGCGGCAGGTTTCGACCAGCCCGCGCATGATCTTCAACCGCATGGGCGGGTCGAACGTCAGGGCGGCGTCGGCGGTGTCGGCCTGCCGGCGCAGCCGGATCGGGGGACTGCCCAGCCACGACGACCCCTTCTTTGCCTTCGGCGGGGTGGCCGACAGAACCGCCACCAGAGCATCGTCGGGAACCCGGCGGCCGGGCTGGGTGATGCCGGAGTTGCCCAGGAAGGCGCGCTTGCCGACGGTCGCCGTGGCGATGTGGATCCAGCCGCCGCCGAGTTCGTAGGACGCCACCATGGTGTCGTCGGCCAGGAACGCGCCGTCCTCCACGACGGTGAACTTCGGGGTCACCAGGGCGGTCGAAATCTCGGTGTTGCGGCCGATTTTGGCGCCCAGCACGCGCAACCACACCGGGGTCAGCATGCCCGCGTACAGCGGGAAGAGGAAAGTGCGCGCGGCGTCCATCAGCCGGTCGGTCGCCCAGAGTTGCCAGCCCACCCGGCTGCGGACGGGGTGATACCCCTCCCGCAACCCGATCGAGCACAGTCGCACGCCCACCACGGTGATGAGGGCGTAGACGAACGCAGCCACCAGGGTGGCCACCGGAATCCACGGCGCGCCGGCGCGGATCGCCGCCCCCAGCGTTGCGGTGTCGCGGATCGCGCACGCCACCACCGCCAATCCTGCCCACAGTGCCACCAGCGGAAGCGCGCCCAGCAGCAGGGAGGACACGCCGTAGATCGGCACCCAGTACGGCCGGCGCGGTGGCCGGTGGTCGGGCCACGGGTGGCGCGCCTTGCCCGCCTTCACCGCCGGCGAGCCCTTCCAGTATTGGCCGTTCTTGACCTTGCCCACCACCGCGGACCCGGGGGCGACGTCGGCGTCCTTGCCGATCACCGCACCCGGCAGAAGGGTGGTGCGGGATCCGACCGTGGCGTCGTTGCCCACAGTGATGGAACCGACGTGGAACAGGTCGCCGTCGATCCAATGCCCGGTGAGGTCCACTTCCGGCTCGATCGAACTGCGGTGGCCCAACGTCAGCATGCCGGTCACCGGCGGGGCGGAATGCAGGTCCACGCCCTTGCCCACGGAATTGCCCAGGGCGCGGGCGTAATACACCATCCACGGCGCAGCGGCCTGGTTCTCGGCGCCACTGGCATCGGCGATGCGTTCGGCCAGCCAAATCCGCAGGTGCTGCGATCCGCCGCGACGGTAGATGCCCGGCTTGAGCCCGGTCAGCAGCAGCCGGGCGCCCATCACCGCGATGCCCATCCGGCCCACGGGGGTGATGAACACGATGAAGGCGACCAGAACGACCCACCAGGGCACCGTGACCAGCCAGGGCAGCGGGTGCACCCGCGCGGCTAGGTTGTTGACCAGCGCCAGCCAGGTCAGCCACTGCAGGGCGGTGAGCCCCGCCAACGGCAGCGTCAGGGCCACCTGAAGGGCCCGGGCCGAGTTCGGCGTGGGGGCGACTGTGCGGGTGATGACCGGTTCGGAACCCTCTTCCTCGGCGGCCATCTCGTCGAGGAAGCCGGCCAGCGAGCCGAGTCGGGGGTGGTCGTAGAGGTGGGCCACCGTCATCGAGGGGAAGTGCCCGCGCAGCGAGACGACGAGCTGGGCCGCGGACAGTGAGCCACCGCCCAGGGCGAAGAAGTCGGCCTCCGGTCCGTCGACGGTCGTGCCGAGCACGTCCTGCCACAGCCCGGCCAGCCAGCCCATCGTTCCGCCCAGCTGTGAGCCGACGTCGGGAACGTCACCCGGAGGCGGCCACGGCAGCGCGTTGCGGTCGACCTTTCCCGAGGTGCGGGTCGGCAGTTCGTCGACGAGCACCAGGCGCGGCACCAACGCCGCCGGTAGCGATCCGGCGAGCTGGGCGCGGGCGGCCGCAAGATCGAAGTCGGGATCGGCGGAAGCAATGTAGCCGACGAGAACGGGTGTGCCACTTGATGTTTTGCGGACGGCGGCGGCTCCGCCGCTCACTCCAGGCAGGTGCACCAGCGCGGAGTCCACCTCGCCGAGTTCGATGCGCCGGCCGCCGACTTTGACCTGGTCGTCCGCCCGGCCCTGGAAGTAGAGACCGTCGGGCTCCAGACGCACCAGATCGCCGCTGCGGTAGGCCCGACGCCACCCCAGCGATGGCAGCGGTGCGTACTTTTCGGCGTCCTTCTCCGGATCGAGGTAGCGGGCCAGGCCCACCCCGCCGATCACCAGTTCGCCCACTTCGCCGAGTCCGACCGGCTCCCCGGAGCGGTCCACCACGGCCAGGTCCCAGCCTGGCAGCGGAAGCCCGATGCTGACCGGCGCCCCGGCGACGAGCCGGGCTCCGCAGGCGACCACGGTGGCCTCGGTGGGGCCGTAGGTGTTCCACACCTCCCGGCCGTCCACCGCCAGACGCTCGGCCAGTTCCGGCGGGCAGGCCTCGCCGCCGAAGATCAGTAGTCGTACCTGTTCGAGGGCTTCGGCCGGCCACAGCGCCGCCAGGGTCGGCACCGTCGACACGACGGTGATGTCACGCGCGACCAGCCAGGGGCCCAGGTCCATGCCGCTGCGCACCAGCGAGCGCGGGGCGGGCACCAGGCAGGCGCCGTTGCGCCAGGCCAGCCACATCTCCTCGCAGGAGGCGTCGAAGGCCACCGACAGCCCGGCCAGCACCCGGTCGTCCGGCCCGATCGGGTTGTCCTGCAGGAATACCCGCGCTTCGGCGTCGACCAGCGCGGCGGCGTTGCGATGGGTGACGGCGACGCCCTTCGGGGTACCAGTGGAACCCGAGGTGAAGATGATCCAGGCGTCGTCGACGATCTGCGGTGCGGTCGCCCGCGAGCCGTGCGACGTTCCGGGCCCGGGGGTCAGGCCCTTCTCGGTGATGACGCCGGCCACATCCGCTTCGCCGAAGACCAGATGGGCCCGTTCGTCGGGATCGTCGGCATCCACCGGGACGTAGGCCGCCCCGGCCGCGAGCACCGTCAGGATCGCCAGATACAGCGAGTAGGCGCCGGACGGCATCCGGATGCCCACCCGGTCACCGCGGCCGATCCCGCGCTCGGCAAGCCACTGCACGCCCGCCTCGACGTCGGCGATCACCTCGCTGTAGGTCAGCTGGACTTCGCCGTCGTCGACGGCCGCAGCGTCCGGATAGCGGGCGGCGGTGTCGTACAGGATGTCGACGAGAGTCCGTAGCGTCGGCGCCTGTCCTGACAGCAGGTACTGGGCGGGGATAACAGGCATCGCCACGAATCCTAGGGTCCGCCGGGCGTTTCCGTGGGGCGCCTGAGTATGGGCTTTCCGCGCGCCGGGGGCGCGAACCTGGGACACTGGCCGAGCAGAGGGGAGTATTCCTTCGCCGCGGTGTCGTCACCACGTCGGCCGTCTACCGGTCGTCCGGTTCCGTGGGCCGCGCCCCGCCTTTTCCGGGGCTGGCGGAAGAGACCTCGGGCGTGATCGACGAACCCGGAGGTCTGCATGAACGTCTCGTCACTGGAGTGGGGGATCACCCTCGGTGCGACGCTGGCCGTGCTGTTGATCGACATCCTGGTGTTCGCCCGCCGTCCGCACGAGCCCACCAGGCGCGAATGCGCGGTCGCGCTGACGGCCTACGTGTTGCTCGCGGTGCTGTTCGGACTACTGGTGTGGCGAATCCACGGCAGCCAGTACAGCCTGGAATTCTTCGCGGGCTGGCTCACCGAGTACAGCCTGTCGATCGACAACCTGTTCATCTTCATCATCATCATGGCCAGCTTCAAGGTGCCCAAGATCTACCAGCAGCAGGCTTTGCTCGTCGGGATCATCCTGGCGCTGGTGTTCCGCGGCATCTTCATCGCACTCGGAGCCGTGGCGATCCAACGGTTCTCATGGATCTTCTACCTCTTCGGCGCGTTCCTGGTTTTCACCGCCGTCAAGCTCGCCCGCGACACCGATCACAGCGACGACGCCGACAACGCGGTCGTCCGCTTCGCCAAGACCTATCTGAACACCACTGACAGCTGGCATGGTCTGAAGCTCTACGTCAAACGCGGCCGCAAGCGGGTCATGACGCCGATGTTCCTGGTGATCGTCGCGCTGGCCACCACCGACCTGTTGTTCGCCTTCGACTCCATTCCGGCGATCTACGGGCTGACTAGCCAGCCCTATCTGGTCTTCACCGCCAACGTGTTCGCCCTGATGGGACTGCGGCAGCTGTACTTCCTGCTGGGCGATCTACTCAATCGACTGGTCTACCTGTCGCAGGGGCTGGCGTTCATCCTGTTCTTCATCGGCGTCAAGCTGCTGCTCCACGCACTGCACGAGAACGAGGTGCCCTTCATCAATGGCGGCGAGCCGATCCACGTCCCGCAGATCCCGACCCTGCTGAGTTTGGCGGTCATCATTCTGACGCTGCTGATCGCGATGGTGGCCAGCCTGGTCAAGGCGCGGACCGACCGATCCGGCTGAGCCCGTCAGGCCCAGTTGTCGTAGCCGCCTTCCGGTCCGAGCATCCGCTCGAGCCGGCTGCGGTTGATCTTGGCGATCTCGTTGCGCAGGACTTTCCGCTCGGTCTCGGCGTCGTTGTGCATCCTGTCGGCGATGGCGGCGATCACCGCCGACACCGCGCAGTCGACGGGCACGTGCATGACGAACTGGAACCCGAACTTCGCGGCGTAGGTGGCCGCCGAACTGTCCAGCAACTGCATGACCCCGGGGCGTTCGTCCCACAGCGCACAGTGCTCGGCATGCGAGGGAACGCTGCGCGGACGGCTGCCCACCTTCGGGTAGGCCTGCAGAATGTCGTCGATCGACTCCTCGGAGAGCGAGAACAGCAGCGAATCCGCCTTGCGGAACAGCGCGTTGTGACCGGGGTAGGGCCGGCCGGCGGCCAGGTCGCCGGCCAGCGTCACGCTGGAACAGCACTCGTAGAGGGCGTGCACGGCTCTGCGCGTCGGTAACTCGTTGAACGCGGCGAGCCCGATCCCCTGGTGCATAAACACAGGGATAAGCATGGGAAACGCAAAGTACAACGGAGTTACCCCGCGTTACAGCCAGGAAAAATCTTCCCGTGCGACCGCTTCGCGGTCAGTGCCCGTGCGCGGCGAAACGGTCCCGAGAGCGCGCGATCTCCGCTTCGGCCTCGGCCCGGCCGACGTAGTCGGCGCCCTCGACGTACTTACCGGGCTCGAGGTCCTTGTAGTGCACGAAGAAGTGCTTGATGGCTTCGAGTTCGAAGGCGGGCACGTCGGCGAGGTCGTTGATGTGGTCCCACCGGGGATCGCCGGCCGGCACGCAGATCACCTTGTCGTCGCCACCGGCGTCGTCGATCATCTTGAACATCGCCACCGCCCTGGCCTCCACTATCACCCCGGGATGCACCGACTCCGGCAACAGGACCAGGGCGTCCAGCGGGTCGCCGTCCTCGCCCAGGGTGTCCTCGATATAGCCGTAGTCGGCTGGATAGCCCATCGGGGTGTAGAGGTAGCGGTCCAGCCGCAGCCGGCCAGTCTTGTGGTCGACCTCGTATTTGTTGCGCTGGCCCTTCGGGATCTCGATGGTGACGTCGAACTCCACCGCGCAACTCCTTTTCGCTGTTGGGGCCGCCCCAATGACGACGGTGGTTAACCCTAGCGAGGGATTCGCGCGGACGCGGCCTCGTTGGGCACAATAAGACGCAAAACACGAGGAGAGTCATGCTTGGCAGACTTCGGCGCCCAGGTCACGTGGTGATCGCCGCTGCGGTGATCGCGCTGGTGGCCGTGGTCGTCGCCGCTGCGGCTCTGCTCGGTTCCGGCGGACAGAGCAACGCTTCAGCCCCGCCGCCCCGGCCGCCGGCCACCCCGAAGCCTGCGCTGGTTCCGCTGGCTGATTCGGCGAAGATGCCCACCACGGCCGGGATGACCGCCGCGCTGGCCGCTGCCGTCGCCAACCCCAATCTGGGAATCCTCGCCGGGCGGATCACCGACGCGAAGACCGGCAGCCAGATCTGGGAGCAGCGGGCGGACTTCCCGATGCAACCCGCGTCGGTGAACAAGGTGCTCACGACGGCGGCGGCCCTACTTGCCCTCGACCGCAACGCCCGTGTCACCACCACGGTCCGCGCCGCGGACCAGGACCGGATGCCCGGAGTGGTGGTCCTCGTCGGTGGCGGTGACCCCACGCTGTCGGCCGCGCCGCCAAAAGAGGAGACCTGGTACCGCGGTGCCGCGCGAATCTCCGACCTCGCCGACCAGGTGCGCAAGAGCGGCGTCAAGCCGACGGCCGTCCAGGTCGACACCTCGCTGTTCTCCGGCCCGGACATGGCCCCCGGCTGGGACCCCGACGACATCGGCGGCGGCGACATCGCTCCGATCCAGGCCGTGATGCTCGACGCCGGGCGAATCCAGCCGACCACCCTGGAATCCCGGCGGTCCCCCACTCCGGCGCTCGACGCCGGCCGCGCGCTGGCCGTCGCACTCGGTGTCGACCCGGCCAAGGTGACGATCGCCCCGGGGCCCGCGGACGGCCGCGAGTTGGCCTCGGTGCAGTCGGCGACGCTGATGGAGCGGCTGACCCAGATGATGCTGGCCTCCGACAACGTGATGGCCGAGACCATCGGCCGCGAGGTCGCCCGCGCCACGGGTCGGCCGTCGAGCTTCGCCGGTTCAGTGGACGCGGTGACCAGCAGGCTGGCCGCCGAGAAGATCGACATGACCGGGGCGTCATTGGCGGATTCCAGCGGGCTGTCGGTCGCCGACCTGCTGACGGCCAAGACGCTCGACGACGTGGTCAACGCGGCCGCCGGCCCGGACCACCCCGCCCTGCGCCCGATGGTGGACATGCTCCCCGTGGCGGCCGGCAGTGGAACCCTGTCGAACCGGTTCTACGACGCAGACGCGAAGAAAACCCCCGCCGGGTGGCTGCGCGCCAAGACCGGATCGCTGACCAAGACCAACTCGCTGGCCGGCATCGTGACCGACCTCAACGGCCGGGTGCTGACCTTCGCCTTCATCTCCAACAACGCAGGGAACGAGGGGCGCACGGCGATCGACGCCCTCGCTTCCGCCCTGCGCACCTGCGGGTGTGGTTCATGAGCTGGTCCGGCGAACCGTCCCGCGCGTGACTGAGCGCGCTCCGTTGACCGTTGGACGCACCGTCGACTGGAAGTTCGCGGGAACCGTTGGCGCGCAACTCGTCCGGCCGGCGCCGCCGGCCAGCGGGTACACCCGTCGGCAGGTCGTCGACGATCTCGCCGAGTCGGCAGCGGCCGCCGAAGCGCCGGTTCGCGAAGTGACACAGCTCGGCAGCGACGCACCGGTGCCCCCCGCCCGGATCGTGGATCGCAAGCAGTGGATCCGCGCGGCGTCGGAATCGATGTGCGTGATGACCGGCGGCTCCGACAGTCCCGGCGGGACGGTCACCGGCCGGATCGCCGGCGCCCAGACCGGCGCGGTGCTCGCATTCATCTCGTCGGGGATTCTCGGCCAGTACGACCCGTTCGCCCCCGTGCCCGGAGGCGCGCAATCTGGTCCCGTGCGCGGAGGCGCGCAATCTGATCCCGTGCGCGGAGGCGCGCAATCTGATCGGGGTGGCGGGGATCTGCTGCTGGTCTACCCGAACGTCATCGCCGTCGAACGCCAGCTCCAGTTGAATCCCAAGGACTTCCGGTTGTGGGTGTGCCTGCACGAGGTCACCCACCGGGTTCAGTTCACCGCGAATCCCTGGCTTTCCCAGCACATGTCGAATGCGCTTGCGGTCTTGACCGCCGAGCGCGGAGACGACGTCGGTGAGGTCCTCGGGCGGCTCGCGGACTTCGTGAAGGACCGTCGCCAGGCCGGCGGTGGCGACCAGCAGCACGCCGGTGTGATCGGCGTGCTACGAGCGCTCCAATCCGAACCGCGGCAGCAGGCGCTCGACCAGCTCCTGGTGCTCGGCACCCTGCTGGAAGGGCATGCCGACTACGTGATGGACGCGGTCGGTCCCGCGGTGGTGCCGTCGGTGCAGCTCATCCGTCGCCGCTTCGACGAGCGCAGAGCGCGCAAGCAGCCACCGCTGCAGCGACTGGTGCGCGCGCTGCTCGGGGTGGACGCCAAGCTCAGTCAGTACACCCGGGGGCGGGCGTTCGTCGACCACGTCGTCGACCGGGTCGGGATGGAGCGCTTCAACGCCGTCTGGACCGACTCCGACACCCTGCCCCGCCCCGATGAGATCGAGAATCCTCAAGCGTGGATCGACCGGGTGCTCTAGCTGGCCTGCGCGCGACCGTCGCCGCCTTCGCCGCGACCTGGCTGGCCGACGCTCCGTCATGGTGTGTGGCACTGTCCGGCGGCCCCGACTCGTTGGCGCTGACCGCTGCCGCGGCGTCGGCGCTGCCCACCACCGCTCTAATCGTCGACCACGCCCTGCAGCCGGGGTCCGGTGCGGTGGCGCAGAACGCCCGAGAACAGGCACTTGCACTTGGTTGCATTGCGGCACAGGTCCTCCCAGTCCGGGTCGGCTCTATCGGAGGTCCGGAGGCAGCTGCCCGCACGGCGCGCTACGACGCGCTGGACTCCGCCCGCGCCGGGGCGCCGGTGCTGCTCGGCCACACCCTCGATGACCAGGCGGAGACGGTGCTGCTCGGTTTGGGCCGTGGCTCGGGCGCCCGATCGATCGCCGGGATGCGGCCGGCCGACCCGCCGTGGTATCGCCCGCTGCTCGGTGCCCGGCGGGCCGACACCCGCGCCGCATGCGTTGAACTCGGAGTGACGGCCTGGGACGACCCGCACAACCACGACCGCCGGTTCACCCGCGTCCGGTTGCGCGACGAAGTACTGCCACTACTCGACGATGTCCTCGGCGGCGGAGTCCCCGAGGCGCTCGCCCGCACCGCCGCGGCACTCCGGGAGGACACCGACGCGCTCGACGCCATGGCCGGCGACGCGCTGGCGGCGTCGGAGTCCGCGGGCGCGTTGGCAATCGACGGCATCGCGCCGCTGCCCGTCGCACTGCGCCGGCGCGTCATCCGGGGCTGGCTGCTCGGCTGCGGGGCAACCGACTTGACAGACGCACAACTGCGCCGGATTGACGAACTCGTCACGTCCTGGCGCGGGCAGGGCGGAGTCGCGGTGGGGTGCGCCCGGCCGAACACCCGACTGTTCGCCGAGCGCAGCGGCGAGGTGCTGGTCTTGCGGTTCGAGCCCGTCCGATTGTCCTGAGGCGGGCAGCATGGCACGCTGTGGGGCGTGTCGGCCCACGAGCTGTATTCCGATGACATCAAGTCCGTCTTGGTGTCCGAAGAACAGATCCAGGCTCGAACTGCCGAACTTGCGGCCGACGTGGCCCGCGACTACGCCCCGACGCTGAACGGTCAGGACCTGCTGCTGGTCACCGTCCTCAAGGGGGCGGTCATGTTCGTCACCGACCTCGCCCGCGCCATCCCACTGCCCACCCAGTTGGAATTCATGGCGGTCAGTTCGTATGGATCGTCGACGTCGTCGTCGGGTGTGGTGCGGATCCTCAAGGACCTCGACCGCGACATCGCCGACCGGGACGTGCTGATCGTCGAGGACATCGTCGACTCAGGCCTCACGCTGTCCTGGCTTCTGCGCAACCTGGCCACCCGGGGCCCGAAGTCGCTGAAAGTCTGCACACTGCTGCGCAAACCGGACGCCGTCCGAGCCGACGTCGACATCGCCTACATCGGGTTCGACATCCCCAACGAATTCGTCGTCGGATACGGACTCGACTACGCCGAGCGATACCGCGACTTGCCCTACATCGGAACCCTGCAGCCCAGGGTTTACGAGCACTGACTGCCGAGCCGTCAGGTCAACTCCCATACAGCGGTCACCGAGAAACTGACCGTCTGCTGGCCGGGCTGCAGTGGCACGTCGGCCGCCATCGCCTTCGGTGCCGGCATCGGTGGCGGCGGCCCGTTGCCGGGAGCCTCCGAGATCGAAATGACCTTGCCCAGCGACATGCCCGACAGCTCGGCGTACTGACCGGCCCGGGCCTTCGCGTCTTCGAACGCCCGCGCCCGTGCGTCGGCGACCAGCGTGGAATCGTCGTCGATGGTGAAGTTCACCGCATTGATCCGGGTGGCATTGCCGCCCGCGGCGACGATCGAGGACAGCGCGCGCGGCGCTTTGTCCATCCGGCGGATCGTGACATTGATGGAGTTGCCCGCCCGATATCCGGTGATGGCGGAGTTCTCCCCGTACTGCGGCTGCAGGTCGACCGCCGTGGTCCTGATGTCCTTGACGTCGATGCCCTCGGTGGTGAGGGCGTCGATCACCGCCTTCTGACGCTCGTTGGTCTGGCTCATCGCCGTCGTGACGTCGGGAGCCACCACTTCGATGGCTACATCGGCGGTCACCGTGTCGGGCGTACCCTGCACCTGGCCGGAACCGACGACGGTGACCTGCCGCGCGTTGGTCTGCACCGGCGGCGCCGAATCGCAGCCCGAAAGTGTCACCGCAATAGCTACAACCGCTGCGGCGCCACATAGTTGACGTTTCATTTCCACCTCGACTCGGACAGGAACGACAGCAGCTCGGCGTTGATCTCGTCGGCCCGTTCCTGCTGGATCCAGTGTCCGGCACCGTCGAGCATGACCTGCCGGTACGGCCCTTTGGCCACTTCACCGGCTCGGTCGGTGCGGGTGAAGGCGAGCACCGGGTCATCGGTGCCGCCGACGAACAAGCCGGGCACGGTGATGGTCTCGGCAACGGGGTGGGCCATGATCTCCCAGTTCCGGTCGAAGTTTCGGTAAAAGTTCAACGCACCGGTGAAGCCTGTGCGGCTGAATTCCTCGGCGTAGTAGTCGAGTTCGGTCTCGGTCAGCCAGTCCGGTAGGCCTTCCGGCTCGGCCAGGCGCTCGATGAATCCCTGCGGCCCGGGCGTCAGCATCCGCACGGCCGTCCTGGTTGCGGAAGCCTCGTCCGTCGGCGTGCGCATCCCGCCCAGCATGCGCAGCATCGCCGCCCTCGGGTCGGCCGCCAGCTCGGCGTCGGCGACCCCGGGCTGCTGGAAATAGAGGACATAGAAGAAGTTGTCGCCGAAGATCCGGCGGTAGGCCACCGTGGGCGGGGTCTGTGGCCGGGGGACCGGCGGCACGCTCAACCCGGCGACCGCGGCCACCCGATCGGGATGCAGCAACGGGACGTTCCACGCCACCGTCGCACCCCAGTCGTGGCCGACGATCGCGGCGCGTTCGGCGCCGACGGCATCGATCAGACCGACCAGGTCGCCGGTGAGGGCCGCGATGTCGTAGGCCTCGACCTGCTCGGGACGCGACGACCCGCCGTATCCCCGCTGATCCGGTGCCAGGACCCGGTAACCCGCCTGTGCCAGGGCCGGAATCTGATGACGCCACGAGAAGGCCAGTTCCGGAAAGCCGTGCGCGAGGATCACCACCGGCCCGTCGTCGGGTCCCGCGTCGACAACCCTCAGCCGAATCCCGTTGACGTCGATGAACGTCGTTGTCAGCACGGTGCCCAGCCAAGCACAGCGGAGCGCTGCCTGGTGCGGATGGCCGACTGTTCCACCGACAGCGAAGACCAATCCATGACGGAAACCCAGCGGGCACCGTACGACGTTGGGGGAGCGGTAGCCTGAGAGACCTGAGGGCAGCGCATAACCGCATACTTGGAAGGACGGGGCCCCCGTTGGGCCGACTTGAATGAATCGGAAAAGTGTTATCCGCACGCTGACGGTCATCGCCGCGGTGTTGCTGCTTGGCTGGGTGTTCTTCTACTTCAACGACGACACCCGCGGCTTCAAGCCGGTCGAAACCTCCGTGGCGGTCGCCCAGATCAACGCCGACAACGTTAAAGAAGCCCAGATCGACGACCGTGAGCAGCAGATTCGTCTGGAACTCAAGAGCGGCAACGGCGAAACCGGCGACGCGACCAAGGTCATCGCCAAGTACCCGACCGGCTACGCGGTGCCGCTGTTCGAGTCGCTGACGGCTAAGAACATCAAGACCAACACCGCCGTCAACCAGCCCAGCGTTCTGGGCTCGCTGCTGGTCTACATGCTTCCGCTGCTGCTGTTGGTCGCCTTGTTCGTGCTGTTCTCCCGCATGCAGACCGGCGGCCGGATGGGGTTCGGGTTCGGCAAATCCAAAGCCAAGCTGCTATCGAAGGACATGCCGCAGACCACCTTCGCCGACGTCGCCGGCGCTGATGAGGCGGTCGAGGAGCTCTACGAAATCAAGGACTTCCTGCAGAATCCGGCTCGCTACCAGGCTCTCGGCGCCAAGATCCCCAAAGGCGTGCTGCTCTACGGCCCGCCCGGCACCGGTAAGACGCTGCTTGCACGCGCAGTGGCCGGCGAAGCCGGCGTGCCGTTCTTCACCATCTCCGGCTCGGACTTCGTCGAGATGTTCGTCGGCGTCGGCGCGTCCCGGGTGCGGGACCTGTTCGAGCAGGCGAAGCAGAACGCGCCGTGCATTATCTTCGTCGACGAGATCGACGCCGTGGGCCGGCAGCGTGGCGCCGGCCTCGGCGGCGGTCACGACGAACGTGAGCAGACCCTCAACCAGCTCCTGGTCGAGATGGACGGCTTCGGCGAACGTCAGGGCGTCATCCTGATCGCCGCCACCAACCGGCCCGACATTCTGGACCCGGCGCTGCTGCGTCCCGGCCGCTTCGACCGTCAGATCCCGGTGTCGTCGCCGGACCTGGCCGGCCGCAAGGCCGTGCTGCGGGTGCATTCCCAGGGCAAGCCGATGGCGCCCGATGCCGACCTGGACGGCCTGGCCAAGCGCACCGTCGGCATGTCCGGCGCCGACCTCGCCAACGTCATCAACGAGGCCGCGCTGCTGACCGCCCGCGAGAACGGCACCATCATCACCGGCGCGGCCCTCGAAGAGGCCGTCGACCGGGTGATCGGCGGCCCGCGCCGCAAGGGCCGGATCATCAGCGAGCTGGAGAAGAAGATCACCGCCTACCACGAGGGTGGTCACACCCTGGCGGCCTGGGCGATGCCGGACATCGAGCCGATCTACAAGGTCACCATCCTCGCCCGCGGCCGCACCGGCGGGCACGCGGTGTCGGTGCCCGAGGACGACAAGAGCATGATGACCCGCTCGGAGATGATCGCCCGGTTGGTCTTCGCGATGGGTGGCCGTGCCGCGGAGGAACTGGTCTTCCGGGAGCCGACGACGGGTGCGGTCTCCGATATCGAACAGGCCACCAAGATCGCCCGCGCCATGGTCACCGAATACGGCATGAGCACCAAGCTAGGCGCGGTCCGGTACGGCACCGAACACGGTGACCCCTTCCTCGGGCGAACCATGGGCACCCAGGCCGACTACAGCCATGAGGTCGCCCGCGACATCGACGACGAGATCCGCAAGCTCATCGAGTCCGCCCACACCGAAGCGTGGGAGATCCTGACCGAATACCGCGACGTTCTCGACATCCTCGCCGGCGAACTGCTGGAGAAGGAGACCTTGCACCGCGCCGAACTTCAGGCGATCTTCGCCAATGTCCGCAAGCGTCCGCGCCTGCCGGTCTTCGACGACTTCGGCGGTCGCATCCCGTCGGACAAGCCACCGATCAAGACGCCGGGCGAGTTGGCCATCGAGCGCGGGGAGCCGTGGCCGCGCCCGATGCCCGAACCGGCTTTCAAGAAGGCGATCGCCCAGGCCAGCGCGGCCTCGCAAGCTCAAAACGGCGGCGTCAACGGTAGCGGCGCATACGGAGTGCATCCGGGTGGCCGCCACCAGGCCCAGGACACCCCGGCCCAGCCGGACTACGGCAACGGTCCGGCCCAGCTGGACTACGGCAACGGTCCGGCCCAGCCGGATTACGGCGCTCCGGCCGGCTGGCGCGCGCCGGGCTGGCCGCCGCCTTCGCACCAACAGGGCCAGTGGTACCCGCCTGGCTGGGGGCAGCAGCCCCCGCCCCAGCAGCACGGGCAGCAGCCGTATCCGCACTATCAGCCGTACCCGGCACCCACCCCGCCCGGTTCCCAGCAGAACCCGGACGGCGAGGGTGACCACAGCGACTACAACCGGTAGCGGACGGAGCAGGCATGCCAGGGCGCGACTCGATCACGCACGACACCCCGGTCTTCGACCAGGCCCGCGCCCAGGTGGCGGTCCGGGAATTGCTCATCGCAATCGGTGAGGATCCGGATCGTCAAGGCTTGAGGGACACGCCGGCCCGGGTGGCGCGCGCGTTTCAGGAGATTTTCGCCGGCCTCTACGTCGACCCCGATGCCGTGCTGGAGACGACGTTCGACGAGCAGCACGACGAACTCGTCCTGGTGAAGTCGATCCCGATGTACTCCACCTGCGAACATCACCTGGTGTCCTTCCACGGGGTGGCCCACGTGGGGTACATCCCCGGCGTCGACGGACGGGTGACCGGACTGTCGAAACTGGCTCGGGTTGTCGATCTGTACGCCAAGCGGCCGCAGGTGCAGGAGCGTTTGACCGGCCAGATCGCTGACTCGGTGATGCGCAAACTCAACCCGCGCGGCGTCATCGTCGTGGTGGAGGCCGAGCACCTGTGCATGGCGATGCGCGGCGTTCGCAAGCCGGGTGCCACCACTACCACCTCGGCGGTGCGTGGACTGTTCAAGACCAACGACGCATCTCGAGCCGAGGCGCTGGCGCTCATCCTCCGCGGGTGAGCAAGATCGGTTCCGGTCCCATGGCGACCTCGCACCGGGTGGCCGTGATGGGCGTTGTCAACGTCACCGATGACTCGTTCTCCGACGGTGGTCGCTACCGCGATCCCGACCGCGCTATCGAGCATGCCCTGGCGCTGGTCGCCGACGGCGCGGCCATCGTCGATGTCGGCGGCGAGTCGACCCGGCCCGGTGCTGTTCGCGTCGATGCCGCGCTGGAGGTGTCGCGAGTGGTCCCGGTGATCAAAGAGCTTGCAGCGCAGGGTGTTACGGTCAGTGTCGACACTATGCATGCCGCAGTTGCGCAGGCCGCCGTCGAGAACGGAGCCGCTATAATCAACGACGTCAGCGGTGGGCGCGCCGACCCCGATATGGCCCGCGTGGTGGCCCAGGCCGGGGTTCCGTGGGTGCTCATGCACTGGCGGTCCGTGCAGGCCGACCGCCCGCATGACGTCCCGGGATACCGCGACGTGGTCGCCGACGTGCGCGGGGAACTGCTGAGCGCGGTCGACGCCGCGGTCGGGGCCGGGGTCGACGCGGAGAAGTTGATCATCGACCCTGGTCTGGGTTTTGCCAAAGCGCCGCAACACAATTGGTTGCTGCTGCACGCATTGCCCCAACTGGTCAGTACTGGCATCCCGGTGCTCGTGGGTGCGTCGCGCAAGCGATTCCTCGGCTCGCTGCTGGCCGATCCCGACGGCACCCCGCGTCCGCCCGACGGCCGGGAGACCGCGACCGCCGTAATCTCCGCGTTGGCGGCCCTGGCCGGGGCGTGGGGCGTGCGGGTGCACGACGTCCGGGCCAGCGTGGACGCCCTCAAGGTGGTCGACGCCTGGCAGCACCCCGCGGCGGTGGGCGATGGCTGACCGCATCGAACTGCGCGGCCTCACCGTGCGCGGTAACCACGGTGTCTTCGACTACGAGCGCCGCGACGGCCAGGATTTCATCGTCGACATCACCGTCTGGATCGACCTGGCCGGTGCGGCCGCCAGCGACGACCTGTCAGACACCTTCGACTACGGCGTTTTGGCCCAGCGCGCCGCCGCGGTGGTGGCCGGACCGCCGCGCAACCTCATCGAGACCGTGGCCGCCGAGATCGCCGACGACGTCATGACCGATGCCCGGGTGCACGCGGTGGAGGTCGTCGTGCACAAACCGCGTGCGCCGATCCCCCTCACGTTCACCGACGTCGCCGTCGTCGCGCGCCGGTCCCGCCGGGCCGGACGGGGACGGATCGTGCCGGCCGGTCTCGATATTCCCGAGGCGCTATGACCAGCGTCGTCCTGTCGGTCGGCTCAAACCTCGGGGATCGCCTGGCCCGGCTGCAGGCCGCCGTCGATGCCCTCGGCGCCGCGGTGCGGGCGGTGTCGCCGGTCTACGAGACCGACGCCTGGGGCGGAGTCGACCAGGACCCGTTCCTCAACGCCGTGGTGATCGCCGACGATCCGGGGCTCGACGCCCACGCGTGGCTGTGCAAGGCCCAGGCCGTCGAGGCGGCGAACCAGCGCGTGCGCGAACAGAAGTGGGGACCTCGAACGCTGGACGTCGACCTGGTCTGCGTCACCGACGGCGTCGCCGAGGTGGTCTGTGATGACCCCCACCTGACCCTGCCGCACCCGTTCGCCCATCAGCGCGCCTTCGTCCTGAATCCCTGGCTCGACGTCGACCCGGCCGCCGAACTGATGGTCGAGGGTCGGTGTCGTCCGGTTCGGGAGATCCTCGGCGGCCTGGACCCAGCCGAGCGCGACGGCGTCCGACCGACCACGCACACGCTGCGCCTGGCCGGGAGGCGCTGATGGGCCCCACCCGCGGGCAGGACCTCGCCGTCGCGGCCGTTGTCGCGACGATCGCCGGCTATCTGGCCATCCACGCCGTCTATCGGTCCTTCCCGCCGATCACCCTATGGACCGGGCTATCGCTGCTCGCGGTGGCCGCCGGTGAAGCCTGGTGGGGTTTCTTGGTGCGCGGACGTATCCGTGACGGCCGGATCGGCGTGGGTGCCGGCCGGCTGAATCCCCTGGCGGTCGCCCGCAGCGTCGCGGTCGCCAAGGCGTCGGCGTGGGTGGGCGCGGTGATGCTGGGCTGGTGGCTGGCGGTCCTGGCCTATCTGTTGCCCCGGCGCTCGGAACTTCGGGTGGCCGCAGCCGATACTCCGGGTGTGCTGGTGGCGGCGATCAGCGCACTGGCCCTCGTGGTGGCTGCGCTGTGGCTGGAGAACTGCTGTAAGTCGCCGGGCGAGCCGCCCGACGACCATTCCCGTTCCGACTAGCGGGGGCTCGCCTCCTTGGCAGCGGAACGATCCCGCAACGACCCGTTACGAACAGAATCGCCGCAGCTTGCGATCGCGGAGGACCACTTTCGACGCGGTACAGTGCAGCCCATGACGGAAGTGCCCCGCGGCGCGCGAAGCCGGCGCGGCGACCGCGGAAACGGCTGGCTGCTGCTCACTTCGCTGCTGGTGCTGGCCATCGGCGCGAGCTCCACGCTGGTCTTTACCAACCGGGTCGAGCTGTTGCGGCTCGCCGTGGTCCTGGCGTTATGGGCTGCCGTTTTGGCCGCCTTCGTGACCGTGGTCTACCGCCGCCAGAGCGAACTGGACGGGGCCCGCGCCCGCGACATGAAGTTCGTCTACGACCTCCAGCTCGACCGGGAGATCTCGGCCCGCCGCGAATACGAGTTGTCGGTCGAATCGCACCTGCGCCGGACGCTGTCCCGAGAGATCAGGGCCGAGGCCGCCGACGAGATGGCCGGCCTGCGCGCCGAGCTCGCTGCGCTGCGCTCGCAACTAGAAGTCATGCTCGGCACCGATCTGGCCCCGCGGCCGGCGTTGGAGAGTGAGCGCATCGCGATGTCGATGCCGGCGGCCCCGGGTCGGGTGGAGAGCCGGCGCGTCGTCTCGGAAGCGGTTCGGGCCGGCGTTTCCCAGCACGGCCGAAGCGACATTGACAGCCGGATCATCGACGTACCCGAGGAGCCGCTGGTGGAACCGGCCGACATTGCAGCGGCGGCGCCGCCTGCGGAGCATGTCTACTACCCGCCGGATTACCGGGGCAGTCACCGGCGCCCCCTCGAGGAAGCGGCCTACGCCCAGCCAGGCGTCACCGAGCAGGTCCAAGAGCCCGTCGTCCCCGAGGCCGTGGTCCCTGAGCCTGTCGTCGCTGAACCTGTCGCCGCAGAGCCAGCCCCTGAGCCCGTGGTCCCTGAGCCCGTCGTCACGGAATCGGTGGTGCCCGAGCCGGCGGGCGCCGAACCTGTCATCGAGCAGGCGCCGACCTATGTTGTCGTTCAGCCCGCCCCGCCGACACTGCCGGAAGCCCCCTGGCGCCCACCGGAGGTGCGCCTGGGCCGGCATGCTTCGGACGGAACACCCGTGCAGGCCGACCCCTACTTTCCCGCTGAGCAGGCGCCCGAGCCGCCGCGCGGCCGGCACTGGGTACCCGCGGACCGGGCGGTGACGCCCGGCCGGCACCGTCCGCCCGAAGAGGCCGCCGCGGCCGAACCCGTCGCCGCGGCCGAACCCGTCGGCGAGGAACCTGAGGGCCAGCACGCGGGTGGTCAGTCGTTTGCCGACCTGATGGCTCGATTCCAGGTCAGCGGGCCCTCCGGTGGCGGCGGTCGCCGTCGTCGCGAGGACTGACCGACACGGGCGCTAGACTCGACGCGACTGTCCGGTACCTCCCTTAAGGACCGGAACGCACTGACATCAGCGAGGTCGTCTTCGGATGGGGACCCCCAACGGCTTGCGCCCAGCGCGACTCAAAGTGGGCATCATCTCGGCGGGCCGGGTCGGAGCCGCGCTGGGAGTCGCCCTGGAGCGGGCCGATCATGTGGTGGTGGCCTGCAGCGCCATCTCGGCTGTTTCGCGCCGGCTGGCCGAACGGCGCCTTCCCGACACCCCGGTGCTCCCCGTTCCCGACGTGGCCGATAGCGCGGAGTTGTTGCTGCTGACCGTGCCCGACGCCGAGTTGCCCGGATTGGTCCGAGGGCTGGCAGCCACCGGGGCGGTGCGCCGCGGCACGATCGTCGCACATACATCCGGAGCCAACGGGGTGGGCCTGCTCGCCCCGCTGGCGCAGCAGGGCTGCGTCCCGCTGGCCGTCCATCCGGCGATGACGTTCACCGGCGCCGACGAGGACATCGAACGGCTCGCTGAAACCTGCTTCGGTATCACCGCCGCCGACGAGGTCGGTTACGCCATCGCCCAAGCTCTGGTCCTGGAGATCGGGGGCGAGCCGTTCGGCGTCCGCGAGGATGCCCGGACGCTCTATCACGCCGCGCTCGCCCATGGCAGCAACCACGTCGTGACTCTCGTCGCCGATGCTCTGACCGCGCTGCGCGCGGCCTTGCAGGGCCAGGAGCTCCTCGGGCAGGAGACCGTCGGCGACGCTCCCGGTGGCCTGGCGGAGAGAATCCTCGGCCCGCTGGTCCGAGCCGCCGTGGAGAACACTCTGCAACGCGGGCAGGCGGCTCTGACCGGCCCGGTGGCACGCGGCGACTCGCTTGCGGTCAGAGCGCATCTGCACGCCCTGTCGGATGTGGATCCGCTTTTGGCGCAGGCGTATTGCGCCGACTCGATGCGAACCGCGCAGAGAGCGCACGCCCCCGAGGAGGTTCTTGCCGTGCTGTCCGACTGGTCGAAATTCGAAGGGCCGCAACGGTGATCGCCAAGGGCCCGCAGTTCAGCGCCGGGCAGTTGAACGTGTACCCCACACCGCACGGGGTGTCCGACGTCAGCCGAGCGCTCCGCCATACCGGCCGGCGCGTCATGCTGGTGCCGACCATGGGCGCGCTCCACGAAGGGCATCTGGCTCTGGTCCGGGCGGCCAAGCGGGTCCCCGGAGCGGTGGTGGTGGTCTCGATCTTCGTCAACCCCTTGCAGTTCGGCCAGGGCGAAGACCTCGACGCCTACCCCCGCACACTGGACCGTGACCTGGAGATGCTCGGGGACGAGGGCGTCGAGATCGTCTTCACCCCGACGCCGTCCGCGATGTACCCCGATGGTCCGCGCACGACGGTGCATCCCGGCCCACTGGGCGCCGAACTCGAAGGAGGCTCGCGGCCGACGCATTTCGCCGGCATGCTGACGGTCGTACTCAAGCTGCTTCAGATCGTCCGGCCGGACCGGGCGTTCTTCGGCGAGAAGGACTACCAGCAGCTGGTTCTGGTCCGGCAGATGGTCGAGGACCTCAACGTCGACGTGAAGATCGTCGGTGTGCCGATCGTACGGGAGGCCGACGGCCTGGCGATGTCGTCCCGTAACCGCTACCTCAGTCCAGAGGAGCGCGAACAGGCCAGCGCGCTGTCATCGGCGCTACTGGCCGGCATGTACGCCGCGGGCGGCGGGCCCGGCGCGGTACTCGACGCGGCCCGCGCGGTGCTCGACGAGGTTCCCGCCATCACGACCGACTACCTGGAGTTGCGGGGACCGTGGCTCGAGCCCGCCCCCGCTGCCGGGCCGGCGCGGTTGCTGGTCGCCGCCAGGCTGGGCCGCACCCGTCTTCTCGACAACATAGCGATCGACCTGCCGGAGGGAGCGCCCATGCCGGCTTCCGGTGAGACGCCCGAAATCGCCTGGCGGAATTGATGTTTGCCGCGATGTCGGATAGGAGGTGGAGGTCCGGTGCTGCTAGCCGTCGACGTCCGTAACACCCATACCGTCGTCGGGTTGATCTCCGGTTCCGGCGATCACGCGAAAGTGCTGCAGAACTGGCGGATTCGCACCGAACCGGAAGTCACCGGCGACGAGCTGGCGCTGACCATCGAGGGACTCATCGGTGACGATTCCGAACGTCTCACCGGTGTAACCGGACTCTCTACGGTGCCGTCGGTGCTCCACGAGATTCGGGTGATGCTCGACCAGTACTGGCCGTCGATCTCGCACGTTCTGATCGAACCCGGTGTTCGGACAGGGATTCCGCTGCTGGTCGACAATCCCAAGGAGGTCGGCGCCGACCGGATCGTGAACTGCCTCGCCGCCTACGCCAGGTTCAAATCACCGGCGATCGTGGTGGATTTCGGCTCGTCGATCTGCGTGGACGTGGTGTCGGCCAGGGGCGAATTCCTGGGCGGGGTTATCGCCCCCGGTGTGCAGTTGTCCTCGGATGCCGCGGCTGCAAGGTCGGCCGCGCTGCGCCGCGTCGAGTTGACCCGGCCCCGCTCGGTGATCGGCAAGAACACCGTCGAATGCATGCAATCCGGCGCCGTGTTCGGCTTCGCCGGCCTGGTCGACGGTCTGGTCTCCCGCATCCGTGCGGACGTGGAGGGATTCGCCGGCAATGACGTCGCGGTGGTGGCCACCGGGCACACCGCGCCATTGATGCTGCCCGAATGCCACACCGTCGAGCACTACGACAAGTATCTGACGCTGGAGGGCCTACGGATGGTCTACGAACGCAACCAGGACGGCCAGCGCGGGCGCCCGAAGTCCGACCGCTGAATCAGGCGCTGCGCCCGGGGCGTTGGCTCACTCTTCCTCCGTCGCTGCGCTCCGGCATCGTCGATTCGCCGGGCTGGTCTGGCTCACTCTTCCTCCGTCGCTGCGCTCCGGCATCGTCGATTCGCCGGGCCGTTTAAGCTGGCACGCCGTGAGCGATGCTGACGCACCGGCCGCCGGCGGCCCCCATGATCCGGCCACCGGCGAATCGACCGGCCGAGGAGTGAGCCAACCTGACCCCGACTCCGAGGATGTGCCCGAGCAGTTCCGGATCCGGCAGGCCAAGCGTCAGCGCCTGCTCGACGAGGGTCGCGAGGCCTATCCGGTGTCGGTGCCCCGTACCCACTCACTGGCACAGATTCGGGCGAAGTATCCCGACCTGGTGGCCGACTCCACCACCGGTGATGTCGTGGGTGTCACCGGCCGGGTGGTCTTCGCGCGCAACTCCGGCAAGCTGTGCTTCGCCACCCTCCAGGAGGGCGACGGCACCCAGTTGCAGGCCATGATCAGCCTGGCCGGGGTGGGTGCGGAGGCCCTGGAGTCGTGGAAGGTCGACGTCGACCTCGGTGACATTGTCTTCGTTCACGGCGAGGTGATCAGCTCCCGGCGCGGTGAGCTCTCGGTGCTCGCTGATTCCTGGCAGATGGCGGCCAAGGCATTGCGGCCCCTACCAGTGGCTCACAAGGAGATGAGCGAGGAGTCGCGCGTCCGGCAGCGCTACGTGGACCTGATCGTGCGGCCGCAGGCGCGTGCGGTGGCTCGCCAGCGCATCGCCGTCGTCCGGGCGGTCCGCAACGCGTTGGAACGCCGTGACTTCCTCGAAGTCGAGACGCCGATGCTGCAGACCCTCGCCGGGGGCGCGGCGGCCCGTCCGTTCATCACCCACTCCAACGCCCTCGACGCCGACCTCTACCTGCGGATCGCACCGGAGCTGTTCTTGAAGCGGTGCGTGGTGGGCGGGCTGGAGAAGGTTTTCGAGCTGAACCGCAATTTCCGCAACGAGGGCGCCGATTCCACGCATTCCCCCGAATTCGCGATGCTGGAGACCTACCAGGCCTGGGGCACCTACGACGACTCCGCGACAATGATCCGGGAGATCGTCCAGGAAGTCGCCGACGAGGCGCTCGGCACCCGGCAGGTAGCGCTGCCCGACGGCAGCGTGTACGACCTCGACGGGCATTGGCCGTCGTTGCAGATGTATCCCTCGCTGTCGGAGGCACTCGGCGAGGAGATGACCCCGGCGACTTCGCTGGAACATCTGCTCGCGGTGGCGGACCGCCTCGGCGTGGAGATTCCGAAGGATCGTGGATACGGCCACGGGAAACTTATCGAGGAACTGTGGGAGCACACGGTCGGGGATGCTTTGTGGGCCCCGACTTTCGTGAGGGATTTCCCCGTCGAGACGACCCCTTTGACGCGGGAACACCGCAGTATTGCGGGCGTCACCGAGAAATGGGATCTCTACATCCGCGGCTTCGAGCTGGCCACCGGTTACTCCGAACTCGTCGACCCGATTATTCAGCGGGAAAGATTCGAGGCCCAAGCGCGGGCCGCGGCCGCCGGCGACGACGAGGCAATGTCCCTCGACGAGGATTTCCTGGCTGCCATGGAGTATGCGATGCCGCCCACTACTGGTACCGGAATGGGCCTTGACCGTCTGTTGATGGCCCTGACAGGGCTGTCCATCAGGGAGACGGTCTTGTTCCCGATTGTCCGCCGCCAGGCCTAAACGATCGTCACAGCTTCTCTTTCATTCTTGTAATTGGGTGCGCAGTTATGGCACATTAGCGTGCGGGCGGTATTACGCCGATGATTCCTGCACAGAAGGACTACGCCAAACATGGCCAAAAAAGTCACCGTAACCCTCGTCGACGATTTCGATGGTGAGGGTCCCGCCGATGAAACTGTCGAATTTTCCATCGACGGTGTGAGCTACGAGATCGATTTATCGGCCAAGAACGCGAAGAAACTCCGCGAAGATCTCAAACCTTGGGCCGAGGCGGGCCGTCGGGTCGGCGGGCGTCGCCGCGGACGGCCCGGCGCGCCCACTGGTGGGCGCGGTGGCCGGGCTTCGATCGACCGCGAGCAGAGCGCGGCCATCCGGGATTGGGCCCGCCGCAACGGCCACAAAGTGTCCACCCGCGGCCGGATCCCGGCCGACATCGTCGAAGCCTTCCACGCCGCCACCTGAGCCGTTCGGAGCACCCCGGTGCCGCCCCGCGCCGGTCCGTCACGCACTCGTCACGGCGGGTTTCGCTCACCGCGAATCGCCTGAGGCGATAATTGGGAAACGAAAGCTCCATTCTTGGCGTTGCACTGCTGTGTCCACGCAACCGGTGGGTACGGCTAGCAGGGGAGAACATCTCTGCGCACCGCCCACTAGAGTGGAAGTTCAAGGTGCACGGTGCCTACCGCTGCACCCTGGTGACGGAGAGCAGGTAACCAGCGAATGTTCGAGAGATTTACCGACCGCGCCCGCAGGGTCGTCGTCCTGGCCCAAGAAGAAGCCCGGATGCTCAACCACAACTACATCGGCACCGAGCACATCCTGCTTGGTCTCATTCACGAGGGCGAGGGCGTAGCGGCCAAATCGCTGGAATCCCTCGGCATCTCCCTGGAGGGCGTGCGCTCCCAGGTCGAGGAGATCATCGGCCAGGGCCAGCAGGCGCCGTCCGGGCACATCCCGTTCACCCCGCGTGCCAAGAAGGTGCTGGAGCTCTCGCTTCGCGAGGCCCTGCAACTCGGCCACAACTACATCGGCACCGAGCACATCCTCCTCGGCCTTATCCGCGAGGGCGAGGGCGTGGCCGCCCAGGTGCTGGTGAAGCTGGGTGCGGAGTTGACCCGGGTCCGCCAGCAGGTCATCCAACTGCTGAGCGGCTACCAGGGCAAGGAAACCGCCGAGGCCGGCACCGGCGGACGCGGTGGCGAGTCCGGCAATCCGTCGACGTCGCTGGTGCTCGACCAGTTCGGCCGCAATCTGACCGCCGCCGCCATGGAGGGCAAGCTCGACCCCGTCATCGGCCGCGAGAAGGAAATCGAGAGGGTCATGCAGGTACTGAGTCGGCGCACTAAGAACAACCCGGTGCTCATCGGCGAGCCCGGTGTCGGCAAGACGGCCGTCGTCGAGGGCTTGGCGCAGGCCATTGTCAACGGCGAGGTGCCCGAGACGCTCAAGGACAAACAGCTCTACACCCTCGACCTCGGGTCGCTGGTGGCGGGCAGCCGCTACCGCGGTGACTTCGAGGAGCGTCTGAAGAAGGTGCTCAAAGAGATCAACACCCGCGGCGACATCATCCTGTTCATCGACGAGTTGCACACCCTTGTCGGTGCCGGCGCCGCCGAGGGCGCGATCGACGCCGCGTCGATCCTCAAGCCCAAGCTGGCTCGTGGCGAGTTGCAGACCATCGGCGCCACCACCCTCGACGAGTACCGGAAGTACATCGAGAAGGACGCCGCCTTGGAGCGCCGCTTTCAGCCGGTGCAGGTGGGCGAGCCGACGGTGGCCCACACCATCGAGATCCTCAAAGGTCTGCGTGACCGCTACGAGGCACACCACCGGGTGTCGATCACCGATGCCGCGCTGGTGGCGGCCGCGACGCTGGCCGACCGCTACATCAATGACCGGTTCCTGCCGGACAAGGCGATCGACCTGATCGACGAGGCCGGCGCCCGGATGCGGATCCGCCGGATGACGGCTCCGCCAGACCTTCGTGAGTTCGACGAGAAGATCGCCGACGCGCGCCGGGAGAAGGAGTCCGCGATCGACGCGCAGGACTTCGAGAAGGCGGCCCGGCTGCGCGACCAGGAGAAGCAACTGGTTGCGCAGCGCGCCGAGCGTGAGAAGCAGTGGCGCTCAGGCGATCTCGATGTCGTGTCGGAAGTCGATGACGAGCAGATCGCCGAGGTGCTGGGCAACTGGACCGGCATTCCGGTGTTCAAACTCACCGAGGAGGAGACCACCCGCCTGCTGCGTATGGAGGACGAGCTGCACAAGCGCATCATCGGGCAGGAAGATGCCGTCCGTGCAGTGTCGAAGGCGATCCGCCGCACCCGCGCCGGTCTGAAGGACCCCAAGCGGCCGTCCGGTTCGTTCATCTTCGCCGGCCCGTCCGGTGTCGGTAAGACCGAACTGTCCAAGGCACTGGCGGAGTTCCTGTTCGGCGACGATGATGCGCTCATCCAGATCGACATGGGCGAGTTCCACGACCGCTTCACGGCCTCGCGGCTGTTCGGCGCACCTCCCGGGTACGTCGGCTACGAGGAGGGCGGCCAGCTCACCGAGAAGGTGCGCCGCAAGCCGTTCTCGGTGGTGCTGTTCGACGAGATCGAGAAGGCCCACCAGGAGATCTACAACACCCTGTTACAGGTTCTCGAGGACGGTCGTCTCACCGACGGCCAGGGCCGCACGGTCGACTTCAAGAACACCGTGCTGATCTTCACCTCCAACCTGGGAACCTCCGACATCTCCAAGGCGGTCGGCCTCGGCTTCACTCAGGGTGGTGGTGACAACAACTACGAGCGGATGAAGCAGAAGGTCAACGACGAGCTCAAGAAGCACTTCCGGCCGGAGTTCCTCAACCGCATCGACGACATCATCGTCTTCCACCAGCTCACGCGGGACGAGATCATCCAGATGGTCGACCTGATGGTCGGTCGAGTGTCCAAGCAGTTGAAGGCCAAGGACATGGAGATGGAGCTCTCCGATCGGGCCAAGTCGCTGCTGGCCAAGCGCGGCTTCGATCCGGTGCTCGGTGCGCGGCCGCTGCGGCGCACCATCCAGCGCGAGATCGAGGACGCGCTGTCGGAGAAGATCCTCTTCGACGAGGTGGGGCCGGGTCAGCTGGTGACCGTCGACGTCGAGAACTGGGACGGCGAGGGACAAGGCGAGAACGCCAAGTTCACCTTCGCCGGTGGACCCAAGCGGGTCGAGATCGCCGAGCCCGATCTCGCGGCAACTGCAGCCGCGGTTGTCACCGAGTAGTCAGCTGTACACATCCAGCCGAATCGGCCGGTCACCCCAGTGGTGGCCGGCCGCTTCGGCGCTGAGGAGAAGGGCGACCTCGTGCTGGTCGTAACCACCAATGACCTTCCCGGATGGGAGATCCAGCGCGTCTGCGGTGAAGTCTTCGGTCTCACCGTCCGGTCGCGAAACGCGTTCTCCCAGATGGGAGCTGGCTTGAAGAGCATGTTCGGCGGCGAATTGCAGGGCATGACGAAGAATCTCGCCGAAAGCCGCAACGAGGCGATGAGCCGGCTCTTCGAAGAAGCGCGACGCCGTGGCGGCAACGCCATCATCGGGATGCGTTTCGACACCACAGAACTCGGTGACGTGTGGACGGAGATCTGCGCCTACGGCACGGCAGTCCAGGCGGTCCCGGTCACCGAGGCGGCCAAGTACACCGCACAGCAATTAGGTTACGGCGCAGTGTGATCCACGCTCAGCGGTAGCGCGGAAGCATGCCGAAGACCTGCTTGATGATCGTCATGACCCAGCCGCCGGCGTTGGGGCTGTGGAAGCGCGGCCAATTCAGTTGGAAGCTGACCACCCATGCCTGGCCGGTGCGGTCCACGGCATACCAGCTGAAGGTCAGATCCCCGGGCAGATTCCCGGCCTTGGCGCCGATATAAGGCCACTCCGTGCGGTCCAGGTCGATGCCCGCAATCTCGGACATGATGTCGCGCACCGGCGCCGCAGGGCCGACCGCGTTGTGCTGAAGGCGCGCGTGCACACGGCAGATGTCCTCGGCGGTGCCGTACCATTCCGCGCCGTAGGCCGAACCGGGTGAGCGGGTCCGTTCCGGATCAGGTTCGTAAGGGCGGGAATTGGCCTCGCGTAGCAGCCCTGCGCGGTCTGCCGGGCGCGCTGACTTCCACTGCTCCCGGACGTCGGGATTCCCCCAGCCGATGGCGAAGATCTCCCGCATGGTGGGGAACGGGGTCATACTCGCCGGATCGTGATGGCCCGCATCAGCAAGCGCCTTCTCCACCGCCTTGGTCCCGACGAGGCCGATCAGAAGATCTGTCGCCATGTTGTCGCTGGTGGCGATCATCTTTCCGGCCGCCTGGCGGACGGTGATGCGGGTACCGGCGGGCAGTTTGTCGAATCCGGACGACCCGAGTTTCTTCGCCTCGCTGGTGATCGTGACGGTGTCGTCCCAGTGCACGGTGCCCGCAAGCACCGCTTCCTCGACGGCGAACAACACATAGGTCTTGAAAGTCGAAGCCAGCGGCAGGGATTCGCCGGTGTTGGTCCCGGCGACCTTCTCGCAGTTGCCGCCGTTGACCTTCGACACCATCCAGGAGTAACGGGCGCCGGTGCGGTTCAGCGCGGCGTCGACGTCGGCCCAGGAGTTGATGACGGGCTTGTGGGTGTCCACCGTCAGGTGGCTGACCATAGTCTGGTCATTGGTGCGCAGTTCGATGTCCTGCTGCGCCCCGAACGAACTGATGACATGCAGATTGGCCCAGCCCGCGCCGATGTCGACGCCGGTCAACGTATAGGGCCGGTCGTACCACAGCGGATCCATCGTGGCGGTGACCTGATCGACCATGTCGGGCGCGGCCAGCGTCTTGACGCTGAAGGTGCCGATCGGCCAGTCCGAGTTCAGCATGTCCATCACCTGCTGGGCGCGCACACCCTGCGGGGTGTTGCGCTCGATGCGGACACCCGCGTTGGCGGCGGGAGCTGGCGGCGGTGCGCAACTCGTCGTCAGGCAGACCGCAGTGATCGCACTGGCAAAGGCCAGTGCGCGCCGGGACGGTCGCCGGAGGCTATGTGGCGGCGTCGGAACGGGCAACGTCCAGCACAACCTCGAACTCCAGCAGCGAAGCACCCGTGGACACCGGATTGGCCCGCTCGCCCGCGTGGGCCGCGATAGCCGGTCCGGAGACCCATGCTTGGAAGGCGTCCTCCGACTCCCACTGGGTGACAACGAAATACCGGTCCTCGCCCTTGACCGGGCGGAGCAATTGAAAACCAAGGAACCCCGGCTGACTATCGACGGCGTGCGCCCGGTGGGCGAATCGCTTCTCCAACTCCGGACCGGCGCCGGGCGGCACTTCGATTGCGTTGATCTTGACCACGGTCATGGTGCCAAGGCTACCGTCCTCGTCCCCGGCAGAGGACACCGCGCAAGATGGGACGGTGACATCCGAACTGTTGACCTATCGGGGTGGCTCGGGCCGCCCGATCGTGCTGGTGCACGGTCTGATGGGCCGGGGTAGTACGTGGTCGCGGCAACTGCCCTGGCTCATCGGCCACGGATCGGTGTACACCTACGACGCCCCATGGCACCGCGGCCGTGACGCCGACGACGCGGGGGAGGACAAGCTGCCGATCAGCACCGAACGCTTCGTCGACCAACTCGGCGGTGCCGTTGCGTCTGTCAGCCGGCCCGCGGTCTTGATCGGCCACTCGATGGGTGGCCTGCATTCATGGTGTCTGGCGGCCGAGCGGCCGGAACTGGTGAGCGCGCTGGTCGTCGAGGATATGGCCCCGGACTTCGTCGGCGGAACGACGGGTGCGTGGGAGCCGTGGCTGCACGCTCTGCCGAGTGAATTCGGCACTGCTGCCGAGATTTTCGCCGAGTTCGGGCACGTTGCCGGGCAGTACTTCCTGGAGGCTTTCGACCGGACGGACACCGGCTGGCGCCTGCATGGCAAGCCGGCGAAGTGGATCGAGATCGCTGCCGAATGGGGTCTGCGCGACTACTGGACGCAGTGGCTCGCCGTGCGGGCTCCGGTGCTGCTGATCGAGGCCGGTGACACCGTGACGCCGCCCGGTCAGATGCGGCGGATGGCCGAGTTCGCCGGAGCGCGTTACGTACGCGTCGAAGGCGCGGGGCATCTGGTCCACGACGACGCTCCCGAGGCATACCGGGAGGCGGTGGAGGGCTTCCTGGCAAGCCTGAACGACTAGCTCAGTCGCCCAGCGTCGCGCTGGCGTAACTCTCGGCGTCCAGTGCAGTTCTGGCGTAACTCTCGGCGATTGCGCGCTCAGGGCGCCTGCGCTCCCGCATCGTCGCCTTGGGGGTGGTTTGCTCGGCTCCTCCTCGGTCGCTGCGCTCCCGCATCGTCGCCTTCGCCGGCGAGCGCAAACCGGCCGTCGCTGGTCTGCTCGACCAATCCGTCGACGAGCAGCGAATCCAGCGCCCGGTCGCGTTGCGCGGTGTCGGTCAGCCACACCACATCGAGGGTCGCCCGGCCCACCGGCGCCGAACTTGCCCGTAGAACGTCGAGCAGTTTGCCCCTCACCTGGCGGTCGGTGCCGACGTAGCGCTGAACGGTTCGTGCGGGCCGCTCGCCGGACGGGTATCCGGCGCTCCGCCAGGCGCACTCCGTCAGCGGGCAGATGCCGCATTTCGGCGCCCGCGCCGTGCACACCGTTGCGCCCAATTCCATCAGCGCAGCGGAGAACAACGCGGCGTCGGCGTCGTCGTCCGGCAGCAACGCCTCCACGTCGGCATGATCGCGGACCGGCGAGGCGTTCCCGGCGTCCGCCAGTCCGTGCACCGCGCGGGCCACCACCCGGCGCACGTTGGTATCCACCACGGGCACGCGTTTGCCGTAGGCGAAGCAGGCGATCGCCCGAGCGGTATATGCACCGACTCCCGGCAGTCCCAGCAGGATGTCCACGTCGTCGGGGACCGCATCACCGTGATCGTGGGCGATCACGGTCGCGCACTCGTGCAGCCGCTTGGCCCGGCGCGGGTATCCGAGCTTTCCCCAGGCGCGCAACACATCCGCCGCGCTGGCCGCCGCCGTCGACGACGGTGTCGGCCACCGTGTCACCCATTCCATCCAGATCGGCGCCACCCGGGCGACCGGCGTCTGCTGCAGCATGAATTCGCTGACCAGGACTTGCCACGCCGTCACGTCCGCGGCCCGCCACGGCAGATTCCTGCGCGCCCGGCTGTACCAGCCGGCAAGTTCGGCAGCGGGGACACTCATCGTCGGCCCGCACTCGTGGCAGTGCAGAATACGGTCATGACGAACACCACTCCTGCTCAAGCGTGGAATGCACTCAGGCAGGGTAACGAGCGTTTCGTCGCGGGATCGCCCGTGCATCCCAGCCAGAGCATCGAGCACCGGGCCAGTCTCGCGGTGGCCCAGCGTCCCACTGCAGTGGTGTTCGGGTGCGCAGACAGCCGGGTGGCCGCCGAGATCATCTTCGACCAAGGTCTCGGCGACATGTTCGTGGTGCGCACCGCGGGCCATGTCATCGACTCGGCGGTACTGGGGTCGATCGAGTACGCGGTCACCGTGCTTGACGTTCCGTTGATCGTGGTGCTGGGTCACGACAGTTGCGGCGCAGTGGAGGCCACCATTGCGGCCCTCGACGGCGGCAACGTGCCCGGTGGTTTCGTGCGTGACGTCGTTGAACGAGTCACGCCGTCGATCATGCTGGGCAGGCGCGAAGGCTTGACTCGGGTCGACGAATTCGAGGCCCGCCACGTTGTGGAAACCGGCGCCCAACTGCTGTCGAGGTCGAATGCCATCGCCGACCGGGTCAAGAACGGGGAACTGGCGATCGTAGGCATGACCTACCGACTGGCGGACGGCAAGACGGTGCTGCGCGAACACCTGGGGGATATCGGCGAGTAGTCGCCGGGGGAGCGGTGCCGAGTAGCCGGCGTCCGGCGAAAACAAGGCGACACGCCGAGGCGGATCGGACATCTTGCAGTGACCTGCCCTTACGGTGGAAACGTGCTGGATCTCGAACCGCATGGCCCCCTCCCTCCCCAGGTCTACTGGCGGCGCCGGGGATTGGCGCTGGGCATCGCCTTGCTGGCCATCGCGCTGATCGCCGGCATTGCTTACGCGTTCTTCGGCGGATCGGGTTCGACGAAGGACACCGCCAAGACCGAGACCACCCAGACGCCCCAACCGGAAGACAAGACCCCGGTCGTGCCGCCGGCCGAGTCCAGCCCCGAGCCCACGGCCACCCCGACCTCGGCGGTCGCGCCGCCTCCGGTTCTCCAGGCTGGCGACGACTGCCCGGATTCCAACCTCGCGATCAAGGGTGTCGCCAACGCCCCGCAGTACGTCATCGGCGACCAGCCGAAGTTCACCATGGTCGTCACCAACATCGGCGTAGTGGCCTGCAAGCGCGACGTCGGTGCTGCGGTGCTCGCAGCCTATGTCTACTCGCTGGACAACCAGCGCCTCTGGTCGAACCTGGACTGCGCCCCCTCTAATGAGACCCTGGTCAAGACGTTCAATCCCGGCGAGCAGGTGACCACCGAGGTGACCTGGACCGGTATGGGCTCAGCACCGCAGTGCCCGCTGCCGCGCGAGCCGATCGGCCCGGGCACGTACAACCTGGTGGTGCAGTTAGGGAACCTGCGGTCGGCGGCTGTGCCGTTCACCCTGTCCGATGCACCTCCCCCGCCTCCGCCCGCGCCGCCCGCTCCGGGACCGGCTCCCGGGCCGGCTGAGCCCGCGCCGGCTCCGGCCGGCTGACGGCGGTTCCGTCCGGCCTCTTTACGGCGCCGTGGACGCTATTCCCGCCCACTTGTTGGAAAAGCGGTGGGCTGATCGCTCAACGTCAAGACCGCGCGCAGAGCCTCCTTGACCGTCGTGCATTCGATCGTCCGCAAACCCTCGGGCGGCCCTCCGCAACCGGCTGGGGCCACCGCCACCGAAAAGCCCAGCCGCGCCGCTTCGGCTAGTCGGCGATCCATCCCGGTCACCCGCCGCAAGTCGCCGGCCAGGCCGACTTCGCCGAAAACCACCAGCGTCGGTGGTAGCGGGCGGCCGACGACGGCGGATGCCATCGCTGCGGCCACCGCCAGGTCCGACGACGGGTCGGTCAGCCGCATGCCGCCGACCGTCGACAGATAGATGTCGAGCAACCCGATCGGCACCGATGCGCGCTTGTGCAGCACCGCGCTGATCATCGAGACCCGGGACTGGTCCATTCCGCTGACGACGATCCGGCGCGGTGCCTTCTCGTAGACCGGTGAGGTCAGCAGGGCTTGAATCTCTCCGATGAGGGGGCGCTTGCCGTCCAGCGTGACGGTGACCGCGGTGCCCGGCACCGGATCGGCCCGCTGATCGAGGAAAAGGCCGGACGGGTCGGCCACGCACTCGATTCCCTTGTCCTGCAACAGAAAGCAACCGACTTCGTCAGCGGCCCCGAACCGGTTCTTGACCCCGCGAACCATTCGCAAGGCGGTGTTGCGGTCCCCCTCGAAGTGCAGCACCACGTCCACCAAATGCTCCAGGGCGCGCGGTCCCGCGATCGCGCCGTCCTTGGTGACATGGCCCACCAGGACCATCGCGACCCCGGTCGACTTCGCCGCCGTCGTCAACGCTGCCGTGACCGCCCGCACCTGGGTGACACCACCAATGACTCCGTCGGTCTCGCCCGACAGCATGGTCTGCACGGAGTCGACGATCACCAGGCTCGGATTGACGGCGTCGATGTGGCCCAGCACCGTCTGGACATCCGATTCGGCCGCCAGGTACATCTCGTCGTGCGTGCAACCGGTGCGCCCGGCCCGCATCCGGATCTGGCCAGCTGACTCCTCGCCGGAAATGTAGAGCGCCCGCCGTCCGCTCTGCGCCCACCGGTAAGCGACCTCCAGCAGCAGCGTGGACTTCCCGGCTCCGGGATCGCCGGCCAGCAGGCTCACCGACCCGGGTACCACCCCGCCGCCGAGCACCCTGTCGAGTTCGCTGACGCCGGTCGGGAAATGCCGGGTGTGGTCGGCGTCGATCGCCGTGATCGGGATGGCCGCGGTCGACGGCACCACCGCCCGGGCCGCTGCACCACCCGCGCCCGTGGGACCCGCAACCTCGTCGACGGTTCCCCAGGTACTGCACTCCGGGCAGCGACCGAACCACTTCGGCATGAGGTGCCGGCAATCTGAACAACGGTACTGCGCGCGGGTTTTGGCCACGGACAGCACGCTAACCCGTGGGGGTGACAACTCCTGGTTTACGCGCTTGCCGGAACGGCAGTATTACTGGCGGACGGCCTCGTCGCCGGCGGACAGCGGAACCGCGACGGTGACAGCGCCGGCCTTCTCGAAGGTGAAGGTGAAGGGGTAGCTCAGTCCGTTGGTGATGGGCTTGGTCAACGTCACCGTCGCCGTGCCGGGAGCGGTGGCGCTCATCGCCTCAGGCTGTCCCATAGGCGCTGCCACCAGTGCACGGCCTGCGGGGATAACGGAGTCACCCGCCAAGGCGACGTTTCCGAAATCCGATGTGATGCTCACCAGTTTGTCGTCGACATCTGCCGAATTGTTGGCGGCGACGAACACCAGCGGCAGAACTTTACCCGGCACAACTGAGTCGCGGGTTGCCAAGAGATGCACATTGCGCAGCGCGATGTCCTTGGCGTTGGCCGACATGCCGTTTACGGCGGACTCCTGGTCGGCGACCTGGGAGATCTGTCCGGAGCCGCAGCCGGTGAGGATCACGCCGCAGACGGCCAGGCCGGCGGATGCGGCCATGAGGCGGTAGGACAAGCGGTTCACAGCGGCCTCCTGCTCAGGGGTGCGGTCGGCCTTGCGGCCGCCGCGTGTTCGACTATGCACAGTAGTAGGTCGCGCGGCCCGGCGGTAGAGAAGGGCACCAATGCCGCCAGTGACGCCGCCCGGGCCCCTGCGGATCAGAATTTTCCGCCACTGTCAACCCCCTTTGTTGGGTGGTGGTGGCCCTGACCTGCACCGTTGGCGAGCCCCTCGATCGGTCCCGTGCTAACATTAGGCATTGAAAGGGGCTCTAATCTGATGATTTTTAAGGTCGGAGACACCGTTGTCTACCCACACCACGGTGCTGCATTGATCGAAGCGATCGAAACCCGGACCATCAAGGGCGAGCAGAGAGAGTATCTCGTCCTCAAGGTTGCCCAGGGTGATCTGACGGTTCGAGTGCCCGCGGACAATGCCGAGTATGTCGGCGTTCGTGATGTCGTCGGCCAGGAGGGCCTTGACAAGGTCTTCCAGGTGCTTCGTGCGCCGCACACCGAGGAGCCGACCAACTGGTCCCGCCGCTACAAGGCGAACCTGGAGAAGCTGGCCTCCGGTGATGTCAACAAGGTCGCCGAGGTTGTTCGCGACCTGTGGCGCCGTGACCAGGAGCGCGGTCTCTCCGCAGGAGAGAAGCGCATGCTCGCGAAGGCCCGGCAGATCCTCGTGGGAGAACTGGCTCTGGCCGAGAACACCGATGACGCGAAGGCCGCGATCATCCTCGACGAGGTTCTGGCCGCCGCGTCCTGACGGCTGTCCTACAACGGCGCTATGTCCGAAACCGTCGCGATCGTCTCGGCGGCGGGTTCCGGTGAGCGCTTGGGAGCCGGTATTCCCAAGGCGTACGTCCCGTTAGCTGGACGGACCATTCTCGAACATGCCGTCGACGGTCTGCTGTCGTCAGGTGTGATCGCCCGGGTTTTTGTCGCTGCGCCCCCCGATTGTGTTGCTGAGACAACATCCCTCTTGGCCGGGCGGGCCAGCGTGGTTGCCGGTGGTCCGGAACGCTACGACACAGTCCGTCTGGCCCTTGAGCACATCGGTGACCCGGAGTTCGTCGTCGTGCATGACGCCGCTCGTCCCTTGACGCCCGTCGAGCAGATCCGCCGGGTGGTCGCCGCTCTCGCGGCGGGAATGCGGGCGGTCGTTCCGGTCATCCCCGTGGCGGACACCATCAAAGCGGTCGACGCCAACGGCGTCGTGCTCGGCACTCCGGAACGCTCCGGACTCCGAGCCGTCCAGACCCCCCAGGGTTTCTCCACCGAACTGCTGCGTCGGGCCTATCAACGTGCGGGGTCGGCCTCGTTCACCGATGACGCCTCGCTCGTCGAGAACCTGGGAACCCCCGTGCACACCGTCGCCGGAGACACTCTGGCGTTCAAGATCACCACCCCGCTGGACCTGCGGCTGGCCCGCGCGGTGCTGGAGTCGTGACGCTTCCGCGGGTCGGGGTGGGTACCGACGTTCACCCCATCGAAGCGGGTCGCCCGTGCTGGCTGCTGGGATTGCTATTCGACGGGGCAGACGGTTGCTCAGGCCACTCCGACGGTGACGTGGCCGTGCACGCGCTCTGTGATGCGTTGCTGTCCGCGGCCGGCCTAGGGGACCTGGGCGGCGTCTTCGGGGTCGACCAGCCACAGTGGCGCGGTGTCACCGGGGCGCAGATGCTGACCCATGTCCGCGATCTGCTCGCCGCTGAGGGTTTCACCACCGGAAACGCCGCCGTGCAGGTCATCGCCAACCGGCCGAAGGTCGGCGCCCGCCGCCTGGAAGCCCAGCAGGTGCTGTCGGATCTACTGGGCGCGCCGGTATCGGTGTCGGCCACCACCACCGACGGTCTCGGACTGACCGGGCGCGGCGAGGGGATGGCCGCGATCGCGACGGCTCTGGTCATCGAGTCTTCCCGGTAAGCTGCCACGACGTGACTACCCCGGGCCTTCGTCTGCATGACACCTATTCCGGTGCCGTGCGTGACTTCGCGCCATTGCGGCCGGGTCACGTTTCCATCTACCTGTGCGGCGCCACCGTCCAAGGCCTTCCCCACATCGGCCACGTCCGCAGCGGTGTCGCATTCGACGTTCTGCGCCGATGGCTCATGGCCAAGGGGCTGGACGTCGCGTTCATCCGCAACGTCACCGACATCGACGACAAGATCCTCACCAAAGCGGCCGAGGCGGGACGGCCCTGGTGGGAATGGGCGGCAACGCACGAGCGCTCGTTCGCCGCGGCCTACGACGCGCTGGGCGTGCTGTCGCCGTCGGCGGAGCCCCGTGCCACCGGACACATCACCCAGATCGTCGAACTCATCGAGCGGCTCATCGAAAGAGGACACGCCTACCCGGCGGTCCGGGATGAGGGCTCCGGGGACGTCTACTTCGACGTGCTGAGCTTCCCCGACTACGGAAGGCTCTCCGGCCACCGGATCGACGATGTTCACCAGGGCGAGGGTGTCGGCGCCGGAAAGCGCGACCAGCGTGACTTCACGCTGTGGAAGGGCGCCAAACCCGGTGAGCCGTCCTGGCCGACGCCGTGGGGGCGCGGGCGGCCGGGCTGGCACTCCGAGTGCGTTGCGATGGCCCATGAATACCTCGGCGCCGAGTTCGACATCCATTGCGGCGGAATGGATCTGGTCTTCCCGCACCACGAGAACGAGATCGCGCAGGCGCAAGCCGCCGGCGACGGTTTCGCCCGGTTCTGGCTGCACAACGGCTGGGTCACGATGGGCGGGGAGAAGATGAGCAAGTCGCTCGGCAATGTGTTGTCGATTCCGGCGGTGCTGCAACGGGTTCGTCCCGCGGAGTTGCGCTACTACCTCGGCAGCGCCCATTACCGATCGATGCTGGAGTTCACCGAGAACGCCCTGCACGATGCCGCCAAGGCCTACACCGGAATCGAAGAGTTTCTGCACCGGGTCCGTACCCGGGTCGGTGCGGTCGCACCGACGACGTGGACCGACAAGTTCGCCGCCGCCCTCGATGACGACCTCGCCGTGCCGGCCGCTCTTGCCGAGGTGCACGCCGCGCGCGCCGAGGGCAACCGCGCGCTTGAGGCCGGCGATCACGACACCGCGCTGGCCAGAGCCGGCGAGATCCGCTCGATGATGGGCATTCTCGGCTGCGATCCGCTCGACGAGCGGTGGGAGACCCGCGACGAGACCGCCGCCGCACTGGCCGCCGTCGACGTGCTGGTGGGCGCGGAACTGCAACGCCGTGTCCAGGCCCGGCAGAGTCGTGACTGGGTCGCCGCCGACGATATCCGCGACCGGCTCAAAGCAGCCGGGATCGAAGTGACCGACACCGCCGACGGTCCGCAATGGGCGCTGCTCGGCGGACAATTCCACGGCACAACGAATGGGGCCGGCTGATGGCAGGCAATTCCCGCCGACGAGGGGCGGTCCGCAAGGAGGGCTCCAAGAAGGGTCCGACCGTCGGTTCCGGGGGCGTACGCCGCCGGGGTCTGGAGGGCCGCGGGGCAACCCCGCCGGCGCATATGCGGCCGGGCCATCCGGCCGCCCGCAAGGCCGCCGCCAAGGATCGCAAGGCAGCCGGCCGGCCGGCCGGAAAGCCCACCGACGAAACCGAAACCGTGTTGGGCCGCAATCCGGTCCTGGAGTGCCTGCGCGCCCACGCGCCCGCGTCGGCGCTGTATGTCGCGCTGGGGACCGAAGCCGATGAGCGGCTGACCGAGTCGGTGACACTGGCCGCCGATCGCGGCATCCCGATTCTGGAGGTACCCCGGACCGACCTGGACCGTTTGAGCGCAAATGGCCTTCACCAGGGCATTGCCCTACAGGTTCCGCCGTACAGCTACGTCCACCCCGACGACCTGCTGGCCGCCGCCAACCACGACATCCAACCGGCACTGCTGGTCGCCCTGGATAACATCACCGACCCGCGCAACCTCGGGGCCATCATCCGTTCGGTGGCCGCCTTCGCCGGCCACGGGGTCCTCATCCCGCAGCGCCGTTCGGCCTCGGTCACCGCGGTCGCCTGGCGAACCAGTGCGGGGGCGGCAGCTCGGGTTCCGGTGGCCCGGGCCACCAATCTCACTCGCACGCTGAAGGATTGGTCTGATGCCGGCGTTCACGTCGTCGGTCTGGACGCCGACGGCGATACCACCGTCGATCAGTTCGACGGGACTGGCCCGGTTGTCGTCGTGGTCGGTTCGGAGGGCAAGGGACTCTCCCGCCTGGTGCGGCAGAACTGCGATGCCGTGGTGTCCATTCCGATGGCCGGCCCGGCCGAATCGCTCAACGCGGCCGTCGCGGCCGGTGTGGTGCTCGCCGAGATTGCCCGCCAGCGCCGCGGTTAGGTCCCGTCGGGGGCGCGCTCGATCGTCGCCCAAGGGTCGCCGCGCTGCCACAGCGAGGGCAGATGCATTGCCACGCCGTCCCTTTCGGCGAGTGCGGTGAGCACCCGCATCGTGACATCAAGGTCGTCGCCGGCGTAGGGAATGGCCCGCACAGGTTCGGTGAGCGGCCGGAAGAAGTCGTCCCAGTGGATCAGGACCACGCGGCGCGCCCCGACCGAGCGGACTGTCTCGTTCCAGTACTGGCGTATGTAGCGCTCGGGCTGCACTCCGAGTTGGCCTACGCCCAAATACACGACTTCGGCGTGCCGGCCGGCCAGCGCGCCGGGAACGAAACCGGCACTGCCCTGGATCAGCAGGCGCCGGCCGCTAGGCCGGTGATGGATCAGCGTCGACCATGCTTCGCCGCAGCGGTACGCCGCCGCCCTGGCGGGCGGCACTAAGGGATCGGGGATGGTCCCGGGGAACCGGTCCGGCGGGCAGTGGTGCGATTCGATCAGCGTCACACCGAACGGGCCGAGGTCCAGGTCCACACCGGCCGTCGCCTCGATGATCGAATCCTCCGGAAGCCCCTGTCCGCGAGCGATATTCGCCGCCGATCGGCCACCGACGACAATGGCCCCGGTGCGCTGAGCCACCAGTGCGCTGTCGAGGGCATGGTCGTAGTGGGTGTGCACCGGCAGCACTGCGACCAGTTCGTCGACTCCGGCGCGGCGCAGCGCCGCGTCGATGCGTGCCGGCGACGGCCGCAGCTTGCGCAGGGCCACGTCGATCAGGCCGGGGCGGGAGAAGAAGCCGTCTGTCAGCAGGGCTGAACTGCCGTCGTCGACCAGGAGCGTCGACACCCCCATCCAGGTCACCGTCAGCGCGGATTCCGGTCCGGCCTCGGGCACGTCGACATGCCTTCGGTACCGCGAGATGTCGGGACGGCCCGGCCGAAGTCGCATCAGATGAAGGCCGCCACTTCGATCCCGGCCCCGACCAGACGGTCGCGCACCGCGGTGGCGATCTGCACCGCACCCGGCGAATCACCGTGGACGCACACCGATTCCACCTCGATCTCGATCACCGTTCCGTCGCAGGCGGTGACGGTTCCGGTCTGCACCATGACGAGCACCCGCTCGGCGATCTGCTCCGAATCGTGCAGCACCGCGCTGTGCTCGCGCCGCGGGACAAGCTGTCCGTCGGGCTGGTAGGCCCGGTCGGCGAACGCTTCGGCGACCGTTCGCAGCCCTAGCCGGCGGGCTTCCTCGAAGAACACCGACCCGGACAGACCGAGCACCGGCAGTCCGGGAGCGACGGCGTGTACCGCCTCCGCGACGGCCCGCGCCTGGTTCCGGTCGGAGACGATCGTGTTGTAGAGCGCCCCATGGGGTTTGACGTATCGCAGTGCCGTGCCCGCAGCGCGGGCCAGTGCCTGAATCGCGCCGATCTGGTAGATCACGTCGGCGGTCAGTTCGTCGGGATCGACGTCGATCCGGCGGCGGCCGAAACCGGCCAGGTCGAAGTAGCCCACCTGCGCGCCGACCCGCACCCCGCGCTTCTCGGCGGCGCGGCAGGTGGCGGACAGTCCGACCGGATTGCCGGCGTGGAAGCCGCACGCCAGATTGGCACTGGTGACGAGGTCCAGCATCGCGTCGTCGTCACCGAGTTCCCAGACCCCGAAGCCCTCGGCGAGGTCCGCGTTGAGGTCGATGGACGGCATGACTCCAGACTATGTCCGATGGTCGCATTCCTCATCGCGGCTCCTGCGTCGCCGCTTGATCGTCATGCGACTGTGTCCGGTGGTCGCCGGCGGAGTGTCAGGCCGCCGCGGAGTCGTGGCGGCGGCGGCTCAGCGCCCAGCACAGCAAGTAAATGACGAACGAGATGGTGGTGACGAACACCGACACCGGAACGCCGGGTGCCAGCGACAACACCAGCCCGCCGACCGCCGCGATCTCGGCGAACACCACCGACGCGACGATGGTGCCGACCGGAGAACTGAACACCCGGGCCGCGGCCGCGGCCGGTGTGATGAGCAACGACATGACCAGAAGCGCTCCGACGATCTGCACGCCCTGCGCGGCCACCACGCCGACGAGACCGGCGAACACGATGCCCAGCGCCCGCACCGGTACCCCGCGGGCCGCGGCCACCTCCGGATCGGCGGTGGCGAACAGCAGCGGCCGGTAGCTGACCGCGAGGACTGCGATCACCGCCACCGTGACGACACCGAGCAGCGTGAGCCCGGAGTATCCGACCCCGACGATTTGCCCCGTCAGCAGCGCGAAGCTGGTGCCGGCGCGCCCTGGATAGAGGTGGATGAACAGCACCGCCAGCCCGAGCCCGAAGGCCAGCACGACGCCGATCGCCGAGTCGCGCTCCCGGGCCCGCTGCCCGAGAAATCCGAAAAGTATTGCCGCCAGGGCACTTCCGACCAGGGCGCCGAGACCGACGTTAAGCCCGGTCAGCAGCGCGAAGGAGGCGCCGGTCAGGGACAGCTCGCTGGAGCCGTGGACGGCGAACGACATCTGACGCATCACGATGAACGGGCCGATCAGCCCGGCCACCAGTGCCAGCAGCGCCGCGGCGGCCAACGCCTGCTGAACGAAGTCCCGGCTCAGTAGATCGGTGGTGACGTCGAAGGCGAACAGGTTGTGCAGCAGGTGGGCGAGTCGGTCATTCATGGCTGTGCCCGTGGGTGTGGCCGGAATGGTCGAGATGCTCGCCGACGACGACGTACCGGTCGCCGACCTTCACCACCTGGATGTCTGCCCGGTACAGCGCCGAAAGTGTCTGCGAAGTCATCACTTCGGCAACGGTGCCGATCCGGAACCGGCCGTCCACCAGGTAGAGAATCCGGTCAACGTAGGGCAGGACGGGGTTGACCTCGTGGGTGACGAACAGCACCGCGGTGCCCGCCTGGCGGCGACGATCGATCAGGCCGGCGACCAGGCGCGCGTTGGCCGGATCGAGGTTGAGTAGCGGCTCGTCGCACAGCAGCAGCGCGGGATCACTCGCCAGCGACTGGGCGATCCTGACCCGCTGCAATTCCCCGCCGGACATCACGCCTACCGGCACCTTTGCCAGTGGCAGTCCCTGGACTTCGACCAGGGCCCGCTCAACCGCCGCCCGCCGGGCGGCGCGGGCGGATTGCCGCAGCGGTGCCACCCCCCAGTGATGTCCGTCGACGCCCAACTGGACCAGATCGCGACCGCGCAGGGCCAGTCCACGATCGACGGCCCGGTGCTGCGGCACGTATCCGATGCGGCTGCTGCCCGCGCGCACCGGCTCCCCCTCGATCAGAGCGGTACCGGCGCTCAGCGGAAGTTGCCCGAGCAGCACTTTCAACAGTGACGTCTTCCCGGTGCCGTTCGGGCCCAGGATGGCGATGAACTCGCCGGCGGACACCGTGAGGTTCAGGTGATCCCAGAGAACACGGTCGCCGAAGGCGAGTCGCGCACCGGAGAGCGTGACGACCGGCGGTACGTCGACCGGCATGGCTAACGGCTCCCTCTCAGCGCCTCGGCCAGTCTCTTCACCGTGTCGGTCTGCCAGGTCAGGTAGTCCGCTCCCGCCGGCAGCGTCTCGGTGACCGGGACGATCGGCACTCCCGCCTCCTCGGCCGCGGCGCGGACCCGACGGGTGGCCGCGGTGACGGTCTGGTCGTTGAAGATGACGGCCGCCACGCTGCGGCTCTTGATGAGGTCGAGGACGGCCGCCACATCGGCAGGTGCCGGGTCGGTGTCCTGCTCGACGGCCGCGGTGAATCCAGGCGGGGTCTTGTCGGTGAGCCCGGTGGCGCTCAACAGATAGTGCGCGACCGGTTCGGTGGCGATCACCGCCGTACCTTCGCGCTCGGAGCGGAGCTGGTCCTCGGCGGCCCGGACGTTGCCGGCGCGGCGGGCGAAATCCTGTGCGCGCGAGGCATAGTCACCGGCCTTCTCCGGATCGGCGGCGGCCAGCTTGGTGGCCAGGTCACTGGCGACGGCCGTGGCGGTGCCCACGTCGTAGAAGACGTGTTCGTTGGCCCGTTGCGGCTCGCCGACGACTTCGGGCTTCAGTAGCGAATAAGCGTTGACCGACGTCACGTTGCGGTGGTTCTTCAGCACGGCGTCGACCCACGGGTCATATCCGCCGCCGTTGTACACCACGATCGAGGCGTCGGCGATGTCTGCGGCATCCGATGGGCTGGGCTCGAAGGAGTGTGGGTCGGCCGATCCGCTGGTGATGATCGACGACACTCGCGCGTCGTCAGCCGCGACGGCCTGCGCGACGCTGCCCCACACGTCGGTGGAGGCCACGACGGTCGGTGTGCCGGCGGCCTGGGTGGATTCACCCCGGCTGCACCCGCTGACGGCGAAGACGGCCACAGCCGTCATAGCGACGACGGCACGCAGCCCGGTATGCCCATTGCTGCGCAACCCCACGACCCTCCGACAGAAAACGAAAACCGTTTCCAATAAGTCTAGAGGATGACGCCCGGGCGCTGTTCCCCGATGGCGCGCCAGTAAACCAGCTAGTCCTCGGCGTCGCCGAGCAGCAGTCGGACCGCGAGATCCAGTCGCTTGCTGACGTCGCTTGCCGATGCGCGACGGGTGAGCCAGGCCAGCAGATTCGACAGCCACACATCGGAGATCACCCGGGCGATGTGGTACTGGTCCTCGGTCGGCTCGCCGTCGCTCATCGCGCGGGCGAACATGCTGTCGATGATCTTCTCGACGTGATCCACTTCGCCGGCCGCCGATGCGTCGGCGAACACGTAGGCGCGGGTCATCGCTTCGGTCAGGAGCGGATTGCGTTGCATCGCCCGGTTGAGCTTGCTCACCATGGCATTGAGTCGTTGGTACGGCGTCCCGCCGGAGACCGTCGCGCGATCGGTCTTGGCGTCGATGCGCTCGAACTCCCGGCCGAGTGCGGACACCAACAGGTGCACCTTCGACGGGAAATAGCGGTAGAGAGTTCCCACCGCGACATCGGCACGGTCGGCCACCGCGCGCATCTGGACCGCCTCGTAACCGCCTTTCGAGGCGATCGCCAGGGTGGCGTCGAGGATGCGCTTTCGCCTCTCGCGCTGAGCCTCGGAGCCCAACTCGGACTCGGCGAGTACCGACACCGGCATCACCTCGCGGGGTTGGGATCCCGAACCTGCGGAGCCCTGCTTCTGTGCTGGCGACGACACTGCTGGGGAACTCCTTCCGCTGGCGGGCATGCTATCGACTTGACGGAGCATCGCTGGCACTATTAGAACACGTTCTAGTGGGTTTGACCTGATGAACCCGCTTTCCCGCCGACCCCGAGGAGCGCAGTGGCCGCCTCCACCACCGACGAACAATTCGCGGCGCGTGATTTGGTCCGCCGCTGGTCGGCGACCGCAGCCACCACCGCCGCGGTGCGCGATATCGAGCAGGGCCGACCCGACGCCTGGCGGCCGGTGTTCGAGGGTGCCGCTGGTCTAGGACTGCTCGGGGTGGCCGTCGATGAGCTCGCCGGCGGAGCCGGTGGAACGGTCGAGGATTTGTGCGCCATGGTCTCCGAGGCGGCCCGTGCCCTGGTGCCCGGGCCCGTCGCCACGACCGCGCTGGCCACCCTGGTGGTGACCGATCCCGTTGTGCTGGAGGCGCTTTCGTTGGGGGAGGCGACGGCCGGTATCGCTCTACTGGCCGATCTGAGTGACGACGGCGGTCGGGTCTCCGGGTCGGCCGAGTACGTTCTGGGCGCCCGGGAGTCCGGGGTGCTGCTGCTGCCGGTCGGAGACCGAGTGGTTCTGGTGGATGCCGCCGGTCCGGGAGTGACGGTGGAACCCCTTGCGGCGACTGATTTTTCACGATCGCTGGCGAAGGTCACCCTTGATGCGGCACCCGCCACACCCGTGGCGGTCTCGCGGCGGCGGTTCGAGGATCTGGCAGCTACCGTGCTGGCGGCCGAAGCGGCGGGGATCGCTCAGTGGGCGTTGGACACCGCGGCGGAGTACGCCAAAGTGCGCGAGCAGTTCGGCAAGCCGATCGGCAGCTTCCAGGCCGTAAAGCACATATGCGCCGAGATGCTGCTGCGTTCCCAGCACATCAGCGTCGCGGCTGCTGACGCGGCGGTGGCCGCTTCCGGTGACGCCGACGACCAGTTGGCCATCGCCGCCGCGGTGGCGGCTGCGGCCGGTATCGACGCCGCCAAAGCCAACGCCAAGGACTGCATCCAGGTGCTCGGCGGTATTGGGATCACTTGGGAGCATGACGCGCACCTGTATCTGCGACGCGCCTACGGGATCGGCCAGTTCTTGGGCGGCCGGACCCGGTGGTTGCGGAGGGTCGCCGAGTTGACCGTCGCGGGACTGCGACGCAATCTCCACATCGACCTGCACTCGGTGGCGCACCTTCGCCCGGAGATCAGCGGCGCGGTGGCCGAGGTCGCCGCTCAGCCCGCCGCGAACCGTCAGCGCGCCCTCGCCGACGCCGGACTGCTGGCTCCGCACTGGCCGGCACCCTACGGTCGGGGTGCCTCACCGGCTGAGCAACTTCTGATCGACCAGGAACTCACCGCCGCTGGTGTGCAGCGTCCCGACCTGGTGATCGGCTGGTGGGCGGTGCCCACCATCCTCGAAGCCGGCACGCCCGAGCAGATCGCCCACTTCGTGCCGGCCACGCTGCGGGGTGAGCTCATGTGGTGTCAGCTGTTCAGCGAGCCGGAGGCCGGTTCGGATCTGGCCGCGCTGCGCACGAAAGCCGGACGCGTCGAGGGCGGTTGGAAACTCAACGGGCAGAAGGTGTGGACCTCGGCCGCACACAAGGCGGACTGGGGCGTCTGTCTGGCCAGGACCGACCCCGACGCCCCGAAACATAAAGGGATCACCTACTTTCTGGTCGACATGCGCTCGCCGGGCATCGTGATCCGCCCGCTGCGGGAGATCACCGGTGACGAACTGTTCAACGAGGTGTTCTTCGACGACGTCTTCGTCCCCGACTCCATGGTGGTCGGGACGGTCAACGACGGATGGCGGCTGGCCCGTTCGACCTTGGCCAGCGAGCGCGTCGCGATGGCGCACGGCACTGCCCTGGGCAACCCGATGGAACAGATGCTGCGCGCGCTGTCTGGCTCTGAACTGGACCCGGCGGTCGCCGAGCGCCTCGGCGAACTGCTGCTGGCTGCGCAGGTGGGCTCGCTTCTGGATCACCGCATCGCCCAACTCGCAGTGGGCGGCCGGGACACCGGGGCGGAGGCTAGCGCCCGCAAGCTGATCGGCGTGCGCTACCGCCAGGGGCTCGAAGAGTTCCGGATGGAACAGTCCGCCGGCGGCGGGATCGTGGACAACGATGCTGTGCAGAGCTTCCTGAACACCCGGTGCCTGTCGATCGCCGGCGGCACCGAGCAGATCCTGCTCACCATGGCCGGGGAGAGGTTGCTCGGGTTGCCGCGGTGAGACCCCGTAAGTCTAGGGAGTTTCGGCGGCGCAGACGACGTGGGTGACGGGGACGCCGTATTCGGCGCGGGCCCGGTCGACGACGTCGTAGTGATTCCACACCGATTCCTCCGGTGGCGGCGTGGCGATCACGATCTGGTCCGGTAGGAACGCGTCGACGGCTTCGGCCAGCGCCTCACGCGGGCTCTGGTCGCCCAAAATGCCTTCAGCGGTGAGGTTTTCGGCACGCAACTCGCCGAGGATCACCTCTAGCCGCTGTTCGGCGACCGCGCGGGTGGCCTCCCAGACGTCGAGCGGTCCCTGTGCGGCTGCCACGCCGGTCTCGACCGGGCTCACCGGGACCACTACCCGGAAGACGCTGTCTCGGTCGGCGCCGATCTGCCGCAGCGCGCCATGCAACTCGCCGGAGCCCAGACTGTCGTTGGCGAGCACCAGAACCCGGTGTGCCGCCGAGGACGCAGCCACTCCCGGCAGCGCCGCACGGCGGGCCATGAACCAGCTGTTGGCGAAGAAGAACACCAGCACCGCGGCGAAGGCCAACACGCTCAGAATCAGTTGGGAGCGAAGGTCTTTCTGGAAATACATCTGGACCAGGATCGCCGCAATCGCGGCGCCGGTGAGCAGCGAGAGCGCTGGGAAGAGCCACATTTTCAGTTTCAACTCGTCGTCGGGTGTGCGGTAGCGCAGCACTATGTGCGAGACGACGATCAGCAGGTAGACGAACAGGATGATCGCGCCGCTGGAGTTGAGCAGGAACGCGAAGACCGTGTCGGGGGAGAACGCCGCGGCGATGACGCACAGCAGGCCGATGATCGCCGAAAGCAGGATGGCGTAGACCGGAACCCCGCGTCCGTTCACCTCGACCAGCTTCGCTGGCGCCTCCCGTCGGGCGGCCAGTACGAACAACATCCGCGACGCGGTGTACATCCCGGAGTTGAGACAACTCAGGACTGCGGTGAGCACCACCGCGTTCATGATCTGGTCGGCGTAGGGGATTCCCATTTTGGTGAACGCGGCGACGAACGGCGACGCATCGCGGTCTTCGTTCCACGGCAGGATGGTCGCGATCAGGAAGATGGAGCCGACGAAGAACACCGCGATCCGGATGATCACCGAGTTCGCCGACTTCGCGATCGCGTGTTCCGGGTCCGCCGACTCCGCTGCGGCGATGGTGGCGATCTCGGGACCGACCATCGAGAAGATCACCGTGACCACCGCGACGGTGACCGCCCCGGCTCCCAGTGGGAAGAAGCCGCCGTATGACCACAGGTTGGAGAAGTCCGTTCGTTTGTGCGGCCAGGCGCCGAGCACGTACAGCGAGCCCAGGGTGATGAAGACGATGATGGCTGCGACTTTGATTCCGGCGAACCAGTATTCGAACTCGCCGAACGACGACACCGACAGCAGGTTCGTCACTGTCATCGCCACCAGCAGCACCAGCGCGGTGAGCCACAGGGGGATGTCGACCCAGTACTGAATGATCTTGGCGCCGGCGATCGCCTCGAACCCGACGACGATCACCCAGAAGTACCAGTAGAGCCAGCCTACCGAGAAGCCCGCCCAGTTCCCCAGCGCATTGCGGGCGTAATCGGCGAAGGACCCCGTCGTCGGATTCGCGACGGCCATCTCGGCGAGCATGCGCATCACCAGGACGATCAGCAGACCCGACATCAGGTAGGTGAGGAAGGCGCCCGGGCCGGTGCCCTTGATGACCACCCCGGAGCCGACGAACAGGCCGGCTCCGATCACGCCGCCCATCGCGATCATTCTCAGCTGCCGCTGGCTGAGCGCCTTCTTCAGTTCGACCTGCACTGGCCACCTCCCGGAGTCGGGCCAATGGTAGGCGGGTCGCCTGTTTGCTGCTCGCTTTCCCGCGGGACGGGGAACCTCACCCGGCCGTGGTGAAACCGGTTGCTGTTGGCCGGCAGTACGTACCATTGCCGGGTGGTGGTTTCACGACTGATCTTCGTCGGCGTGGAGGCCCTGGACGCGCGCCGAAGAGCCATCGCGGGGTAGTGGTGGACCCGAACCCGTACGGAGCCTCGCCGGGCAGCGGTGTGTCGATGCCGCCGTACTATCGGCCGACTCCCTCGGTGCGCAACCGCAACACCTACTTCCCGCAAAGCGAGCCGCTGGGTCCCGACGAGATGCGGATCATCGTCATGGGTAGCAACCCGTGGCCGCCGCGATTGTCGCAGGCGGCTACCTGCCTGATGGTCGAACTCGGCAGCGAAAGTGGTGACAGTACAAGGCTGTTCTTCGACTTCGGTCCCGGCTGCTTGCGCAACATCATCGCCCACCAGGTTCCGGTACCGCAGATCAACGACGTCTTCCTGACGCACCTGCACGTCGACCACTTCGGTGACCTGCCTTATCTGTGGCAATTCGCGCCGTTCAACGGACGGTGGACGCCGCTGCGGGTAATCGGTCCATCCGGCCGGACACCGGAACTGGGAACCGCGGCGATGTGCGCGCACATGGAAGCGATGGGCGCCTGGACCGCGCAGTGGGCGGTGGGCCCGATGCGTGACGGCTACCGAATCATGGCCTCGGAGTTCGACTTCCGCGACGACGGCGGGGTCTGCTTCGAGCGCGGCGGGGTCCGGGTGATCCACTGGCGGCGGTCACACGGATCCGACGGCGCCTCAGCCTACCGGCTGGACTGGAACGGGCTGTCGTTCGTGTGGACCGGCGACGGGAAACCTGACCGGCTCACCGAGAAGTACGCCGCCGGCGCCGACGTGTTCGTCAGCGAACTGGCTTGCGATCTGGTCAATCTATGGGCGCTCAAACAGGGCGTCTCACCGCTGATGGGGGCCTACGTGCTGGACAACTACCACACCACGCACTACGGGGTGGGCTACCTGGCCGACCAGATCAAGCCCAGGCTGGCGATGGCGACCCACCTGTCGTTCGATCGTGAACTGGTGGGCGAGATGATCGCCGGAATCCGCGAGCACTACAAAGGGCTCTTCGCATTCGGAATCGAGAACGTGGTCGTGAACGTCACCAGGGACGCCATCTGGATTCGCGATGCCGCCTTGGCCGAAACCGCCAACATCGCCAGGCCGGACACCCAATGGCTGGTGGAGAACAACTTCGGCGGGACGGTTCCGTCGGACATCGAGGTGGACAATCCCGCCACCGCCACCCAGGAGCAGTCGGTGCGCGATCTGGAGATCGACCCCAGGGTCTTCACCCCGCCCGATCAGATCCGGCCTCAAGCGCGCTGTACCGAACAGACGCTGACGATGTTCCCGGCGCAGATGATGGGTCTGGATTCCCAGTAGTGCTGCTGCGGCTTTCAGGCGGCATGCCGCCCTTAGTCGTAGGTGACCTTAGTCGTAGTTGACCTCGACTTCGTCGCTCACCGGGTGCGACTGGCACGCCAGGATCAGTCCGTCGGCCAGATCGTCGGGTTCGAGTACGTCGTTGGTCTCCATCTCGACCTCACCGCGCAGGACCGTCGTCGCGCAGGCGCCGCAGTGACCCTCCCGGCAGGAGTAGGGCGCCTCGATGCCCTCGTCCAACAGGACGTCGAGCAACTTCGCGCCGCGCGGCCACGACACGGTATGGACCTGTCCGTCCAGGTGCACGACGGCAGTGGCCGGATTGTCCGAGGTCGTCACGGGACGATCGATCCCTTCCACAACTAGAACACGTTACAGAAATGACAATACAGTGACCTACCAGCTACGAGTGCGGTCTGCTCGACACAAATCGTAACGTGTTCTAGTCTGAGGATCAGTACCGCACTTCCGGGAGGCATGCAGTGACGTCCATCCAGCAGCGTGACGCGCAGACGATTCTTGCCGCCATCGACGATCTGCTTCCCCGCCTGCGCGAGCGCGCACCGGAGGCCGAGCAACTGCGCCGGCTTCCCGATGTCAACATCGCCGACCTCGAGGAGGCCGGCTTCTTCAAACTGCTGCAACCCGAGCAATGGGGCGGATTGCAGTGCGATCCCACTCTGTTCTTCGAAGCGGTGCGACGCATCGCTAGTGCCTGCGGGTCGACAGGGTGGGCCGGCGGCATTCTGGGTGTGCACAACTGGCACCTCGCGCAGTTCGACCAGAAGGCCCAGGAGGACGTCTGGGCCGATGATCCGAGCGTGCGAGTGTCCTCGTCGTATGCGCCGATGGGCGCGGGCGTCGTCGTCGACGGCGGCTATCTGGTCAACGGCACCTGGTTGTGGTCGTCCGGATGTGACCACGCGACATGGACCTTCGTCGGCGGACCGGTCATCAAGGACGGCCGGCCGGTGGACTTCGGCAGCTTCCTGATGCCACTGGGCGACTATCAGATCCGCGACGACTGGAACGTGGTCGGCCTGAAGGCCACCGGCAGCAACACCCTGGTCGTCAAGGACGTCTTCGTCCCGCGGCACCGCTTCCTGTCCTACGGCGCGATGAACGACGGATCGGCCGGCGGCCTGACGACCAACACCTCCCCGGTCTACCGGATGCCTTGGGGCACCATGCATCCCACCACCATCTCCACGCCCATCGTCGGTATGGCCTACGGGGCCTACGACGCCCATGTCGAGCATCAAGGCAAACGCGTGCGCGCCGCCTTCGCCGGGGAGAAGGCCAAGGACGACCCGTTCGCCAAGGTCCGCATCGCCGAGGCCGCCAGTGACATCGACGCTGCCTGGCGGCAGCTCAGCGGCAACCTCGCCGAGGAGTACGCCCTGCTGTGCGAGGGCAAAGAGGTCCCGATGGAACTGCGTGCCCGCGCCCGCCGTGACCAGGTGCGCGCCACCGGCCGCGCGATCGCCTCCATCGACCGGCTGTTCGAAGCCGCCGGTGCGACGGCGCTCAACAACGATCAACCGCTGCAGCGGTTCTGGCGTGACGCGCACGCCGGCCGGGTGCACGCCGCCAACGATGCCGAGCGGGCCTACGTGATGTACGGCAATCAGGAGTTCGGGCTCCCGCTCGGCGACACGATGGTCTAGGAGCCCCCCGATTCCATGACGTCGTTCATCCGCGAAGCCCAGGCTCAACAGGCACAGTCTCAACAAGACATCACCTTCGAAGCAACCTCCCGGTACGCCGATGTGCGCGCCGGCGACCGGGACGTCCGGCTGCATTACCACCAGGCCGGCGAGGGCAATGACCAGACCGTGGTGCTCCTGCACGGCGGCGGACCCGGCGCGTCCAGCTGGTCCAACTTCGGGCGAAACATCGCCGTGCTGGCCCAGCACTTCCACGTCATCGCGATCGACCAGCCCGGGTACGGCCATTCCGACAAGCACACCGAGCATGAGCAGTACAACCGCTACAGCGCCAACGCTGTCCTGGGCCTGTTCGACCACCTCGGTATCGAACGTGCCCCACTGGTGGGCAATTCGCTGGGCGGAGGCACCGCGGTGCGCTTCGCCCTCGACTACCCCGACCGGGCCGGCCGTCTGGTGCTGATGGGTCCCGGCGGTCTGAGCGTCAACCTGTTCGCCCCCGACCCCACCGAGGGCGTCAAGTTGCTGGCGAGGTTCAACGCCGAGCCCACCCGGGAGAACATGGAACGGTTCCTGCGGATCATGGTCTTCGACCAGAAGCTGATCACTCCGGAACTCGTCGACGAACGCTTCGCCGTCGCCAGTTCCCCGGAGTCGCTGGCGGCGACCCGCGCCATGGGTAAATCCTTCGCCGGCCCGGACTACGAACTCGGGATGATGTGGCGTGACGTCTACAAGCTGCGCCAACGGGTGCTGCTGATCTGGGGCCGCGAGGACCGGGTCAATCCGCTCGAGGGGGCGTTGGTCGCGCTCAAGCAGATCCCGCGGGTTCAACTGCACGTCTTCGGTCAGTGCGGACACTGGGCGCAGGTCGAGAAGTTCGACGAGTTCAACAGGCTGACCATCGACTTCCTGGGAGGCGGCGCGTAGTGAGAAGCGGAGCGAATCACG
>CAZVST010000003.1:55254-122153 GCA_964629725.1 uncultured Mycobacterium sp.
CATGGGCGTAGTGAGAAGCGGAGCGAATCACGCATGGGCGTAGTGAGAAGCGGAGCGAATCACGCATGGGCGTAGTGAGAAGCGGAGGCGAATCACGCATGGGCAGCGGCAGTCCGATCCGCTCGCTCGGTTACCTGCGCATCGAGTCGACCGACGTGCCCGCTTGGCGCGAGTACGCCCTCAAGGTCCTCGGCATGGTCGAGGGCAAGGGGTCGACCGACGGCGCGCTATACCTTCGGATGGATGACTTCCCCGCCCGGCTGGTGATCGTCCCCGGCCAGCATGACCGGTTGTCGGTGGCAGGCTGGGAATGCGCGAATGCCCAAGGGCTGCAGAGCGTTCGCCATGCCCTCGATGTCGAGGGCGTTCCCTACAAGGAGGCGACGTCGGCCCAGATGGCCGATCGCCGGGTCGACGAGATGATCACCTTTGCCGATCCGTCCGGGAACCAGTTGGAGGTGTTTCACGGGGCTGCCCTGGAGCACCGCCGCGTGGTCAGTCCCTACGGCCACACGTTCGTCACCGGAGATCAGGGACTCGGGCACGTCGTGCTGTCCACCCGCGACGACGCCGAAGCCCTGCACTTCTACCGCGATGTCCTGGGCTTCACGCTGCGCGACTCGATGCGTCTGCCGCCGCAACTGGTCGGCCGCCCCGCCGACGGTCCGCCGGCGTGGCTGCGGTTCTTCGGCTGCAACCCGCGCCACCACAGCCTGGCGTTTCTGCCCATGCCCACCCCGAGTGGCATCGTCCACCTGATGGTCGAGGTGGAGAACAGCGACGACGTCGGACTGTGTCTGGACCGCGCCCTGCGCCGCAAGGTGCCGATGTCGGCGACGCTGGGCCGCCACGTCAACGACAAGATGCTGTCCTTCTACATGAAGACCCCCAGCGGCTTCGACGTCGAATTCGGCTGTGAGGGTTTGCAAGTCGATGATCACGGCTGGATCGCGCGGGAGAGCACAGCGGTCAGCCTGTGGGGGCACGACTTCAGCATCGGCGCGCACGTCACCCGGTGATGCCATCCGATCCGATCGACCCGCGGGCGTTCCGCCAGGTCCTGGGTCAGTTCTGCACCGGGATCACGATCATCACGACGATGCACGACGGCGTCCCCAACGGTTTCGCCTGCCAGTCGTTTGCGGCGCTGTCCCTGGACCCGCCGCTGGTGCTGTTCTGTCCCACCAAGGTGTCGCGGTCGTGGCAGGCCATCGAGGCGTCGGGGCGTTTCTGCGTGAACGTGCTGACAGAGAAGCAACGCGAGGTGTGCGCGAGGTTCGGCTCCAGGGAACCCGACAAATTCGCCGGGGTCGACTGGCATCCCTCCGGCCTCGGCTCGCCGGTCCTCGACGGGTCGCTGGCACACATCGACTGCACGGTGCACTCGGTTTACGACGGCGGCGACCACTTCGTAGTTTTCGGTCTGGTCAAGGAACTTTCGGAGGTTCCGGCGGTCAAGCCGCGGCCGCTACTGTTCTACCGCGGTGATTACACCGGTATCGAACCGGAGAAGACCACACCCGCGCAGTGGCGCGACGACCTTGAGTCGTTCCTGACGGCGACGACGCCCGACACCTGGCTCTAGGTCGCCAATCAGGCTTTCGCAGTGCGACTTTGCGTTTGCTCGGCGATGAACGCGACGATCGCGGCGGTCACCTCGCGGTGCGTGACGTCGTTGAGAACGTCATGGCGGGTGCCGGCCAACTCGAGGTACTCCAAGGGTCCGATCTGATCCGCGTAGGCACGCACCGCTCCCGGTATCGCGACCGGATCGATCTCGCCGTGCACGGCCAGCGTCGGCACCGTCAGCCTGGGCAGTTCCACGCCGAACCGGTCCCAGGCCCGATCGAGTTCCCGGGCCAGGCCGCGGCTGTCCGCAGCGGCGAACGCCAGCGGGTCGTTTTCGATGCAGTCCAGGTAGAACGGATCGCTGGACAGCCCGCTCGCGTCGAGGTTGCAGCAGTCCGGTGGTCGGGATCGATCACACCCCCGACCGCCTTGACGGCCAGTTCCGGTGGCACATAGGCGAAAAGCAGCGAGTTGTCCGGCAAGGCCGAACTGGTGCCGAAGACCATCAAGGAGTATCGGTTGGCTGGTCGTCATCGATGCGACCGCGGATGCTGCGGGGGAGGCTTGCAGTTCGCGGCGGGTGACCGCGGCGACAGCCCAGGCGAGTGGAGCGGCCACGGGCGCGTCGGGAGTGCCGTTGGCGCCCAGCCAGGCCAGCACATCGGTCCCACTGCCGGACACCGACCCACGGGTTGTCGCCCGCGGCGTGGCCGTCATCACCGGTGCGTCCGCGCGGCCGACATTCACCGCTGCGGCGGCGGGCGGGACCGAATCCTCGGCCCGCTGTGCCGCAACCACTTCGGTGGCAGGAACCAGTTCGGTGGCCGGTGCCACGGCCGGAGTCTGATCCGATGCGGGCGGGGCGTCAGGAAGGGCCTGTGGACCCGCACCCGACTGGCTGATGCCGGCCAGTGGGACTGGTGCTGGCGTCGATTGCGGCCCAGGCTCATCGATCGGTGATGCCTTCGGCGGGATGGCCGCGAACGGCTCCGCGGGTGACAAACCGTCCAGAGCGGGATCGGTCGGTGCCGACGATCGTCGGCCACGTGTGGCGACGGAATCCGCCGGCGTTGCACCCATCCGACCGGACACCGTTGGCTCGGCGCCCTGTGGTGCATGGCGGGCGCCGCGTGCGTTCGAGTGGGTTGTCGGCGAGGCCGCCGCGCCGCCTGTCGCAGCGGTGTCGTTCGTGCCCGTGTCATCAGTTCCGGCGGTGGCCGGGACCGATGCGATGGCCATTCCCACACCTAAGGCGACGGCCGGGGCGCCAACCCGTCCGATGGCCGATACCGAATCCATTGCCATGAGAACCTCGTTCCACCAGACCGCGGGACAGCGTCAGCCGACTTTGGTGGAAATTGACAGTAACAACGATTGGGTCGTTCGAGGGCGGTAAGCGAGACGGGGGCAGACCGCTACCGGCTCAGCCACGGGCCGAGGCGTCGCAGCGCCTCGTCGATATCGCCGGACGGCCCGGCGAACGACATCCGGACGAACGAGCCTCCCCGCATGGTGTCGAAGTCGACGCCGGGGGCGATCGCCAGTCCGGTGTCGGCCAGCAGCGTCTCGCAAAACCGCAATGAGTTCGACGTGAAGTCCGAGACGTCGGCGTACACGTAGAACGCGCCGTCGGCCGGCGCCAGCCGGGTGAGGCCGAGTTGGCGCAGGCCGGCGATCAGGGTGTCCCGGTTGGCGGCGTAGTGGTGCAGGTGCCCGTCGGCCGCGGCGACCGCTTCCGGCGTGAAGGCGGCCACCGCGGCATGCTGCGGCAGCACCGGCGGGCAGATGGTGAAGTTGCCGGCGAGGCAGTCGACCGCCCGGCGCAGTTCCTCGGGCACCAGCATCCACCCCAGTCGCCAGCCGGTCATCGCGTAGTACTTCGAAAAGCTGTTCACCACAACCGCGTTGCGTGACGTCTGCCAGGCGCAGGAGGTCTGCGGTGCGCCCGGATAGATCAGACCGTGGTACACCTCATCGCTGATCAGCCGGACCTCGTTGGCGTCGCACCAACCGGCGATGGCGGCCAGTTCCTCCGGCGGGATGACGGTGCCGGTCGGGTTGGCCGGGCTGGCGACGATCACTCCCCGCACGGGTGGATCGAGTTCGTCCAGCATCTCCACCGTGGGCTGGAAACGGGTCTCGGAGCCGCACTCGATTTCGACGACATCACAGCCGAGTGCCGAAAGGATGTTCCGGTAACAGGGATAGCCGGGACTGGCGATGGCGACCCGGTCGCCGGCGTCGAAACACGCCAGGAAAGCCAGCAGGAAGCCGCCCGACGATCCCGTCGTGAGCACCACATCGTCGACCCCGAGATCAAGGCCGAACTTGGCGGCGTAGGAGCCCGCGATCGCCTGCCGGAGTTCCGGAATGCCAAGGGCGACAGTGTATCCCAGCGGACCGGAGCGCAGCGCCTTCTCGCCGGGGCGAGCACGGGAGCAGGAGCGCCGACTCTGGGTTGGCCGGCCGACAGGTTCACCAGGTCGCCGTGGGTGCGCTGACGCTCGGCGGCGGCAAGCCAGACGTCCATGACGTAGAACGGCGGAATGCCGGCTCGGTGTGCGACGGTCATGCGCCCACGCTAGAACACCCGGCGCCGCCAATTGTCTCGCTCCTCCTCCGCCTCGTTCCTCGGCGCCATCGTCGACTCGACTAAAACACCTCGGATTCGAGCCGCCGCAGCTGTTCACGCGGCGGCCCGAGCAGCTGGGCGCTGCTGTGCGCCCGCTTGAAATACAGCTGAATATCGTGGTCCCAGGTAATGGCGATCCCGCCGTGCAACTGGATGGCCTCGCCGGCCACCGTGCAGAACGTCTCGCTGGCCGCCAGCCTGGCCCGGGTGGCGGTGACCGGCGTTAGCGTCGACACCGCCTCGCCGACCACGGCGCGTGCGGACTGCACCGCCACATACAGGTCGGCCATCCGGTGCTTGAGCGCCTGGAAACTGCCGATCGGCCGGCCGAACTGCACGCGCTGTTTCGTGTACTCGACGGTGAGCTCCAGACAGCGCGCCGCCGCGCCGATCTGCTCGGCTGCGAGCAGAACCGCGGCGATGTCTGCCAGACCCGGGTCGGGGCCCACGTCCGCCGTGGCGCCGGGGGTCAGCCGGGCCAGCCGTCGGGTGGGATCCAGCGCCGTCAGCGGTTGGGCGGTCACGTCGGTCCAGCGCACCACCCGGCCGCCCGCGGTGGCCAACACCACCTCGGCGACGTCGCCGTTGACGACGAAGTCGCGGTCGAACGCCACCGTGCCGATCACCGTGCCGGCGGCCAGGTGTTCCAGGGCGTCGCCGTCGGGTGTTTCTGCGGCCAGCAGTGCGGCCTCGGCGATGGTGGTGGCGAACAGGGGCGTGGGCACCAGTCCACGGCCGAGTTCCTCGAGAACGGCTGCGGCGTCGGCCAATTCACCGCCCGCTCCGCCGAAATCCTCGGGGACGATCAGTGCCGCGGCACCGACCTGTTCACACAACATCGCCCATAGGGCCTCGTCGTAGCCGAGGTCGGACGCCATGGCGCGGCGGACGGCTTCGGGGCCGGCGTGCTTGGCCACGAGTGCGGCGACGGTCTGCCGGAGCATCTGCCGATCGTCGTTGGTGGTCATTGCGCGGTCGTCCTGCACAGCGAGTCCAGAACCCGGCGGCGGTGAGTGGTCGGGTCACCCCAGGCCGAATGCAGCGCCTGAACCCGAAGCAGCCAGTGCGACAGATCGTGCTCTGCGGTGTAGCCGATCGCGCCATGGGTCTGCAGGGCTGTCCGGGCCGACTGCAGTGCGGCGTCGGACGCCGCCGCCTTGGCCGCACTGACGTCCCGCGCAGAGTCCGGGGAGTCATCGGCCAGCGACAGAGCCGCCCCGAATACCAAGGGGCGGGCCAACTCACATGCGATGTGGACGTCGGCGAGTTTGTGCTTGATCGCCTGGTAGCTGCCGATCGGGCGGCCGAACTGACTGCGCTGCTTGGCGTAGTCCACCGACATCTCCAGCATGGCCTGCCCGGCGCCGAGCAGTTGCGCCGCTGTCGCCAGGGCGCCGAACTCGAAGGCGCGGGCCACGTCAGCGGGCCGGCTGTCGCCAGCCGGGGCTACGTCGAATAACCGGCGGCCCGGGTCCACCGATGAATGGCGCCTGCCGACGGTGGCGTCGGCGACTCCCGCGTCGGTGGCCAGCAGCAGAACGTCGGCCGCGTCCGCATCCACCGCACGCGGCGCCCCGGGCGGCATCGCCACGGTCGCGATCACCCTCCCATCGGCCAGTGCCGCCGACCGGCTGTCACCGGCCAGCAGAATCGGCGCTACCGCAAGGGATTCTGCGACCGGGCCGGGCACGCACCAGCGCCCCAGACGCTCCACCGCGACGACGAGATCGACCGGATCGGCACCGATGCCTCCGGACTCTTCGGGCACCGCCAGGGCCGTGACGCCGAGGTCGGCCAGTCGCGCCCACACCGCGCGGCCCGGAGCGGTGTCACCGGCGGCCCAGGCGCGATTCGCGGCCGGCACGTCGGCACCGCCGAGCGCGGCGTCGATACTGGCCGCGAAGTCACGCTGCTGATCGTCGAGGGAGAACTTCATCGGGCTCCGTCCTTGGGCAGGCCCAGGAGTCGTTCGGCAATGATGTTCCGCTGAACTTCATTGGTGCCCGCATAGATCGGGCCGCCCAGCGCGAACAGCAGGCCGTCGGTCCAGGAGTCCACCAGTTCGCCATCCGCACCGCGCAGATCCAGCGCGGTTTGATGCAGGGCGACGTCGAGGTCGGACCAGAACACCTTGGTGACCGAGGATTCGGCGCCGAGTTCGCCGCCTTCGGCGATGCGGGTCACCGTCCCGAACGTGTGCAGCCGATACGCCTGCGCCTTGATCCAGGCATCCGAAACCCGTTCCACGAAGACGGGATCGGCGCCCCGGCGCTGCCACTCGGCGACCAATCGCTCCGCGGGAGCGACGAACCGGGCCGGACTGCGCAACGACATCCCTCGCTCGTTGCTCGCGGTGCTCATCGCCGCGCGCCAGCCCTCGTCGACCTCTCCGATGACGTCCTCGTCCGGAACGAATACGTCGTCGAGGAATATCTCGCCGAAACCCGTTGCGCCACCGAGCTGTTCGATTGGCCGAACGGTGACGCCGTCGGCCTTGAGATCGAACATCAGGTAGGTCAGGCCACGGTGGCGCTGCGAGTCGGGATCGGAGCGGAACAATCCGAAGGCGCGATCGCCGAACGGGGCGCGGCTACTCCAGATCTTCTGGCCGTTAAGCAGCCAGCCGCCGTCGGTGCGCGTCGCGGTGGAACGCAGCGAAGCCAGATCACTGCCTGACTCCGGCTCCGACCAGGCCTGCGCCCAGATCTCCTCGCCACTCGCCATCTTCGGCAGTATGCGCATCCGCTGTTCCTCGGTGCCGTGGCCGAACAGCGTCGGAGCCAGCATGGAGGTGCCGTTGGCGCTGGCCCTTCCCGGAGCCCCGGCCCGGAAGTACTCCTCTTCGAAGACCACCCACGTCAGCAGGCCGGCATCGCGCCCGCCGTAACGCTCCGGCCAGGTGATCACCGACAGGCCGGCGTCGAACAGAACCCGGTCCCACCGTCGGTGCTGCTCGAATCCTTCGGCCGTGTCATAGGATTTCGTGGGGAACGCGGCGGTGTTGGCGGCAAGGAACGCCCGTACCTCGTCGCGGAAGGCGAGCGTGGCATCGTCGTAGTCCAGATTCATCACAGCATCTCCCGCAGTGTCGGCTTGACGACCTTCCCACCCGCATTGCGCGGCAACTGTTCGAGGAACACCACCGACCGGGGAACCTTGAAGTTCGCGAGATGCCTTTTGCAATAGGCGATCACGGCCTCTCCATCGATATCGGAGTGGTGCCGCCCCACGATGAATGCGCGGCCCACCTCACCGAGTCGTTCGTCGGGAACACCGATGACCGCAGCGTCGGCGACCCCGTCGAGCCGGGCCAGAACCTGCTCGACCTCGGCGGGGTAGACGTTGAAGCCGCCGCAGATATACATGTCCTTCAGCCGGTCGGTGATCTTCAGGTTTCCCGCCTCGTCGACGGTGCCGATGTCGCCGGTGTGCAGCCAGCCGTCGGCGTCGATCGCGGCAGCCGTGGCCGTCGGATCGTCGAGGTAACCCAGCATGACATTGGGGCCCCGCAGGAGGACCTCGCCGGCCGCGGAGCTAGCGGGATTGTCGATGCCGGATGTCGCCGGCCCAGCGGCTCCGATGCGCAATTCGAAGTCGGCGATCGGGCGTCCGCAGGTGGTGGCGACGGTGACTGGGTCGTCGTCGGCCCGGCACATCGTGCCGAAACCGTTGGCCTCGGTGAGTCCATAGGCGGTCAGCACGATGTCGAAGTCCAGCTCACTCTGCATCCGCTCGATGAGAACCACCGGCACAGTCGCCGCGCCGGTGACGGCGAATCGCAAAGAGCTCAAATCGAATTCGTTGCGGCCCGGGTGTTCCAGCAGCGTCTGATAAATGGTCGGCGGCCCGGGCAGCACGGTGATGCGTTGCTCTTGCACGGTCCGCATCGCCTGTTCGGGGTCGAAGGTCAATTGGGGTATCAGCGTCGCCCCGGTCTGCAGGCAGGCCAGGATTCCGGCCTTGTAGCCGAAGTTGTGGAAGAACGGGTTGATGCACAGATAGCGGTCGGCGCTGGTGATCTGCCCGCATGCGGCCCAGTCCGCCGATGCCGACAGCGACTGCCGGTGCGCGCACAGCACGCCCTTGCTGCGCCCGGTGGTTCCGGAGGTGAACAGGATGTCGGAGACGTGGTCGGGGCGGACGGCCGCGGCTCGGGCGTCGACCTCCGACATCGGCGGCTGCGGGCCGGCCAGGAATTCGTCCCAGTCCCCGTCATCGTTCTCGTCATCGTTATCGAGGGGAATGCGGACCACATGCCGTAGGGCCGGCAGGGAACCCCGGTTCAGTTCGGCCACCCGGTCGGTGCCGAGGAATCGGCCCATCGCGATGAGCAGGGGAGCTTCGGTGCGCGCGATGATGTCGGCGGCCTCCTCAGCGGTGTAGCGGGTATTGATCGGTACCAGCACCGCGCCTGCGTAATGGATTGCCAGGCAGGCGACCACCCAATGCCAGGTGTTCGGCGACCACAGCGCCACCCGGTCGCCGGGCGCTACCCCGGATCCGGCGATGGCCGCGGCGGTGCGGCGTACCTCGTCGCGCAGTTCGGCAAAGGTGAACCGCCGGTCATCGGTGACCAGTGCCTCGTGATCGGCGAAGTCGCAGGCCATCCGGTCCAGCACCGCCGGAGTGGTGAGCGGGCCCGTCATCGCGATGCTCCTCTGGTTCTGATCGCCCGGTCCGGGCCACCAAAGCAAGTGCTTGGTAGGTTACCCTACAGGGGTGGAGGTCGACGAGTTCCGGGCGGAGGTTCGAGGCTGGCTCGCCGACAATCTCGTCGGTGACTTTGCCGCCCTGAAAGGTCTTGGCGGACCTGGCCGCGAGCACGAGGCATTCGAGGAGCGGCTGGCCTGGAACCGTCATCTGGCCGCCGCCGGGCTGACGTGTCTGGGCTGGCCGGTCGAGCATGGTGGCCGGGGCCTATCAGTGGCGCATCGGGTGGCCTTCTACGAGGAATACGCGAAGGCCGACGCCCCCGACAAGGTCAACCATCTGGGCGAGGAACTCGTCGGCCCGACGCTGATCGCCTACGGGACTCCCGCCCAGCAGCAGCGCTTTCTGCCGGCTATCCGCGATGTCACCGAACTGTGGTGCCAAGGGTATTCGGAGCCCGGCGCCGGCAGTGATCTGGCCAATGTGTCGACGTCGGCGGTGGCTGACGGTCAGCACTGGATCATCAACGGGCAGAAGGTGTGGACATCGCTGGCGCACTGGGCCCAGTGGTGTTTCGTGATCGCGCGATCCGAGAAGGGATCAAAGCGCCACGCAGGTCTGTCGTATCTGCTTGTCCCGCTTGACCAGCCGGGTGTGGAGATCCGGCCGATCGTCCAGCTGACCGGCGACTCCGAATTCAATGAGGTCTTCTTCACCGACGCCCGCACCGACGCCGACCTGGTGGTCGGGGAGCCCGGTGACGGCTGGCGGGTGGCGATGGCCACCCTGCAGTTCGAGCGCGGTGTCTCGACCCTCGGCCAGCAGATCCGTTACGCCCGTGAGCTTTCCGGTGTGGTCGCCCTGGCGAAGAAGACCGGCGCGGTCGACGATCCGCTGATCCGCGAGCGGATCACCCGCGATTGGGCGGAACTGCAGGCCATGCGCTCGTTCGCGCTGGCGACCATGGACGACGAACAACCCGGTCAGGACAGTGTTTCCAAACTGCTGTGGGCCAACTGGCATCGCTCACTGGGCGAGCTGGCATTCGACATCAAAGGGATGTCCGGCATGGTCCTGGACGACGGCGAGTTCGACGAGTGGCAGCGGCTGTTCCTGTTCTCCCGGGCAGACACCATCTACGGCGGATCCAATGAAATCCAACGCAACATCATTGCCGAGCGGGTACTCGGCCTGCCGCGGGAGGCGAGGGGCTCTTGACAACACTGTCGACACCGCCGGACGCGGTGGCCGGCCACGGCCTGCTGGCCGGCAAGGTCGTCGTCGTCACCGCGGCGGCCGGCACCGGGATCGGATCGGCGACCGCCCGTCGCGCGCTGCTGGAGGGCGCCGACGTCATGATCTCCGACCACCACGAACGGCGGCTGAACGAGACCCGGGACGCATTGTCTGAGTTGGGACTGGGCCGAGTGGAGAGTGTCGTTTGTGACGTCACCTCCTCGGTGCAGATCGATGCTTTGATCTCCTCGACCACCGCCCGGCTGGGACGGCTCGACGTGCTGGTGAACAACGCCGGGCTCGGCGGCCAGACCGCGGTGATCGACATGACCGACGAGGAATGGGACCGTGTCCTCAACGTCACTCTGACCTCAGTCATGCGTTCCACGAGAGCCGCGCTGACGTACTTCCGCGACGCCGGACACGGCGGAGCGATCGTCAACAACGCCAGCGTCCTGGGCTGGCGGGCGCAGCACTCGCAGTCCCACTACGCGGCCGCCAAAGCCGGGGTTATGGCACTGACCCGTTGCAGTGCCATCGAAGCCGTGGAATACGGCGTGCGGATCAACGCCGTTTCGCCCAGCATCGCACGGCACAGATTTCTGGAGAAGACGAGTTCGGCCGACCTGCTGGACCGGCTGTCCGAACGAGAGGCGTTCGGCCGGGCCGCCGAGCCGTGGGAAGTCGCCGCCACCATCGCGTTCCTCGCGAGCGACTACTCCAGTTATCTCACCGGAGAAGTGATCTCGGTGTCGAGTCAACATCCATGACGAGTCCGCCCCCGGCCACCCGACGCGAGGAACTGCTCGGGCTCGCCGCGTCGATGTTCGCCCAACGCGGCTTGCGGGCCACCACGGTGCGCGACATCGCCGACGCCGCCGGCATCCTTTCGGGCAGCCTCTATCACCACTTCTCGTCGAAGGAGGAGATGGTCGACGAGGTTCTGCGCGGCTTCCTGGACTGGCTGTTCGACCGCTACCAGCAGATCATCGACACCGAAGCCGACCCGATGGAACGCCTCAAGGGCTTGTTCATGGCGTCGTTCGACGCCATCGAGCACCACCACGCCGAGGTCGTCATCTACCAGGACGAGGCCAAGCGGCTGTCGGCCCAGCCGCGGTTCTCCTATGTGTCCGAACTCAATCAGCGCCAGCGCAAGATGTGGGTCGATGTTCTCAACCAAGGCATCGAGCAGGGCTGTTTCCGGCCGGACATCGACGTCGACCTGGTCTACCGGTTCATCCGCGACACCACCTGGGTATCCGTTCGCTGGTACACCCCGGGCGGCCCGCTGACCGCCGAAGAGGTGGGACGGCAATACCTTTCGATCGTGCTCGGCGGGATCGCCGCCACCACCGGCGTCGCCACCACCGATAAGGAGATTCGACATGGCTGAGGCCTACGTCATCGACGCCGTCCGCACCGCGGTCGGCAAGCGCAACGGATCCCTGGCCGGGATCCACCCCATCGATCTCGGGGTACATGCCTTCCGGGGGATCTTCGACCGCAACGACGTCGACCCCGCCGCGGTGGACGACGCCATCGTTGGCTGCGTCGATGCGGTCGGCGGTCAGGCCGGCAACATCGGCCGGCTGACCTGGCTGGCCGCCGGCTTCCCCGAGGAGGTCCCCGGCGTCACAGTGGACCGCCAGTGCGGGTCCAGCCAGCAGGCCATTTCCTTTGGCGCCCAGGCGATCATGGCCGGCACCGCCGATCTGATCCTGGCCGGCGGCATGCAGAACATGAGCCAGATCCCCATCTCGTCGGCAATGATCGTCGGCGCCCAGTTCGGGTTCACCACCCCGACAGCGGAGTCGAAAATGTGGCTGGAGCGCTACGGCGACCAGGAGATCTCCCAGTTCCGCGGCGCGGAGATGATCGCGGAGCGCTGGGACATCTCCCGCGAAGACATGGAGCGCTGGGCGCTGGCCAGCCACGAGCGTGCGTTCGCTGCGATCCAGGGCCTTCACTTCATTAACGAGATCGTGCCGGTGGACGGCTTCGCTGTGGACGAAACCCCAAGGCAGACAACGCTGGAGAAGATGGCGGCACTGCCGACGCTGAGCGAGGGCGGCCGGATGACGGCGGCGGTGGCCAGCCAGATCTCCGACGGCGCCAGTGCGGTTTTGCTCGCCTCTGAGCAGGCGGTCAAAGACCACGACCTTACACCGCGCGCCCGTATCCACCACATGAGCTGCCGCGGCGCCGATCCGGTATTGATGCTGACCGGACCCATCCCGGCGACCCGCTACGCGCTGGACAAGACCGGCCTGTCGATCGAGGACATCGACGTCGTCGAGATCAATGAGGCGTTCGCGGCGGTGGTTCTGGCCTGGCTCAAGGAGACCGGGGCCGACCCGGCGCGGGTGAACCCCAAAGGGGGTGCCATCGCTCTCGGACATCCGCTCGGAGCCACGGGCGCAAAGCTTTTCGCGACCATGCTCAACGAGCTGGAACGCACCGGCGGTCGCTACGGCCTGCAGACCATGTGTGAGGGCGGCGGGACGGCGAACGTAACGATCATCGAGCGGCTTTAGCCGCACGACGATCAAGCGGCGACGGAAGAGCCGCGTTGAGGAGTGCGGCAGCGGGATAATGACCCGGTGCAGCCAATCACCCAGGTCTCGTCACGCGAGGTCTACCGCAACGCCTGGATCGTCCTGCGGGAAGACCGGATACGTCGGCCGGACGGTTCGATGGGTCTCTACTCGGTGGTCGACAAGCCGTCGTACGCGCTGATCATCGCCGTCGACGCCGACCGCGTGCGGCTGGTCGAGCAGTATCGCTACCCGCTGGGTGGGCGGCGCTGGGAGTTTCCCCAGGGTGCCGCGCCCGGACTGGCGGACATGGAGCCATTCGCCTTGGCGGCGCGGGAACTCCGGGAAGAGACCGGGCTGACCGCCGGGAAGATGACGCTCCTGGGTCGTCTGGACGTGGCACCGGGGATGAGCAGCCAGCGCGGTCGGGTTTTCCTGGCCACCGATGTCCGCGAGGGCGATCCCGATCGGGAGCATGAGGAGCAAGACATGCACAGCGCATGGTTCACCCGCGATCAGGTGGAGGCCATGATTCTGGCTGGCGAGATCACCGACGCTCAGTCCGTTGCGGCTTACGCCCAGCTGTTGCTCGCCGAGAGATCGGCTCGTTTCGAAACTAAACGATCCTCGCCCGCAGGAAATGGCCGATGCTGACGCGTTCGAACGTCCTGCGCCGGTCCCGCGCCAGCAGCGGCAGCGCCTGGGTGGCGCCAATGAGTTCCGGTGAGGTCACCCGGTAGGTGTGGCCCTTGCTCACAACGGTGGCTTCCCCTGCGGTCAGAACGTTGCGCACCCAGTCCACCTGCGTCCCGTACGGCAGCGGCACGAGGAGGTGATCGCCCACCCGGTCGGCGACGATCGGCGTCGCGTAGCGCTTGCCGGAACACCGTCCGGTGTGTTCGACGACCGAGGCGTACCACCAGCGGCGGCCGGCAAGTCGCAGCATCAGCGGATTGAGCAGGTATTTGTTATTGGCCCGGATCAGCGTCTGAAGTGGTGCGGGCCAGCTTTCCGGTGCGATCCCCATGGGACGACGATACCTAGTCGAGTCGACGATGGCGCCGAGGGACGAGGCGTAGGAGGAGCGAGACGATTCGCGGTCAGTCGATCAGGGCGTTGGCTGCCTGCAGGTGCTCGACGGCCTCGCTGACGATGCGCTCGATCAACTCGTCGCAGGTCGGCAGGTCCTCGATGATCCCGGTCACCTGACCCGAGGCCAGCACGCCGGCGGCGGTGTTGCCGTCGACCAGGCCGGCTTTGAGCAGCATCGGTGTGTTGGCCGCCATCAGCACCTGCGACCAGGTCAGCTCTTTGCCGTGCCGCATGGCCATCCCGTCACGGATCATGGACGGCCAGCTCATCTGCGAGAGCTTCTTGAACTTGGCGGCGTTGACGACCGCAGCAGTGAAACCCCTTACCCGGGAACCGCTTTCCAGGTTCTCGACCAGGCCGGTCCGCAACACCCGATGCGGCATGCCGTCCACCCGCGTCGACACCACCGTCCCATCCAGACCGGCCTGCAGGTAGCGCTGCTTGACCGCGTCGGGGACCGTGGAGTCCGAGGTCAGCAGGAAGCGGGTCCCCATCGCGACGCCGGCCGCGCCGTAGGACAGCGCTGCGGCCAGGCCACGTCCGTCGAAGAATCCGCCCGCGGCGACGACGGGTATGTCCACGGCGTCGAGGACGGACGGCAGCAGCAGCGTGGTCGCGACCGGACCGGTGTGCCCGCCGCCCTCACCGCCCTGCACGATCACGGCGTCGGCGCCCCATCCGGCTACCTTCTTGGCGTGCTTGGCCGCCCCGACCGACGGGATGACTACCGCCCCGGCCTCTTTCAGGCGTGCGATGAGTTCCTGTTTGGGTGCCAGCGCGAACGAAGCCACCTTGACGCCCGCACGGATCATCAGGTCGACGCGGTCGCCGGCGTCGGTGGCGTCGGCGCGGATGTTGACTCCGAAGGGCCGGTCAGTGGCCGCCTTGACTTTCGTTATCGCCGTGGCGAGTTCGTCGATGGTCATGGTCGCCGAGGCGAGGATGCCCAAGCCGCCTGCGTTGGCGGTCGCCGACACCAGGCGTGCACCGGCGACCCAGCCCATCCCGGTCTGAACCACCGGATGCTCGAGACCGACGAGCCGAGTCAGCGCAGTCTGGATGTGGGCACTCACTGCTTGATTTCCCTGTCGCGCAACGCCCGTGGGTCCAGGGTGCGGATGATCTCCAGTTCGTCGCCGGTCGCCAGCCGGGTCTGCGGTGCGTCGTCGAGTCCGTGCACCTCGAAGGAGGTGTCGGCCCGGACCTCGTCGGCGTCGACCCCCGGGTGCAGGGAGACGGCCCGCATGGTGTGGTCGGGACCGTTGAAGTCGAACACGCCGAGGTTGGTGACGACCCGGTTGACGTCGACGAAGCGGTAGGCGGGATTATCCGGATCGACTTTGTTCCAACCGATTCCGGACACCACGTCGACGGCGTCGCAGAACACCCGGCGGGAGTGGTTGCCCACCCAGTAACTGGTGGTGTGGTTGATGGTGTTGCCGGGTGAGCCGCGTACGCCGAACATCTGCCGCGTCGGATGCTGCAGTGGGCCGAACGCCGACAGGTTCTGGTTGCCGAACCGGTCAATCTGGTTGGCGCCCATCACCACATGACGCCGACCCCATGTCAACGTCTCGAACACCCGGCCGAAGGGCATCCAGCCCTCCACCGCGCCGGCTGCGCCGATCGCCGGGGTGTCGGCCAGCAGTCGGGCCTCCCCGTCGGTCAACAGGATGTCCGGTGCGAAGGACAACCGGGCCAGCCGCGCCCCGATCGACGCCATGGTCGTCATCGGGCTGACCATGATCTCGCCGGCGTCCTGGAACAACTCGGCGCAGGCAATGGCGCAGACCTCGGCACGACTCACCTGAATCACGATGCCTCCTCGCCGAAGCGTCGAACTGCCGCTTGGTAATCCGCCTCGCTACCGGACAGATAGGTGGCGACGAACTCCGCCCAGGTGGACTCGTCGGCGGCGGCCTGGGCGTAGTGACGCTGGAACTTCTCGTCGCGGTCGTAGTCTGGAGCCGCAGTGGTGAAGTGCGCCCCACCCGGCGCTTCGACCACATGGTCGACCATCATCCGGTTGACCAGCAGAGCCTGGGGCGGAACGGCGTTCACCAACTCCTCGGTCGGCACCACCTTCTCGACGGACAGGAGCCGGCGGTCGGCGGCCATCAGGAACAGGTCGTCGAAATAGGGATCGATCCCGGAGTAGGCGGCGTTGCCGTGTTTGTCGCCGAGGTTGAGATGGGCGAACGCGGCGTCCAGTCGCAGCGCCGGCATCGCGATGAGCTCTTCCTCCCCTTCCGGCTGGTTCGGGTAGGGGGAGCGGACGGTCTTGAGTTCGCCCTCCCAGAAGTCCGGTACCGAACTGCCCAGCCCGGCGCGCGTGGGCAGGAACGGCAACCGCTGCGCGGCCGCTTGTAACCCTGTGCGCAGCATGCCTTCGTCCATCTCGCGGGCGACGATCGATCCGGTGGTGCGGGCGCGGGAGAACCACGGGTCGTAGAACGGCGGGGAGTCCAGTGAGACGAAGCCGTAGTAGACCTTGGCCACCTTGCCGGCCGAGCAGAGCAGTCCGAGGTCGGGTCCGCCGTAGGTCACCACGGTCAGGTCGGTGACGGCGGTGCGCAGCAATGCCCGCACGAAGGCCATCGGCTTGCGGCGCGATCCCCATCCGGCGATACCGATGGTCATCCCGCTCTCGATCTCGGCGACGGCCTCGTCGAGCGTGGTGCGCTTGTCCCTCATGCCCCGGACTTCTTCGTGCCGGCGAAATCGTCGCGGAGTTCGTCGGAGACTCCCGACAGGTTCAGCTCGAAGGTGAAGCCCTGCTCCATCCGGTAGCTGGCGTTGACCCGTTGCGGGTCAATGAAATTGAGCGCCTCCTTGGCGGCCCGGATCACTCGGGTGTCCTTGGCGGCGATGCTGCGAGCCACCCGGAGGGCGGCCTCGTCGAGATCGGCGCGGGGCACCACCTCGTGAACGGAACCGAACTGGTGCAAGGTCGCGGCGTGCACCGTGGCCGCGGTGAAGAACAACCGGCGCATCATGTGCTGGGGGACCAAACGGGACAGGTGCGTCGCCGCACCCAGCGCGCCGCGTTCCACCTCCGGCAGGCCGAAGGTGGCGTCGTCGGAAGCGACGATCACATCGGCGTTGCCCACCAGACCGATTCCGCCGCCGACGCAGAATCCGTTGACCGCAGCGACCACCGGCACCGCGCACTCGTAGACCGCCTTGAACGCGTCGAAGCAACCGCGGTTGGCGTCGATCAGTGCGGTGAAGCCTTCGGTGCGCTGCATCTCCTTGATGTCGACGCCGGCGTTGAACCCGCGGCCCTCGGCCCGCAGGATGACGACGTGGGTGTCCATGTCGCGCCCGGCGGCGGTGATGGCATCGGCGAGGTCGAACCAACCGCGGGAGGGAATGGCGTTCACCGGTGGGTAATCGACGGTCACCGCGACGATGCCCGGTTCGACGGTGGCTGACGTGATCGACATGGGACTCCTAAGCAAGCACTTGCTTGGTAGGCTAGCACGGTGGACCTGGACCTGAGTGGACGCGTTGTGCTCGTCACCGGCGGTGTGCGCGGCGTCGGGGCGGGCATCAGCGAGGTGTTCGCGCGCCAGGGCGCGGTCGTCGTCACCTGCGCCCGCCGCCCGGTCGAGGGCCTGTCCTTTGAGTTCCATAGCTGCGACGTCCGCGATCCGGATGCCGTCGGGGCCATGGTCGACGCCATCGTGGAGTCGCACGGCCGCCTCGACGTGGTGGTGAACAACGCCGGCGGGTCGCCGTACGCGCTCGCCGCGGAGGCTTCGCCGCGCTTTCACCAGAAGGTCATCGAACTGAATCTCCTTGGCATGCTCTACGTCTCGCTGGCGGCGAACGCCGTGATGCAGCGTCAGGCACAGGGCGGGTCGATCGTCTCGGTCTCCAGCGTCAGCGGGCGGCGCCCCTCTCCGGGGGCCGCCGCTTACGGGGCTGCCAAAGCTGGTGTCGACAGCCTCACCGCGACACTGGCGGTCGAGTGGGCGCCGAAGGTTCGGGTCAACGCGGTGGTCGCCGGCATGGTGGCCACCGAACAAGTCGAACTCTTCTACGGCGACGCCGAATCGCAGGCCGCGGTGGCCCGCACGGTCCCGCTGGGCCGTCTGGCCCGGCCCGACGAGATCGGCTGGGCGGCAGCATTTCTCGCCTCTGACGCCGCCTCGTACATCAGTGGGGCCACCCTCCCGGTCCACGGTGGAGGCGAACCGCCGCCATATTTGTCCGCCTCCACTGCCAACACGAAGGAGACGTAATGGGATTGCTCGACGGACGGGTCGTCATCGTCACCGGCGCGGGCGGTGGGATCGGGCGTGCGCACGCTCTCGCCTTCGCGGCCGAGGGGGCACGGGTGGTGGTCAACGACATCGGTGTCGGCCTCGACGGCTCGCCAGCCGGTGGCGGCAGCGCGGCACAGGCCGTCGTGGACGAAATCCGGTCCGCCGGTGGACAAGCCGTCGCCAGCGGGGCCAACGTCGCGGACTGGGACCAGGCCGCCGGACTGGTACAGACCGCAGTCGATGAATTCGGCTGTCTCGACGTACTGGTCAACAACGCGGGCATCGTCCGTGACCGGATGATCGCCAACACCAGCGAGGAGGAGTTCGACGCCGTCGTCGCCGTCCACCTCAAAGGGCACTTCGCCACCACCCGTCACGCCGCGGCCTACTGGCGGGGCCTGGTCAAGGACGGCACGAAGACCGCGGCGGACCTCAACGCCCGGATCATTAACACCAGTTCCGGTGCCGGACTTCAGGGCAGCGTCGGGCAGGGCAACTACAGCGCGGCGAAAGCGGGCATCGCGGCGCTCACCCTGGTGGCCGCCGCCGAGATGGGCCGCTACGGCGTCACGGTGAACGCGATTGCGCCGTCGGCCCGGACCCGGATGACCGAGACCGTCTTCGCCGACATGATGGCCAAGCCGGAGAACGGATTTGACGCGATGGCGCCGCAGAACATCTCGCCCCTGGTGGTGTGGCTGGGCAGCGTCGAGTCCGCGGACGTCACCGGCCGGGTGTTCGAGGTCGAGGGCGGCATCATCCGTGCGGCCGAGGGCTGGCAGCACGGCGCTGAGGTCGACAAGGGCGCTCGGTGGGAGCCCGGCGAACTCGGGCCGGTCGTGCGAAGCCTCCTGGCGCAGGGACGTCCGCCGGTTCCGGTGTACGGCGCCTGATCCCAGCCCGCGCTGGTCATCGCCTACGTAATCAGATTCCCCAGCCGACTGAGCGCAAGCCGATGAGCGAAATCATCACGGGGACAACCTGATCGGAGACCGCGAATCGCGACATCCCTTGTTCCGGCGTAGCCGATCGGATCAAAGGCTGACCCGCAGCCCCTTGAGTAGGGCGTCGCGCTGGGCGATGTAGGACGGGTTCTCGGGGTGCTTGGTGGAGATGTTGGCCTCGACGACGTACCAATGTCCGGCGGTGCCGTCGAGGATCTCGACCACCGTGGTTCCGAGGGCCGGCTGGGTTCCGGGTCGGAAGTGGTCGGGGGCGCTGAAGTCGGCGCGGTATAGCGTTGTGCCGCAGCCTGCTTCGGTCACGCGGTTGGTGATGGTGTTCTCCGTTGGGGAGTCGAATACCTTTTTGAGCACGACCTCGGGGGGGTCGGTGCCGGCGTAGACGTTGACCGAGAGGTCCGGGGTGTAGTTGTCCTGGCGGATGGACGTGTTGGCGAAGAAGCCCCGCATGCCCGTGAGGCGTTTGCCGAGCCATGTTTCCTTCCTGAAGTCCAGCTCCGTCCACCCGGTGGTGAGCGGAACCTGAACGGTGGGCTCGCGGGGGGTCTTCTTCTGGAGCGTTACGAGGCCGGCGCCGGGCACTTCACAGTCGCCTTGGCTGGCCTCTCCGATGGCCGAGGTCTGTGGACCCTGCGGCTTCGGATGGTCGTTGCGGTAGATCGAGTAGGCCCCAACGATCGCCGACACGGTGACGATGGCGATGGCGGGCAACACCTTTCGCCACCGCGACTGTCGGTCCGGCGGGGCCGGCGGCCAGCCGTCGGGGTAGGCGACAGCGCCGGCCGGGGGAGCGGGGGGCATCCCCGGTGCGGCGGGATGGGCAGGGTAGGCGGCGGGATGGGCAAGCGCACCAGGAAAGGCTGGGTAGACGCCACCGTAGCCCGACTGCCCGGACTGGGCGGGGTGGGCGCCGGGATAGCGCGGATACGCGGGATAGGCTCCGGGCGGGTACCCGCCGGTTGCGGCCGGCGGATGGGGGGCGCCGGGAGCACCGGCGGCCGGGAACGGTTCCGGCGGGGGCCATCCCTGTGGACCACCCGGGCCGGGGCCCGGTGATGGAGTTCCTCCCCAGGTCATCCCGGCAGCCTAACGGAGGGGTCGCAGATGACGACCGGGATCACCCGGTCGGTCCAGGACTGGTAGTCATCGAAGCTGGTGTACATCGCGGCCATCTTCGGCCAATAGTGTTGCCGCTCCTCGTCGGTGGCTTCCCGCGCGGTGAGGTTGAGGACCTCGTCCTTGATCTGCACCGACACTTTCGGGTTGGCCTTGAGATTGAGGTACCACATCGGGTGGGTGGCCGCACCGCCCTTCGAGGCGATCAGCACGATCCGGTTGCCCTCACGCAGATACAGCAGGGGGCTCACCCGGGGCTCGCCGGTCTTGCGCCCGGTGGTGGTCAGCAGCGCCACCGGAGCGCCCTGAAGGAACTTGCCGCCGATCTTGCCGTCGGTCTTCTTGTAGAGCCAGGTGTTGGCCCGCGACATCCATTTGATGATGGTGTTGGTCTGCGGGGAGTTCAGACCCTTGGGCGCTGGTTTCGGCACGGTGTTGCTCCTGACGACGGTGGGGTGGAATTTAACCCGGATGTGGTGGATCAGGCCGTCGGCGGGCGGGATGACGAAGATCTCGTCCACATCTGCCGCGGCGCGACGGCCGCCCGCCGAGAGTGTGGTCAGCACCGCGTAGCGGGCCCGAACCTCGTCACCGTCGATGGTGTACTCGGGTGCGGTGGTCGCCGCGATGATTCGGTACTGCCGCCCGCGAGTCAGGCTGCGCCGCAGGTGATTTCCCGAGAAACCGTTTTTCACGCCCTGCTCGACGCGGGTGCAGTCCGGGGCGAACGGCACTGAATGCCCTTGATGGGTGACCAGGGCGTCGATGTAGGCCTGCGCTGCGGCGATCCGGTCGGCGTCGGGGAGCAGGCTAGATCCGCTCGATGATGGTGCCGGTCGACAACGCGCCGCCGGCGCACATCGTGATCAGTGCCGTCGACTGCCCGGTCCGCTCCAACTCGTGCAGTGCGGTCGTGATCAGCCGACTTCCGGTGCTGCCCACCGGATGGCCCAGCGCGATCGCGCCGCCGTTGACGTTGACCTTGTCCATGTCGGCCCCGTACACCTGCGCCCAACTGAGTACCACCGAGGCGAACGCCTCGTTGATCTCGACCAGGTCGATGTCGCCCATCGTCATGCCGGCTTTCTCCAGCACCCGCGCGGTGGACTGCACCGGACCGTCCAGGTGGTAGTACGACTCGGCCCCGACCAGGGCCTGGGCGACGATGCGGGCCCGTGGCTTCAGGCCGAGCGCCTTGGCTTTGTCTTCGTCCATCCACAGCACCGCGGCCGCGCCGTCGGAGATCTGCGACGACGTGCCGGCGGTATGCATGGCGCCTTCCATGACGGGCTTGAGCGCGGCTAGGCCTTCGGCGGTGGTGTCCCGCAGACCCTGGTCCCGGCCGACCAGATGACGTTCGGCGGTGGGCTGCTTGTTCTCATCGAGAACCGGCGCCTCGATCGGGGAGATCTCCCGGTCGAACCGGTGCTCGTCCCAGGCCCGCTTGGCCTTCTGCTGGGAGATGAGGCCGAGGTGGTCGAGGTCGGCGCGGGTCAGCCCGCGGCGCTTCGCGATCCGTTCGGCGGCGGTGAACTGGTCGGGCATGTCGATGTCCCAGGACGCGGCCCGAATCTTCGAGCGGTCCGGGCCGGCGTTGGCGCCCAGGCCGACCCGGCTCATCGCCTCGATGCCGCAGGCGATGCCGACGTCGATGGCGCCGGTCGCGATCAACCCGGCGATCAGGTGGTTGGCTTGCTGTGCGCTGCCGCACTGGCAGTCGATCGTGGTCGCGCCCACCTGTTCGGGCAGGCCCGCCGTCAGCCAGGCGATGCGGGTGACGTTGTTGGACTGCTCGCCGTACTGCGTCACGCACCCGCCGATGGCCTGTTCGACCTGTGCGGCGTCGATGCCGGCCCGGTCCACCACAGCCTTCTGGACCGCTCCCAGCAACTCGGTGGCGTGGAGACCGGACAGCCATCCGTTGCGTTTGCCGATCGGGCTGCGGGTGGCCTCGACGATGACAGGATTACCCATGCGAGGAAGGCTAGAACACGTTTCAGTCCTCTGACAAGCGAGGATGCCTTGATGCCTTTTATCTGTGGTGGAGCCGTGTTTTACTGGCACTAGAACACGTCATATTTCGAGGAGCACCAACATGTCGTCGCCCCACTTGCCCGCGGGTTTCGATTTCCTGGACCCAGACCGCAACGTCGTGAAGTTGCCCGTCGACGAACTGGCCGAACTTCGCAAGATGGCCCCGGTCTGGTGGTGCGAGCAGAAGATCGGCAAGGGCGGGTTCAACGACGGCGGCTACTGGGTGGTGACCAAACACAAAGACGTCAAAGAGGTGTCCCGGCGCAACGACGTCTATCACTCCGGGCCCAACACCGCGCTTCCGCAGTTCGCCGACGACATGACGCGCGAAGACATCGACATGCAGAGCGTCGTCCTGCTCAACATGGACGGCGAGCGGCACGATCGGCTGCGCCGCATCATCTCCCGCGGCTTCACTCCCCGCGCTGTCGAGCGACTGCGCGACGAACTGACTTTGCGCGCCGAGAACATCGTGAAGACCGCCGCGGCGGACGGCACCGGTGATTTCGTCGAGCAGGTGTCCTGCGAGTTGCCGCTGCAGGTGATCGCCGGACTTCTCGGCGTCCCGCAGGACGAGCGGGCCAAACTCTTCCGCTGGACCAACGAGATGACCGGCAATGAGGATCCGGAGTTCGCCCACATCGACGCCCGGGCGTCCTCCATCGAGGTACTCATGTACGCCATGCAGTTGGCCGCGATCAAGGCCAAGGAACCCGGCGACGACATCGTCACCGCGTTGATCAACGCCGACATCGCCGGGGAGAAACTGACCGACGACGAGTTCGGATTCTTCGTGCTGATGCTCGCCGTTGCGGGCAGCGAGACAACCCGCAACTCGATCACCCACGGGATGATCGCTTTCCTCGACAACCCCGATCAGTGGGAGATCTATAAGCGGGATCGCCCGGCGACCGCGGCAGACGAGATCGTCCGCTGGGCGACCCCGGTGACGGCTTTCCAGCGCACTGCGATCAAAGACACCGAGCTGTCGGGTGTTCCGATCAAAGCCGGGCAGCGGGTGGTGATGTTCTACCGCTCGGCCAACTTCGACGAGGACGTCTTCGCCGACCCGCATACGTTCAACATCCTGCGCGACCCGAACCCGCACGTCGGGTTCGGCGGCACCGGGGTGCACTACTGCATTGGCGCCAACCTCGCCCGCATGACGATCGACCTCATGTTCAACGCGATCGCCGACAACATGCCGGACCTCGCTTCGATCGGTACCCCCGAACGCCTCCGCTCGGGCTGGCTCAACGGGATCAAGCACTGGCACGTCGACTACACCGGTTCCACGGCCTCCTGACGGCCCGATCAGCGACGAGGAAGGACACGGGTGGACTTCACTCCGGACCCTGAACAGCAAGCAGTCGCCGACGTCGTCAACGCCGTCCTCGATCGCGAGAACTCTTGGGAGGCATTGGTTTCCGGCGGTGTGACGGCACTCGGCGTGCCCGAACGCCTGGGCGGGGACGGGGTCGGACTCACCGAGATCGCCACCGCGCTGACCGAGGCCGGCCGCCATGGGCTGATCTCCCCAGCGCTGGCCACCCTGGGCTTCGGTGTGGTGCCCCTGCTCGACATGGCCGATACCGGGCAGCAGGACCGCTACCTCTACGGGGTGGCCAAGGGTGTGATCCTGACCGCCGCGCTCAACGAACCCGGTGCCGCGCTGCCCGAGCGCCCCGCCACCAGGCTGAGGGACGGCCGGGTGACCGGTGTCAAGATCGCGGTTCCCTATGCGGCACAGGCCAACTGGATGCTGGTGAGCACGGACGGCGGTGTCGTGGTGGTGTCGCCGGAGGCCGACGGGGTCACCCTCACCAATACCCCCACCTCGGCCGGTGGCGAGGAGTTCGCGGTGGGGTTCGACGACGTGGCCGTCGACGTGGTGCTGGAGCAGGGGACCGTGCATCGGCTCAACCAACTCGCCCTCGCCGCCGCCGGCGCGTACGCCGCGGGACTGGTGGCGGGAGCCGTGCGGCTGACCGCTGACTATGTGTCCAACCGCCACCAGTTCGGCCGGCCGCTGGCGACCTTCCAGACCGTGGCTGCCCAACTCGCCGAGGTCTACATCGCCTCCCGCACTTTGGGTCTGGCCTGCACCTCGGCGGTCTGGCGTCTGGTCGAGGGGCGTGACGCCGATGAGGACCTCGACGTGCTGGCCTACTGGCTGACCGCCAATGCTCCGCCGGCCATGCAGATCTGCCACCACCTTCACGGCGGGATGGGCATGGACGTCACTTATCCCATGCACCGCTACTACTCAGCGATCAAGGACCTCACCCGCTTGCTGGGCGGGCCCGCACACCGTCTGGATCTGGTTGGAGCGCAATGTACATAGAACTCACGCCAGAGCAACGCCAACTCCAAGGCGAAATGCGCCAGTACTTCTCCACCCTCATCTCCACCGACGAGGCCAGGGAGATGGAAGTCGACCGGCACGGCAAGGCCTACCGCGCGGTGATCAAACGCATGGGGTCCGATGGCAAGCTCGGGGTGGGCTGGCCCAAGGAATACGGCGGTCTGGGCTTCGGCCCAATCGAGCAGCAGATCTTCGTCAATGAGGCGGCGCGTGCCGACGTTCCCCTGCCCGCGGTGACACTGCAGACCGTCGGGCCCACCCTGATGGTCTACGGCACCGAGGTGCAGAAGAAGAAGTTCCTCCCGGCGATCCTCGCCGGTGAGGTGCACTTCGCCATCGGCTACTCCGAACCCGAGGCCGGCACCGATCTCGCGTCGCTGCGGACCTCCGCTGTGCGTCACGGCGACGAATACATCGTTAACGGCCAGAAGATCTGGACCACCGGCGGCCACGACGCCGACTACGTCTGGCTGGCCTGCCGCACCGACCCGGAAGCCGCCAAGCACAAAGGGATTTCGATCCTCATCGTCGACACCGCCGATCCGGGGTACTCCTGGACGCCGATCATCCTGTCCGACGGTGCCCACCACACCAACGCCACGTACTACAACGATGTGCGGGTCCCGGTCGACATGCTGGTGGGTGAGGAGAACGCCGGGTGGCGGCTGATCACCACGCAACTCAACCACGAGCGCGTCATGCTGGGCCCCGCCGGGAAGATCGCCGGGCTTTACGACCGTGTGCACGCGTGGGCCTCCAAGCCCGGGTCAGGTGGCGTCGTCCCGATCGAGCGGGAGGACGTGCTCCGCGCACTCGGTGAGATCAAGGCCATCTGGCGGATCAACGAACTGCTGAACTGGCAGGTCGCCGCAGCCGGCGAGACTGTCGACATCGCCGATGCCGCGGCCACCAAGGTGTTCTCCACCGAACGCATACAACGGATCGGCCGGCTTGCCGAGGAGGTCGTCGGCGCATACGGCAACCCCGCCGAAGAGGAGACCGCAGAGTTGCTCAATTGGCTTGACTCGCAGACCAAGCGCAGTCTGGTCATCACCTTCGGCGGTGGAGTCAACGAGGTAATGCGCGAGCAGGTCGCGGCGGCGGGGCTGGGTGTGCCGAGGGTTCCACGGTGAGCGCTTGCGCGAAGAGCAGAGGGCAGCGATGAGCTCGGTCGAGGAGATCAAGCAGGCCGCAGAACAGATCAAAGCCGCCGGCAAGAGCGAGCCCCGGAAGGGGCGTCACGCGGTCAACCAGCCCATGGTTGACCACTGGCTGGATGCCATCGGCGACAAGAACCCGATCTACGTCCACGAGCCGGCCGCCAAGGCCGCCGGCCACCCCGGCATCGTCGCGCCCCCCGCGATGATCCAGGTGTGGACCATGGCCGGCCTCGGCGGTGTCCGATCCGCTGATGATCCGCTCAGCAAGATCATGGCGCTCTTCGACGACAACGGCTACATCGGCGTCGTCGCGACCAATTGCGAGCAGACCTACCACCGCTACCTGCGTCCGGGGGAGGAGGTCAGCGTCACCGCCGAACTCACCGACGTCGTCGGCCCCAAGAACACCGCCCTGGGTGAGGGCTTCTTCATCACCCAGAAGATCACGTGGTCGGTCCCCCGCGAGACCGGCGAGGACGAACCCGTCGCCGAAATGATGTGGCGCATCATGAAGTTCAAGCCGGCCGACGCTGCATCGACGGCCGCATCGACCGTGCCGGCCGACCTCGATCCGGAACTGATGATGCGCCCGGCCGTCTCCCGCGACACCGAGTTCTTCTGGGAGGGAGTGAATGCGCACGAGTTGCGCATTCAGAAGCGCCCCGACGGATCCCTGCAGCACCCGCCCGTGCCGGCGATCTGGCAGGACAAGAACGCCCCGATCGACTACGCGGTGGCCAGCGGCAGGGGCACCGTGTTCAGCTATGTCGTCCACCACGCTCCGCAGGTGCCCGGCCGCACGCTGCCCTTCGTGATCGCGCTGGTGGAACTCGACGAGGGTGTCCGGATGCTCGGCGAACTGCGCGGCGCCGACCCAGCGGAGGTGGAGATCGGAATGCCCGTCCGCGCATCGTTTATCGACTTCCCGGCGGGCGAGAGTGGTCCGGCCTGGACCCTGTACGCATGGGAGCCTGCGGCATGAGCACGCCAACCGTCGAAATCGGCACCAAGCTGCCTGAACTGTCGCTCTACGGCGACCCGACGTTCATCGTGTCGACGGCGATCGCCACCCGCGACTATCAGGACGTCCACCACGACCGGGACAAGGCTCAGGCCAAGGGATCCAAGGACATCTTCGTCAACATCCTCACCGACACCGGTCTGGTGCAGCGCTACGTCACTGACTGGGCGGGGCCGAACGCCAGGATCAAGTCCATTGCGCTGCGTCTCGGCGTGCCCTGGTACGCCTACGACACGGTGACGTTCAAGGGCGAGGTCACCGCGATCGAGGACGGATTGGTCACCGTGAAAGTCGTTGGCAGCAATAGCTTGGGCGATCATGTGGTCGCGACGGCCACGCTCACGCTCGGCGGTGCGGCATGACGGGCGGACTGTCCGGCAAGGCGGCCATCGCCGGCATCGGCGCCACCGATTTCTCCAAGAACTCCGGGCGCAGTGAACTGCGCCTGGCGGCGGAGTCGGTACTGGACGCACTCGACGATGCGGGACTGACACCGGCCGACGTCGACGGCATGGTGACCTTCACCATGGACTCCAACACCGAGGTGGCCGTCGCGCGCGCCACTGGTATCGGCGAGCTGAAGTTCTTCTCCAAGATTCACCACGGCGGCGGCGCGGCATGCGCGACCGTCCAGCAGGCGGCCATGGCAGTGGCCACCGGTGTCGCGGATTGCGTTGTGGCATATCGCGCTTTCAACGAGCGCTCCGGCATGCGGTTCGGCCAGGTGCAGCTCCGGCTGATCCAGGGCTCGGACTCCACCAGTGTCGACAACTCGTACTCCTACCCGCACGGGCTGTCCACGCCCGCAGCGCAGGTCGCGATGATCGCCCGGCGTTACATGCACGCCTCGGGAGCCACCAGCCGGGACTTCGGCGCCATCTCCGTCGCGGACCGCAAGCACGCCGCGAACAACCCGAAGGCGTACTTCTACGGCAAGCCGATCACCATCGAGGACCATCAGAACTCCCGGTTCATCGCCGAGCCGCTGCGGCTGCTGGACTGTTGCCAGGAGACCGACGGCGGCGTCGCCATCGTCGTGGTGTCGGCCGAACGGGCGAAGGATCTCAGGCACCGGCCGGCGGTCATCGAGGCCGCGGCGCAGGGATCCAGCCCCGATCAGTACTCGATGGTCAGCTACTACCGGCCCGAAATCGGTCTGCCCGAGATGGGACTGGTCGGCCGGCAACTGTGGGCGGAGTCCGGGCTGACGCCCGCCGACATCCAGACCGCCGTGCTCTACGACCACTTCACCCCCTTCACGCTGATCCAGTTGGAGGAGTTGGGGTTCTGCGCCAAGGGCGATGCCAAGGACTTCATCGCCGACGGCGCCATCGAGATCGGTGGCCGGCTTCCGATCAACACCCACGGCGGCCAACTCGGCGAGGCCTACATCCACGGGATGAACGGCATCGCCGAGGGAGTCCGCCAATTGCGGGGGACTTCGGTGAACCAGATCGACGGCGTCGAGCACGTTCTCGTCACGGCCGGCACCGGTGTGCCCACATCCGGTTTGATCCTCGGCTAGCGCCGCGCCTCCCCTCGCCCAGCATTCATCTAGCGCAACACTCGACGTCATTCGTTGCTCTGGTTTAACGCTCGCGGGCTGACTGGCGCCATTCCCCGTCGCTTTGCAGACTCTGGCGGTGAGTTTTCCCTTTCGCGGGAGTGAGGCCATTGCCGCCGGCAGGCTCTCCAAGAGAGCGCTGCGCTCGCACTATCGGCGCCTCTTTCCCGACGTGTATCTCAATCGCGAGTCCGATGTAACCGCGACTGTGCTGGCGCGTGCCGGTTGGCTGTGGTCTGGTCGCCGGGCGGTGATCAGCGGTCGGTCCGCGGCGGCGATACTGGGTACACCCTGGGTAGATGACGACTGACCGGTCGATCTGATGCACGGCAACCGGAATGCGCCCCAGGGCATCCAGGTCCACTCCGACCGGATACTCGATGATGAGACCATCACGGTCGACGGTGCACCGGTCACCAGTCCGGTGAGGACAGCTTGGACATCGGCTCGTGGTACCCGCTCCGTACATCGTTACCCATCCTCGATGCGCTGGTCGCCGCAACCGCTCTCGATGTTGCTGATGTCGAGGTCCTCGCAATGCGCTACCCCGGCCGACGAGGCATCCGAGGAGCGCGGAAAGCCCTGACCTTGGTCGACGGAGGTGCCCAGTCACCGAAAGAGACATGGCTGCGCCTGCTGCTCATCGAGGCAGGCCTGCCCGCGCCACAGACCCAGATCAAAGTCGTCGACGAGGACGGCGCCGTCATCGCATATCTCGATATGGGCTGGCCGGAACTCATGGTCGCGGTGGAATACGACGGCGAACAACACCGCACGGACCGCCGCCAGTACACCTGGGACGTGCGGCGCCACGAACTACTCGAGGAATTGGGCTGGATAGTCGTACGGGTGGTGGCGGGTGACCGTCGCGAGGACATCCTGCAGCGCGTTCGAGCGGCGATTGCCCGCCGAGCGTCGCACCAGAGCGGCGTTCGGCACCCAGCGTGAAGCTGGAGGGACGCTCGGCGTATTACGCCGGCGTCAACTCCACGTCGGAGAGGACCGTGACGTTGTCCCGGCCAGGGGCGGTGACGACGCCGACGTAGCGGTCCCCCTCGTGCCACGCTCGGAGCCGGATGGTCTCGCCGGGGAAGACGACGCCGGCGAACCGTGCCCCGTAGGAACCCACCGCGGCAGCGTCGCCGCCCAGCACGGTGTCCACGAGCGCCTTGCAGGTCATGCCGTAGGTGCACAGCCCGTGCAAGATCGGCCGGGGAAATCCTGCGGCAGAAGCGAATCCGGGATCGGAGTGCAGGGGATTGCGGTCTCCGCACAGCCGGTAGAGCAGTGCCTGCTGCGGCAGCACCGGGATGTCGATCTCGAAGTCCGGCTCACGGTCGGGTGCCGACACCGAGGTCGAGGGCCCACGCTCGCCGCCGAAGCCGCCCTCGCCCCGGGCGAAGATCGACCGCCGAGTGCTCCACAGCGTGTTGCCTCCCGCGTCGGTCACCGTCGTCTCGTTGACGATCACCGCCGCCTTGCCCTTGTCCCAGATGTCGGTGATGAGGGTGACCGCCCGACCGGATCCGCTCGGCGGCAACGGTTTCGGCACGCTGACAGCCTCGCTGGCGTGCAGCACCCGACTCAGTTCGATATCGATACCCGGAAAGCTCACCGTCGGCGGCTCGGTCATGTGGAAGGTGGCGGCCACGCTGCTGAAGGTCGGCAGCACCTGCGGGGTGCCGTCGGTCAGATAGCGCAGTTCACGGAGATCCATCGGGTCCGCACCGGTGCCGAGCGCCAGGTGGTAAAGCTGGACGTCGGAACTGGACCAGCTGAACTCCACCGTCTCCAGTTCCGCTCCGAGTGCGACGTCGAGATCGATGGGCATATCAGGCCTTCCCGGCGACATGCAGAGCGGCCAGATAGCCGAAGGTCATGGCCGGGCCGATGGTGCCGCCCGGGCCGGGATAGGTGTGCCCCATCACCGGCGAGCTGACATTCCCGGCCGCGTACAGGCCCTCGATCACCGAGCCGTCGTCGCGCAACGCCCGCCCGTGCACGTCGGTGCGGATGCCGCCCTTCGTGCCGAGGTCGCCGGGCACCAATTTGGCGGCGTAATAGGGGGAGTGGGCGATCTCGCCGAGGTTCGGGTTGGGCTTGTTGGTCGGATCGCCGTAGTAGCGGTCATAGGCGCTCTCGCCGCGATGGAAGTCCTCGTCGACGCCAGAGCGGGCGAACCCATTGAAGCGGTCAACGGTGGAACGCAGGCTCTCGGCCGGAAGCCCGGTCTTGGCAGCCAGTTCGTCGACGGTGTCGGCCTTGACGATCACGCCCGAGTCCATCCACTTCTTCGGAATCCGCTGTCCCGGTTGTAGACCCGCGAAGATGTACCGGTCCCGGTACTGCTGGTCGAAGACCAGCCAGGCCGGCACATTCTCGCCCGGACCGGAGCCCTGGCCGTACTTCCCGCCGTACATGTGGTGGCACGCCTCGACATAGGGCATGGACTCGTTCATGAAGCGCTTGCCGGACATGTTGACGATGATCGAGCCGGGCGAATTCCGTTCCGACAGCGCGAACCACGGCGCACCCACCAGCGGCACCGTGGGACCCCACCAGGCGTCCTCCATGAGTTCCAAAGCCGCGCCGAGCTTTTCCGCCGCGACGATCCCGTCGCCGGTGTTGGCGACGGCGCCGACGGTCCACTCGGTCCCGATCGGCTCGCGTTGGTACTTGCGGCGCATCGCCTCGTTGTGCTCGAACCCGCCGCATCCGAGGATGACTCCGCGCCGCGCCCGGATCAGCCGCGGCTCGTCGCTCTCCGGGGCCGACGCGTCGCGTACGTAAATGCCTCGGACGGCGCCGCCCTCCACGTAGAGATCAGTCAGCGCGGTGTTGAGCAGAACCGGGACTCCGGCCTCCCGCAACCCGATTCGCAGCGGGGCGATCAACGCCCGGCCCATGCCGACCAGGTTCTTGCCCCGCATCCCGGCCCACGCGGTCCGCGCGCCGACTTTGAGGCTGCGCACCATGCCCCGGGGGTGGCGCTTGAGTTGGTTGAGGCGCACGTAGTCCTGTTGCATCACCACGACGTTGAGGGGGATCTTGCCGTACGCGGGCTCGAGTCCGGTCATATCGGGTCCAAGTCTGCGGGCGTCGAAAGGCTTCGGCTCGATGGACCGCCCCGCGGGGCGGCCACCCGGTTCTTCGGGGTAGTAATCCGAATAACCGGGGACCCAGCACATCTTCAGCGGGGTGTTCCTCAGCACGAAGGACAACATCTCCGGGCTGCGATCGAGATAGGTGTCGATCATCTCGGCGGGAACCACGTCGCCGACGATGGTGTGCAGATAGGTGCGGGCCGCTTCGGCGGTGTCGGACTGCCGGGCGCGCTTGAGGATCTCGTTGTTGGGAATCCACACCCCGCCGCCGGAGCGGGCAGTGGAGCCACCGAAATGCGCGGCCTTCTCGACGACGACGGCCGATAGGCCCTGATGAGCGGCGGTGAGGGCGGCGACCATACCGGCCCCACCACTTCCGACCACAACGACGTCGAACTCCTGGGCAGTCATACTAGAACACGTTATAGAATTGCCCGGTGCGGGCGCTACTAACGTCTGTGTGACAGAGCTGCGTGACAGATAGGATTCGGGGAATGCTGAGCAGCGCCACCCGAGCCGAACTCGCCGCCGAACTGGCCGAGGCGGAGCGCATCCGGGTGCCGATGAGCCCGTTGACGGCCGCCCACCCCGATATCGACGTGGTCGACGCTTACGAGATCCAGCTCATCAACATCCGGCAGCGGGTCGCCGAGGGCGCCCGCGTCGTTGGCCACAAGGTCGGGCTGTCCTCGACGGCGATGCAAACCATGATGGGCGTGGACGAGCCGGACTACGGACATCTGCTCGCCGACATGGAGGTCTTCGAGGACGTCCCGGTGCCCGCGGCCAAGTACCTCTACCCCCGGGTGGAGGTCGAGGTCGGCTTCATCCTTGCCGACGACCTGCCCGGCTCCGGGTGCACCGAGGACGACGTGTTGGCGGCGACCGCAGCGTTCGTCCCATCGATCGAACTCATCGACACCCGGATCAGGGACTGGAAGATCGCGCTGTGCGACACCATCGCGGATAACGCGTCCTCGGCCGGTTTCGTGCTGGGCCCGGAGCGGGTCTCGCCGAAGGATGTCGACATCACCGGCATCGACGCCGTGCTGACCCGCAACGGCGAGGTGGTCGCCGAGGGGCGCAGCGATGCGGTGCTCGGCAATCCGGTGACGGCGGTGGCGTGGCTGGCCCGCAAGGTGGACAGCTTCGGCGTGCGGCTGCGGGCGGGTGACATCGTTCTCCCGGGGTCCTGCACGCGTGCGATCGACGCCCGGCCGGGGGACGCGTTCGTCGCGCACTTCACCGGTCTCGGGTCGGTCCGATTGTCATTCGAATAGGCATACAAGCGGGAGAAGCCCAGTGGCTCAGAAGAAGTCGGTTGCGATCGTCGGTTCGGGCAACATCAGCACCGACCTGCTCTACAAACTGCTGCGCTCGGAATGGCTGGAGCCGCGCTGGATGATCGGTATCGACCCGGGCAGTGAGGGCTTGGCGCGGGCCCGCAAGCTGGGACTGGCGACCAGCCACGAAGGCGTCGACTGGCTGCTGGCTCAGTCGGACAAGCCGGACATGGTCTTCGAAGCCACATCGGCCTACGTGCACAAGGCGGCTGCCCCACGCTATGCCGAGGCCGGCATCACCGCGATCGACCTGACCCCGGCCGCCATCGGACCCGGCGTGGTTCCCCCGGCGAACCTACGTCAGCACCTCGACGCGCCCAACGTCAACATGGTCACCTGCGGGGGACAGGCCACCATCCCGATCGTCTACGCGGTGTCACGCGTCGTGGCTGTGCCCTACGCCGAGATAGTCGCGTCGGTGGCTTCTGTTTCTGCGGGGCCGGGCACCCGGGCCAACATCGACGAATTCACCAAGACCACCAGCAACGGTGTGCAGACCATCGGCGGTGCCGGGCGCGGCAAGGCGATCATCATCCTCAACCCGGCCGATCCGCCGATGATCATGCGCGACACCATCTTCTGCGAGATCCCTGAAGATGCCGACCATGACGCGATCACGACGTCCATCCGCGAAGTGGTCGCCGAGGTGCAGACCTACGTCCCGGGCTACCGGCTGCTCAACGAGCCGCAGTTCGATGAGCCGTCGGTGGTCAACGGCGGACGCCACGTCGTCACCACCTTCATCGAAGTCGAAGGAGCCGGTGACTACCTGCCGCCGTATGCGGGCAATCTGGACATCATGACCGCCGCGGCGACGAAGGTCGGCGAGGAAATGGCCAAGCGGGCCGCAACCGCGCCGGCGCACTGAGAACGTCAGGAGACAAACGATGACCGAGAGCATCTGGGACGTCCGGATCACCGACACCTCCCTGCGCGACGGTTCGCACCACAAACGCCACCAGTTCACCAAGGAGGAGGTGCACGCCATCGTCGCGGCCCTCGACTCCGCCGGCGTGCCGGTGATCGAGGTGACGCACGGCGACGGCCTGGGCGGTTCCAGCTTCAACTACGGCTTCTCGAAAACCCCTGAACAGGAACTGATCAAGCTCGCGGCTGAAACCGCCAAAGAGGCCAAGATCGCGTTTCTGATGCTGCCCGGCGTGGGCACCAAGGATGACATTCGCGAGGCGCAGAACAATGGCGGGTCGATCTGCCGGATCGCCACGCACTGCACCGAGGCCGATGTGTCCATCCAGCACTTCGGCCTGGCCCGCGAACTGGGCCTGGAGACCGTCGGCTTCCTGATGATGAGCCACACCATCGCCCCGGAGAAGTTGGCCAAGCAGGCGCGGATCATGGCCGACGCCGGGTGCCAGTGCGTGTACGTGGTGGATTCCGCCGGCGCCCTAGTGCTCAAGGAGGTCGCCGACCGGGTGTCCGCTCTGGTCGCTGAACTCGGTGACGACGCCCAAGTCGGTTTCCACGGCCACGAGAATCTCGGCCTCGGCGTCGCCAATTCGGTGGAGGCGGTTCAGGCCGGCGCCAAGCAGATCGACGGCAGCTGCCGGCGGTTCGGGGCGGGTGCCGGCAACGCACCCGTCGAAGCGCTCATCGGCGTCTTCGACAAGATCGGCGTCAAGACCGGCATCGACTTCTTCGACATCGCCGACGCTGCAGAGGAAGTCGTCGCCCCCGCCATGCCCGCCGAGTGCCTGCTGGACCGCAACGCCCTCATCATGGGCTATTCCGGCGTCTACTCCAGCTTCCTCAAGCACGCCATCCGCCAGTCCGAGCGTTACGGCGTCCCGGCGCATCAACTGTTGCACCGGGCAGGGCAGCGCAAGCTCATCGGCGGCCAGGAGGACCAGTTGATCGACATCGCGCTGGAGATCAAACGCGAGCAGGAGTCCGGCGGCTAGAGCGGGGAAGACCGAACGCATCCGATACTGCGGCATTCTTCCGAGAATTGCCTGTTCTGCTGCGGGTGACCGGTTATGTCAGGAAAATCGGGAAGGGGTTTGACGTAGCCGTTCCAGGGTGAGTGATGAACGCAGGGGGTCGACGACGATGCGTCGGCTGCTTCTGCATGCGCTGAGTTCCCTTGCGTCCCGTCTCAGCCGCGGCGGCGAGGTGGAGCGCCTGGCCGCTCTGCTCGATGAATTCAACGTCGGTCTAATCGCGGTCAATTCAACCGATCAGCTAGCCACTATCAACAATTCGGCAGCGGCTCTGCTCGACATTCCCCCGGGCAGAACGACCGCCGCGCGCTTCACCAACGCTGTCACCGCGTTGGCACGGCGAGCGCTCAACCAGACAGAAATCGCAGCGACGATGAACGTCGTCGCCGGCAACCCGACAGCGCAGTTCACCTCGACATGGGTGTTCGCCGGAGACCCCAAGTACATCGGCGTGGTGTCCAGACCGGCAGCCTTCGCGGGCCCCGTCGACCGTATCTGGGCGATCTACGACAACTCCCATGTTGCGCAGGCCATCGAGGATGATCGCCAGGCCGACTCGCTGATCCGTGCGAGCAGCGACGTAATGCTCGATCCGCAGGTTCTGTTGGAGGCGGTGTGGCAGGAAGGCCGCGTCGTCGATCTGGTCCACCGCGACATCAACGCTGCCGGATGCGCTTATTTCGGAATGAGCCGGGATGAGTTCATCGGACGCAGCATGTTCGATCCCAATCTGCTGGATCAGTATGCGAAGTGCATTACGACTGGTGAACCGGTGATCCTGGACGCGTTCCCATATCGCAGCGAATTCGTCGATGCCATGCGGTACTACGACGTCCGAGGATTCCGCGTCCGGCCGGGGATGATGGTCACCACATGGCGCGACGTCACCGACAAGAGGCAATGGGCCGAGCGCATTGCCGCGTCGGAAGAACAATTCCGGCTGCTCACCGAGAACGTCGCCGATGTGGTCATGCACTTGACCGACGATGGTGTCATCAGGTGGGTGTCCCGCTCGATCGAGGAAGCTCTCGGCACCCCGCCGGACCACTTGTTGCAGCGGTCAGTATTCGACTTGCTCGTGCCCGAACGGCGCGCCGGCGCCAAGCAGCGCTGGGGCATGATCACCGGTGGCCAGTCTTACATCGGACAGACCGTTGCCTACGGGGCCGACGGCGCCAAACACTGGATCCACCTGCATTCGAAGCCGTTTCACGATGCCGATGGCAAGCGCGACGGCATCGTCGCCTCATTTCGGGTGATCGACGACGAAGTGGCCGCCGAGAAGGCCGCTGCTGCCGCGATCGCCCGCCGCGATGAACGAAACCGCAGGCTCACGCGGTACCTCAAGGCGCAGACGAACCGGCTGATGGCGGAATTGAACAGCGCGGCACGCTATGTCGCATCGATCCTGCCCGACGATCTGACCGGCCCGGTCGCGGTGACATCGCGCTACCTGCCCACCGAAGAATTGGGTGGCGACTGCTACGACTTCCGCTGGCTCGACGACGACCATCTGATCGTGTATCTCGTGGACGTGTCGGGCCACGGCGTGGAACCAGCACTGCTATCGGTATCGGTGCACAACCTCCTGCGGTCCTGCAACTTCGAAACTGAGACACTGCTGGCCCCCGATGCGGTGTTGCGTCAGTTGAACCGCATCTTCCAGATGGACCAACAGGGCGGCCACTATTTCACCATCTGGTACGGCGTCTTCCAGGCTTCCCGCCGCGAACTGCGCTATAGCAGCGCCGGCCACCCGCCAGCGCTGGCGCTCACCCGCGGGGCCACTCCTGAGCCTCTGGCTACCGGGTCTGCAGCTATCGGACTTCTCGAGGACACTGAGTTCGTGACGCATTCCTTCACCGTGCCGCCGGCCACGGAGATCCTGCTCTACAGCGACGGCGCGCTCGAATTGGGTCTGCCCGAAGGGCAACAGCGCTCGCTGAATGAGTTCTGCTCGGTCTACCTTCGTGCCGCCCAGAACGAGGACGGCACACTCAACACCCTGATCGCCAAACTGGAGGAAGGCTCATCCCGGGCTGTGGTCACCGACGACAGCACCTTCGTCCGGCTGAGCATTCCGTGAGCTCCCGCGGATCGACCGCTTCCAAGATCAACACCGGGCATCTGCAGTGAAAGCCGTTGGCGACCCCGATCATCCCCGTCGGCAGGCCCAGGCTCTGCTGGAGAAGCTCGCGGGTCCGCAGGCAACCCTGCGTGAGGACCAATGGACCGCGATCGAGGCGCTGGTCGTGCAGCGGCGGCGGGCGCTGGTCGTGCAGCGCACCGGCTGGGGCAAGTCCGCCGTCTACTTCATCGCCGCGAAAATGCTGCGCGCACAGGGCAAAGGGCCGACCGTCATCGTCTCCCCGCTCCTGGCACTGATGCGCAACCAGGTGGCCGCCGCGCAGCGCGCCGGGGTTCGCGCGGCCACCATCAATTCCGGCAACGTCACCGAGTGGGAGGACATCCACCGCCAGGTCGGAGCCGGCGTTCTCGACGTTCTGCTGGTGAGCCCGGAGCGACTCAACAACCCCGACTTCCGCGAACAGGTGCTGCCATCGCTGGCCGCCGACGCCGGCCTGGTCGTGATCGACGAGGCGCATTGCGTCTCGGACTGGGGCCACGACTTCCGACCGGACTACCGCCGGATTCGCACACTGATCGCCGAACTGGGTGCCGACATCCCGGTGCTGGCCACGACGGCGACCGCCAACGACCGGGTGGTCGACGACGTCGCCACCCAGCTCGGCGTCGGCAGTGCCGACCGGACAGGCCTGACTGGCGGCGCCGACACGCTGGTGCTGCGCGGCAGCCTGGACCGGGCGTCCCTGCATCTGTCCGTGGTGAAGGTGCCGACCGCCGCGGGGCGAGCGGCATGGATTGGCGCGGAACTCCATTCGCTGCCCGGTTCGGGAATCATCTACACCCTGACAGTGGCCGGGGCACGTGATCTGGCGGCGGTGTTGCGGGACCAGGGCCACGAGGTGGCGGCGTACACCGGAACCACCGATCCAGCGGAGCGCGAGCAACTGGAGTCCGACCTGCTCGACAACGTGGTGAAGGCGTTGGTGGCCACCTCCGCACTCGGCATGGGATTCGATAAGCCGGACCTCGGTTTCGTCATCCACCTCGGCGCCCCGCAGTCGCCGATCGCCTACTACCAGCAAGTCGGCCGTGCCGGACGGTCCACCCCGCGCGCCGAGGCCATCCTGCTGCCTGGACACGAGGATTCGGAGATCTGGCGCTACTTCGCCTCGGTGGCCTTCCCGTCGGAGTCGTTGGTGCGCAACGTGATCGGCGCGCTGGACCCCGAACGTCCACAGTCGACCCCGGCGCTGGAGCCGATGGTCGACCTCGGCCGTACCCGGCTGGAAATGGTCCTCAAGGTGCTCGACGTCGATGGCGCGGTGCAACGCGTCAAGGGCGGCTGGATAAGTACCGGGCGGCCATGGGCCTACGACGAAGCCCGCTACCGCAAGCTCGACGCCGCCCGACGCCGCGAACAGCAGGCCATGCTGGACTACCAGGACACCACCGGCTGCCGGATGGCGTTCCTACGTCGGCAACTCGACGATCCTGCGCTCGGCGATGACGATCCGGGGTGCGGGCGGTGCGACAACTGCGCCGGAACGAGGTTCGTGGCTGACGTCGACGACGCCGCACTGCAGGACGTGAACGACCGGTTGCAGCGGTGCGGCGTGGAATTGACGCCGCGGCGGCAGTGGCCCACCGGGATGGCGAAGATCGGCGTCGCCCTGAGCGGCCGGATCGACGAGGGTCCGCTGGAGGGGCGCGCGATCGGCCGGCTCACCGACCTCGGCTGGGGACCACGGCTGCGCAGGCTCCTCGATTCCCCGGATGCACAAGTCCCCGACGACGTGTTTCGTGCCGTAGTCGCGACGCTCGCCGACTGGCCGTGGCAGGACCGGCCGGTCGCGGTGATGGGAATCGACTCCGCCGGCCATCCCCTCCTGATCGGTTCGCTGGTCGACCGGATCGCCGAGACGGGTCGGCTGAAGAACCTGGGAACACTGCGCTACGCGGCGACTCGTCGGCCGGTCACCGCAGCGAATTCCGCCTACCGGGTGGCCGCCCTGCACGACTGCTGGGAGGTACCGGACGACGCCGCACTGGCGGAGGTCACCGGACCGGTGCTGCTGGTCGACGACGTCACCGACACCGGCTGGACCATGACGACCGCCGCCCGATGTCTGCGCCGGGCGGGTGCGCCCGACGTGTTGCCGTTCGCCCTGGCCAGTGTGAATTGACCATGGCCGCGACGTGCAGCGATACCTGTTTGACTGGGACTGGAACACGTTCTAGATTCAGGTCAGCTACCGATCGGAAGGCTCCGTCCACGATGTATGCACAGCCGTTGGTTGACGCCATCGCGGAGGCCGAGAGGCTGGTAAGCGAAGCCCCCTTCATCGACAGCGAACCGGACCTGCTCGAAGGTCTTCAATATCTGGCCGGCGGTATCGCTGCCTGCACGCACATCGCCTTCGACTACGACCGCGACCACCCCTTTCTGCAGTGCGGCACCGGTCCGTTCACCAAGATGGGACTGGACAATCCGGACACCCTCTACTTCGGCACCCGGGTGGCGGCCGGGCGCGAATACGTCGTGACCGGCAAGCGCGGCACCACCACCGACCTCAGCTTCCAACTGCTCGGCGGCGAGTACACCGACAGCAACGTCCCCGACAGCGAGACGGCTTTCGATGACCGCAGACTCGACATCGCCGCCGACGGCGGCTTCGAATGGCGCTTCATCCCGGCGGGCAACGCGCAACTGGTGATCCGCGAGGTCTACAACGACTGGTCCGCGCAGCGGGGCCACGTCGCGATCGCCCGCACCGACACCGCCGGCACCGCGCCACCGCCGCTCACCACCGAGGTGATCGAAAAGCGCTGGGCCACAGCGGGAAAGCAACTCGTGCAGCGCGTCAAGACCTGGCTGCAGTTTCCGCAGTGGTTTTACACCAACATCCCGGTCAACACCATGGTCGCCCCCCGTCTGACCCCGGGCGGCCTGGCCACGCAGTACTCGTCGGCCGGCCATTTCGACCTGCGGCCCGAGCAGGCGCTGGTCATCACGGTGCCGGTCAGCGACGCGCCGTACTTCGGCTTCCAGTTGGGCAGCCTGTGGTATATCTCGCTGGACTACATCAACCACCAAACATCGCTGAACGGCACTCAGGCACAGGCGGATCCGGACGGGAAGATCCGCATCGTGGTGTCCGAACAGAACCCCGGCGTGACGAACTGGGTAGAGACCACCGGCCACCGCAAAGGCTTCCTGCAGTTCCGCTGGCAGCGGGTGTCGCGAGAACTCACCGCGTCCGACGGGCCGACGTTGGAACTCATCGATGTCGCCGACGTGTCCGGTCATCTGCCCTACTACGACAGCAACCAGATCTCCGAGCAGGACTGGCGGGTCCGGATCGCGTTGCGCCAGAAACAGATTCAGAACAGGATGGTGGGGTAGGGATGGCCGGTCTCTTGGAGAACAAGGTCGTCGTGATCAGCGGCGTCGGGCCGGCACTGGGCACGACTCTGGCCCGCCGGTGCGCCGAAGCCGGTGCCGATCTGGTACTGGCCGCCCGCACCGTGGAGCGACTCGACGACGTCGCCAAGCAGGTCACCGGGATGGGCCGGCGCGCACTGGCCGTCGCCACCGACATCACCGACGACGCGCAGGTCGACAACCTCGTCGCCGAGACGATGGACGCGTACGGAAAAGTGGACGTTCTGATCAACAACGCCTTCCGAGTGCCGTCGATGAAACCCCTGGCGGATACCAGCTTCCAGCACATCCGTGACGCGATCGAACTGACCGTTCTGGGCGCCTTGCGCCTGACCCAGAGGCTCACCCCCGTCCTGGCCGAGTCCAAGGGGTCGGTCGTCAACGTCAATTCGATGGTGATCCGGCATTCGCAGCCGAAGTACGGGGCTTACAAGATGGCGAAGGCGGCGCTGCTGGCGATGTCGCAGTCACTCGCCACCGAGTTGGGGCCGCAGGGCATCCGGGTCAATTCCGTTGCGCCCGGCTATATTTGGGGCGGTACGCTGCAGAGCTACTTCGCCCACCAGGCGGGCAAGTACGGCACCACCGTCGAGCAGATCTACGACGCGGCCGCCGCTGCATCGGATCTCAAGCGGCTGCCCACCGAAGACGAAGTGGCCTCGGCGATCTTGTTCATGGCCAGCGACCTGTCCAGCGGCATCACCGGGGCGACACTGGACGTGAACTGCGGGGAGTGCAAGGCCTGATGACTCGCCCGCCCCGCACCGGCGTCGGCACCGTCGACGATCTGAGAGCCTCCGCCGTCAAGGCGGTCGGCCTCGACGACTTCGGCACTGATGACGACAACTACATCGAAGCGTTGTCGGTGCTGCTGGAGTCCTACCGCCGCGACGCGGACTTCACCGAACTCGGCTCCAAGATGTCGCGCTTCTTCTTGCGCAACGCCCTGGTGGCCCGACTGCTCAGCGAGGCCTCCTGGAAGCAGTACCCGCAGCACGCCGACGTCGCCGTCACCGCGCCGATCTTCGTCACCGGCCTGCCCCGCACCGGCACCACGGCACTACATCGGCTGCTGTGCGGCGACCCCCGCCACCAGGGCCTGGAACTGTGGCTGGCGGAGTTCCCCCAGCCTCGGCCGCCGCGCGAAACGTGGCCGCAGAACCCGGTTTTCGCTGAGCTGGACGCCCGGTTCAAGACAGCCCACGCGGAGAACCCCGACTACACCGGCCTGCACTACATGACCGCCGACGAGGTGGAGGAGTGCTGGCAATTGCTACGCCAGTCGGTCCATTCGGTGTCCTACGAAACCCTGGCCCACGTGCCTACCTACTCGCGGTGGCTGGCAGCTCAGGACTGGGCCAAGCCGTATCAGCGGCATCGCCGCAACCTCCAGCTGATCGGGCTCAACGATGCCGAAAAGCGTTGGGTGCTCAAGAATCCCAGCCACCTGTTCGCCCTCGACGCGCTGTTCGCGACGTATGCCGACGCACTGGTGATCCAATGCCACCGGCCAGCGGAGACCATCATGGCCTCGATGTGCTCGCTCGCCCAGCACACCACCGCCGGCTGGTCGAATACCTTCGTCGGCGACACCATCGGCGCCGATTCGCTGGAGACCTGGTCGCGTGGGTTGGAACGGTTCAAGGCCGTGCGGGCCACCCAGAATCCGGCGCAGTTCTGCGACGTCGACTACTTTGACCTCATCCGCGAGCCGATCCGCACCGTCGAAAACATTTACGCCCACTTCGGAATCGAGATGACCGACGACGCCCGCGCCCAGATCGTGGCGACCGACGAGGAGAGCAAGCAGGGCCCGCGGGCGCCGAAGCACACCTACTCCCTGGCCGACTACGGGCTGACCGAGGATCAGGTCAAAGAATGCTTCACTGGTCTGTGAACCGCAGCTAGCCGTCGCCGGGCGCCGGCGCGCTCGAATACTCCTCCAAACACCCTTCAGTCACAGCGTGTTTGATGCTGTCACCGAGGCGCGGGCAGGACGGAACGCGTGCACTGCTGCCGCCCTCGGCGCGAATCTCGGCGAAATAGGCGCAGCGGTCCGACGCCGCGGTGTTCCACTGCACGGCGGTGTAGGGGGCGCCCAATTTCTTCACCTTGACCGAGGCGTGGCAGAACCGGCAGTCCACCTCGGCCAACCCCGAGGTCAGATAGCGCTCGCGGTCGCGGAGGGTGGCATCGTGCACGGCCGCCGCCCGCCGGGGGTCGCCGGCGAAGTCGGGAGCCTTTGACCACGACAGAACGTCGGCACCGTCGCCGCGGTGGTGGTCGTCGTCGTGAGTGCCATGCAGGAGAAGCATCGACCGCGCGATGTCATCGACGTCGGGCGATTGCTCGGCGGTCATGAGGCCGGCTGTCCCGCTGCGCGCTCTTCGGCCTGTCGGCGCAGATTTTCCTCGACTTCCACATGCCACTTCTCGTTGGCCTTGGTGGTGTCGACTTCCAGTTCGAACCTGTCGGTCATCTCCGGCGTGACCTCGGCGACGTCGACGTAGAACTGCTGGTACCACCGGCGCATCTGGTAGACGGCGCCGTCCTCCTCGACCAGCAGCGGATTGTCGATCCGGGTCTTGTGCTTCCAGATCTCGACGTCCTGAAGGAAGCCCTTGCTGACCCCCGCGGTGAACGCCTCCGACAGTTTCTCGGTCATCGCGTCATCGAGGCCCTTCGGCTTCTGCACGATGACACCCCACTGCAGCATGAACGAGTCCTGGGTGACCGGGTAGTGGCAGTTGATCAGGATCGACTCGCCCTTGAAGTCGCCGTAGGTGTTGTGCAGCCAGTTGATCATGAAGGAAGGGCCGAAGTAACTGGCCTCCGAATCAAGGTGCGAGATGCCGTAGGCGGTGCCGAGTCCACCGACGTCTGGCCGGCCGACATTGTGTAGGTACTGCGTCGCGATATGGCCTTCAAAGACGTTCTTGAAGTAGGTCGGCAGGCCGAAGTGGATGTAGTAGAAGTGCGCCATGTCGGTGACGTTGTCGACGATCTCGCGACAGTTCGACCCCTCGATGAGCAGTGTGTTCCAGTTCCACTCCGTCCAGTCATCACTGGCCTGCTCGGGAATCTCGGGGATACGCACCTCGGGCTGAGGCGGCTTGCCCTCATGGTCGTGCCAGACGAACAGCAGACCGCCGCGGACGTCGGTGTGCCACGACCGGGTGCGCGCGAGTTTGGGAGTCCGCTTGGCGTAGGGAACCAGTTTGCAACGGCCGTCGCCACCCCAGCGCCAATCGTGGAACGGGCACGCTACCTCGTCGCCTTTGATGGAGCCCTGGGACAGGTCCCCACCCATGTGCCGGCAGTAGCCGTCGAGCACGTGCAGATCCCCTGCGGAATCGGCGAAGACGACCAGCTTGGTGCCGAACGCATGGACCGGGTGCGGCTGGCCGTCAAGGAATGTCGTGACCGGCCCTAGACAGTGCCAGCCCCGGGCGTACCGGTCGGGCAGGGTCCCGGTGTCAATTTCGCGAACGTCGCTCATGCCGCCCCTCCACTGGGTGTCCTCTAATTAGAACACGTTACAGTTTTGCGCAGTCGTCCCGCAACAGCACACAACCCCTTGCGGTGGGGTATATGTGTGCGATGCGGATGTACGAGTTCGAGGGCCGGGCCCCGAAGGTGGATCCGACCGCGTTCGTGGCTCCCACCGCTGTTCTGATCGGGGACGTCACGGTCGAGGCGGGAGCCTCGGTGTGGTTCAACACGGTGCTGCGGGCCGACTACGCCCCGGTGGTGATTCGGGAGGGTGCCAACGTCCAGGACGGGTCAGTGCTGCACGCACCGCCCGGCATCCCGGTCGACATCGGACCCGGCGCCACCATCGCCCACATGTGCACCATCCATGGCGCGCACATCGGCATGGAAGCGCTCGTCGCCAACCATTGCACCGTCCTGGACGGCGCGGTGATCGGCGCCCGCAGCCTCATCGCGGCGCATTCGCTGGTCGTCGGCGGCACCCAGATCCCGCCCGACGTCCTCGTCACCGGCGCACCGGCAAAGGTCAAGGGGCCCATCGCCGGAACCCGCGCGGAGATGTGGGTGCAGACGAACCCGCAGGCCTACCGCGACCTTGCCCAGCGCTATCTGGCCGGACTGAAAGAGGTCAAGTAGCAGATCACAGGAAGCGGACGGTGGCTGTCTCGATGTCGTAGATGGCTCCGACGATCTTGACGGCGCCGGTCCGCTCCGCGTCGCGCAGTATCTGGCTGTTCTTGCGAATGTGGTCGATCACCGCGCGCACGTTGCGCACGATGGCGTCGTCGAGGCTGGTCGCCCCAGTGATACCGGCCTTGATGAAGTCGACGAACGCCTGCATGTTGCCGCCGACCTGGTCATTCTTGAATGCGGCTTTGATGGCGCCGCAATCGGAATGGCCCATCACCACCAGGGCCTTGGATTTCAGCACCGCCTGGCCGTACTCGAGGCTGCCGAGGTCGGTCGACGTTTCCGCGGTATTGCCGGCCTCGCGCACGACGAAGATGTCGCCCACGAACTGATCGAAGATCAACTCCGGCGCCAGCCGGCTGTCGGCGCACCCGAGGATGGTGGCGAACGGGCTCTGGCCCTGCTTGATGTCACTCCACAGCACCTCGATGTCGGCGGTGTCATGGACCTTCGGAGTGCGTGCGGCGAAACGGGCGTTCCCGTCGGCGAGAACTTTGATCGCATCGTCGGGCGTTGTGGGTTTGGGTGCAGGCCCTGCTTCCTGCCTCACCTCCTCGAGCGTGTTGTTGGACCCGCACGCCGCGGCCCCCAGCGCCAGGGCCGGGATCGCGGCCAGGAGGTAGCGGCGAGAGAGGTTCACGGCTCCGTTCCCCATTCGATGTCCCAATCGTCGAAGTGTTACCGGGGAATTGTCGCAGGCTTCGCGCTGCCCACCACCCACATCGAGAAGTACTGTGAACCGCCGCCGTAAGCGTGGCCGAGGGCTTTGCGTGCGTCCGGAACCTGATGCGCGCCGGCCTGGCCCATCACCTGAATCGCGGCCTCGGCGAAGCGGATCATCCCGGACGCGCCGATCGGATTCGACGACAGCACACCGCCGGAGGGGTTGACCGGAATCCTGCCGCCGATCGCGGTCTCGCCGGCCTCGGTGAGCTTCCAGCCCTCGCCCTCGGGGGCGAAGCCGAGGTTTTCCAGCCACATCGGTTCGAACCAGGAGAACGGGACGTAGATCTCGGCCACGTCGATCTCGTCGATCGGGCTGGCGATTCCGGCTGCTTTCCACAATGCGGCGGCGGCGTCCCGGCCGGCCTGCGGGTTGACCTGGTCCCGTCCGGAGTAGGCGAGCGGTTCGGTGCGCAGGGCGGTGGCGTGAATCCACGCCACCGGATGGCCGTCGGCGACACGCGCATCGGCGGAGGCTTCGTCACCGATGACGATCGCGGCCGCGCCGTCCGATGACGGGCAGGTCTCGTCGAAACGAACCGGGTCCCACAGCATCGGCGACGCCAGCACCTTCTCCAAGGTGATGTCGGGCTGGTGCAGGTGGGCCAGCGGGTTGCGGGCTCCGTTGAGCCGGTCCTTGACGGCCACCATCGCGCCGATGTGCGACGGGGCCCCCGAACGCCGGATGTAGGCGCGGATGTGCGGGGCGAAGTAGCCGCCGGCGCCGGCGCCGACCGGCTTGGTGAAGGGAACCGGAATCGACAACGCCCACATGGCGTTTGACTCCGATTGCTTCTCCCACGCCACCGCGAGCACGCGGCGGTACTTACCGGATTCGACCAGGCTTGCCGCGACGACGGCGGTCGATCCGCCCACCGAACCGGCGGTGTGCACCCGGATCAGCGGTTTGCCGGTCGCGCCCATGGCGTCGGCCATGAACAACTCGGGCATCATCACGCCCTCGAAGAAGTCCGGCGCCTTGCCGACGACGACGGCGTCGATGTCGTCGAAGGTGGACCCGCTGTCGGCCAGCGCCCTGTCGATGGCCTCGCGGACCAGCCCGCTCATCGAGACGTCGGTGCGTTTGGCCACGTACTTCGTCTGGCCGGTGCCGAGCACGGCGGCTAAGTGTTCGGCGGTCACTTGTCTGCGCCTTCCATCACGGCGACCAGATTCTGTTGCAGCACAGGGCCGCTCGTCGCATGCGCCAGCACCCGCTGGGCTGATCCGTCGAAGATGTGCCGGGCGGCGAAGCCGATGCGCTCCAGCCCGGTGGAGAACATCGGGTTGGCGGCCAGTGCGCCGCCGGAGGGATTGATCGTCGTCGAGGGCCCCAGGCCGATCGCCTCGGCAAGGATCAGGTGCTGGTGGCTGAACGGTGCGTAGATCTCGGCGACCTCGACCGATGCAGTGTCGCCGCCGGTTGCCGCTGCGGCCGACGCCGCCGTCGACGGCGAGGCGGTCAGGTCGCGGGCCCCGATCGCCGGGGTTTCAATCCGGTGCTCGAAACCGGTTATCCAGGCTGGCCTTTCGCGCAGTTCGCGAGCGCGGTCGCCGGCGGCGATCACGATCGCCGAGGCGCCGTCGGTGATCGGCGCGATATCGTGGCGGCGCAGTGGATCGGCGAAGAAGGGACGTGCCAGGAGATCGTCGATGCTTCCGGCGGCCTCGACGGAATCGACGCGCGGCGACGCGGCCATGGCTTCCAGAGCCACCTGAGCCATCTGAGCCATCGTCCACTTACCGGCATCCAGGCCCAGGCGTGCCTGAATTCCCGCCATCGACACCGCATCGGGCACCAACGGGGCCACCGTATACGGATCGGTCTGCAGTGCCAGCACCCGCCGCAGTGTCCCGGCACTGGACTTTCCGAACCCGTAGACCAGGGCGGTGTCCACCTGGCCGGTGAGCACCTTGATGTAGGCCTCATACAGCGCCCACGCGGCGTCCATCTCGACGTGGCTTTCGTTGATCGGCGGCACGGCGCCGATCGAGTCGATCGCCGAGATGAACGAGAACGCCCGTCCGGCAAGGTAATCCGACGAACCCGAACACCAGAACCCGATGTCTCTCGCGGTGATGCCCAGTTCGCCGTAGAGCTGGGCGAAACACGGCATGAGCATCTCCACGCCATTGGTGGTGCCGTCAGCGCGGCGCACGTGCGGCGCGTGGGCGAAGCCGACGACGGCTACTTCTCTGGTCATCCCTTTTTCCTCTTCGCGCAAGCGCTCATCATCCGTTGTTTCCTCTTCGCGCAAGCGCTCATCATCCGTTGTTTCCTCTTCGCGCAAGCGCTCATCAGGGGTCCCTGATCTCTCTACAGGTGGTGCTTGTAGCTGTCGTAGTCCGCGTCCGGTTCGCCGGTGGGCCGGAAGTGCTCGATGTTGTCGATGCCCAGGCCCCACTCCTCGCGCGGCTTCCAGACGGCCTTGACCCGCATGCCCATCCCTACGTCGGCGGCGTCGATCTCGGTGACAAGATGCAGAAACGGGATGTCGGCCCCGTCGAGCAGGATGTAGGCCGCCACATAGGGCGGCTTGATGCGCTGACCCGGGAACGGGATGTTGATGATCGCGAACGTCGTCACGGTCCCGGTGTCGGGGAGTTCCACGAACTGGTCGAGTTCGCGGCCGGTCGCCGGGTCCGCTTCGCGCGGAGGGAAATACACTTTGCCGTCGTCGCCGCTGCGGGCCCCGAGCAGCATGCCCTGTTGCAGTGCTCGCAGATAGATGGTCTCCGGGCGGGACGCGGTGTGCTGGATCGAGATGCTGGTCGGCGCGACGAGCATCGTCACCGGGTCACGGTCATCGTCGCTATCCCCGACCGGCTCGGTTTCGCCGCCGGGCAGGAAGAAGGCGATGTCGGTAACCGCGCCGACCGGTTCGTCGACCCAGTGCACGTGCACCCGGTCGCCGGTCTTGATGGCGCCGGCCCCACCCGTGTCCACGGCATGCAGCAGCGCGGTGTCGGCGCCGTCGAGCTTGATCAACGCCCACGCGAACGGCCGGTCCAGCGGTTGGCCCTCCAGCGGCTCGGCCTGCCAGGTCCACGACAGCACCGTCCCGACACTGGCGACCGGGACGATCTCGGTCAGCCGTTCATAGGTCACCGCGTCGTACTCGACGACGGGAACGTGGACTCTGCCGTCGGAGCCGCGGACGCCGACGATACGACGCTCGCGCAGTGCGGTGAAGAAGGCGCCCAACGTCGGGCCGACTGAACGGGTGTAGTCGAAGGACAGTGTCAGCGGAGCCGAAAGCGGTGGTTCGTGGGAATCTATCAACGCCCTTACTGCAGGGGGAGTGCTCTGGCTGACGCTCACAGCATCGAGTAGAACAGGTTCTAAGAATCGTGGCAAGGATCGGTGAGTATCCCCTCAGGGGGCGGGAAGGCGGCGCCTTATGAAGCTCGGTTTGCAACTCGGATACTGGGGTGCGCAGCCTCCCGCCAACCACGCGGAGCTGGTGGCCGCCGCTGAGGAGGCCGACTTCGACACGGTGTTCACCGCCGAGGCGTGGGGCTCGGACGCCTTTACCCCGCTGGCCTGGTGGGGCCGGGAGACGCAGCGTCTGCGGTTGGGTACCTCGGTGGTGCAACTCTCCGCACGCACCCCGACGGCGTGTGCGATGGCATCACTGACCCTCGACCATCTGTCCGGCGGCCGGCACATCCTCGGACTCGGCGTATCCGGGCCTCAGGTCGTCGAGGGCTGGTACGGGCAGCGGTTCCCCAAGCCGTTGGCCCGCACCCGCGAATACATCGACATCGTCCGGCAGGTCTGGGCGCGGCAGGCCCCGGTGACGAGCGCCGGACCGCACTATCCGCTGCCGCTGTCCGGCGAGGGCACCACCGGTCTGGGCAAGGCGCTCAAGCCGATCGTGCATCCGTTGCGCGCCGACATCCCGATCATGCTCGGCGCCGAGGGGCCGAAGAACGTCGCGCTGGCCGCCGAGATCTGCGACGGCTGGCTGCCGATCTTCTACTCTCCCCGCCTGGCCGATATGTACAACGAGTGGCTCGACGAGGGCTTCGCCCGTCCCGGTGCGCGGCGCACGCGCGAGGACTTCGAGGTCTGCGCCACCGCGCAGATCGTCATCACCGAGGACCGTCCGTCGACGATGGCGATGATGAAGCCCTACGTCGCGCTCTACATGGGCGGAATGGGGTCCGAGGACACCAACTTCCACGCCGAGGTCTACCGCCGGATGGGCTACGCCGACGTGGTCGAGGACGTCACCAGGTTGTTCCGGTCGGGTCGCAAAGATGAGGCAGCGCAAGTGATTCCGGATGAACTGGTCGACGATGCCGCCATCGTCGGCGACGTCGACTATGTGCGCAAGCAGATCGCGGTGTGGGAGGCGGCGGGGGTGACGATGATGGTCGTCAGCCCCCGCAGTGGCGAGCAACTCCGAGAGCTGGCCGCCCTGCTGTGAGATCAGCGCAGCGCGTGCGCCTCACCGAACGCCATCGCCACGTGGCCCACCGCGCCGGACACCATGGGGCGCTTGGGCAATCCGAGCGCGGCGAGTTCCTTCCCGTAGGGATGATCACCCAACCGCAGCCGCGCGCCGGCCGGGCGGAATCGGACATGCGAGGTCGTCATCTCCCAGGGCACCTCGCGGGTGACGCCGTCCGCGCAGGAGTAGGTCGTGAGCACCTGCGGCTTCTTACGCAGCGACGGGACCGGTGCACCCCGGTGGAACTCCATGCCAGCGATGAGTGCACCGCCTTCCGAGACCTCGAATCGAAACGGGTTGTCATCGCGAATCGTGAAGTCCGCCATGATCTTCGGGAATCCCCAGATGGTCCGTCCGGCCTCCAGCGTGAAGGACTGATCGACCGGCAGGTGGTGGATGAACGCCGCCGCGCCGGCAAGTGCCTTCAGGCCGCGGGCCGTCGAGCCGGGCGGGTTGACCATGACGCAGGTGCCGAATTCGTGGTAGCGGCCGAGGTCGCCGTCGAAGTAGCGGGCCAGCATCAGCGTCACCACGGCGCGGCCCGGTCGGAACTCGCACACCCGCAGTCCGCTGTAGTCGATCAGCCGCTGGGCCGCATCGGCCGCCACCGAGAACATCGCGGTGTGAACGTCCGCCTTGCGGATATGCACCGGCATGGTGACTACCCTGCCGGCGATGGTGTGCTGATCCGCAGCCATACCGCCACTGTAACCGCGTCGAGAGGAATGGGGATATGCCGATGAAACCCGATGTTGACCTGGCCGACGGACACTTCTTCGCCGACGGCCTTGCCCGCGACGCGTACCGCTGGATGCGCGCCAACGAGCCGGTGTTCCGCGACCGCAACGGGCTGGCCGCCGCCGCGACCTACCAGGCGGTGCTCGACGCCGAACGGCACCCCGAGGTGTTTTCCAACACCGGCGGCATCCGCCCTGACCAGCCGGCCATGCCGTACATGATCGATATGGACGACCCGCAGCATCTGCTGCGCCGCAAGCTGGTCAATGCCGGCTTCACCCGCAAGCAGGTGATGGACAAGGCCGCCGGGATCGACACGCTGTGCGACACCCTGATCGATGCGGTGTGCGAACGCGGGGAATGTGACTTCGTCCGCGACATCGCCGCGCCGCTGCCGATGGCGGTCATCGGCGACATGCTCGGTGTGCTGCCGCAGGATCGCGCGACCTTGCTGAAGTGGTCCGACGACTTGGTGTGCGGGCTGTCCGCGAGTGCGGACGAGGCGGCGCTGCAAGCGCTCATGGATGCCTTCGCCGGGTACACCGGCTTCGCCATGCAGTCCGCAGCCAAGCGCCGCGACGAGCCCACCGGCGACCTGTTCTCTCTGCTGGTCAATGCCGAAGTCGAGGGACAGCGGATGTCGGACGACGAGATCGTCTTCGAGACCCTGCTGATCCTCATCGGCGGCGACGAGACCACCCGGCATACGTTGAGTGGGGGAACCGAGCAACTGCTGCGCCACCCTGAGCAATGGCAGCGTCTCGTCGTCGACCCCGCGCTCGTGCCCGGAGCCGTCGAGGAGATGCTGCGCTGGACGTCGCCGGTGAAGAACATGGCCCGAACCATTTTGCGCGACAACGAGTTCCACGGCACGCAGCTGCGCGAGGGGGAGAAGATGCTGCTGATGTTCGAGTCGGCGAACTTCGACGAGTCGGTGTTCGGCGACCCGGAGAGCTTCCGAGTCGACCGAAATCCCAACAGCCACCTGGCTTTCGGCTTCGGAACCCACTTCTGTCTTGGCAATCAGCTGGCCCGCCTCGAGCTCACCACGATGGTCCGCAAGCTGCTTCAGCGGCTGCCGGACCTCCGGCTCGCCGACGATTCGGTGCTGCCGCTGCGTGCGGCGAACTTCGTCAGCGGACTGGAGTCGATGCCCGTGGTGTTCACCCCGACGGCGCCGGCAGTGGTGTAGCCGCCCACGCCGAGCGTGCGTCCACTGCGGAAAAGGCCACACGATTTTTCGCAGTGAGTTCACGTTCGGCGCGCCCAGGCGTCGCGGACCCGCCGCAGAATCTCGCCCTCGGTGTCATCAGCCGTGACGCGGATGCGAATTCAGCCCAATTCATAGAGGGTTTCCCCACTGACATAGCGCCGAAAGTGTGCTCACTGCGAAAATTCAGCCTGACTTTCGCAGTGGACGCACGCTCGGCGAGAGTGCGGCGGCGGTATCAACGCATCGCGAACTGAGGCGGCCGCTTCTCCTTGAACGCCAGCGGGCCCTCTTTGGCGTCCTCGGAGAGGAACACCTCGATGCCGATCTTGGTGTCGATCTTGAAGGCGTCGTTCTCGTGCAGGCCCTCGGTCTCGCGGATGGACCGCAGGATTGCCTGGACCGCCAGTGGGCCATTCGCGGCGATCACCTCCGCGATCTCCAGAGCCTTCTCCAGTGCCTGCCCGTCCGGAACCACATGCCCGATCAGCCCATACTCCAGCGCCTCGGCCGCGGTGATGTGCCGACCGGTCAGCAGCAGATCGCAGGCGATCGTGTACGGGATCTGGCGGACCAGGCGCACCGCCGATCCGCCCATCGGATACAGGCTCCAGCGCGCCTCGGAGATGCCGAACTTCGCGCTCTGCCCGGCCACCCGGATGTCGGTGCCCTGCAGGATCTCGGTGCCGCCCGCGATCGCGGGGCCTTCGACGGCGGCGATCAGGGGCTTGGTGAGCCGCCGCCCCTTGAGGAGGCCGTCGATGCGCGACGGGTCGTAGCTGCCGTCCTTGAAGGAGTCGCCCGGCGGCTTGGCCGTGGCCGCCTTCAGGTCCATACCCGCGCAGAAGTAGCCGCCCGCGCCGGTCAGGATGCACACCCGGATGTCGGGATCGTTGTCGACGCGGTCCCAGGCCTCGACCATGATCTGCAGCATCTCGCCGGAGAGGGCATTGCGAGACTCCGGGCGATTCATCGTCACGATCAGAACGTGCCCGCGTTGCTCGATCACAGCGTCGGCCATGTTTGCCCGCCTTCCCCGTCGCACTTGTGAAGGACTGTAACAGGTTCTAGTTTGGGTTCCGTGGCCCTGAATATCGCCGATCTTGCCGAACACGCCATCGACGCCGTCCCCGACCGGGTTGCACTGATCTGCGGCGACGAGCAGATCACCTACGCCGAGTTGGAGGAGAAGGCGAACCGGTTCGCCCACTACCTCATCGACCGCGGGGTCAAGAAGGACGACAAGGTCGGCCTCTATTGCCGCAACCGCATCGAGATCGTCATCGCCATGCTGGGCATCGTCAAAGCCGGGGCGATCCTGGTCAACGTCAACTACCGCTACGTCGAAGCCGAGTTGGGCTACCTGTTCGACAACTCCGACATGGTCGCTCTGGTGCACGAACGGCAGTACGCCGACCGGGTGGCCAACGTGCTTCCCGACGTCCCCAGCCTCAAGACGGTGATCGTGGTCGAGGATGACACAGGCGGCAGTGACGACAGATTTCAGCGTTACGGCGGTGTGGAATTCAACGCCGCACTCGCGCAGGGTTCACCGGATCGCGACTTCGCCGACCGCAGCCCCGATGACGTCTACCTGCTCTACACCGGCGGCACCACCGGCTTCCCCAAAGGGGTGATGTGGCGTCACGAGGACATCTACCGGGTGCTGCTCGGCGGAACCGACTTCGCCACAGGGCAATTCGTCGCCGACGAGTACGACCACGCCAAGCAGGCCGCCGCCGCCCCACCGATGATCCGGTTCCCGATCCCGCCGATGATCCACGGGGCGACCCAGTCGGCCACCTGGATGGCGTTGTTCGCCGGCCAAACCGTGGTGCTGGCACCGGAATTCGACGCCGAACAGGTGTGGAACGCTATCGAGAAGCACAAGGTGAACCTGCTGTTCTTCACCGGTGACGCCATGGGCCGTCCCCTGCTCGACGCGCTGGAGGCCACGATCGCAGAACGTGATCTCTCGTCGCTGTTCCTGCTCGCCAGCACCGCCGCCCTGTTCTCACCCAGCCTCAAGGAGCGCTTCCTCGAACTGCTGCCCAACCGGGTCATCACCGACTCGATCGGTTCGTCGGAGACCGGCTTCGGCGGCACCAGCATCGCGGCCAAGGGTCAGACCCAAGCCGGCGGTCCCCGGGTCAGCATCGACAAGAACACCGTCGTTCTTGACGACGACGGCAACGAGGTCACGCCCGGATCCGGTGTTCGGGGCTTCCTGGCCAAGCGCGGCAACATCCCGCTCGGCTACTACAAAGACGAGAAGAAGACCGCCGAGACCTTCCGCACCATCAACGGCGTTCGTTACGCCATCCCCGGCGATTACGCCATGGTCGAGGGGGACGGCACCGTCACCATGCTGGGGCGCGGATCGGTGTCGATCAACACCGGCGGGGAGAAGGTGTACCCGGAGGAGGTCGAAGCCGCGTTGAAGGCGCACCCGGCGGTGTTCGACGCACTGGTGGTCGGAGTTCCCGACGAACGCTATGGACAGCACGTCGCCGCCGTGGTGGCACCCCGCCCGGGGACTCGGCCGGCGCTGGCCGACCTGGATGCTTTCGTGCGCAACCAGATTGCCGGGTACAAGGTGCCGCGCAGCCTCTGGCTGGTCGACGAAGTCAAGCGATCCCCCGCAGGGAAGCCGGACTACACCTGGGCCAAGGAACAGACCCGGCAGCGGCCCGCCGACGAGGTCCACAGCAAGCACTCGCGCGCCGATTCCGGGGAAGCCAACTGATGCGCACCCAACTGTGCGATCGCTTCGGCATCGAGTACCCGATCTTCGTCTTCACCCCGTCGGAGAAGGTGGCGGCGGCGGTCACCCGGGCCGGCGGCATGGGGGTGCTGGGCTGCGTGCGGTTCAACCATCCGGACGAACTTGAGACGGTGCTGTGCTGGATGGACGCCAACACCGACGGCAAGCCCTACGGCGTCGACGTGGTGATGCCGGCCAAAATTCCCACCGAGGGCCCAGTGACACGGTGCGCCGCCGGATCTACTCCGGAAAGCCGGCCCGGCTAGTCAAGAGCCGCTGGACCGACGCGTGGGATGCTGCAGGGGCGCCCAACCCGCTTCCGATGCCGTTGCAGAATGTGCTTGTCGCCGAGGCGCACCAGCGGATGAGCCAATCACAGGACCCGACCGCCGTGGCCATGCCGGTCGGGCAGATCGTGGGCCGGCTGAACGAGATCCGACCGGCAGCCGAGATCATCGCCGAACTGGTGTCGGGTTTCGACGCGGCGACCCGGCGTTTGGACGACATCCGCGACTGAGGATTCGCCAATCGCCAATCGCCGTTCTCTGGGCGATCTGGCTGGCCGCACCGAGGTCACTAGTGGCGGGGCCGGTTGACGACAGCGAGCACCAGCCCGGCCACCGCGATGATGGGTCCCAGCACCGACCAGGTCGTGGTGTTACTCATCGGGCTGCCCTGCACCGCCCCGAAGCCCTGAAGGGTGAACAGCAACCCGAAGACGACGAGCACAATCCCGAGGGCCAGCAGTGCTATGCGCATATGTGTCTCTCCTCATCGATACCGCTGTGTGGCGGCCCAGCCGCTGCGTGCAGGTATCGAAGCGACTACTGGGCGTAACGCAGTACGGCTGTAACCGGTGATCCGCCGGGCAACCTGTCGGCCGCCAGTGCGAGCACCCGGCCGCCGTTGGCCACCACCCGGCGGGCCAACTCCTCGGCGATCGCCGGGCCGGCGGGATCCAGCGTCAAGGAGCCGTCGTCGCCGATCGTGCCGCGCTCGTCGTACTCCCGGTCGAGAATGAGCGTGGCCACCGCGCTGATCGTGGCGGCCCGGGCGATATCAGACAGGTCGGTGGTGGCCCGACGCTGTCCTCGCCGCTCATCGACCAATTCGGCAAGGGCGACATCGGATTCGGCGGCGTGCTGGACGAGAACCGGCTTCACTGCGTCAGCGATCTGGGGAAGGCTCCACTTGTCGGCGTTCGCCTCGACGCCCTGGGCCACCAGCGTCGGCGCACTGCACACCTGCCGGAAAATCGAGTAGATCGGCTCGGTGGCGATCAGCACCAGCGGACGATCATCTCCCCGCAGCAAGGGCATGAGGGCGTCGTCGACCTGTCGCGCGTACTGACGGAGCCGCACCCGCTTGCCCTCCGATCCCACCAGCCTGCCCGATGGGGACCGGTCGTTGATCGAGGACTTGCCCACTGCGCTGGCCGCATCGGTGGGCATGCCGGCCACCTTGACCTCTTTGGGCGGGAGATCCGCGGCCACGTCGATCAGCCGGACCTCACCCTCGGACAGACACAGCACGTGCGCATCCTGTGCGGCCGCCGCGGCGATCAGCTGAACCAGGTGCGCTTTGTCGTCGACGTGGACCTGGGCATTGGGCTTGTGCGGCAACCGGAACGTCCACTGACCGTCGGCGGTCGTGATCACGCCCAGACCGTGCGACTGGTGAGCCCAGAAGTCGTCGTCGTCGACGAGGTCGAGTAGCTGCACCTCGATGTAGTCGTCGTCGCCGCGCGGCAATTCGGGCCGTTGGCGAACCTCGGTCATCGCCTCCCGGACGAGGTTGTGCAGTGCCATCGCTTCGCTGGGGGCGTCCTGAGTGGTTGGCGTTGTCGGCATGTAGATCGTCACTACCGCAGGCGCGTTGATGGCAGCCAGTAGCCGCAATTCGCTCTCGCTCGGGATATCCAGATTCCACATGCTGGCCACGTCCTAATTCGACTCGGGTCCGACGCCAGAACAGTACGTGACCTGGGGCCGGCAACGCCGAACGGGTGTACACCACCCTCACGGGGCGTGCGAAACCCCAGCGTCCCTGGGGATCTCGTACACCGGATCGTCGCAGTCGAGGGCCTCGGCAGCCAGTGCTCGCTTGATGATCTTGAACGTCTCCGTCCGGGGGGGCGAGGCGGCGACGCGTACAAACGACGGGCACTGCTTGGGCCCGAGGTCGCTCTGCGCGGACAGGAACGTCCGGAACGCCACCGGGTCGAAGTCGCTGCCCTCGGGCATGACCAGGGCGGCCATCACCCGGTCGCCGACGGAGACGTCGGGAATGCCGTACACCGCTGCCTCGATCACCCCGGGGTAGCGCATCAGGATCCGTTCGATCGGCGCGGTGCCCAGGTTCTCGCCGTCGACCCGCATCCAGTCGCCGAGTCTGCCTGCGAAGTAGGCGAATCCGGCCGCGTCACGGTAGGCGAGGTCGCCGCTGTGATACGCACCGCCGGCCATCCGCTCGGCTTCGGCGCCCGGATCCTTGTAGTAGCCGCGGAACAGTCCGCGACCGCTGAGGTTGACCAGTTCACCGACGGAGCCGGGTGGGCACGGCTGGCCGGTCTCGACGTCAACGATGTCCACGCCGTCGGGCAGCAGACCGATGGAACCTTCCGGGGTGTCCGGGGTGCGAGCCAACGCGATACCGCCCTCGGTCGACCCGAACCCGTCGACGACGAGCACGCCGAATCGACGTGCGAAGCGCGCGATGTCGCGTGGTGCGCCTTCGTTGCCGTACATGATGCGCAGCGGGTTGTCGGCGTCGTCGGGTCGCTCCGGGGTGGCTAGAACGTAGGACATCGGCTTGCCGACGTAGTTGGCGTAGGTGGCGCCGAAGCGGCGGATGTCGTCGATGAACGCCGACGCGGAGAACTTGCGCCGCAGCGCGATTGAGCCCTGCGCCGCCACTGCAGGCGCCCAGCCGGCCATCACCGCGTTGGAGTGGAACAGGGGCATGGACAGGTAGAACACGTCGTCGGCGCCCAGCCCGAACCGCTGGGCCAGCATCACTCCGGGAAAGGACACCTTCTCGTGCGTGCAGCACACCGCCTTCGGGTCGCCGCTGGTGCCTGAGGTGAAGATCAGCATGAACAGATCGTCGGCGACGGCCCGGATAGGCCGTATCGGTGAGCCGCGGAACGCCGCAAGTTCCTCGGCCCACAGCGGAGCGGTCACGTCCATAACGGTGACGTCGTCCGGCATCGCGTCGGCGCCGTAGCCGTCCAGATCGCTGTCGGCGAGCACGATCTGGCAGTCGGCGTGGCTGATGTCGCGGCGCAGCGCCGCTCCGCGGCGAGTCTGGTTCAGGCCGACGGGCACCACGCCGGTGAGGGCGGCGGCGGCCAGCAGCGACGAGAACAGCGGGGTGTTACCGAGCAGGACGCCGACGTGCAGCGGCCGGTCCGGGTCCAGCCGCGACGTCAGCGTGGCCCCGAGGTCGGCCGCGGACTGAATGTGGTTGCGCCAGGAGGTCTGCGAACCGTCGTCGGCACGGATGTAACGGTCGTCGACCTCAGCCAGCGGGACGATGAGATCAGTGACGTTGGTGGACAACGGATCTCAGGCCGGGGTGTCGGCCAGATCGCGGCCGATGATTCGCAACTGGGGTGTGGCGCCGCCGAGCGCGAACTCGTTCTGCTTGGCGGTGATGAAGTACCGGTGCACCGGATGGTCGGTGTCGATGCCGACCCCGCCGTGGACGTGGACCGCGGTGTGGGCGACCCGGTGGCCGGCGTCGGCGGCCCAGAACGCGGCGGTGGCCACCTCGACGTCGGCCGGAAGCTCCTCCGACAGCCGCCAGGCCGCCTGCTGCAGCGTCAGCCGCAGCCCCTGGATGTCGATGTATCCGTCGGCCAGGCGCTGGGCGACCGCCTGGAAACTGCCGATCGGGCGGTCGAACTGCTCGCGGGTACGGGCGTACTCGGCGGTGAGTTCCAGGGCCCGTTCGAGCACCCCGAGTTGGTATGCGGTCAGCCCCACCGCGCGGTGGGTGGTCAGCCAGGCGGCGACGTCGTCGCCGCCGACCACCCGGTCGCGCGACATCTCCGCACCGGCAAGTTCCAGTTCGGCCGAGCTGTTCTTCCCGGTGGTCTGCAGTGGAGTCACCGAGATCCCCGGATCGTCCGAGGCGATGAGGAAAACCGTGACGCCCGAGTCGGTTTCGGCCGGAACCAGGAACGCGTCGGCGACCGGACCGAACGGCACCTGGGTGCGCGTCCCGGTGAGCCGGAAACCATCACCGGATGCGGCGGCCACCACCGGACCCTGGCCGAGTTCGCCATCGAGGGCGGCGGTCAGCACCCGCAGGCCGGCCACAGCTGGAGCCGCCCAGTCGCGACGCAACTCCTCGGAGCCGAAACGCGACAGTGCGCCGGCCCCCAGAACCACCGACTCCAGGTACGGGACAGCGGCCAACTGGCGCCCGAGGCCGGTGAGGATGGCGGTCTGCTCTAGCACGCCGAATCCGCCGCCGCCGACGTTCTCCGGTGCGGCGGTGCTGAGGATGTCGGCGTGGATCAACTTCTCCCACAGGGCCTCGTCGAAACGCTGATCGAGACCGTCTAGTGCACGCTGGTGGTCGGGCGTGCAGACGGAATCGACGATGGTGCGGACGAGCCCGGAAAGATCCTGTGCTGCTTCGGTTCTGGTGAAATCCATCAGATGCCTCTCAACGGTTCCGCGGCAGGCCCAGTGCCACCATGCCGATGATGTCGCGCTGCACCTCGTTGGTGCCGCCGCCGAAGGTCAGAATCAACGCCGCCCGGTGCATCCGCTCCACTCGCCCGCGCAGCAGTGCGCCGGGGGAGTCCTGCCGCAATGTGGCCGACGGGCCGAGGATCTCCATCAGCAGGCGGTAGGCCTCGGTGGCCAGTTCGGTACCGAACACCTTTGCCGCCGAAGCGTCCGCGGGTGACGGGGTTTGGTCTTTGGCCGAGGCCAACTCCCAGTTGATCAACTTCAGATACTCGGCCTTGGCGTGCACCCGCGCGACATTGAGTTGCACCCACTCGGCGTCGATCAACCGTTGACCCCGGGCGTCCTTGGTGTTCTGTGCCCATTCGCGCACCTGGGTCAGAGCGGTGAAGATGGGCTGTGCGGAGACCAGGGCCACTCGCTCGTGGTTGAGCTGGTTGGTCACGAGCTTCCAGCCGCCGTTCTCATCGCCGACGAGGTTGCCGACCGGCACCCGCACGTCGGAGTAGTAGGTCGCACTGGTGCCCGGCCCGGCCATCGTGTGCACCGGAGTCCACGAGAAGCCGTCGGCGTTCGTCGGCACGATGAGCACGGAGATGCCGCGATGCTTCTTGGCCTCGGTGTTGGTGCGCACCGCCAGCCACACGTAGTCCGCGTACTGGATCAGGCTGGTCCACATCTTCTGGCCGTTGACGACGAAGTCGTCGCCGTCCCGGACCGCCGAGGTGCGCAGGTTGGCGAGGTCGGTGCCGGCGCCCGGTTCGGAGTAGCCGATCGCGAAATGGATGTCACCGGCCGCGATCCGGGGCAGGTAGAAACGTTTCTGTTCATCGGTGCCGAACGCCATAATCGTCGGCGCCACGCTGTTGATCGTCAGGAAGGGCACCGGCGCGCCGGCGATCGCGGCCTCGTCGGTGAAGATCAGCTGGTCCATCGGAGGCCGGGCCTGGCCGCCGTACTCCGTCGGCCAGCCGAGCGCCAACCAGCCGTCGCGCCCCATCTGACTGACGGTCTCGCGGTAGACGTTGCCGACGCCGATTTCGCCACCGGCGGTCGACGACAACGCCTCTTGACGCTCGGGGGTCATAAGCCGGGCGAAGTAAGCGCGCAGTTCGCGGCGCAACTCCTCCTGCTCGGGGGTGTAACTGATTCGCATGCGCTGCGACCTCCTGGGGAACCGGCGGCATGACCCGCCGCCTCTGACGGTTGTAACACGTTCTAGTCGGAGGGTCCAGCGCCTTCACGGTGCGGTAAGGGTCGTATCGTGGTGACCGGATAGACATGAGGTCCGGCCAAGGGAGGAAGTCATGCGCGTCGTTGTCGATCGCGATCGCTGCGAGGGTAATGCCATCTGCGTGGGAATCGACCCGGAGCTTTTCCAACTCGACGACGACGAATACGTCGTGGTCACCGCCGATCCCGTCCCTGCGGACGCCGTGGAGCGCGCCGAACAGGCCATCGCTGAGTGCCCGCGTGCCGCTCTCAGCCGCAAAGACTAGAGGTATTCGTTGTCTGCACACGATTCCGGGCTGACCGACTTGTCGGGCCGGGTGGCGGTGGTGACCGGCGCGGCCGCAGGTTTGGGCCGTGCCGAAGCCATCGGCCTGGCCCGCTCAGGCGCCGACGTCGTCGTCAACGACATGCCCGGCGCGCTGGACGACTCCGATGTGCTGGCGGAGATCGCCGCGGCCGGGGCGAAAGCCGTCGCCGTCGCCGGTGACATCAGCCAGCGCGCCACCGCCGACGAACTGATCGCCTGTGCCGAGGGCCTCGGCGGGTTGGACATCGTCGTGAACAATGCCGGCATCACCCGGGACCGGATGCTGTTCAACATGACCGACGAGGACTGGGACGCCGTCATTGCAGTGCATCTGCGCGGTCATTTCCTGCTCACCCGGAACGCTGCGACGTACTGGCGGGCCAAGGCCAAAGACGCCGGCGGATCGGTGTACGGCCGGATCATCAACACCTCATCGGAGGCAGGACTGTCCGGGCCGGCGGGGCAGGCCAACTACGGCGCCGCAAAAGCCGGTATCACCGCGCTCACGCTGAGTGCCGCGAAAGCTCTGGGCCGGTATGGGGTTCGCGCGAATGCGATCTGCCCGCGCGCTCGCACGGCGATGACCGCCGACCTGTTCGGGGATGCGCCTGCGCTGGACGATCGGCAGATAGATCCGCTGTCGCCCGAGCACGTCGTCAGCCTGGTGCGATTCCTGGCCGCACCGGCCGCGGCAGACGTCAATGGTCAGGTGTTCATCGTCTACGGCCCCACGGTGACCCTGGTGGCCGCCCCCACGGCCGAACACCGCTTCCACGCGGGCTCCAACGCCTGGGATCCCGCTGACCTGAGCACCGCGATGCGCGACTACTTCGCCGGCCGCGATCCGGACAGGACGTTCGGCGTCATCGGCCTGATGGGCGACTAGCGTTACCGTGCCTGATTGGGTGACTGAAGCCCGAATCAGGCAGGCGGCGTGTGGCTTTCGTCGCTCTTGGTCGCGGCGAGGGTATCCAGGAACGACCGGGCCCAGCGGTCGACGTCGTAGGTCAGCACCTGCCGGCGCATCGCCCGCATCCGCGCGCGCCCCTCTTCGGGTGTCTGCGTGAGCGCAGCTTCGATGGTGTCTTTGACGCCGTCAAGATCATGCGGGTTGGTCAGATAGGCCCGCCGCAATTCGGCTGCGGCACCGGTGAATTCGGACAGGACCAGGGCCCCGCCCAGATCGCTGCGGCAAGCGACGTATTCCTTGGCCACCAGGTTCATCCCGTCCCGCAATGGCGTGACCAGCATGACGTCGCTGGCGACGAAGTAAGCGATGAGTTCATTGCGGGGGATCGGCCGGTGCAGGTAGTGGACGACCGGGTGGCCGACTTCGCCGTACTCGCCGTTGATGTGGCCGACTTGTCGTTCGACCTCGTTGCGCAGGATCCGGTAGCTCTCCACCCGTTCGCGGCTGGGGGTGGCCAACTGCACCAGAACGGTGTCGTCGACCCTGACCCGGCCCTCGGCGAGGAGTTCGGAGAACGCGCTGAGCCGCACGTCGATGCCCTTGGTGTAGTCCAACCGGTCGACGCCGAGAAGAATCTTGCGCGGGCTGCCCAACTCGGCGCGAATCTGCTTGGCGCGCCGCCGGATATCCCGGTTTCGGCCCATGCGGTCCAGGTCGGCCGAGTCGATGGAAATCGGGAACGCGCCCACCTTGATGGTGCGGTCGCCCAGCCAGACCTCGCCGAACCGTGAGCGCACGCCCACCGATGCGCGGGTGGTGTCCGCCTCGGCCAGATGCCGGGAGAGGTAGAGGAAGTTCTGGGCGCCGCCGGCGAGATGAAAGCCGACCAGATCGGCTCCGAGCAGGCCGTCGATGATCTCCGCACGCCATGGCATCTGCATGAACAGCTCGACCGGCGGGAACGGGATGTGCAGGAAGAAACCGATCGTGAGGTCCGGCCGCAGTTCGCGCAGCATCTTGGGCACGAGTTGAAGCTGATAGTCCTGCACCCACACCGTCGCCCCGGGCGCGGCGGCCCGGGAGGTGGCCTCGGCGAAGCGCCGGTTGACGTCGACGTACCGGTTCCACCACGTGCGGTGGTAGATGGGTTTGACGATCACATCGTGGTAGAGCGGCCAGAGAGTCGCGTTGGAGAAACCCTCGTAGTACTCCTCGACGTCGTCGGCGCTGAGCCGGACCGGGTACAGCTGAAGTCCGTCTTCGGTGATCGGTTCTTCCGGGCCGTCTTCGATGCCAGGCCAGCCGATCCAGGCGCCGCGCTGCTTGCGCAGCAGCGGTTCCAGCGCCGTCACGAGGCCGCCGGGGCTGCGCTTCCACGTGGTGGTGCCGTCGGCCAACCGCTCCATGTCGATGGGCAGCCGATTGGCCACCACCACGAATTCGGAGTCGCCGGCCTGGGTGGGCGCGGTGCCTCCGACTGCCATCTAGGCCTCGAGCTTTGACGGTCCAATACCGAGCATCGACAGAAAGACCCGGCACTCGTCGGCATCGGTGGCATAGGCCGCTACCACGCGACGCGCCTGGCGGGCAGTGCTGTCGGCAAGCGGTTCGACATCGCCGATCTCCGCAGGATCAGGTTTGGTAGGCATGGTCCAACTCTAGGTCAGGGATCACGGGCTGGTCGACAGGGTCGATCGAGGTATCACGGCCGGGCCGGTATTGAAGGTCTGCGCGTAGCACGCACCCGACATCCAATAACCGGTGCACGACTCGCCGTTGATGTTGGGCACCAGATCGACTGGAAGGCCGGACTGCGTCGTCGACGTCTCGGATTCGGTGTAGCGCAGCGGCGCGTCGGCGGGGTCGGCATTGCCGCCGGCGGTACTGCCGACCGCGGTCATTGCCGGCACACAGTTGCCGCTCTGCAGGACCTCGCCGTCTTGGCAGCCGCCAGATCCGGACTCGGCGGGAGCCCGCACGCCCGGATCCGGGTTCGGGTCGGGCACGGGAGCGGCGAGCGCCGCCGGGGCGATGCTCAGCATCGCCCCGGCGGTCACCGCGCCCGCGGCGAGAAGCCGCCCTACTGTCAGCACCGTGTTACGGCTGCACGCCGACCGGCACCGGCGGAAGCTCGACGTCGGCCGCGTTGTTCGGGCCGGTAGCTTCCTGCAGGCCGATGCACTGGCCGATGTTCGCGCCGGTGCAGGGAATGCCGGCGACCTCGGGGAGCTGGCCGACTCTGCCCGAACCGGTGCCCTCGGTGATCGCACCCGCTTCCAGCGGGGCGCCCTCGGGGTTGATGGGATTCTGCGTCGGGGGCGCGACGTCACTGATCGGCTGGCAGGCGCCGGTGACCGGGTCCGCGATCTCGGTCGACGGGCACTCGGCCAGCGCGGGGGAGGACGGGGCGGCCGGGGTGGAAAGCGCGATCATAACCGGCGCTGCCGCGATGGCGACGGCGAAGCCGCCGGCGACCATGAGGCGGTTCGTGAGGGTGGTGAGGATGGCCATGAGAGAGCTTTCTGTTGGTGGGCTGCCCCGTCAGCCGGGTGCAGTGGCAGACGACCTGTACGTCGCGGCCTGTGACATGGGCGTTACATCCGATACTAATGTGAAGGCCGGCGGGCGGCACTCTAGGCTTCGCGCGCTAGGGCTTGCTGCATCCACCCGTCGGCCGGGGGCGCCGGCTGCCGGGACCACCGGGAGGACGCCACATGGAACTCTCTTTCACTGACCGGACCTACCTGGTGACCGGCGGCGGCAGTGGAATCGGCAAAGGCGTGGCCCAATGCCTGGCCTGGGCCGGTGCGCAGGTGCTGATCGTCGGCCGCAGCGCCGAGCGGCTGGCGGCGGCTGCCGCCGACATCGGCGCCGACGCCCCCGGGGAGGTCCGCTTCGAATCCGCCGACGTCACCGACGAGGAACAGGTCAGCCGGGTGGTCGACGCGGCCACTGCGTGGAACGGCCGGCTGCACGGCGTGGTGCACTGCGCGGGCGGCTCGCAGACCATCGGCCCGGTGACCCAGATGGACTCTGAGGCCTGGCGGCGCACCGTCGACCTCAACGTGAACGGAGCCATGTACGTGCTCAAGCACACCACCCGTGAGATGGTCCGGGGCGGCGGCGGGTCGTTCGTCGGCATCTCCTCGATCGCGGCCAGCAATGTCCATCGCTGGTTCGGCGCCTACGGGGTGACCAAGTCCGCGCTGGACCACCTGATGATGCTGGCCGCCGACGAGCTGGGCCCGTCCTGGGTCCGGGTCAACGGAATCCGCCCCGGGCTGATTCGCACTGACCTGGTACAGGTGATCATCGACTCCCCGGAGGTCAGCGAGGACTACCGGCAGTGCACGCCGCTGCCGCGGATCGGCGAAGTGGCCGACATCGCCAACCTCGCGATGTTCCTCCTCAGCGACGCGGCGGGCTGGATCACCGGGCAGATCATCAACGTCGACGGTGGTCACGGCCTGCGTCGCGGCCCGGACATGTCGGCGATGCTGGCGCCGGTGTTCGGCGCCGACGGCCTGCGCGGCGTGGTCTGACGCCGTGCGTCCACGCCCCGAGAAGCCCGGCCCTGGGCAGGAGTCGGTGTGGGACTACCCTCGGCCGCCGCGGCTTGAGTCGGTCGACGCGCCGATCACCATCGAACTCGGCGGCCAGGTGATCGCGGCCACCGACCGGTCCTGGCGAGTGCTGGAGACCAGCCACCCGCCGACCTACTACCTGCCGCGCTCCTGCTTCGCCGAAGGGGTGTTGCGCGACGTGGCCGGGACGTCGTGGTGCGAATGGAAGGGCTAGGCGCGGTACTTCGACCTGGTCACACCGGTCGGAGTCGCCGCTCAAGCGGCCTGGAGTTATCCGCGTCCCACTGCCGGCTTCGAGCCGATCGCCGATGCCATCGCGGTGATGGCCGGTCAGATGGACCGCTGCAGCGTCGACGGCGAGACGGTGATCCCGCAGCCCGGCGGTTTCTACGGCGGGTGGATCACCAGCAGGGTGGTCGGCCCGTTCAAGGGCGGCCCTGGTTCAGCGGGCTGGTGAGCGGCCCACAGCGGGCGGAAACATAGCGGAAACATCCGCGCCGCCTTTCGGAAACACGGCGTCGACATTCTCGTCGTCGACCGCCGACGCCCGCCGGGCTCCCACGGCGGTGTGTCGAATGGAGTCGCCATGACCATTGATGCCGCCGCAACCGCCTGGTTGTTGACCAGTACCGCGTTGGTGCTGCTGATGACGCCCGGTCTGGCGATCTTCTACGGCGGCATGGTGCGCTCCACCGGCGTGCTCAACATGATCATGATGAGCTTCATCTCCATTCCGCTGGTGACGGTGGCGTGGCTGCTGGTCGGTTACAGCCTGGCTTTCTCCGACGGCTCAAGCGGTTTCATCGGGGGTCTCGCTCACGCCGGGATGCGGGGAATCGGGCCCGACACCGTGCACGGCGCGGTTCCCGAACTGCTGTTCTGCACCTTCCAGCTGAGTTTCGCGATCATCACCGCGGCCCTGGTGAGCGGCGCGGTCGCCGACCGGGCCAAGTTCGCCGCCTGGATGGTCTTCGTCCCGGTGTGGTCGATCGTGGTGTATTCGGTTGTCGCCCATTGGGTTTGGGGGCCAAACGGCTGGCTGGCGAAGATGGGGGTGCTCGACTATGCCGGCGGGCTGGTGGTGGAGATCGTGTCGGGCTCCTCGGCGCTCGCGCTGGCTCTGGTGCTGGGGCCGCGCATCGGCTTCAAGGTGGACGCCATGCGACCGCACAATCTGCCGTTCGTGCTTCTTGGGGTTGGTCTGCTGTGGTTCGGCTGGTTCGGCTTCAACGCCGGCTCGGCGTTGGCCGCCAACGGCCTGGCCTCCGCGATCTTCCTCAACACCCTCGTCGCAGGCTGCCTGGGTATGCTGGGCTGGTTGAGCGTCGAGCAGATCCGGGACGGCAAACCGACCACCTTCGGCGCCGCGTCCGGCGTCGTCGCCGGCCTGGTGGCCATCACACCGTCGTGCGGCACCGTGAACACTTTCGGGTCCGCCCTGGTCGGGCTGGCGGCAGGGATCGTCTGTGCCTTCGCGATCGGCGTGAAGTTCAAACTGAACTACGACGACTCCCTGGACGTCGTCGGGGTGCACTTCGTCGGCGGGGTGGTCGGCGTGCTGCTGATTGGCGTACTCGCGACCTCCGTCATGACCGGCGGCCCGCAGGGCCTGTTCTTCGGCGGTGGATTCGCGCTGCTGGGCAAGCAGCTGCTGGCCATGGTGGTGGTGGCACTTTATGCCTTCTCGGTGACCTTCGGATTGGGCAAGCTGATCGACCGGTTCATCGGATTCCGGATCAGCTCCGATGACGAGGCCAGCGGTGTGGACTTCACCCAGCACGCCGAGACGGCCTACACCGAGGGGGTGTACGGGCATCAGCAGGCTCGTCGTCCGCTGTTCGGTGACCGTGACGCCTTCCGGCGGCCTGACGACGACTGATGCGGCGACCCGCCGACGACTGATGCGGCGACCCGCCGACGACTGATGCGGCGACCCGCCGACGACTG
>CAZVST010000003.1:122253-123978 GCA_964629725.1 uncultured Mycobacterium sp.
ATGCGGCTACGTCGTTCCAGGTAACCGTTGCGGTGGCGCCTCGGTACCATTCCGGCATGCCGCTGGCTAATGGAGATGTCTTCGCCGGCTTCCGGATTCTGCGACCAGTGGGCTTCGGCGGTATGGGCGAGGTCTACCTGGCGCAGCATCCGCGTCTGCCTCGTCAGGACGCGCTGAAGATCCTGCCCGCCGAGATGTCTTCGGACCCCGAATTCCGTGCGCGGTTCAATCGGGAGGCGGAGATGGCCGCCGCTCTGTACCACCCGCATATCGTCGGCATCCACGACCGCGGCGAGTTCAACGGGCAGCTATGGATTTCCATGGACTTCATCGACGGGCCGGATGCCGGCCGACTGCTGCGCGACCAATACCCCAACGGGATGCCGCCCGGCGAGGCCATCGACATCGTGGCGGCCGTCGCCGACGCTCTGGACTACGCTCACGGCCGCGGTCTGCTGCACCGCGACGTGAAGCCGCCCAACATCCTGCTGACCAATCCCGAACGCGGACGTCGGCTGATCGTCCTGGCGGACTTCGGAATTGCCCGTGACGCCGCGGATTCCACCGGTCTCACCGCGACGAACGTCACCGTGGGAACGGTCAACTACGCGTCGCCCGAACAACTGATGGGTGCCCCGATCGACGGGCGCGCCGATCAGTACGCGCTTGCCGCGACCGCCTACCACCTGCTGAGCGGATCCCCGATGTTCGGCTCCTCGAATGCCGCCGTGGTGATCGGCCAGCACCTCAATGCTCCGCCTCCCCGACTCGGTGACTCCCGTCCGGCGCTGGCACGACTGGATCCCGTTCTGAGTAAAGCATTGTCGAAGAATCCCGCCGACCGCTTCCGGTCATGCACCGAGTTCGCCGATGCATTACGGCACGCGGCCGGCCCACCGGCCGGCATGCCGCCAGCGCCACCGCCCTTGCCGCAGCAGATCGCGCGTCCGCCGCTGCCCTCTCCCGCACCGCCGCCGGCCGGCGGGCGCACCGCCTGTCTGCCCGCCGACTATTCGGCCCAGCCCCCCGGCTATCCGGCCGAGCCCGCCCCCTATTCGGCGGAACCTCCCGCCGGCGAGGAACCCACCCAGTCGCGGTGGCCGTGGATTCTCGCGGCAGTCGCCCTGGTGTCGATCCTGGGGGCGCTCGTCTACGCCGTGTGGTCGCGTCATGATGAACCGGCCAGAACGGCGGCGCCGAGCACCTCGACGTCGACCTCGCGGACATCGACGTCCATGTCGACGTCGACGTCGAAGCCGCCCACCACGACGACCTCGTCACCTGCACCGGCGGTGACGTTCGACTCGATGCGGGATCTGGTGAATGGGTTCTACGGCCAGCTACCCGGCAACGCCCGCAGCGCGTGGAACATGCTCGACACCCACTACCAGCAGCGCAACGGACTCGGCGACTACCTGGGATTTTGGTCGACCATCAGTTCGGTATCGGTTCTGGCGATCAGTCCGAGGGACGCCAACAGCCTGGTCGCGACGATCCGCTACGTCCTGCCCGACGGCACGGTCGACACCGAAAACCGTTGGCTCAGTGTGGTTCCCGTCAACGGGCAATTGCTGATCTACGACTCCGAGCGGATCGGCCCGGCTTAGCCGCGCGACGATCAAGCGGCGACGGAGGAGTCGCGTTGAGGAGTGCGGCGATCAGGTCTAGCCGATGGTGTCAAACCACCTTGAGCTGCGTTGGCTGAAGACCGTCGTGGTGAGCGTC
>CAZVST010000004.1:0-26365 GCA_964629725.1 uncultured Mycobacterium sp.
ACCAGCCACCGAGCAGCCAGATGGCGTATGCGATGAAGATGACAGCGGCAGCGGCGACGTGCGTGGTCTTGGGCATCACGATCCGCCCCTCTCACTGGACCGGTCGGCCGCGACGGCCTTGACGGCTCGGTCAGTCTAACGACCGCCGAATGCGGTCGTGCGTCCACCGATTCCCGATCGCATTGTGCCAAAACCAAATAACTGGATTAATAGCTGCGTGACTCTCAAGCCTCCGACGCGCGCAGCCGCCCTACGGTTCCCGGGGTGACGCGATTTGCGGATTCCGTTCCGCGCGCTGACAGGTCACGCTCGGGAGTGGCTCTGGACACCGGGCTGCCCGCTGTGGTGCTGTGGGCCTCGCGTTTCCCTTTGCAGCACAGCTGTCTCGGTGTCTACCGAACCTTGGGACGGGCGGGCGTGCCGGTGTACGCGGTGGCCGGTGACCCGCATGCGCCCGTCGCCACCTCGCGTTACGTCGCCGGGCAAATTCTCTGGGAACCGCACCACGGTGAGACCCACGCCGATCTTGTCGAGCGTCTCATCGGTTTCGGGCGACGGCTGGGGCGGCGGTCGTTGATCGTGTGCATCGGTGATGAGATGGCGGTGTTGGTCGCCAAGCATCGCGACGTTCTCCAGGAGCACTTCGTTCTGCCGGAAGTGGCGGCTGAGCTGCCCGGGCAGCTCGCCGAGAAGAAGACCCTGGCCGATGTGTGCCACCAACACGGGTTCGCCACACCGCGGTCGGAGTTGGTTGACTCGATGGGCGAACTCGACGCGATCATCGAGGAAATTCCAGCGCCGCTGGTCGTGAAAAGCACGGCCCTGCGGGGAACGGTCCAGAGCGTGGAGAACACGACTGTCGTCGCCAGCAGTCAGAACTTGTTTGATCTCGCCCGGACCTGGCGGGAACCGTTTTCCACGCTGATCCAGGAGTACCTGCCCGACGAGGTGTGCGAGGACTGGTTCAGCCACGGCTACTGCGACAGCACCGCCACCGCGCGGGTCGTCTTCACTGGACGCAAGGCGCGGTGCTGGCCGGTGCGCGGGGGTGCCACCGCGGCCGCCTTCACGGCGGTCAATCCCGAGTTGGAGCGGTTGGCCGCGAAGTTCTGCGCAGCGGTGGGCTATCGGGGCATCTTCGACATCGACTGGCGTCGTGATGTGCGCACCGGGCAGTACTACCTGTTGGATTTCAATCCCCGGGTCGGTGCCCAATTCCGGATGTTCGAGAACGACGCCGGAATTGATGTCGTGCGGGCCATGCACCTCGATCTGTCCGGGCGACCCATCCCGGCCGGGACTCCGATCGACGGAGAGCGGTTCATCGTCGAACCCTGGAACCTGCAAAGTCTGGCTGCCGACCGCGACCAGCCCTGGACCGGTGGCTCAGGGCGACCGCGCCTGGCGTGGTGGGCCAACGATGACCTGAAGCCGGTCTTCGCCACCGCTCGTTATCAGGGCGGGCTGTCGCTGCGATCGCGGCTGGGGCGTGGTTATGACGCGGTGCCGTGGACGGGGTGGGAACACCGGCGCTAACGCGTTGCGCCGGGACGCGCTTCATTGAGATCCTCAGCCACGACACAAACCCCGCCGGCCTCGAGAAGTTGCTGCGCGGCGTCAAAGGTCATGGCGCGGTCGTAGAGGAAGCCCTGGCCGCGAAGTGCACCCATGCCGATCAGAGCGTCGCGCTCCCCGACCGTCTCGACACCTTCGACGATCAAATCGAGGGCGAGCGCCCCGGCGAGCCTGACCACCGACTTCACGACGGCGCGCTGCTTGTTGTCGCCCTCGTCGAGGGCGGCGACGAACGAGCGGTCCAGTTTGATCTGGTCGACGGGCAGAGTCCGTAGCTGGGTCAGGGACGAGTAGCCGGTGCCGAAGTCGTCGAGGGACACCCGCACGCCCGCTTCCTGCAGTTGGGTCAACGTCCCCTGCGAGACCCGAAGATCAACGAGGGCATGCTCGGTGAGCTCGATGATCAGCGAACCCGGCGGCACGTTCTCCGAATGCAGCAAGGTGAGCACCTCGTCGGCGAACCCGACCTCACGAACCTGGCGCGCCGACACATTCACCGAGATCGTCAGCTCCTTCGGCAGCCCGGAAGCGTGCCACCGCGCGAGCAACGCGATCCCCTCCTGAAGCACCCAGCGGCCGATCTCGACGATCATGCCGTTGTCCTCGGCCAGCGGAATGAATGTTTCAGGGCTGAAATCGGGCAGTCCCGGTCGGCGCCAGCGCAGCAGCAACTCGAACCCCGTAACGACGCCGGTGTCGAGCATGACGATGGGCTGGGCGGCGACCCAAAGCTGGTCACGTTCCAGCGCGCGCCGAAGGGCTGAGTCCAAATCAAGGCGCTCTGCGACTTCGGCCTCGAGTTCGGCATCGAATATGTTGATGTGGCTGCCGTCGATGAGCTTGGCCCGGTACATCGCCACGTCGGCTTCGCGCATGAGTTCTGCCCCCGACGTGGTGGATTCGTCGGCGAAGGAGATCCCGATACTGGTGCCGACGAAGGCCTCCTTGCCGTCGATCGTGTACGGGGTGCTCAACGAGGTGCGTACCCGCTCGGCCAGCGCGATCGCCTGCGCGCGGTCGGGCAGATTCGGGCAGAGAATCACGAACTCGTCCCCGTCGAGTCGCGCCACGGTGTCGGTCTCGCGCACTACAGCGGACAGGCGCTGTGCCGCCTCGACGAGCAGTTGGTCGCCGGCGGCGTGGCCGATGGAGTCGTTGACCATCTTGAAGCGATCCAGGTCGCAGAACATCAGCGCCAGCTGAAAGTCTCTTCGGCTCGAGGAAGCCAGGCTGGTCGTCAGGCGGGCGAGTAGCAGGCTGCGATTGGCCAGTCCGGTGAGCGCGTCGTGGCTGGCCTGGCGGGACAGCTTCATGGCCGACGCTTCGCGTTCGAGCGCGAGGGGCACCAGGTCGCGGCAGCGCAAGAGTGCGGTGCGGGCCATGTCGTCCAGGGTTTCGGGGTCGCCGAAAACCTCGAGTTTCACCCCGGCGTCCGACGCGCCGGGCTGGAGTATCTCGCTCCACGTTGGTTCCCCCGATACATCGGTCCCGGGAGGGTGTGTCACCGACCGGGCGCCGGTGATGATCCGTGCGGCGGAACCCTCGGACACCTCCGTCGCGAGTTCGGCGATCTGCTGTAACACGGTGGGCAACGCATCGCCGGTGGCGATCCGCTCCAGCACCCGGGCCTGCCCACGTTCGAGGCCGGAGAGTCGGGCGAGTTTTTCTCGGTGCGGCGCAGCGTGTTTCGTTCCTCATCCACGGCTGCGCGAGCGCCGCGGTATTGACGAGCGACGTTGGCAGCGACCCAAGCGAGTAACGCCGCAGCGAGGACGACCGTGGCGACGAGGAGCGCCAACTGGATGAGCCGGCTCTGGAGCAGGGCGGCGTTTCCGGCGCGGGCGTCCGTATGCAGTTGTGCCGCGGTGCTGTCTACGAGTCGCCGGGCGGCGTCTGACAGCGCCTGCGCTCGGGGCAGCACGATCCCCGCCCAGGCATTGCGTTGGTCGGCCGGCAGAATGCCCGGCGGAATCTTCTGGACCGCGTCGTCCATGGCGCCAAGGGCGCTGAGGTAAGAGGCCGGCGCATTGTCACCGGCGGTTTGTTCGTCCTCGTCGACGACGGCGAGTCGCTGGCCCAGCAGCGCGCGGGCAAGCTGTACGTCGCGCCGTGGCATGGTGCCGAGAAGATAGCGCTCAGCCTTGTCGACGTAGGTGAGTGTCTCGCGCATGGTGTAGAACATGTTGTTGCCGGTGGTCTCGGTGCGGGCAAACAACTCCGTGTACCTGCGTTGCGCGGCCGAGGCCGCATAGTTGCTGGCCACCAGCGCTAAGATCAACAGCAGCACAACGGCGGCCAGAGCCGACTGGCCGCGGTTCAGCTGAAGGCGTGGATAGGGCGGGGGGACCCGCCGGTCGGGCATCAGGAGGCGGGGGCGTTCGGACCGCTCACGGTGATCGACGCCAGGCTCCAGTTCCACGCGTGAGGACCGATGAGAGCGGGCTTCCGTCGGGAAACACGACGCGGACCGGGCCGCCCTGGTCGTACGGGATCGGGGCGCCGTCGCGTTGCGTCGCGATCAGCGCCTGCGATTCCACCATCGGCACGGCAGCACTTGCGTAGTGGTAGTCGTTGAGCGCGATGGTGTTGATCGTTGCGCCGTCCGGTACTCCGGCTTTGGCCAGGAGGGTGGCCAGCGGCACGCCGCTGAACGTCTGACGCTTCTTCACGAACCGCTCATTAATGGTGATGCTGGTGTTGCCCAGCGCGTTGAGCTGGTCCAGTGTGAGTGACAGTGGGGTGCTGCCGCCTTTCACCGTCAGAATCGGCTCGTTGGATGCAGGTGGGTCGATCGAGGGCACACCGTAGGGGTTGGTGGTGGACGCGCCGGCCTGCGCGGTTGCTGATCCGGTAGATGAGGATGTGCCGGTGGTACCGGGATTGCCACCGCAGCCGGAAATGCTCACAACTGCGAGAACCCTGCGATGCCGACCGCAAATGAACGGTTGCGCATGGGCCGACCCTACGCGATCGATCGGTCCTCTTCAGGCCGTCGGGGCGGTCGCCCCTGGCTACGGCGAGGACGTGAGCAGGGCCAACAGCTGTTCTTCAGGCACGGGCGGCGAGAAGTAATAGCCCTGGTAGTAATGGCAGCCCATCGATCGCAACCGGTCGACCTCTTCGACGGTCTCGGCGCCCTCGGCGATGACCTCCAGGCCGAGGCTGCGGGCGAGCACCACGATCGTGTTCACGATCTGCAGGCTGTCCATGTTGGTTTCCATACGGGCGATGAAGGAGCGATCGATCTTCAGTACCTGCAATGGGAGCTTATGCAGGTAGCTGAGGGATGAGAAGCCCGTCCCGAAGTCGTCGATGCTGATCCGCACGCCGAGCGCGCACAGTCGGTTCAGCACCTCGGCGGCGAATTCGGGGTCGGCCATCGTGATGGACTCGGTGATCTCGAGGCTCAGCAACTCGGGCCGGATGCCGGACTCGGCGATGATGCCCCGCACCTGGTCGACCAGCTCGTTGGTCAGCTGCCGGGGTGAGAGGTTGACACTGACCGTCAAGGGGCGCCGGCCACTGCGGATCGCGTTCCAACGGCATACCGCGAAGCAGGCTTCGCGCAGCACCCAGAGCCCGAGCGGGACGATCAGCCCGGTTTCTTCCGCAGCTGCGATGAAATCGTCGGGGTAGCGCAGCGTGGTCGGCGACGTCTGCCAACGCACCAGGGCCTCGACCCCGACGACTTCGCCGTCGGTCAGTGACACCACCGGCTGGTAGTGCAGCTTGAATGCCTCGTTGTCGATGGCGACACGCAGTTCGTTGTGCAGGATCATGCGGCGCGTCGCGACATCCTGCATCGTGGCGTCGTAGACCTCCGAACGTGACTTGCCCAGCGACTTGGCGTGGTACATCGCCATGTCGGCGTGCCGCACCAACTCGTCTGCCGAGCCGTCCGCCGGGGAGGACAGCGCGATGCCGATACTCGCGCCGGTCACCACTTCATGCCCCTCCACGCGAAAGGGGGAGCTCAGCACAGCCTGAACCCGGTCGGCGATCGCCACCGCCTCTGCCGTCTGCCGGATTCCCCGCACCAGCACGGTGAACTCGTCGCCGCCCACGCGCGCGAGGATGGCCGCGGGATTCTCGCCGCCCGCGATGACCCCCTCGCTGATCGAGGCCTTGAGCCGGGCTCCGACCTGCGTGATCAGGGCATCACCCGCCGAATGCCCCAGGCTGTCGTTGACCATCTTGAACCGGTCCAGATCGATGAAGAGGACGCAGAATCCGGCGGAGCGATCGAGTGCGCACTCTCGCAGGGCCTGTTCGACCTCCTGCAGGAAACTCGGTCGGCTCGGCAGGCCGGTAAGTGCGTCGTGCAGGGCGTCGTGCAGCCGGGCCCGAGCGCTGTCGCGCTCGATCACCCGGCCGAGCTGTGTGCCCGCTTTGGAAATCATGCTCAGCAGGGCCGAGTCTTCCGGCATCGGGTTCGGTCCGAAGAATTCGAGCGACGCCGCCACCTCGGATCCGACCATGACCGGGACGCTGAACGCGGAGCGCAGACCGGACCGCAGGGCGCTGTCGCTGCGGGGAAAGTCGTAGCGGCTCGAGAGGTCATCCAGCCAGACGGGTTTGCCCGACTCCCAGACCTGGCCCGGCAATCCCGCGCCCTCCTCAAATACGCACTCCGCCGTATGGGCCCGCAACGCGGAAAAGTCTTTGTCGGGATCGCAAAACCAGATGTTCGACGGCCACATGCGACGTGTGGCTCCCTGCCCGCCGACGATGTAGGCGTGCGCGGCGGGCCAGCCGGTGAAATCGGCGATGTACCTGAGCGCATTGGCCAGTACTTCCCTGGCCGAACCGGCCTGGTTGGCCATGATGGTGATCTGGGACAGGAACTCGAGCTCACGCTGCTGGTTGTAGAGGTCGCGCAGTCCCTGCTCGGCGATCTCCTCAGCCTTGTGGCGAATTCGCTGTTCGCGCTCCACTCGGCGGCGCAAACGCTTGTTCTCGTTTGTCAGCGCCTCGATCACCTCCGGGGGATCGGAAGCGGGTCCGTGGTCGTCCGCCATTTCGGCCCTATGCTGCCGTGACGGCGATCAGGCACCGGTCCGCTCCATCGTGCATGCATTCCAGGTGCTGCACGGTGACCTCCTCGCCGTAATGGTCACCGGCGCCGAGAATGAAGCCGTGGGCGAGGCCGCACAGCTGGCGCGGCGAGCGATAACCCATCAGCAGTGATCCGTCGGAGGGTGAGGTGAAATCGAAATGCGGACAGTAGGCCCCGGCATAGAGTTTGCGCACCTCGGGGTGGATGACGCTGTTGAGAGTGCGCAGGAACGGGATCGTCTTCTCGTGCGCGGCGAAGAAGCCGGGCCAGCGCTCCACCATGCCGGGGATCGCCTGTCGTCCGAACCAGCGAAGCACCTCGTCGTCCGACAGCGACAACGCGGTTCCGGCGGTCGACACAAGTGCCATCATGTCCGCGTCGTCGTAGCTGCCCAGCGATGTGTAGACGCCGTCCAACTCAGCCTGGTCGAGCAGTTCGTCCCACACCGCATCCCCGTGAGCTGTCACCACGACATCTTCAAGCAGGTTGAAGATGATGCCCTTCATCGGCCTCCCGTGTCGCCGGGCTGGATTCTACGCTCACCGCAGATCCCAGCTATCGCGTCCGGTCTGGCTCCGCCGGTGCTACTTGGGGACATACACCGTCGCGCCCAGTGCCATGTGGTCCGACCCGGCTATCCGTACCGTGTGTGCGTCGGTCGCGGTGCTGTTGTAGGTCATGATGTGGTCGATTCGGATGACCGGGGGCAACGGCAAGTCTGCGGGCCAGGTGGCGGCGAACCCGAACCCTCGGCCGGCATCCAGGAAACCAGTGTCGAGTAGCTGGCGAAAGGGCCTGTGATCGGCGGTGGCGTTCAGGTCGCCGGCGACGATGACCGCTCCCGTTCCCGCTGCGGCCTTCAGGTTTTCCAGCGTCCTGGGCAGTGCGGCGATCTCCTCACGCCACTTGTCGACCGGTTGCGGCCAGGGGCCGGCGACGTGGACGCTGGCGACGATCACATCGGAAGCCGCGCCAGGCGGACGCACGGTTGCGGTCAATCCGCCGAGCGTGAATTTGGAGATGAGGCTGGACTGCACTATCGGATAGCGGCTCCAAATGCCTACCCCGTGAGCGTAACTGCCCGGATTGAGCACCTCATAGGGAAATTCCGACTTCAAGCTTTCGCTGAGGCTCTGCGCGACTGGCGAGGAGAGCTCCTGCACGATCAGCAGGTCGGCCACTCGGGCGGCGGTGGCCACGGACTCCGGGTCGGCCCTGCCGTCACGGAGGTTGGCGGTGAGCACCCGTATCGGGATGCTGGCGTCGGGAGTGTGGGCGGGTTCGATGAACTGCGATACCTGGGCCAGCACCGCCGCACCGAGGAGCAGCGCCGACAGCGTCGCGAACAAGCGGCGGCGGTTGAGCAGCATCAGGACGGCTGCCACCGCGGCGCCCCACATCAGATAGGGGAATGACGCCGCGATGATGAGGGTGGTGTGGTCTAACACCGGCAGGTAGCGCGCCGCCAGGGCCATCGCGGCGATCAGGAACGCCGTCCAGGCGAGGAAATCGCGGACAAGGACGAACTGGGGACGCTTCGCGCCCGCTGCGCCCATTCGGCTCCCGACATCAACTTCACCCGTCGGCACACTCTAGACGTGCGGCTAAGACGCAAATGAATCCCGGGGTTTACTGGGGATCTAGACCCGGCTTCGCGTCGGGCTTCGGACCCGCGGTCGGATAAAGTGAGCTCACATGTGGGGTAAGACCGGCACTGCCGAGCGATCCCGCGAACAGGGTGGCGAGTTACTAAGGGAGCTGTCTCCCCGGAGGCGCGGATGGGTCGCCGTCCTCATCGTCTGGCAGTTGTCCGCGCTCGCGGGCCAGGTGGGCGCCGTTTGTCTCGCGCGGCAGGGGCAGCATGTCGTCGCCGAGGTCATCTCCAACACCAGCCTCGCCGTGGCGTACGGCAGTGCGCTCTTCATGCTGACCGTGCTGAACCTGACTCGTGCGCTGCGCAATACCGCGGTGATCTGCCTGGGGGTCACCCCGACTCTGATGTGGCGGGCCAGCGATCCGCTGCGGTTCACCTCCTTCGATGAGCAACTGCACATGCGGACACTCCGAGACATCTGGGATTCCCACCGGCTGTTCCAGCCCAACGCGCTGTTGGAGGTCAGTCCCCGCTATCCCGGTCTGGAAGCCGTGACAACACTGGTGCACCAACTCGGTATTCCGATGATGGTCGCCGCGACCATGGTGATCCTTGCCAGCCGGGTGGTCCTGGTGACCGTGCTCTGCGACGCGGCCGAGCAGTTGACCGGCAACGCCCGCGCCGGGGGTATTGCCGTGGCGGTGTACGCGATCTCCCCGCAATTCGTGTCCTTCAACTCGATATTCGCCTACCAGACCATGGCCATTCCACTGGCATTGGCGGCAGTGAGTCTGATCGCCCGCGCCCGCCGCAGCGCCGCGCCGCTGCCGTTCCTGGCCGGTGCCACCGTCTGCCTGTTCGCCGTGGCAATGACCCACCATGTGACGAGCTTCCTCACCGCGACCTTCCTTCTGGTGTGGACCCTGGTCGAGAGGAAGCCGGGCCGGATCTGGGTCGCCTACGGCGCATGCGCGGCTATCGCCTCCACCCTTATCTGGGCGATCGTGCAGCGGCAACTGTTGACCGACTACTTCGGGCCCATCGCCCGTGACGTCGGCTCGCAGTTCCGCGGCGGTGAGCGCCGGGAACTGTTCAAGGACTCCGCCGGCACCGCCTCGCGTTCCGCCGACACCTATCTGCTGCTCTATTACGCAGCGGTGCTGTGTCTGATCGTCGGGACGCTGTTGCTGCTCGCAAATCGCTGGTGGCGCAACGGCGAACACCACCTGCAATGGGGGCCGCATCTGCTGCTGATCGCGATGGCAGGAAGCATCCCCGTCCTGCTCGCCGCGCGCGTGATACCGAAGGGCGCTGAGCTTTTCGACCGATCGAGCAGCTTTCTGTTCTTCCCCTTGAGCGTCCTGTTTGGCGGTTATGCCATCCGGCTGTGGTGGCCCGAGGGTGACTATTACATCCCCGGTAAGCGCGGAGTGCTCGAGTTGTTTCGTCGGGAGCGGCGGAAGCGGGTAGGGCTCCGCGACAGCCGGCGGCTGCGCAGGGTGCGGGCGGTGACGCTGGTCCTGGCCGCTGCGGCCTTCCTCGGTGGCTACGCGCTGGGCAGTGGACCGAACTGGGTACGGTTGCCCGGCCCTTATATGGTTGGGGCCGACCCGCGCTCGATAGACGCCGAGCTGCTGGCGGCTGCCTCGTGGGCGGACGAGAATCTGCCGGCCGGCAGTCGGATCGCGGCCGATCGGGTCGGTTCGGCGCTGCTGTCCTCGCGGTCCGAGTTATGGCCGGTGATGCAGGGCCCCGACGGAGTCGACGCGCCCGCGCTGTACGTGGCGAAGAACTGGGGAACCGGACAAACCGATATGGCTGCCTCGATGCGGCTCCGGTATCTGTACGTCGACCTTCGGCTCGCCGACGAGAAGCCGCATTTCGGCTCGTATTTCTACAGCGGGGAGACGGGCGAAGGCCAGCAGTACACCGCCCGTCAACTGAACAAATTCGAGAAGGTGCCCGGCATCGAACTGGTCTATCGGCACGGGCCCGTGTCGATCTACGACCTGAAGCCGCTGGGGATCCCGTCGGTGCGCAGCGGGTGGTTCCAGCCGACCCCGAAGGTGCGCGTCACCACGCAACTCGCCGTCGGTCTGCTGATCGGGCTCCTTCTCGCCGCCGTGATGCGAAGCCGACTGGCGCCCACGATTCGCTCCACCTGGCGACGGGCGCGGCGCGCCTGGGGTCCGGCACTGACCGCGGCCATCGCGCTGGCGGCGGCGTGTCTGATATCGGTCCTGCTCCTGCTGACCGGAGTCTGGCTCACGCCGTTGACATTCCTGTCCGTCGGCGCGGTGATCGTCCTGACCCACTACCGCGCGGTCGTCGCTGCGGCGCACCGCGGTCTGGCCCGGGTACCGCCGGCCGCATGGCAGGCGGCGGGGCTCACGGCCCTGCCGCTGGTCGTCATCCTCGGCGTCGCGGCTCGTGATGCCGCCACCGATGACATCATCAACGTTCGACAAATACTCGAAGACCCTGCCGCCGTTCATGTTTCGAGCACGGGCGGCACTCGCTAAGCATCGAAGGGACAACAATGACACTTCGCGTCGGCATGGTCGCCGCCCGGGCGTTGCCGTTCATGGGCGGTATCGAGACCCACGTCCACGAGGTCGCCCGGCGGCTGGCCGCCTCAGGGGTGGAGGTGAGCGTGCTGACCACCGACACCACCGGCGAACTGCCCCGCTCTGAAACCGTCTCGGGCTACCGGGTCGTGCGCTGGCCGGCGTACCCGCGCTCCCGCGACTACTACTTCTCCCCGGGGCTCATCCGTCACCTGCTCGGTGCCCGCGGCCGCTACGACGTGATTCACATGCAAGGCGTCCACACCCTGGTGCCCCCCGCCGCGCTGGCGGCGGCCCGGCGGACGCACACCTCGTCCGTCCTGACCTTCCACACCGGAGGAAACTCCTCCGAGCTTCGAGAGTCCATGCGCCCCTTGCAGTTCAAGGTCCTGGCGCCGCTGCTGCGTTCGGCGGATGCGCTCGTCGCCGTCTGCGAATTCGAGCGCCGGAAGTTCGCCCAAATCCTCGGCGTCCCGCCCGCGTCCATCAGGCTGATCCGCAACGGATCCCAACCACTGCCGATCGACCCGTCCGCTCCGGGAATCGAGGGAAACCCCCTGCTGGTCTCCGTTGGTCGCCTGGAGGAGTACAAGGGCCATCACCGCGTCCTGCAGGCCATGCCGCTGATCCTGCGCGAGGCTCCGCAGGCCACGCTGGCCCTGATCGGGACCGGCCCGTACGAGGCGCGGCTGCGGGAAATGGCGGCCGAACTCGGCATCGCCGACCACGTCGTCATCCGCAGCTTCGGTCCGGAGGAGCGGGGAGGGCTCGGCAAGGTGGTGTCCGAAGCGGCCGTGATGTGCCTGCTCAGCGACTATGAAGCCCACCCGGTCGCGGTGATGGAAGGGGTTGGGACCGGAACCCCGGCGCTGGTCGCCGACACTTCAGGCCTCACCGAACTCGGCGAGGCCGGCCTGGCTACCTTGATTCCGGTCGACGCCTCCTCGGAGCAGATCGCCGCGGCCGTCATGACAATCGCCAGGATGCCGCGGACCGCGCCGCCGCAGATACCCACCTGGGACGATTGCGCCCGTCACCTTCAGAATCTCTATGAGGAGGTCGCACGGTGAGGATTCTGTTGCTGGCCCAGTTCCTGCCGCCCGTTGCCGGCGGCGAGGAGCGCCACGTCTGGAACCTGGCTCGCGCGCTGGCGGCCAGGTCCCATGATGTGACGCTGATGGGCTTCGCGACCGCCGAGGATCCGGCCGGCACCAGTGTGGTGGACGGTATCCGTGTAGTCCGCGTCCGCACCGCGGCCTCCCGGCTCCCGGTTCTCTACAGCGACCCATCCCGGCCACACGCTCTGCCCCTGCCCGACCCCGCGGTCAGTCGTGCGATTGCCGATGAGTTGGACCGTGGCCGGATCGAGGTGGTGCACGCCCACAATTGGATCGTCAACAGTGCGCTGGGGCCTGCCGCCAAGGCCGGTGTGCCGGTGGTCATGACAATGCACGACTACAGCCACGTCTGCGCTACCAAGCGGCTGATGGAATACGACCGTCAGCAGTGCCCGGGGCCGTCCCTGAAGCGCTGTCTTCCCTGTGCCTCGGCGCATTACGGACCGGCCAACGGCGTCGTCACCCTGTTTGCCAACGCCGTGTCGGCTCGCCGCCGCGCCCGCCGCCTCACCGAGGTGGCAGCAGTCAGCAACGCGGTCGCCAACGCCGTCGCGGTGCCCGCAGGCCACTGGCTGCAAGGAGCCCGCATCGACGCGCGGGTGATTGCCAATTTCATTCCCGACGAGTTGGTCGTCGACGAGATCGCACCCACCGCGCCGGATGCGCCGCTGCTGTTCGTGGGTGACCTCCTCCCGGACAAGGGAGTGCAGGTCCTGCTCGATGCCTACCGCCTGCTGGACTCGCCGCCGCCCCTGGTGCTGGTGGGCCGCGACCTCGCAGAGGACGGCTGGCAGTTCCCGCCCGGGGCGCAATGGACGGGACCGCTGCCGCACGGGGAAGTCGTCGCGATGTTCCGCGCGGCGCGCGCGGTGGTGGTGCCCTCCGTAGTTGCCGATGCGTGCCCCACGGTGATTCTTGAGGCCATGGCAGCAGGCCGTCCGGTGGTCGCCTCCGCCTCGGGCGGCATCGTCGATCTGGTGGTCGACGGTCACACCGGTCTGCTGGTCGAGCCCGGTGACGCCACCGCTCTCGCCGGAGCGCTCGACCGGATCCTGACCGATGCGGACCTGGCCCGGGCCTTCGGTTCAGCAGGATGGCAACGGTCCCGCCAGTTCTCCATCAGCGTGTTGGCCGAGCGCATCGAGCAGATGTACTCCGATGCCATCGCGGCTAAGGCGGGCGGATGTCCGCCCTAGAGCAGCCCGGCGGCGCCGGCGAGGATCATGACGCCGCCTACCGGAGCAAGCTGCGCTTCCTGCTGCGCAGTGCGGCCTCGCTGGCGTCGACCACGATGGTCACCGCCGGTCTGGGGTTCGCGTTCTGGGCGGTGGCCGCCCGCGCCTTCCCGGCCTCCGAAGTCGGTGAGTCCTCGACGGCGATCTCCGCCATGGGTCTGCTCGCCCCATTGACCACGCTCGGTTTCGGCACGCTGGTCATGGTGCGCCTTCCGATGATGCGGGAGGGCCGCACCGCCCTGGTGTCGACGGTCACCGTGGTCTGCGGAGTAATCGCGAGCCTTGTGGCGCTGGTGTGCGCGCTGCTGCTGCCCGACAGGCTTCTCGGCCTGCCGGATGTCGGCAGCCACCCCATCGCCACCGTGGTGTTCGTCGGTGTCGTCGCGACCCAGGCCGTCGGCAACCTGCTCGACCAATGCCTGTTGGCCGCTCACGGCGGCGGAATTCAACTGGGCCGCAATATCGTTCAATCGGTCGCCAAACTGGTGCTACTAGGCGTATTCGCCCTCACGCTGGCGCGGTTCGGTTCGCTGGACATCGTCGCCAGCTGGTTTCTGGCCAACGCGCTCTCGATCGCGGCCGTTGTGGTCGTGCTGATGCGCCGATACCGGGTGACGTTGCGGCGGGTCGTGCCCAATGCTGCGGTGTTGCGCGGCATGCAGTTCGACGCCGCCCGGCACCATGCCCTGAACACGTCGATGATGCTGCCGTATTTCGCCATCCCGATCGTTGCGAACGCCGTCCTGGGTTCCGAGCGGGCCGCCTATCTCTACGCCAGTTGGTCGTTGGCCGGTTTCGTGTTCTTCGTGCCAGTCGCCTTAGCGAATGCGCTGTTCGCCTCCGGTGCCCGGGATTCACGGACCTTCATCGTGGAGTTCCGGTTCACGCTGCGGTTCGCGCTGGCCATCTGTCTCGCGGCGAACCTCGTGATCTTCGTGTTCGGCGGCCTGATCCTCGGGATCTTCGGCGAAGCGTACGCGCAGAACGGTCACGTCGTCCTGATCCTGCTGGCGGTGGGGAGCTTGGGCACCGTCATCAAAGATCACCACGTCACCCTGGCGCGGGTCGTGGGCAACGAGGGCCGCGAAGCCGCACTCATGGCTGTCCTCGGGGCCGGTGAGATCGGTGGCGCGGCCCTGGGCGCGCACCACGGTGGCCTGGTCGGTATGGGTCTGGGCTGGCTTGCCGCAGTTGGGGTGGAGGTGCTGGTCTGTGGCCCGCTGGTCTGGCGGGCCTACCGCGGACGGGTCGATGTTCCGGCCCGGGCGCCCGTGTGGGAGCACCCCGGCGGAGTTCTCCCGTGATGCGGGGCCCAGCCGGGCGTGGCGCCGCAGTGCTGGTCAGCGCGGTGCTCGCGCTGGCAGTCGGTGTGCCTGACGTCGCACACGCGGAAAGCGGCACGCTCGTCACCACGTCGTTCCTGGAGGAATTCGACGGACCGGCCGGGTCGCCGCCCAACCCCGACCACTGGGTCGCCGACGTCGGCCCGTCGGCGGAACACGGTTGGGAAGAAGGCAGTCTGGAGACCTACACCGATGCCCCGGACAACATCAGGCTCGACGGTGAAGGGCACCTGGTGATCGAGGCCCGCAAGGACGGCGACGTGTACACGTCGGGCCGACTGGTCACCCGCGACCGGCTCAACTTCTCGCTGGGGACCATCATCGCCCGGATGAAGCTTCCGGCGGGGCAGGGGATCTGGCCGGCGTTCTGGATGCTCGGGTCGAACGCCGAGGAGGTCGGGTGGCCGGAATGTGGCGAGATCGACATCATCGAACTCGTCAACGACCCGACCCAGTTCAACGTGGCGGTGCACGTGCCGGGAACGGACTCCGTCACCACGGGCGAGACTGTCGATCTGTCCCAAGACTTCCATAACTATTGGGTGACGCGCCGGCCCGACGGCATCACGATCGGAATCGATGAGGTGTCGCTGAAGAACTTCGGACCGGAATTGCAGTTGCCGGGCTCACCGTGGGTCCTCAGTGACCCGATGTTTGTGCTTCTCAACGTCGCGGTGGGCGGGACGTGGCCCGGCCCGCCGGACGACTCGACCCCCTTCCCGGCGACCATGCTGGTCGACTGGATGCGCTTCCAGCCATTAAGTTGAACGAACGTCCAATTCCGGAAACGGGCGCGGGCCGAAAAATCCTGTGAGGGTGAAGATGCGTCGAATCGCAGCACTGGCTGGAGTGGTCGCCATGGTGGTCTGGGCCTCTCCGGTCGCGTCGGCTCTGCCCCGCGACCTGGGGTCGGGTCAGTCCACCATGACGTTGGCTGAGCTCGGCGGCTCGGACGGCGCTGTTTTCTACATCCGTGACGACACGACCGTGACGGGAATGACGTTCCCGGTGCCACTAGGCCTGACGCCGGTAGAGATGCGGGCCCAAGTCGAACTGCCGGTCATTCTGCAGTCCGGCAACCTCACGGTCAGCCAGAGTGGCCGGACCATCGTCCGGATCAACCTGCCCAAAGAGGACCAAAGCGGGATCGTGATCCCGCTCAAAGGGGTTGAGGTATCGGGTGGCTGGGTGAGCCTGACGCTGGCGATGAGCGCGATCGCGGGCGCGGGCGACAACTACTGCTGGAACGACGACGCGCCGATCCGCCTGGTCGGTACAACCGTCACCTTCACCGGGGCCGTTGCCGTCCCCACATCGGTCGCCAATTTCCTACCGTCCGTGCTGGAAAAGGTCACCATCGCACTTCCGGCGAAGCCGTCGGCCTTCGAGTCCGACGCGGCGGTCCAGGTGGCGGCGGCCGTTGCCAGGCGCAATGGTCAGCGCACCGCGGTCGCGGTCGTCGGCCTCCCGGACGGCAAGACGGCCCTCGATGTGCCGGCCCCACCGCTCGAACGGCAGATCGTCGTCAAAGAAGGCGGCCCCAAAGGACTCTCGTTGAAGGGCGCCGGGATCCCGTCCCTGGTGATCTCCGGGAAGGGCCAGGAACTCAGTGAACAGGCGCGGCTGTTGTCCAACGACGCACTGCTGTATGCCGCCAGCGCCACAGCCGTTTCCGACGACATCCCCGAGGAGGATCTACTCAGCGACGCCACCACGGTGGCCGATGTCACCCGATCCACCGACGTGTCCAACAGCGCGCTGTGGCCGCGGGTCGGGATCGAATTGGACCAAACCCGCTTCGGCCACCCCCTCACTGCCGTCCAACTTCATCTGACGGGATCCCATACCCCACTGGCGCGCGATTTCGGCGGTGAGGTGATGATCACCGTGGGCGACACTGTCATCGATCGCTGGGTGGCCACCGCCGACGGCGTCATCGACCGCAAAGTGACCATTCCGGACAAGCTGCTCAAGCGATTCGTCAACATCGGCGTGGCAATCCGCAGCACCGGTGATCCGGGGCACTGCGGGGACTCCCTGCCGGTGGCCCTGCGGATCGACGGCAAGTCCACCATCTCGGTCCTGCCCGCCAGTCCTCCCGTCCCGCAGGGTATGCAGTCGTTCCCGCAGGCTCTCATGCCAATCGTCCGGTTCGGGATCGGTCCGGACAGGTTCGGGGACACCGTCCGTGCCGCCCAGATCGCCGTGGGGATGCAGCGATTGAGCGGGGTTGCGCTGACCACGGAGGTCAGCACGATCGCGGACACGCTCGCCTCGGGCGGCTCGGCGGTGCTGATTTCCCCCGACGGCTGGAACGACCCCTCCGTCACGCTGCCCTACAGCACAGCCGGTGGAAAACTCACGGTCCAGGGAATCGACCGGCAGGGCCGGTCCATGTCGCTGACGCTGGACCCCGCGGTCCGGTACGCATCGTTGCAGACGGTGTTCGACGGTCAGCGCTCGCTGTTGATTGCCAGCTCCAACGGGGCGCGGGAACAACTCGACGATCTGCTGGGGTGGCTCGGCGCGGGACGGTGGGGTGGACTGAACGGCCGGGCGGTGGTCCGGGTTCCGGGTGCCGAGCCGCTCACCGTCCCCAATCCTCCCGTTGCCGAACCGCCGGCGCCCTCCGAGGGCGAGAACAGTTTCTTCTGGGTGATCGCCGGCGGCGTCGCGGCGATCACGTCCGTCGGCGCACTGCTCATCTTGCTGCGGGCCCGCCGGGCGAGCGGGTAAACAGCCTCGGAGTTTCCCCGTGCCGCCTCGGGCACCGGGTAACGTAGCTGCGTGAGAGGGAAGAGCCCACGACGATGGTGACCCGGCTGTCGACATCGGACGCGGCGTTTTATCACCGCGAGGACACCGCCACCCCGATGTATGTGGGTTCGCTGTCGATCCTGCGTCGGCCCCGTGGCGGGCTGAGCTACGAGACCCTGCTGGAAACCGTCGAGCGCCGGCTGCCGCAGATTCCGCGCTACCGGCAGAAGGTGCGCGAGGTGACCCTGGGCATCGCCCGGCCGGTCTGGATCGACGACCCCGACTTCGACATCACCTATCACGTTCGCCGCTCGGCGCTGCCGTCGCCGGGCAGCGACGCCCAGCTGCATGAGCTGGTGTCCCGGCTGGCCGGCCGTCCGCTGGATCGCGGGCGGCCGCTGTGGGAGATGTACCTGATCGAGGGTTTGGACGGCAACCGCCTGGCGCTGTTCATCAAATCCCACCAGGCGCTCATCAACGGGGTGACCGCGTGTGAGATCGGCCACGTCATCGCCGACCGCAGCCGCCGGCCGGCCGAGGTCGGCGAGGACATCTGGCTGCCGGCCCGGGAACCGTCCGACGGCCGGCTGGTCTTCGACGCGGTCACCGACTGGCTGGCCCGGCCCGGCCAGGAACTGCAGGCGATGCGCTCGACGGTCGTCGACGTCGCCACCAGCACCGCCGATGTCGGAGAGGTGGGTCGCCGTGCGTCGCATCTGGCCCGCCGGATGCTGCGGCGAAGCGCGCCGGCAAGCCCGCTGAACACCACGGTGTCGCGGCACCGCCGGTTCACCGTGGCGTCGGCGCCGCTGGCGGACTTCCGGCGGCTGCGGGCCCGCTACGACTGTGACGTCAACGACGTCGTGCTGAGCGTCATCGCCGGCGCACTGCGCAACTGGCTGCTGTCCCGCGGCGAGCCGGTGACCGCCAGCCTGACCGTGCGGGCGATGGCGCCGACATCGGTGTACCCCGACGCCGATATGACCGCTTCCGGGCCGGGACAGGCGATCAGCGAAGTGGCGCCGTTCCTCATCGATCTTCCGGTGGGGGAGAGCAATCCGGTGGTGCGGCTGTCCCAGATCGCGCATGCCACCGAGACCCATTCGGCGGGTGCCAGTCTGGTCGAAGCCCGGACCATCGTCACGCTCTCGGGATTCCCGCCGCCGACGTTGCACGCCATGGGAACCCGGGTAGCCACCCAGTACCCGCCGCGCCAGTTCAATCTGCTCATCACCAATGTGCCGGGGCCGCAGAACCAGATGTACATCGCGGGCGCCAAACTGCTCGAAACCTATGCCGTCCCACCGTTGTTGCACGATCAAGTGCTCGCGATCGGGGTGACCTCCTACTGCGGCATGGTCTACTTCGGCATCAATGCCGACCGCGACGCCATGAGCGACGTCGACGTCTTTCCCGAATTGCTCGCCGAGGCGTTGGAACAGCTGATCGACAGCGCGCAGTAGGCCGGTCGTCGTAGGATGCGCCGATGGGAAAGGACAGCTCCAAGAAAAAAGACGGCAAGAAGAGTGGCAAGAGCTCCGCGCCCAAGGTGTCCAATGCGGTCTACGAAGCCGAAATGTACCGGCTACAAACAGAATTGGTGAAAGTCCAGGAGTGGGTGCGGGCCACCGGCGCTCGACTCGTCATTCTCTTCGAGGGTCGTGATGCCGCCGGCAAGGGTGGCACCATCAAGCGCATCACCGAGTACCTCAGCCCCCGTACGGCAAGGATCGCTGCGCTTCCCGCGCCGTCCGATCGGGAAAAAGGCCAGTGGTATTTCCAGCGCTACATCGAGCACCTGCCCACCAAGGGCGAGATCGTGCTGTTCGACCGGTCCTGGTACAACCGCGCGGGTGTCGAGCGGGTGATGGGCTTCTGCTCCCCCCAGGAGGAGACCCTCTTCCTGCGGCAGTGCCCGATCTTCGAGCAGATGCTGATCGACGACGGAATCATGCTGCGCAAGTACTGGTTCTCGGTGTCCGAGGACGAGCAGTTGCGCCGGTTCAAGTCGCGGCTCAACGACCCGCTGCGGCGCTGGAAGCTCAGCCCGATGGACATGGAGTCCATTTACCGCTGGGAGGACTACTCCCGCGCCAAGGACGACATGATGGTGCACACCGACATCCCGGTCAGCCCGTGGTTCGAGGTGGAGTCCCACATCAAGAAGCACGCCCGGCTCAACATGATCTCCCACCTGCTGTCCAGCATTCCGTACTACGAGGTCGAGATGGAGAAGGTGGTCATCCCGGAGCGGCCGCAGATCGGCAACTACCGGCGCCCGCCGCGCAACCTCAGCAACTTCGTGCCCGACTTCGCCGGGGCGCTGCTGCAGGGGGACCGTGAGTCGTCGCTGTAGCCCTCGCGCTAGCGTGACGTGATGCGGGTCTACATCCCGGCGACACTGGCCATGCTGTCCGAATTGGTCGCCGACGGATACCTGCAGCCGCGGGCCGGGACGGCGTTCGCCGTCACCCCCACCCTGCGCGAGGCCTACGCCGAAGGCGACGACGAGGAACTGGCCGAGGTGGCGATCGGTGAGGCGGCCCTGGCGTCGCTGCGGCTGCTGTCCGGCGAACCGCCCGGCGGTCTGCCGCTTCGCCGGGCCGTGGTGATCGCCGACACCCCGGACGAGACCGTGACCCTGCGCCCCGACCTGGACGACGCCGTGGTCCGGGTCCGGGGCCGGATCAGGATGGATCAGGTGGCCGCGGTCTACGTCGACAACCCGGCCGCCGAACCCGCGGTCCGCGCGGCGATCGACGTCATCGACGACGCCGACCTCGGTGATGAGGACGCCGAACTGACCGTCGGCGACGCCCAGGACCACGACCTGGCCTGGTATGCGACCCAGGAGTTGCCGTTCCTGCTCGACCTGCTCTGAGTCGGAGCCCGGCAATCGAGAAGGTGACGATCAAGCGGCGACGAAGGAGCCGCGATGAGGAGCCCGGCAATCGAGACGATCGGGTGACGATCAAGCGGCGACGAACGAGCCGCGATGAGGAGCCCGGCAATCGAGACGGGGCTGCGGTACCGTAGTTTGCGTGACGACCCAGGTCAGGCTGGGCGCTGCGGTACGAGCTCTGATCCGCCCGGTCACCACGCCGCTGCTGCCCGACGACTACCTCAAGCTGATCAACCCGCTGTGGTCGGCTCGCGAGTTGCGCGGCCGGATCGTTGAGGTCCGCCCCGAGACCGCCGACTCGGCCACCCTCGTGATCAAGCCGGGCTGGGGTTTCACCGCCGACCACCAGCCCGGCCAGTACATCGGCATCGGGCTGCTGGTCGACGGTCGCTGGCGTTGGCGCTCCTATTCGCTGACCTCCCCGCCGCGGGCCACCGGCTCCCGAACTCTCAGCATCACCGTCAAGGCGATGCCGGAGGGCTTCCTGTCCACCCATCTGGTCAACGGGGTGCGCCCCGGCACGGTGGTCCGGCTGGCCGCCCCGCAGGGCAACTTCGTGATGCCCGACCCGGCGCCGCCGTCGGTCCTGTTCCTGACCGCGGGCTCCGGCATCACCCCGGTGATGTCCATGTTGCGAACCATGCAGCGGCGAGGCCAGCTCGCCGGCGGGCAGGAGCGCAGCGACACGGGGATAAAAAACGGCGGGCAGGAGCGCAGCGACACGGGGATTGCAACCCATATCCGGCATGTGCACAGCGCGCCCACCGCCGCGGATGTGATGTTCGCCGACGAGCTGCATGCGCTGCAGCGCCGCCACCCTGGCTATCGGCTCACGGTGCGCGCCACCCGGACCGACGGCCGGCTCGACCTGAGCCGGCTTGCCCAGCTGGTGCCTGACTGGCAGGACCGCCAGACCTGGGCCTGCGGACCGGAAAGTCTGCTGGCTGACGCCGAAAGGGTTTGGACCGCAGCGGGAATTAGCGACCGGCTGCACCTGGAACGGTTCGCCGCCGTCCGCGGCGCCGCCCCGGGCGAGGGCGGTGCCGTCACGTTCGCCCGCAGCGGGATCACCCGCACCGCGGATGCGGCGACGACCCTGCTCGACGCCGGCGAGCAGGCCGGTGTCCGGATGCCGTTCGGCTGCCGGATGGGCATCTGCCACACCTGTGTGGTGAGCTTGGTCGACGGCCGCGTCGTCGACCTGCGCACCGGCGCCGAGCATGAACCGGGCAGCCGGGTGCAGGTCTGCGTGACGGCACCCCGAGGCGATTGTGTGGTGGACATCTGATGGCGATCAGCGACATCGACGCCTTTGCGCATCTGACAGACGCCGATATCGATGCTCTGGCAACAGAACTCGACAACATCCGCCGCGACGTCGAAGACGACCTCGGCGACCGCGACGCCCGCTACATCCGCCGCACCATCGCCGCCCATCGGGCGTGCGAGATCGCCGGGCGGCTGCTGCTGGCCTTCGGGTCCAAGCGGGTGGCCTGGTGGGCCGGGACAGGCACGCTGGCGCTGGCCAAGATCATCGAGAACATGGAGATCGCGCACAACGTGCTGCACGGTCAGTGGGACTGGATGAACGATCCGGAGATCCACTCATCCACCTGGGAGTGGGACATGGCCGGTGCCGCCAAACACTGGCGCATCACCCACAACGTGGCCCACCACAAGTACACCAACGTCCTAGGGATGGACGACGACGTCGGCTACGGCGTCCTGCGGGTCACCCGCGATGATCGCTGGAAGCCGCGCAACCTCCTGAACGTTCCTATCAATACCGTCCTGGCTCTCGGTTTCGAGTGGGGAATTGCCCTGCAGCACTTGGAGTTACGAAAGATCCGCAACCCCGAGACCCGGGCCGACACGATCGTGCGGCTGCGGGAGTTCACGACCAAGGCTGGCCGGCAGCTGGCCAAGGACTACGCCGTCTATCCGGCACTGACGGCGGCCTCCCCGTGGAGTGCGGGCTTCGTGTCCACCCTCAAGGCCAACCTGGTGGCCAACGTCGTCCGCAACCTGTGGGCCAATGCGGTGATCTTCTGCGGCCACTTCCCCGACGGAGCCGAGAAGTTCTCCAACACCGACATGGCGGGGGAGGGGCCGGGCCAGTGGTATCTGCGCCAGATGCTGGGCAGCGCCAACATCGACGCCGGCCCGGCGCTGGCGTTCATGACCGGGAACCTGTCCTACCAGATCGAGCACCACCTCTATCCGGACCTGCCCAGCCGCCGGCTCGCGGAGATCTCGGTGCGGGTGCGCACACTGTGTCAGAAGTACGACCTGCCCTACACCAGCGGCCCGATGCCTGTGCAGTACGCCAAGACCTGGCGGACCATTGCGAAACTGTCGCTGCCGGACCGTTTTTTGCGCGCCACCGCCGACGACGCGCCGGAGACCCGCAGCGAGCGCATGTTCGACGCGCTGCCGATCGCGGAGCGTCCCCGCGGATTGAAGACCGCGCTGGCGGCGGTGCGCCGGAGGCGGCGGGCAGCCTTGAATCAGGCCTCAGCGATGCTGGAAGGTCTGGATCCCGTTTAGCTCCCCAGATTTATTTACAGCGGCGGCAGATCAGGCAGCCGTGTAATCGGCCGCAGCATGCGCCGGCCCGAGGCGGCGAGACCGGAGTCGTGAATGTCCTGGATCGTCGTGTACCTGCAGATCGCCCTCTTCGTCGGACTGGTCTGGTTCGTCGTGATTAGCACCGTGAGCCCGCAGCCCGCGGACGCTGGGCGCCGCGCGGCAACCGTTGCCGTCGTTGCAGTCGCCTGGCCGGTCATGCTCCTCGGCCTCGTACAGCTTGTCGTCATCGTCACCGCACACAACCCTCCCTTGCCGGCGGGGCGCCGCAGCGAGCGCCGGGAGTCGGCCCAGCCCGGGCTATAGGCAGCCCGGGCTCTAGTCCGGGATATAGGCGAACGTGTCGGGATTGGGGCCCATCCGGCCCGGCTCGCCCTTGTCCAGCGCCGCCAGCGCCTCGATCTCCTCGTCACCCAAGTCGAAGTCGAAAATCTCGAAATTGTCCTTCATCCGTTGGGGGTGGCTGGATTTCGGGAAGACGATGTCGCCGCGCTGAATGTGCCAGCGCAGTACCACCTGCGCCGGGTGCACGCCGTAGGCCTTGGCGATGCGGACCACCACCGGATCGCCGAGGACCTTGCCGCAGGCGATCGGCGACCATCCTTGGGTGGCGATGTCGTGCTCCACGCCGTAGGCACGCACCTCGTCGTTGGTGAAGTAGGGGTGCACCTCGATCTGGTTCACCGCCGGGGTGACGGAGGTCTCCCGGGCCAGTTCCTGAAGGTGGTGGATCTGGAAGTTCGAGACACCGATGCTGCGGGCGCGGCCGTCGGCCTTGAACTCCTCCAAGGCTTTCCACGTCGAGACGAAATCGCCGTCGTACAGGGTGGGCAGCGGCCAGTGGATCAGGAACAGGTCGACGTAGTCGGTGCCCAGTTCCCGGAGGGTGTCGTCGAAGGCGCGACGGGAGTCGTCGGGCCGATGGAAACCGTTGTTGAGCTTGCTGGTGATGAACACCTGCGCACGGTCGAGGCCGGCGTCGCGGATACCCTCGCCCACGCCCCTCTCGTTGCCGTACATCTGCGCGGTGTCGATGTGGCGGTAGCCGACCGCCATCGCATCGCGGACCGCGGCCGCGGTCTCCTCCGGCGGCACCTTGAACACCCCGAACCCCAGCTGGGGGATCCGGTTGCCGTCGTTGAGGGTGATCAGCGGGACGTTCCCAACGGTGCTTGTCATGCGCGCTCCTTGGTTGGACTGCCTGTCTAGTATCCGCTGGCCTCGTCGAGCACACCCAGCAGGCGCCGGGCGGCTGCCACCCGCCTCGCCGGCGCCCCGGTGAGGTGGTCGAGGGCGCATTCCGGGTCGGCCGGCGCCCCGCGGTGCCCGCAGCCGCGGGGGCAGTCGGCCACCACATCCCCCAGATCGGAGAACGCCAGCATTACGTCGTCGGGCTGGATGTGGGCCAGGCCGAACGAGCGAATCCCGGGGGTGTCGATCACCCAGCCGCCGCCGGGTAGCGGAAGGGCCAACGACTGGGTCGAGGTGTGCCGGCCCTTACCGACGCCGGACACCGTCCCGATCGCCCGATGTGCTTCGGGCACAAGCCGATTCACCAACGTGGACTTGCCGACGCCGGAGTGCCCCAACAGGACGGTGACGTGACCGTCGAGTAGGTCGACGACCGGCTGCAACGGCTCGTCGCGGCCGGCGGTCACCACGGTGAGGTCCAGGTCGGCGAACTGTTCGGCGAACGGCGCCGCTGGCGCGAGGTCGGTCTTGGTCAGGCACAAGATCGGCCGCACGCCGCCGGTGAAGGCGGCGATCAGCGAGCGGTCCACCAGACCGGTGCGCGGCGGCGGGTCAGCCAGTGCCACCACCACCATCATCTGGTCGGCGTTGGCCACCACCACCCGCTCGGTCGGGTCGGTGTCATCGGCGGTGCGCCGCAACACCGTGCGGCGATCCGAACGCCGCACGATCCGGGCCAGGCTGTCGGGCCGGCCGGACAGATCGCCCACCACGTCCACCTCGTCGCCGACCACGATCGGGGTGCGCCCGAGTTCGCGGGCCCGCATCGCGGTCACCGGGCGGGTCGGGTCGCCGTCGAGCACGCAGCCCCACCGTCCCCGGTCCACCGTCACTACCATCGCCGGTTCGGCGTCGGCGTGTTCGGGGCGGGTCTTGGTCCGCGGCCGCGAACCGCGTCCTGAGCGGACGTGGACGTCGGACTCGTCGTAGTCCCGCCGGCGACGGACGTTCAATCGCGGGCCGCCAGCATGCCGGTCCACAAGCCGGGGAAGTCCGGCAGCGTCTTGGCGGTGGTAGCGATGTCCTCCACCTGCACTCCGGCCACCCGCAGTCCGATGATGGCGCCGGCGGTGGCCATCCGGTGGTCGGCGTAGGAGTGCCAGACGCCTCCGTGCAGGGGGGCCGCGGTGATCACCAGGCCGTCGGGGGTCTCCTCGCAGTCGCCGCCGAGCGCGTTGATCTCGGTGCGCAACGCCGCCAGCCGGTCGGTCTCGTGGCCGCGCAGGTGGGCGATACCGGTGAGCCGGGACACCGACCCGAGCCGTGCCAGGGCGGCCAGCGCGGCGACCGACGGGGCGAGTTCGCCGACCTCGCCGAGGTCCATGTCGAACCCGCCGAAGCTCTCCGGGCCCGTGACGGCCAGACCCGAATCTTCATGCACCACAGTGCATCCCAGCTGCCGCAAGATGGACAGGATGATCGGGGCCGGCTGGACGCTCAGCGTCGGCCAGGCGTCGATGCGCACCGTGCCGCCGGTTACGGTGGCCGCCGCCGCGAACGGCAGCGCATTGGACAGGTCGGGTTCGATGGCCCAGTCGTGCGGGCGCACCGTCCCGGCGTCCACGCGCCACTGATTCGGGACGGTGGTGTCGACGTCGACGCCCGCTTCGGCGAGCATCGCCGCCGTCATCGCGATGTGCGGGGCTGACGGCACGGTCGTCCCGGTGTGGATGACGGTCAGCCCGTCGCGGAATGCCGCGCCGCACAACAGCAGTCCGGACACGAACTGCGAGGACGCCGAGGCGTCGATGCGCACCGGTCCGCCGGCCGCCGCGCCGCGGCCGTGCACCGTGAACGGCAGGCCGCCCGTTTCGGGACTGGCGTCGATCTCCACCCCGAGGCCGCGGAGCCCGTCGAGCAGGGGAGTGATCGGGCGGGCGCGGGCCTGCTCGTCGCCGTCGAAGACGACCGAGGTGGTGCCCAGAGCTGCCAGGGGCGGCACGAACCGCAGCACCGTGCCGGCCAGCCCGCAGTCGATCCGGCTCGCTGCTTGATCCAATCCCCGAGTCGCTGCGCTCCCGCCCGCTGCTTGATCCATTCCCCGAGTCGCTGCGCTCCTGCCCGTCGAGCCGCCGGGCGCCAGGCCGCCGCCGACCGTGAGATCGGCGCCGTCGCCGGCGATGTCGAATCCGAGGGTTCGTAGGGCGCCGATCATCAGGTTGGTGTCGCGGCTGCGCAGCGCGCCGTCGATCCGGGACGCACCGCCGCCCTGTGCCGCCGCTAGCGCCGCCAGGATCAGCGCCCGGTTGGTCATGGACTTCGACCCCGGAATCGTCACGCGTGCCTCGATCGGCGACGGCGCCTGCGGGGCGGCCCACAACTCGGTGCTCACGGTCCTACATCCTGCCCTGTCGTCGTGTCGGGGAGGTGGAGACGTGCCA
>CAZVST010000004.1:26465-41063 GCA_964629725.1 uncultured Mycobacterium sp.
GCCGCCGGGCGGGCACCATGGAGACGTGCCAGCCGCCGGGCGGGCACCATGGAGACGTGCCAGCCGCCGGGCGGGCACCATGGAGAGATGTGCGGACGCTTCGCGGTCACCACGGATCCGGCCCGGCTGGCGGTGCAGATCGACGCGGTCGATGAGACGGGGCCGGCGGGGATCCGGCCGCCGAACTACAACGTCGCCCCCACCACCGACATCGCGGTCGTCGTCGCCCGCCGTGACAAGCCCGACGACAACCCCAATCCCGAGTCGCTTCGCTCCTGCCCGCCGGCGCCTATCCCCGAGTCGCTTCGCTCCTGCCCGCCGGGCGCGACCCGACGCATCCGGCTGATGCGCTGGGGCCTGCTGCCGCCGTGGGCCAAGGCCGGTCCAGACGGGGCGCCGCAGGCCAAGGGTCCGCAGCTGATCAACGCCCGCGCCGAGACCGTCACCACCTCGCCGGCCTACCGGACCGCCGCCAGGCACAAGCGCTGCCTGATCCCGATGGACGGCTACTACGAATGGAAGCCCAATCCAGACAATCCCAAACGGGGCCGCAAGACCCCGTATTGCTTCTACCGGCCCGACGGTGCACCGCTGATGGTGGCCGGACTGTGGTCGGCGTGGCGGCCCGAAGGGGCATCCGGGGCGCTGCTCACCTGCACCGTCATCACCACCGATGCGGTGGGGGAGTTCGCGGACGTCCACGACCGGATGCCGCTGTCGTTCGCCCAGGCCGATTGGGATCGTTGGCTGGACCCCGACGCCCCCGCCCCGGCTGACCTGCTCGCCGCAACTCCCGATGTGGCCGCCCTGGCGATGCGTGAAGTGTCGACTCTGGTGAACAACGTCGCTAACAACGGGCCCGAACTCATTGAGTCGCCGGACTGCGGCAACCAACCGGTTGGCCTGTTCTAGCGACGGCGGGAGGGATAGCATCGCTGAAAAGCCATATCCGGGAGGAACCGTCGATGACCGCAGTTGAGCCCAAGGCAGACACCATCGCCATTCACAACCCCGCCGATGGCCGGGTGGTCGGATCGGTCCCCATCGACGACGCCGAAACCGTTGCCGCCAAAGCCCGCGAACTGCGCCTGTTCCAGCCCGAGTGGGAGGCCATCGGCCCCCGCGGCCGCAAGAAGTGGCTGCACAAGTGGCAGGAGTGGATCCTCGACAACGCCGACCACATCACCCAGGTGCTGATGTCGGAGACCGGCAAATCCCGCGCTGACGCCCATATCGAGGCCGTCGCCGTCGCCGACATGATCAGTTACTGGGCCGGTCATGCCGAGGAGTTCATGGCCGACAAGACCGTCTCGCCGCACAGCCCGCTCTACAAGGTCAAGAAATTCACCGTCGTCTACCGGCCGCATCCACTGGTCGGCGTGATCACGCCATGGAACTTCCCGTTCGCCATGCCCGGCCTGGACGTCCCGCCGGCGCTGGCGGCGGGCTGCGCCGTGCTCCTCAAGCCCTCCGAGGTCACCCCGCTGTCGGCGGTGGAGTTCGTCCGCGGCTGGAAGGAGGTCGGCGCTCCTCCGGTGCTGGAAATCACCACCGGCTACGGCCCCACCGGTGCGGCGTTGCCCGCGGTCTGCGACATGATCCAGTTCACCGGTTCGACGGCCACCGGCAAGAAGGTCGCGGTGGCCTGCGCCGAGCGGCTGATCCCGGTCAGTCTCGAACTCGGCGGCAAGGACCCGGCCATCGTGCTGGCCGACGCCGACCTCGACCGCGCCGCCAACGGCATCACCTGGGGCGGCTTCTTCAACTCCGGCCAGGTGTGCGTGTCCATCGAACGCGTCTATGTGGAGGCGCCGGTCTACGACGAATTCGTCGCCAAGCTCGCGGCCAACGTCAAGAGGCTGCAGCAGGGCAGCGAGACCGACGCCAGCTTCACCTATGACCTCGGTGCGATGGCGACCGACGCGCAGGTCGGGATCGTCCAGAAGCACGTGAACGATGCCGTCGCGGCCGGCGCCAAGGTGCTCACCGGCGGCAAACCCACCGGCAAGGGCACCTTCTTCGAACCCACCGTGCTCACCGACGTCACCCACGACATGACCTGCATCACCGAGGAGACCTTCGGGCCCACGCTGCCGGTGATCAAGGTGGCCGACGAGGAAGAGGCCATCCGGTTGGCCAACGACTCCGTCTTCGGGTTGTCGGCGACGGTCTGGACCGGTGACACCGCGCGCGGTCAGCGGGTCGCGCGCCGCCTGGAGTGTGGCGCGGTCAACGTCAACGATGCGCTGTCCAACGTGTTCGTCTTCGGGGTACCGATGGGCGGGTGGAAGGAATCCGGTGTGGGCGCCCGCGCCGGCGGCGCTTACGGGGTGACGAAGTTCTGCCGTCAGCAGGCGATCTCCGCGCCGCGGCTGCCCACGCAGAAGTCCGAGATGCTCTGGTACTCGGCGCCGAAGAAGCAGGCTCAGTTCGCGGTGGCGGCGATGCGGGCCTTCGCGGCGCGCGGCCTGCGCCGGTTCGGCATCAAGCGCTGAGCGCTCAGGGGTTGCGGTAACCCGGCGGGTTCGGGCTGTCCACCCAGAAGTCCACTCCCAGCTCGAAGCCGGGCACACAGTCGTACACCGACAGGTCGGTGACGCCGCTGTCCAGCAGCACGTCCTCGCACAGCAGTGTGTTGCCGGTGAAGTCGACCGGACGGCTCAGCACCGCGTAGGCGGCGTCGGCGTACACCTCGGGCTTGCGCGAGCGCTTCATCATCTCGTCGCCGCCGAGCAGGTTCTGCACCGCGGCGGTGGCGATCGGCGTGCGCGGCCACAGGGTGTTCGAGGCGATGCCGTGCTGTCGCATCTCCTCGGCGATACCCAAGGCGCACAACGTCATTCCGTACTTGGCCATCATGTACGGCGTTGGACGCAGCCACTTGGGCTCCATCCGGATCGGTGGGGACAGGGTGAGGATGTGCGGGTTCTCCCGGCCCTTCATGTGCGGGATGCACGCCTGAGACACCGCGTAGGTGCCGCGTACCTGGATGCCGTTCATCAGGTCGAAGCGCTTCAACGGCACGTCCTCGATGGAGCCGAGATTGATCGCGCTGGCGTTGTTGACGCAGATGTCGATGGCGCCGAACTGCTCGATGGCCTTGGCGACGGCGGCGGCCACCGAGTCGCCGTCGCGCACGTCGCCGACGATCGGCAGGGCCTGCCCGCCGGCTTCCTCGATCTCCGCCGCCGCGGTGTAGATGGTGCCCGGCAGTTTCGGGTGCGGCTCTGTGGTTTTGGCCACCAGGGCGATGTTGGCGCCGTCGGCGGCCACTCGCTTGGCGATCGCCAGGCCGATACCGCGGCTCGCGCCGGAGATGAACATGGTTTTGCCGGAGAACCCGGAGGTGCTGGTTGCCATGCGGCTGAGCCTATTTCATCGGGCTAGGCCTCCGGCCGCGGAGTCGACGACCTCAGCGAGAAGGCGACGAGGACCTCCGAAACCGTCTGGCGCAGTGCGCCATCCGAGTTGGTCTGTCCCGGCAGGTGGGACAACAACGGGATGAACACGCGCCCGTTGATCCGCCCGCCGCGGTCGCCGGGCCGGTCAAGCTAGAAAGCGAGCCAGTTGTGGATGGTCCTGTAGCTTTCGCCGCCCATACCCTTCTTGAAGGGTTCGGTTGCGCCCGCGCGCATTCCACCGAGATCGAATAAGTGGCACCCTCGGCGCCGCAACTCAAGAGCGGTTTCCCAGAACAGGAGGCTGTTGACGTTCGTCTTCCGGCCCGACTCCGAGACCCAACCGATGAAGTAGTCGGATCCCAGACCGAACTTGACCGCGGCAAGCCCCGCGAGACATTCGCCGTCGAGCACCGCTCGCCCGACCAGGAAATCGTCCGGACGAGCGGCGTACAGTGCCCGCACAAGGGGCGGCTCTGGGGTGCTGAAGCCTTTCTCCTTCATGTTCTGAATGTGGCGGTCGATCATCCATTCCGCATCTTCCGGTGACGAGGAAAATGTGACCGAGGCACCCGTCCGCATGCCTGTCCTGAGTTGGCGACGCCATCTGGACGTGAGCTTGTTGAACATGTCTTCCTCGCTCAAGCGTAGGTCGACGCTGAAGGAGCTGTAACCGAGTATTTTGCGCGGCAGGAAACCCACCTCCCTGAGAAGTCTGTCGCTCCGCGGTTCGTCCAGAAGCGCGGGCGCCAAGATCAGAACAAGGCCGAAATACCTTCTTGCTTTCCTCAGCGTCGAAAAGACGTCGCGTAGCACCTCCTCGCTGGGCTCAGAATCCAGAAAGAGCGGGCCACGGTCGGCCAGTGCAGCCCAGCGGAGGCCCGCCAACGGCTTCTCGACCAATTGGCAGATAGCGACTGGCGCACCGTGGCGTTCGAAGACCAACCGTCGTGGCCGCCAACCTCCCACGTCGAGCGCACGATGCCGCAACTGCCAGTTCGTCGATGCGTGTACGGCGTCACCGTATGCCCATGACTGGGGCAGGTGAGGGTTCTCGACGCGGGAGAACAACGCTTCCCAGTCGCCGCGGTCAGTCACCGTCTCGATTCTGCAGGTCTGCATCAGCGCTCAGTTTGCACTAGTCACCGGATGCGAGCAGACGCAACTTTCGAGTACACCCCAGAATTACCGGCGGAAGGGCGGTTCTTGGCGGGCCGGGGCGGTTACGGGATAAACTCGCCGCGCGTCGCGGCTCGCCATTCGGTGCAAACGACTCAAGCCGCGTGATGGGCTGTTTCGGTTCAGGAAATCACGTCAGGAGGCTGGTAGGTGGAGGAGTCTTCCCGTGGCATCGAGCGTACTAACGCCGACATCTTTGCCTCGGACAGGTTCGTCCAGGACTACGACGCTTTCCAGGGCTGGAACGACCCAGGCGAGATGCGGACCCTGCTTTCGGTAGCTTCAGATGTTCGGGGAAAGCCGGTGCTCGATATCGGGGTGGGGACGGGCCGTACCACGGCACTGCTGCGACTGCTCACCGACGACTACGTCGGTATCGACTACGTGCCCGTGATGATCGAGCAAGCTAGATTGGCTATGCCCGGGAATGACCTGCGGGTCGGGAATGTGCTTGATCTGCGGGATTTCGATGAGGGGTCCCAGACCCTGGTTTTCTTTTCGTACAACGGTCTCGACTCCATCGACCATGATTCGCGGCATGTCGCGCTTGCCGAGATGACCCGGGTGGCCGCTCCTGGTGGGTATGTCGTGTACTCGACGCTGAACTTGGAGAGTTCGCACCGAGAGCGGATGCCTTGGACCCCACCGCCGCGCCCTACTGAGAAAGGCACGGAGGGTCTTGTGGTGTGGGCCTTCCGCGCCTTTCGATCCATTGTTCTGTTCCCGCTGAACATCGTGAATCGCCGCCGCCAGCTGAAGATGAGTAAGAGTGGAGACGGGTGGGCCAGCCTGCCCGCGCCAGGCGCTGGGTGGCGCCTCATCCTGCACTTCACCACGCTGGAAAGAGCGAAGCGAGAAGTCGCGGCGGCGGGTCTGGTGCTGGAACGCGTTATCACGATTGGCGGTGAAGACATCACCAATCGTGATTCCACTGATGCAATCTACTTCTACCTTGTTACCCGACGCCCACCTCTGTGATCGCCCGTCTTACGACGTACCTGCTGAACCGCGGCCTGCCGCTCCAAACTTGATCCAGGGCACCCGAATCTGGTCGGACTAGGATCAACGCCAATGACCGAAACAGACGAGCACCCCAGGGATGCGGACCCGGACGGTTCTGACGCCGCCCGCGAGGAGAACGACGCCGAGCTGACCGCACGGTTCGAACGTGACGCGATCCCGCTGATGGACCAGCTCTACGGCGGTGCGCTGCGGATGACTCGCAATCCGGCCGACGCCGAGGATCTGGTGCAGGAGACCATGGTCAAGGCGTATTCGGGGTTCCGGTCGTTCCGGGAGGGCACCAACCTCAAGGCGTGGCTCTACCGAATCCTGACCAACACCTACATCAACTCCTACCGCAAGAAGCAACGACAGCCCGCGGAGTACCCGACCGACGAGATCACCGACTGGCAGCTGGCCGCTAACGCCGAGCACACCTCGACCGGATTGCGCTCGGCGGAGGTCGAGGCGCTGGAAAACCTTCCGGACAGTGAAATCAAAGAGGCGCTCCAGGCGTTACCAGAAGAGTTCCGGCTCGCGGTGTACCTAGCGGACGTCGAGGGCCTGCCTTATAAGGAGATCGCCGAGGTCATGGATACCCCCATCGGGACAGTGATGTCCCGCCTGCATCGAGGCCGGCGCCAACTGCGCGAACTGCTCGCCGGCGTGGCCAGGGATCGCGGGTTCCTCCGCGGCGATCAGCACGCTTCGGCCGAGGAGGTGTCGTCATGACCGATCCCGACGGGCACAACGACTGCTCAATCGTGATCCGTCAGGTGTGGGCCCTGCTCGACGGTGAGGTCAACGACACGACCCGCGACGAGTTGCGCCAGCACCTCGACCAGTGCCCGGCCTGCCTGCGGCACTACGGCGTGGAGGAGCGGATCAAGAGACTCATCGCCACCAAGTGCAGCGGGGACAAGGCCCCGTCGTATCTTGTCGAGCGGGTGCGGGTGCAGATCAGCCGGACGACGATCATCCGGCGGCAGATCTAGGTCAATCCATCGCCGAGCAGACGCGAAATCGCACGCTTCCGGGCGGAAACGTGCGACTTTGCATCAGCTCGCGGCGTTAAATCAGGCGTTGGGCCGTCTGCCGTGGTTGGCCTTGCTGTGCTTCCGGTCGCGCTTCTTGCGCCCACGCTTCGCCATCGGTCTTCCTTTCGTGTCGTGCTTTTCCCCCGCAACATGAACTGACACCAGTGTCTCACGCCCGCTATCAACTCCTCGAATCCGCCCATGTGGTTCGATAGGGACATGGCCGAGGATGTGCGCGCCGAGATTGTGGCCAGTGTCTTGGAAGTCGTGGTCAGCAAGGGTGACCAGATCAGCGCTGGCGACACGTTGGTGCTGCTGGAGTCGATGAAGATGGAGATCCCGGTGCTGGCCGAGGTGGCTGGGACCGTCTCGGAGGTCAACGTCGTCGTCGGCGACGTCATCCAGGCCGGTCACCTCATCGCCGTCATCGACTAGATCGTCATTCTGAATCTGATGGCTCGCTCCTCCTCCGCCTCGTTTCTCGGCGGCATCGTCGGCTCGCGCTAACCCGCATGTCCACCCTCGGTGAACTGCTTGCCGAGCACACCGTCCTGCCTGGCGGTGCTGTCGATCACCTTCACGCGGTCGTGGGTGAGTGGCAATTGCTGGCCGACATGTCGTTCGGGGACTTCCTCATGTGGGTCAGCCGCGACGACGGTGCCCTGGTCTGCGTCTCGCAGTGCCGCCCCAACACGGCCTCCACGCTCCTGGTCTCCGACGCCGTCGGCACCGTCGTCGCGGACGTTGCATCGCTGGGGGGCGCCGTCCCGGTGCGCTACCGCGGTGAGGTGGTCGCGATGCTCACCCATCAGACCGCGGTCGACGGCCGGCGTACCTCCTCGCCGCTGGAGAAGGCCTATCTGGACTGCGCCGGGCGGCTGCTGGAGATGGTGTCGGAGGGCAGTTTTCCCAACGTCGCGGACTTGGCGCTGTCCCGGTCGAGCCCACGCGTCGGCGACGGGTTCATCCGCCTCGACGTCAACGGTACGGTCACCTACGCCAGCCCCAACGCCCTGTCGGCCTATCACCGGATGGGGCTCACGGCCGAGTTGGAGGGCCACAACCTTGTCGACATCACCCGGCCGCTGATCTCCGATCCGTTCGAGGCGCACGAACTTGCCACGCACGTCGGCGCGTCGCTGGCGGGGGAGTCGGGGATGCGGTTGGAGATCGACGCCGGCGGTGCGGCGGTACTGCTGCGCACCCTTCCGCTGGGCTTGCCCGGCGCCCCGGCCGGTGCAGCGGTGCTGATCCGCGACGTCACCGAGGTCAAGCGCCGGGACCGGGCTCTGCTGAGCAAGGACGCCACCATCCGGGAGATCCATCACCGGGTCAAGAACAACCTGCAGACCGTGGCCGCACTGCTGCGGTTGCAGGCCCGCCGGACGATCAACGCCGAGGGCCGTGAGGCGCTCATGGAGTCGGTGCGGCGGGTGGCCGCGATCGCCCAGGTCCACGAGGCGCTGTCGATGTCGGTCGACGAGGAGGTGAACCTCGACGAGGTCGTCGACCGCATCCTGCCGATCATGAACGACGTAGCCCGGGTGGATACCCCGATCCGGATCAACCGGGAGGGCAGTATGGGTGTGCTCGACGCAGACCGCGCGATGGCGCTGGTCATGGTGGTCACCGAACTGGTGCAGAACGCGATTGAACACGCCTTCGACGCGGGCGACAAACGGGGCCGGGTGGTGATCCGGGCCGATCGTTCGGCGCGCTCGCTGGACATCGTCGTCCACGACGACGGGATCGGACTTCCGGACGGCTTCAACCTGGAGGCATCCGACCGACTGGGGCTGCAGATCGTGCGCACCCTGGTGTCGGCCGAACTCGACGGCGCGCTGGAGATACGCCACGCCGACGGAGGCGGCACCGACGCGGTCCTGCGGGTGCCGATCGGCCGGCGTTCCGGCCGCACGCCCGTTCAATAAGAGGGCGGCGTCGGGTGACCGCGCCACAACACGGCGGAAATGACTGCGGCCCCGGCGGATTCGCCGGGGCCGCAGTCAATCCAGTGACTAGACGCTGGAGCGGGCCCGGGTGCGGGCGTTGCGGCGCTTGAGGGCGCGGCGCTCGTCCTCGCTCATGCCGCCCCACACACCGGCATCCTGTCCGGAGTCCAGTGCCCAGGTCAGGCACTCGGTGACCACCGGGCAGCGATTGCAGACGAGCTTCGCGTCGGCGATCTGTGCCAAGGCCGGGCCGCTGTTCCCGACGGGGAAGAACAGTTCCGGATCTTCGTCCCGACAGACCGCCTTATGACGCCAATCCATTTCCGCTACTCCTTTAACTGACTGCGTGCGCGCACCAGGAAGCAGGGGTTATTCCCCGCCAACCGAGGGTTACACCTGTGCACACACGAATTGTTGTCGCACTGTTACCAACGATGTTTTCACAGGCCCAGCAGAAGTCAATAGAAGTTCACCGAAGCGTGGGCAATGTCACTCGACATCCGGTTCAAACCCGGTCGGGCCGGTGTACTAGCCTCAGCGATAACTGTACTCAAAATGCTGGTCGGCCAAAATCGTCCCTGGTCCGGGCGGTTGGCCATCAGCCGGCCGGGGGCGCGACCACCGGCAGGGCGTCGGGCGCCGACGTGAACGTCATATCGGTGCGCATCCCGAGAAAATCCCCGTCCACCTGGCAGGCGATCGGTTCGGCGGCGGTGATTCGCACCCAGGGCAGGTCGTCGTCGCGGATCAGGTGCTTCGCGGAGATCTTGGGGTTCTTCGACCACATCTGCCGCACCACCCGCAGGTTGGCCAGCACGTTCATGCTGGTGATCGCGAACAGGCCCAGGCCGCCCTCGAACGTCGTTTCGGGGTTGGTGAAGATCGGCCGGGCGTTCGCATAGGTCCAGGGACTCGAGTTGGACACGAAGGCGAAGTGCACACCCTCCACCGGTTCCCGGCCTGGCAGGTGCAGTGTCAGCTTCGGTTCGCGGCGGGCGTTGCCGATCATCTCGCGCACGCCGATTCGGATGTAGCGGGCTGCGGTGACCTTGCGGCCTTTGGCGCGCTGCGCCTCGACGGCGGCGACCACGTCAGCGTCGACGCCCATGCCGGCGGTGAACACCGCCCAGCGTTCGCCGCAGTCCATCAGGCCGATGCGCCGCCACGTCATGCCCTCTCGGCGCTCGCTCAGCAGGTCGATCAGTTGGTTGGTGGCCTCGATGGGGTCGGGGCTGATGCCCAGGGCCCGTGCGAAGACGTTGGCAGCACCGCCGGGCACCACGGCGACCGCCGGCAGCGACGCCGGGTCCGGGCGGGTGCTCCCCGGCGGGCCCAGCAATCCGTTGACCACCTCGTTCACCGTGCCGTCGCCGCCGTGCACGATGATCACGTCGATCCCGTCCCGTTTGGCGGCCTCGGCGATCTCGACGGCGTGGCCGCCGAATTCGGTGTGGGTGACAACGAGCTCCACCCGGCTTTCCAGCGCATGGGCCAGCAGGTCGCGCCCGGCCGGAGTCGTTGAGGTGGCGTTGGGATTCACGATGAGGACGGCCCGCACGAGCGATGAGCCTAGCGCCGCGAGCAACGTAGACTCGACCGCACTTGAGGGACTACTTGAGGTGGACGTGTGACCGGGATTCGCAGATTCATCACGGCGGCAGCCGTCATGACCGCGTGCCTGCAGTTCAGTCCGGCTCCGGTGGCCGGCGCCGACCCCAACCCCGACCCGCTGGTCCTCAGCGTCGAGGAGGTCGGCGCCATCTCCGGTAGCACCGGCCTGGTGCCAGACCCGGCGCGCGACGTCCACAGCCCCGGCGGCAACCACCAGTACGACGCGCAGTACCCCGCCGAATGCCACGCCATCTTCGACCAGGACGTCGCCTTCGCCAACACCGGTCCGTTCCGGTCGGTGACCTACACCGGCCCGGCGAACCGGGCCGTCACCCAGGCCGTCGGCATCTACCCGAGCGGGATCGACGCCAAGTCCGCCCTGCGCAAGCTCGGCACCGACCTGTTGGCCTGCTCGAACGACAACGTCGCCAACCTGTCATTCAGCCTGCAGGTGCTCGACCCGACGACGGTGGCGGTGTGCTTCAGCCAGTGCTCCACCCTCTACCGGGTGTCGGGCCCGGCGTTGATCGGTGTGACCGCCGAACGGTTCGGGGACTCCGACCGGATCGCCACCGCCGTCATGCAACAGGTCGCCGCCCGGGCGAAAACCGCATGACGGCGGTATCGCCGCCGACGGTGCGCCGGGCGGCGGCACTCGTCGGGCTTCAGGGCGCCGCCGGCGCCGTCGCCGCGGTGGTGTTCCTGGTCCGCGGATTCGCCGGAGCCGATCAGCACATCGTCAGCGGGTTCGGCAACGCGGGCTGGTTCGCCCTCATCGGCGCTGTGCTGTTGGCCGCGGCGTGGGCGCTGTGGACCGGCCGGCGGTGGGGCCGCGGCATCGCCATCTATGCGCAGATGCTGCTACTGCCGGTCAGCTGGTACGTCGGGGTGGGCTCGCACCAGTGGGGCTATGCGGTTCCGGTGGCGCTGATTTCGGTAGCGATCCTCGTTCTTCTGTTCAGCCGCAGCACGATTCACTGGTTGACCTCACGCGCCGAGCCCGCCAGCGCGGACAACTCCGGGCCCGACACCCGGTAGGAGATCCACTCCCGCAGCGGCCGGCCGCCGACGGCGTCGTACAGTTCGATCGCGGTGGAGTTCCAGTCCAGGACCGACCAACTGAGTCGGCTGTAGCCCTTGTCGACGCACTCCCGCGCCAGCGCCGCCAGCAGTGCGCGGGCCAGTCCGCGGCGCCGGAACCGCTCCCGGACGTAGAGGTCTTCCAGGTGGATGCCCGCCACGCCGTCCCAGGTGGAGAAGTTGCGGAACCACAGCGCCATGGCGGCGGTCTGGCCGTCGACCTCGACCAGGAAGCACGAGGCCAGGGAAGGGAGGTCGTCGTCACCGAAAAGCGCTGCGCTGATCTGGCTTTCGACGACGGTGCACTCATCGGGCGCTTCCTCGAACAAGGCAAGTTCGTGGATCATCGCGACGATCTCGGCTTCGTCGCCGGGTCGGGCGGTGCGGATCCGGGTCATGACACCCACCTCATGACACTCCCAGTGCGGTCAGGATGGTGCGGAACTTCGCGGTGGTCTCGTCGACCTCGTCGCGCGCCTCGGATTCGGCGACGATCCCGCCGCCGGCGCGGGCCAGCGCACTGCGCCGATCCGCCGACAACTCGGCACCGCGCAGTGCCACCATCCATCGCCCGTCGCCGGCCGCGTCGCACCATCCGACCGCCCCCGCGTAGAACCCGCGGTCGCCTTCGATGTCGGCGATGGTGTCGACCGCCATGGCGGTCGGAACGCCGCCGACGGCCGGGGTCGGGTGCAGTGCCAGAGCGAGATCCAATGCGGTGGTGGATGTTTCGAGCAGGGTTCCGCGGACCGGAGTACGCAGATGCCACAGCGCCGCGGTGCGACTCAGCTGCGGTTCGGCCGCGACCTCGAGATGACTGCACAGCGGTGCCAGCACGTCGACGATGGTGTCGACCACCAGTCGGTGCTCGTGTCGGTTCTTGCCCGACGCCACCAGCGCGGCGCCGGCCGCTGTATCGGCGGCTGGATCGGCCGACCGGGCCGCCGAGCCGGCGAACGGCTGGCAGATCACCTGATCGCCGTCTCGGGACACCAGCAGTTCCGGGCTGGCGCCGACCAGGACAGCGCCCACGAACGGGGGCCCGGCGGGGGAGAGGTCGGCGAGGTAGGCCGTCGCCGCCGGATCGGCGGCGGCGAGCAGGCCGAGGATGGCCAACGGGTCCATCGGCGCGTCGGCCACTAGGCGCAGCGCCCGCGAGAGAACGACCTTCTGCAAAGGGTTTTCGGGATCCCGCAGCAGCCGCAGCACCGCTTCGACGCGCGAGCGGTGCCCGGTCAGGTCCGGCAGCGCCTCGGCGATCCGCACCCCGGGCAGGCCGCCCGGAGGGGTCGGCAGGGTGACGCCGACGCGCTCCGGCGTAAGCAGAGCGGCCGGGCCGCGCAGATCGAACGGCAGGGCGCCGACGACGAGGTGGGCCGAACCGTCGCACAGTGCCCGGGCGGCGTCGTCGGCGGCGTCATATCCGGTCCGAATGCCCTCTGCCACAAGGGTTCCGGCCGGACCGGTCAGGACAAAGGTGGTCGGGCCGTTCGTGGTCGGCCCGATCGGGCTGCTCACGTCTCGCAGTCAGGGTGGCTGGTGAGGCCCAGTGCGGACAGTTGGCGAAGTCCGTACTCGAACCCGCAGACCGAGACCGCGGCGGTGCCGAACCCGTACCGGGCGCCTTCGCGCAGCGGTTGCTCGACCCAGCGGGTGATCACCGAGCGGGAGAAGTGACCGTGGCTGACGAACACCACGTCACGTTCGGCCATGTGGTCCAGCGCGTAGGCCACGGCCTGATCGGCCCGCATGCTGACCTGGTCCACGCTCTCCCCGCCCGGACAGCCGTAGGTCCACAGCAACCAGCCGGGCGTCTCGGTGCGGATCTCGTGGGTGGTCAAGCCCTCGTAGTCGCCGTAGTTCCATTCGGCCAGCAGCGGGGTCACCTTGTCGACGGCGAGTCCGGCGAGGTCCGCGGTGGCCAGTGCCCGGCGACGCGGGCTGCTGACCACCAAGGGGTTGTCAAGGTCGAGTCGGATCAGTGTCTGTGCGGCCAGTCGAGCCTGTTGGCGGCCGACATCGGTGAGATCGAGGTCGGTGGTGCTGGTGTGTTTGCGGTCACGCGACCACTCGGTTTCGCCATGACGGAGCAGGACCAGCCGATGGTTGCCGACACTCACGTGAATCGATTCTGCACCAACCTGACAGGATGGACGGCGTGACCCGAGTACTGGCAGTGGCCAACCAGAAGGGTGGGGTGGCCAAAACGACGACGGTGGCGTCGTTGGGGGCGGCGTTCGTCAGCGAGGGCAAGAAGGTGCTGCTCGTGGACCTCGACCCCCAGGGCTGTCTCACCTTCTCGCTGGGCACCGACCCCGACAAGCTGTCGGTGTCGGTGCACGAGGTGCTGCTCGGGGAGGTGGAACCTAGTGCGGCGGTCGTCAAGACACCGGAGGGGATGAGCCTGCTGCCGGCCAATATCGACCTCGCCGGCGCGGAAGCCATGCTGTTGATGCGGGCCGGGCGCGAATACGCCCTCAAGCGCGCGCTGGACAAGCTGGACAAGGAGCATCCGTTCGACGTCGTGATCATCGACTGCCCGCCGTCGCTGGGCGTGCTCACGCTCAACGGGCTGACGGCGGCCGACGAGGTGATCGTTCCGCTGCAGTGCGAGACCCTGGCACACCGCGGGGTGGGGCAGTTCCTGCGTACCGTGTCCGATGTTCAGCAGATCACCAACCCGAAGCTGACTCTGCTCGGCGCCCTGCCGACGCTCTACGACGCCCGAACCACACACAGCCGCGACGTGCTGTTCGACGTCGCCGACCGCTACCACCTGCCGGTGCTCTCGCCGCCGATTCCGCGCACGGTGCGGTTCGCCGAAGCCAGTGCGTCGGGGTCGTCGGTGATCGCCGGACGCAAGAACAAGGGCGCGCTCGCCTACCAGGAGTTGGCCAAGGCCCTGCTGAAGCACTGGACGTCGGGCACGCCGCTGCCGACGTTCAGTCCCGTGGGCTAGCTCGTCGGCGGGCCCTCCTGACGATCATCAGGTAGGCGCCCACGTTGACCAGCAGCAGCACGCCCGCGATCACCCACTGTGTCTCGCGGGTGAGGCCGTTCGGGTAGATGATGCGGCCCACATAGTGGTCGATGAAGCCGCCGCTGTAGCCGGCCTGGCCGGCTTGGCGGCGCAGCGAATTCTCCAACGGAGTCAGCGGACAGATCCGCCCCGATGTCTCGATCCAGACGGCCCATGCCAGTGCGGGCAGGTGCAGCCACGCCAACCGTGGCCATCGCCATACCCCGATCGCCCCCACCGCGGCCCACGCGATGAAAACCCCATGGAACACCAGGACCGCATCGGCGAGCGCCCCCATTCCTACGGCCCGGCGTCTGGCC
>CAZVST010000004.1:41163-122332 GCA_964629725.1 uncultured Mycobacterium sp.
CTGGGCCGGCGGTGCCGGCGTCTGGCCCTGGGCCGGCGGTGCCGGCGTCTGGCCCTGGGCCGGCGGTGCCGGCGTCTGGCCCGTAGGCGGCGACGTTGGCGTCGCGCTGCTCGATCACCGTCTCACCGGCGACCGCCGGCAGCACCGGACCGGTGCCCGGCGGGTGGTTCAGCGGGATGACCCGCTCCCGAACACCGTCGGCGGTGTTGTAGACGGCCAGGCCTTCGGTGACCGGGACCAAAAGCCGGCCGGCCATCATGGTGGCCGGTCCGACCGGAGCCAGCGGGCCGTCCCCGTCGATGGAATAGCGGTAGGCCAGCTTGGAGTCGAAGACCATGACGGTCCGACCGGTCCACCAGGCGATCATGTCCCCGGCGCGGGTGACGGCCGGGACGGCACCGAACACCGGCGCCGTGGGCGCTGGGGTGTCGGACAGCTTGGTGCCGGTGTCGTCGTAGACCGCGATGACGGGACGCGGGACCGGCAGGTACACCGCCGTCTTGGTCCCGGCGACCGCCAGGACCCGGGCTTCGGCGTCGATGGGCACCCCGGGCAGCGGCACCCGTTTGGTGTCCGGCTCGTCCTCTTCCTTGGCCGGCTTCAGCAGGGTCAGCCGCAGATCCTTCTCGCCCTTGCAGGCCTCCAGCACCCCGACCGCGCTCTCGCTGCTCGCGGCGGACATCAGCGTGCATCCCGCGCCCAGTTTGGTGTTGACCGGCTTCACCGGCGCGTCGATCTCCCCGTAGGACAGCATCCGCACCAGGTCGGAGCGCCACAACTCCAGCCGGGTGGCGCCGGCGGACAGCACCGCGCCGCCGTCGGAGGTCAGCACCACGACCTCGTCGGCGTAGCTGGTGCGGGTGGGGCCGCGGCGCCCGGTCGCGGCCTGGATGCCGCTGACCTGCCCGCAGCCGCGGCGGTCGGGGTAGACCGCGACCGCCAGGTCGTAGACGTAGGACACCCCGCACAGGTCGAGGTCGCGGGCGTAGCTCCAGCGCTGCTGGCCGGTCTGCGAGTCCAGGCCGGCCATGGTTCGTCCGTCGCCGGTCACCACCGTGCCGCCGAGCACCACCGGTGTCAGTGTGCGGGCGCTCGACGCGGTCCAACGTTGCTGCAGGCCGGCCGGCACCGCGGCGGCAGCGGTGGGGCTCGCGGCGGTACCGGTGCCAGGGTGGAACTCGGTGGTCCGGGCCGAACTGTGCCACCAGACAGCCATGACGAGCAGGGCCACCACGGCGGCTATCGCCGCCGCGGCGAGGAGGTCACCTCTGGTGCGGCGTTCCGGTCGGATCATGCGTCAGTTCGAGGAGGCGGCCTCTGCGGCCTTGCGTGGGCCGCGACGACGACGCCGACGCCGGGCGCCGGCCGCTCCCTCCGCCGCCGGGGTCGATGAGCCGTCCGCAGAAACCGTTGCGGCGGATTGCTTTCCGACGTGTTCGACGTCGCCCTCCGCGCCGCTGCGGGTGCGCCGCCGGGAGCGGGTGCGGGCGGGGCGGTCGGACTTGTCGGTCGAGGAGATCCGGCTCTCGTCCTGGCGCCCCTCGCCGGGACGACGGGAGGATTCCGCCCTGGGGCGACGGGCGCCGTGCGCCTTGCGCGCCGTGCCGACGGTTCCCCCGGCCTCGGCCGGGATGCCGAGTTCTTCGTAGAAGTGCGGCGAGGTGGAGTAGGTCTCCGACGGGTCCGGGCAGTCGAGGTCGAGCGCCTTGTTGATCATCGACCAGCGCTCGAGTTCGTCCCAGTCGACCAGTGTGATGGCTATGCCGGTCTTGCCGGCCCGGCCGGTGCGGCCGATGCGGTGCACGTAGGCCTGCTCGTCCTCTGGGATCTGGTAGTTGATGACGTGGGTGATGTCGTCGATGTCGATACCGCGGGCGGCCACGTCGGTGGCCACCAGAACGTCGACGTCACCCTCGCGGAATGCCTTGAGGGCCTTCTCCCGGGCGATCTGGCCCAGGTCCCCGTGCACGGTGCCGACCTTGAACCCGCGCTCGGCGAGCTCGTCGCACACCTTCTGGGCGGTGCGCTTGGTGCGGGTGAAGACCATCGTGGCGCCGCGGCCCTCGGCCTGCAGGATGCGCGCGACCATCTCGATCTTGTCCAGCGCATGCGCGCGGTAGGCGAACTGCTCGGTGGTGTCGTGGGTGGCTGACCCCTGCACCCCTTCGGCGCGGATGTGGGTCGGCTGCGTCATGAACGTGCGGGCCAGGGTGATGATCGGGCCGGGCATGGTGGCCGAGAACAGCATGGTCTGGCGGGAGTCCGGGGTAAGCCGCAGGATCCGCTCGATGTCGGGCAGGAAGCCGAGGTCCAGCATCTCGTCGGCTTCGTCGAGCACCAGCACCGACACCCCACCCAGCTGCAGGTGGCCCTGCTGAGCGAGGTCGAGCAGCCGGCCCGGCGTGCCCACCACGACGTCGGCGCCCTTCTGCAGCGATTCGATCTGCGACTCGTACGGACGCCCGCCGTAGATCGAGACGACAGACAAGGAACGGTCCCCGTCGGCCTTCAGGTATTTCGCTGCACCGGTCAGGTCGTCGAAGACCTGCAGGCACAGTTCACGGGTCGGCACCACGATCAAAGCGCGTGGGGCGCCATTCAATTCGGGCTGGCCGGGCGTGGTGATGCGGTTCAGCAGTGGCACGCCGAAGGCGAAGGTCTTGCCCATGCCGGTGCGGGCCTGACCGATGAGGTCGTCGCCGGCCAGTGCCAGCGGCAGGGTGAGTTCCTGGATGGCGAACGCGTTCTCGATACCGCGATCGGCCAGCGCGCGGACGATCTCGTCGCGGACGCCGAGTTGGGCGAAGCTGATGGGGGTATGGGTATGCAGATGTGTCATGGGGGGTCTCCCGTTGTCGTTCCTCGTACTTGCTTCACGCGCGCACGAGTTCGATCAACGGAATGCGGGCCTCGCGCCGAGGAGGCGGGCCCACTGCGTGCACGCACATTACCGCTGCCCATGGTACCTGGTCGGGCCTGTGGAGGGGCATTGCGTGACTAGAGTGGGTCGCATGGAAGCGACCTCGGGGACGACGACACAGGCGGTTTCCTCCTCGACGGTTCCGGCGGACCATCCGGGCATCAACGAACTGTTCACGTTGCTCGCCTACGGCGAGGTGGCCGCGTTCTACCGGCTGACCGAGGAAGCCCGGATGGCGCCGGACTTGCGCGGGCGCATCAACATGGCGCGGATGGCCGCGGCCGAGATGGGTCATTTCGAACTGCTGCGCGCGACGCTGGAATCCCGCGGGGTGGACGTCTTGCCCGCGATCACCCGCTACGCCCCGGCGCTGGAGCAGTACCACCGGCTGACCACGCCGAGCACGTGGCTGGAGGCGCTGGTCAAGACCTACGTCGGCGACGCGATGGCCGCCGACCTGTATCTGGCGATCGCCGGATCGCTGCCGCCGGAGGTGGGCGACGTCGTCCGTGCCGTGCTGGCCGAGACGGTGCACTCGCAGTTCGTGGTGGCCGAGGTGGTCTCGGCGGTCACCGCCAGCGGGCGCCAGCGCAGCCGGCTGGCGCTGTGGTCCCGACGCCTGCTGGGCGAGGCGATCACCCAGGCGCAGTACGTCCTGGCCGAACACGACGAACTGGTCGACCTGGTGCTCTCCAGCGGCGGACTGGGTCAGGTGACCGATCTGTTCGACCGGGTTCAGCGGACCCACGACGAACGGATGCGCCAGCTGCGCCTGGCCTGACCATGGTCAGGACCGTCAGCGGTTGCAGGTGGTGAAGGTCCCGTAGTCGGTCTGCGACGCCACCGTCGAGCCGCCGGCGTCGGTGATCCAGCAGTTCAGCTGGCTGCCCCGGCTGTTGGCGGTGACGTAGTTGACCGGCAGATCCGGCACGAGCGTCATCGTCCACGGCAGCGTCACGTTCTCCACGGTGCGCAGCGCTCCGGTCTCGTCGGCGTAGACCACCGTGACCGGGTCGTCGGGGCGCTGGTTTCCGGCGATGGTGTAGACGATCTGGCGCAGATCCAGCTGCGGCCGGGCCCCGGAAATCGACTCGGCCCTCGACTGGATGCGTACCGGCACCTCCGCCGAGGCCGTCACGGTGACCGCCTGCGGGACGGCGTGCGGGGTGTCGGGTCCGGCGGTCGCGACGACGGTGCGTGGCGCGCCGGTCCGGCCGGCCGGGTCGCCGGCGTTGAGGGCGCAAACGGCGACCGCGCCGGCCGCCGTCACAGCCAGGGTTGCCATCGCCAGCCCTGCCAGCGCGGTACGCCTGTCCACGATCACCAGCCCAGGCTAGGCAGGCCGCGCGGCGGTCCCGGCCCGGCGCACGGACCCGTTGTCATGCTGTTACCGCAGCTTGATGGCTTGTTTGTCAAACCGTCCCGTACGGCCGCGACGGGGCTGACGGGCGTCCACTAGCCTGCTGTGAGTAGCCAAGAGGAAAGGGGCCGCTGTGGAGGTCAAGATCGGGGTCTCGGACAGTCCCCGTGAGCTGGTGTTCAACAGCTCCGACTCGCCCGAAGTGGTCGAGCACCAGATCAAGCAGGCTCTGGTCGACGACTCGGGTGTGCTGAGCCTGAACGACGACAAGGGCCGGCGTTTTCTGGTGCAGACCTCCAAGATCACCTACGTCGAGATCGGGGCCGCTGATGTGCGGCGGGTGGGCTTCGGCGTCGGCGTCCCCTCGTAGGTCCGCCGGTAGGTCCCGGCGGCTCAGCCGCGGGTGAGCGGCACGTGTGACAGGCCGCCCCAGGCGAAAGCCACGGTGCCCTCGACCGCGTCCTCTTTGGGGATCGGTCGGTCGGCGCCCAGCCAGTAACGCGCACAGTCGACGCTGATGCCGACCAGGCCGACGGCGATCATCCTTGCCCGGTGCGGGTCCAGGCCGGAATCCCGGCTGATCAGGTCGAACACCGCGTCGGTGCAGGCCCCGATGGCCAGATTGACCTGGTTGGCCACCTGCGGCTCGGTGGCGTTGTCGTTCTCGAAGATCAGCCGGTAGCCCTGGCTGTCGTGTTCGATGAAGTCGAAGAACGCCTGGACGGCCGCGCTCAGTCGCCGGCGGTTGTCGGTCGTGGTGCTCAGCGCCTCCTGCACGCCGGCCACCAGGATGTCCCCGTGTTGTTGCAGCACCGCGAGATAGAGATCCAGCTTGCTGGAAAAGTGTTGGTAGAGAACGGGTTTGCTCACACCGGCGCGGTCGGCGATCTCGTCCATGCCAGCCGAGTGATAGCCGCGGTCGACGAAGACCTCGCTGGCCGTGGCCAGCAACTGGTCGCGACGTTCACCGCGGGGGAGCCGACCGCCGCCGGCGCGCTTGCGCGCGGCCGCACCAGTCAGATTGCTCATCAAACCCCTCGAAACGTAAACCCGACACCGGCGCTTCGACCCTCGGCGCCAGCGTTCGTCCCGACAGTACTACCCGCACCGGGCAGGCCATTCACGCCATCGTCGCCGCTCGACACGCCCGTGCACCCGGGCCTTCCGACCGCGCGTTATGCGATCCTGGGTCGGTGACCAATGAGTCGGGGCCCCGCGGGGATGGTCGCGTGCCGGTGCTGCACAGCGAGTGGAACCAGCCGCTGCGCGCCTTGCGTGACCCGCTCGCCGAGGACTCCGGGCGTCCCCGGGTCAACCGCGAAGAGCGCGGCCAGGTGCGCAAACAGAGCTGGCTGGGCCGGTTTTTGAAGACGTACGGCTGGCGGGCGTACGCGCTGCCGGTGCTGGTGGTGCTGACCGCGGTGGTGCTCTACCAGACGCTCACCGGGACGGTGGCTCCGGTCACCGAGGAAGCTGTCAAGGGTCCGCCCACCATCGGCTCGCTGGGCACGACCATCATCGGCGCCCCGCCGCGCGGACTCACCGAGTTCGACGCGAGCCTGCCCACCGGCCAGTTGCCGGCCGGCGCTCCGTTCACCGAGGCGGGCGCCAAGACCTGGCGGATCATTCCGGGCACCACCCCGAAGGTCGGTGAGGGCACGGCCAAGACGTTCACCTACACCGTCGAGATCGAGGACGGCGTCGACACGTCGTCGTTCGGCGGTGACGAGGGCTTCGCCCGGATGGTCACCGAGACCCTGGACAACCCCAAGAGTTGGACGCACAACCCGCAGTTCGCCTTCCAGCGGGTCGACGCCCCCGACGCCAAGCCCGACTTCCGGGTGTCGCTGACCTCGCCGGCCAGCGTGCGGGAGGGGTGTGGCTATGAGATCCAGCTTGAATCGTCCTGCTACAACCCCATTTACGGGCCCGACGCCGAACCGCGGGTCTTCATCAACCTGGCCCGCTGGGAGCGTGGCGCCATGCCGTTCCAGGGCGATATCGGCTCCTACCGGCAATACCTGATCAACCACGAGGTCGGCCATGCCATCGGCTACACCAGCCATGAGCCGTGCGACCGCAACGGGGCGCTGGCGCCGATCATGATGCAGCAGACTTTCTCGACGTCGGACAACGACGCCTCCCGTTTCGATCCCGGCTCGGTCAAGCCGGACAACAAGACCTGCCGGTTCAACGCCTGGCCGTATCCGATCGCCTGACGACGATGCGGGGCGACGGAGGAGCCCCGAGGAGGAGTCAGGCAATCAGACATCGCCTAGCGCTGAGCGACGATGCGGCGAGGTAGGAGCCGCGGAGGAGCGAAGCAGTCGAGCGGCGCGATGCGGGGCGACGGAGGAGCCCCGAGGAGGAGTCAGGCAATCAGACATCGCCTAGCGCTGAGCGACGATGCGGCGAGGTACGAGCCGCGGAGGAGCGAAGCAATCGGGCGGCGCGATGCGGGGCGACGCCCCACAGACTCGGCGACAATTGAGCCCATGCCCCTGCCGCCGCTGGTCGCCCCCGGCGCGGATCTGACCCGGGATGAGGTCGCCCGGTACAGCCGCCATCTGACCCTGCCCGACATCGGGGTGCTCGGGCAGCGTCGGCTGAAGAATGCCCGCGTCCTGGTCGTCGGAGCCGGCGGCCTGGGCTCACCCGCCTTGCTCTACCTGGCGGCGGCCGGTGTGGGCACCCTCGGCATCGTCGACTTCGACGTCGTTGAGGAGTCCAACCTGCAGCGCCAGATCATCCACGGGCAGTCCGACGTCGGCCGGCCCAAGGCGCAGAGCGCCCGCGACTCGATCCGCGAACTCAATCCGCTGGTCACCGTGGTGTTGCACGAATTCCGGCTGACGGCCGACAACGCCGTTGACCTGTTCGGCCAGTACGACCTGATCATCGACGGCACCGACAACTTCGCCACCCGCTACCTGGTGAACGACGCCGCGGCACTGGCCGGGGTTCCCTACGTCTGGGGCTCGATCTCCCGGTTCTCCGGCCAGGTCGCCGTGTTCTGGGAGGACGCCCCGGACGGTCCCGACGGGGAGAACCGCGCCCTGAACTACCGGGACCTCTACCCCGACCCGCCGCCGCCCGGACTGGTGCCGTCCTGCGCCGAGGGCGGGGTGCTCGGCATCCTGTGCGCCTCGATCGCCGCGGTGATGGGCACCGAGGCAATCAAGCTGATCACCGGCATCGGCGAGCCGCTGCTGGGCCGGCTCCTGGTCTACGACGCCCTGGCCATGTCGTACCGCACCATCACCGTCCGCAAGGACCCGCAGAGCCCGCCGATCACCGGCCTGGTCGACTATGAGGCGTTCTGCGGTACGGCCGCTCCGCCGACCCAGCCGGGTATCAGTCCGGAGGAGTTGCGCGCCCTACTCGACGACGACGCCGTCGTCCTGATCGACGTGCGCGAGCCGGGCGAGTGGGAGATCAACCGCATCGAAGGGGCCTGCCACGTGCCGAAATCGACGCTGGAGTCCGGTGAGGGCCTGGCGATGCTCCCCACCGACCGTATCCCGGTGCTGTACTGCAAGACCGGGGTGCGCTCGGCGCAGGCACTGGAGGCGGTACGCAGGGCCGGGTTCGGCACGGCGCTGCACCTGCGCGGCGGCATCCTCGCGTGGGCACAGCGATTCGAACCCGACATGCCCGGCTACTGACGCCCCTGTTGGCGTCTGGTTACTCACGCACGCTCTACCCTGACCATGTGATTGACCACCGACCGCCCGACCATGTGCTGGCGGGGTTCGGTCTGAAGGGCGCCGATCCCGAGCCTCTGGAGGGAAGCTGGGAGGGCGGCTGGCGCTGCGGCGAGGTCGTGCTGTCGCCGATTGCCGACCACGCCCGCGCCGCCTGGTCGGCCAAAGTCCGGGAGACGCTGTTCGTCGACGGACTCCGGCTGTCCCGCCCGGTGCGTTCCACCGACGGCCGCTACGTGGTATCTGGTTGGCGCGCTGACACTTTCGTCTCCGGCTACCCCGAAGCCCGTCACGACGAAGTCGTCTCGGCCGGCGTGCGGCTGCACGAGGCCACCGCCGCGTTCGAGCGGCCCCGGTTCCTGACCCAGACGCCGGTGCCACCGTGGACGGATGTCGACGTGTTCACCACGGCCGACCGCGCTGCCTGGGAGGAACGACCGCTGCGGGCGCTGCCTCTGGGGGCCCCGGCACTGCCCGACACGGGGGACCGGGCGCACGCCGTCGAGCTCATCACCCAGCTCGCCGGGCTGCGTCGCGCCACGACCAGTCCCAACCAGGTGGTGCACGGAGATCTCTACGGCACGGTGCTGTTCACCGGCAGTGCGGCCCCGGGCCTCACCGACATCGCCCCGTACTGGCGGCCGGCGTCCTGGGCGGCCGGGGTGGCCGTGGTCGACGCGCTGTCCTGGGGCGAGGCCGACGACGGGCTGATCGAGCGGTGGGACTTCCTGCCGGAGTGGCCGCAGATGTTGTTGCGCGCGTTGATCTTCCGGCTGGGGGTGCATGCATTGCATCCACGTTCCACCCCGGAGGCGTTCCCCGGCCTGTTGCACACCGCTGCGTTGGTGCGGATGACGCTCTAGTCCGACGACCGATGCGGAGCGCAGCGACGAGGAGGAGTCGGACAATCAGACTCAGCGGCCGAAGTCGTGCCGCACTGACGTCGTACCGGCCACCGGCACCCGGCCGTCGATCGACAGCACCCCTTCAGCCCGCAGCAGTTCCAGCTGCTGCGACGCCAGGTGCGGGGCCGGTCGTCCGGTCGCCGGGAGCACCCGGTGCCAGGGCAGGTCGGCGGAGTCCACCCGCATGATCCAGCCCACGATACGTGGGCTGGAAAGACCTGCGGCGCAAGCGATATCACCATAGGTCGCGACCCGTCCCGGTGGGATCGCGGCCACCAGCGACCGCACTTGCTCAACCTGGGCGTCGGTGATCTTCACCCGAGCAGTTCTCGGATGACGGCCGCGGTCTCGGCCGGCTGGACCTGGGCGACCATGTGCTGACAGGCGAAGTCCTTCAGCTGGAAGTCCGCGCCCAGATGGCTGGACAGGGCGTCGATCAGCGCCTCGCTCACATAGGGCGGATCCTGGTAGGCGGCGCGGATCAGGGTGGTGCGAGTTCCCCTGTGTGGCAACGCGATATCACGGGCCAACTCGCTCCAATACGACATCATCGCCGGGATGCAAACCCGCCAGCCGTAGCGGCCGTTCGGCAGGGCCATCAGATGCTCGTCGAGGTCCTCGTCGAGTTCTGCAGGTGGGACGTCGGCCCACACCCCGGTCGACTTCTCGGTGCGCGCCTCGGCGCGATCGGTGTAGTCCGGGGAGGCCAGCATCGCCTCGGCGATCTCCTGCATCCACCGCCCGTCCAGCGCGACGGCCGGGTCCAGCAGCACCACGCCGGACACCAGGTCCGGGCATTGGGCGGCCAGGTGCAGGGCTACCGCGCCGCCGAAGGAGTGTCCGACCACCACCACCGGCCCGTCCGCCTCGTTCTCGATCAGGCCGGCCAGGGCGGCGACGTTGGCGTCGATGGTCCACGGCGCGGCGTAGGTCGACCGGCCGTGACCAATGAGGTCCGGGGCCAGGAACGCGACATCGGGAAGATAGTCGCCGGCCAGGTGGTGCCAGCGCCGGCCGTGGCCGGTCAGCCCATGGATGGCCAGAACCCGCGCCGGTCCGGGCGGTCCGTAGCGGTTGGTGTGCAGCGTCATCGTCGGCTCGCTCTTGCTTCGTGGAGTGCTGAGTAATCGGGGACATCCCGGAACCGGAACAGCGAGTTCACCAACTGGTAGTCCTTGCCCACGGCGCTTCCGGCCCCGATCTCGGTCACCACGGGACCCTCGACCACGTTCTTCGTCGTCATCCGAAGCGGAAACGTGAAGGCGTCCTGGGCGTCAGTGAGATAGGAACCTTCCGGCACGAGTTCGACGCGCAGCGTGACCTGCTCTTTGGCGGGGTCGATCGCGGCCAGATCGAGGATCACGTTCACGCCGTCGGACACTGCTTTGGGTCGCTCGTTGATGCGCGACTTGCCGCTGGCGGAGTACAACCCGGCGGACACCGCCGCGCACACGGCAACGACCGCCATCACCACGAGGGCTCGCCGCCACGTGACGCTGATTCGTCGCATCGGGGGCACCTCCTCATCGCGGTCCGGTGCTGTTCGCGGTCCGAAACAGGCTAACGTGCGGGTGTGGAGACGGGTGACGCAAAGCTGGCTGAGTCTGAACTGACGCTGACCTCTCTGGGCGCGGCCAGTACGGTCACCGGCTCCAAGCACCTGCTGGAGAGTGGCGGACGGCGAATCCTGGTGGACTGCGGCCTGTTCCAGGGCGTGAAGAACCTCAGGGAGCTGAACTGGGCGCCGCTGGCGGTGGATCCGGGCAGCATCGACGCCGTCCTCATCACCCACGCGCACCTCGACCACACCGGCTACCTGCCCCGGCTGGTGAAAGAGGGCTTCGGGGGGCCGATCGCCGCCACCGCCGCCACCGCCGCCGTCGCCGAGATCATCCTGCGCGACAGCGCCTATCTCCAGGAACGCGACGCGGCGTTCCTCAACAAGCACAAGGCCAGCAAGCACCATCCGGCACTGCCGCTGTACGACAGCGAGGACGCCGAGCGCACGCTGGAGTTGTTCACCACTCGTCCGTTCGGCCGCGAATTCACCCTTCCCGACCAGGGGCCTGCGGTGACGTTCCGCCGTGCCGGGCACATCCTCGGGGCCTCGACGGTCGAGGTGTTCTGGGCGGGCCGGCGCATCGTCTTCAGCGGCGATCTCGGCCGGTACGACGACCCGATCATGTTCGATCCGGAACCGGTCACGTCGGCGGACTACCTGGTGCTGGAGTCCACCTACGGCGACCGGGTGCGCGAGCAGACCGACCCGGTCGACGCGATCGCCGACGTCATCACCGAGACGGTCGGCCGCGGCGGCACGGTGGTGGTCCCGGCGTTCGCCGTCGGCCGGGCGCAGACGCTGCTCTACTACCTGTGGACGCTGCGCGAGGCCGGTCGCCTGCCCGACGTCCCGGTGTATCTGGACAGCCCGATGGCGATCAACGCCAGCGACCTGCTGGGCACCTACCCGAGTGATCACCGTCTGGAGCCCGGGGTCTACGAGGGCATGTGCGCGATGGCCACCTACACCCGCGACCCCGAGCAGTCGATGAAGATCTCTGCCGGCAACGAGCCGAAGATCGTCATCTCGGCCAGCGGCATGGCCACCGGCGGACGGATCCTGCACCACCTCAAGGCGTTCGGGCCCGATCCCCGCAACACCATCATGATCACCGGCTACCAGGTGCCCGGCACCCGCGGCGCGTCGATCATCGCCGGGGAGCGCGAGATCCGGATTTACGGCGAGTGGGTGCGGATCAACGCGCAGGTCGCCAACCTCGCGATGCTGTCGGCGCACGCCGACGCCGACGAACTCATCCGGTGGGCCAAGGGATTCACTGCGCCGCCGCGACGGGTGTTCGTGGTGCACGGCGAACCGCAGCCGGCCGACACGCTGCGCCGGCGCCTGGACCGCGAATTGGGCTGGCAGGCAACGGTGCCCAGGCCTGATGAGGTCTTCGACCTCTAGAGCACCTTGGTCGCTATGACTCTCAAAGTCATAGCGACCAAGGTGCTCTAGATCGGGATAGAACCGTCTCCCTCCTCCTCCTCGTTCCTAGGCGGCATCGTCGCGTCGACACGATTCTGTCGGAGCCTCGTGATGTCATGCCTGCATGACTGCTCCCGAGGACCTGCTGCAGCCGGGCCTGCGCGGGACTGTGCGGGTGCTCGGCGGTCCGGGCACCGGTAAGAGCACGCTGCTGGTGGAGGTGGCGGCCGCGCATATCAGCGCCGGCCGGGCCCCGGAATCGGTGCTGCTGCTGACCGGGTCCGGCCGATTGGCCGCCGCCACCCGCGGGGCGCTCACGGCCCGGTTGCTGGGCGCCCGCGCGTCGGTGTCCGGCGAGGTGACGGTGGTGCGGGAGCCGCTGGTCCGGTCGGTGCACAGTTACGCCTTCTCAGTGCTGCGCACCGCCGCGGCCCGGGCCGGGGATCCGCCGCCGCGGCTGGTCACCGGCGCCGAACAGGACGGCGTCATCGGCGAACTGCTGGCCGGGGACCTCCAGGACGGGGCGCTCGGCTGGCCGCGTGAACTGCGCCCCGCACTGACCACCGCCGGGTTCGCCACCGAACTGCGTGACCTGCTGGCCCGCTGCGCCGAGCGCGGGGTGGACCCGTCGGAGCTGCAGCGCCTGGGCAGGGTTTCAGGACGCCCCGAATGGGTGGCGGCCGGTCGGTTCGCCCGGCAGTACGAGCGGGTGATGCTGCTGCGCGCCTCGGTCGGCACCGCCGCCCCGCAGGCCAGCGTGCCGGCGCTGGGCGCCGCCGAACTGGTCGGTGCGGCGATGGAGGCGCTGGCCGCCGACGCCGACCTGCTGGGCGCCGAACGGGCGCGGATCAGGCTGCTCCTCGTCGACGACGCCCAGCACCTTGACCCGCAGGCGGCGCTGCTGGTCCGGGTGCTGGCCGCCGGGGCTGATCTGGCCTTGATCGCCGGGGACCCGAATCAAGCGGTGTTCGGTTTCCGCGGCGCCGACCCGCAGTGGCTGCGGGGCGGCGACGCGCCGACGGTGACGCTGTCTCGCTCGCACCGTTGCGCACCGGCGATCGCCCGGACCCTTGCCGGTGTGGCCGCCGGGCTGCCGGGCACCGCGTGGCGGGTGTTCGACGGGGCCGACGGCACCGAAGGTTCGGTCACTGTCCGGGTTGCCGACTCACCGAGCGCTGAATCGGCGCTGATCGCCGATACGCTGCGCCGGGCCCACCTGATCGAGGGTGTGCCCTGGTCGCAGATGGCGGTGATCGTGCGCTCCCCGTCAGCGGCGGCGGCGCTCCCGCGGGCCTTGGCGGTGGCCGGCGTCCCCGTCAGCCCGGCCGCGCTCAGCGGCCCGATCGCGGATCAGCCCGCGGCCCGCGCACTGCTGACGGTGCTGGCCGCCGCCGCCCATGGGCTCGACGGCGAGCAGGCGCTGGATCTGCTGAGCGGACCGATCGGCCGGATGGACCCGGTGTCGCTGCGGCAGTTGCGCCGAGCCCTGCGCCGCGCCGCCCAAGACCCCGACCGCCCGGCCGGAACCTTGCTGACCGAGGCCCTCACCGGTCCACCGCGGCAGTTGCCGCCCACCCTGACCGGCCCGGTCAAGCGGGTCCGGGGCGTGCTCGCCGCAGCGGCCCGCAGCCAGCACACGCACCACGACCCGCGCTACACCCTGTGGCAGGCATGGGAGCGCACCGGCCTACAGCGGCGCTGGGTCACCGCGGCCGAGCGTGCCGGCCCCGACGGTGCGCTGGCCGAGCGGAACCTGGCCGTGGTCACCGCGCTGTTCGACATCGCCGAGGCCTACGTCGCCCGCACCGCCGCGGCGTCACTGGCCGGCCTACTCGACCATGTTGCCGCCCTCCGGCTGCCGCCGGTGGTCGACGCCGGCCCGGTGGGCGAGACAGTGGCCGTCCTCAGCCCGCACGCCGCGCTGGACCGCGACTGGGAGATGGTGGTCATCGCCGGTCTGCAGGATGGCCTGTGGCCCAACACGACCCCGCGCGGCGGCGTGCTCGGCACCCAGCGGCTGCTCGACGTCCTCGACGGCTTCGGCGACGAGGTGTCGACACGTGCCCCGCTGCTGGCCGAGGAACACCGGCTGCTCATCGCGGCGATCGGGCGGGCACGTAGCCGGCTGCTGGTCACCGCGGTCGACAGCGACGGCGACGACGCCTGCCTCCCGTCGCCGTTCATCGCCGAACTGGCCAGGCTGGCCGGGGGCACCCCGGAGCAGTCCACCGCGCCGGTGCCCGCGCCGCCGGTGCTGTCGGCGGCCGGAGTGGTCGGGCGGCTGCGGGCAGCGGTGTGTGCGCCCGCCGGCGGCATCGACGAGGACGAGCGCACTTGTGCCGCTGCGCAATTGGCGCGCCTGGCCGCCGCGGGGGTGCCGGGCGCCGACCCCTCGCAGTGGCAGGGGGTGGGCGGGCTGAGCACCGTTGAGCCGTTGTGGTGCGGAGAGCACACCGTCACCCTCAGCCCGTCGACCCTGCAGACGCTGACCGACTGCCCGTTGCGCTGGATGGCCGAACGCCACGGGGGCACTGCACCGCGGGAACTCACCTCCACGCTCGGCACGCTGGTGCACGCTCTGCTCGCCGAGTCGGGCAAATCCGAGACCCAGTTGCTCGCCGAACTGGAAAAGCATTGGGCCGCTCTACCGTTCAGTGCGTCCTGGTATGCCGCCAACGAAATGGAGCGCCACCGCGCGATGATCGCGGCGTTCATCGCCTGGAAGTCCGCCACCCGGCACGAACTCACCGAAGTGGGCACCGAGGTGGCCATGGAAGGCACGCTCGCGCAGCCGGCCGACGGGACGCCGGGTGTGCAGGTGCGCGGCCGCATCGACCGCCTGGAGCGCGACGCCCAGGGTCGGCTTGTCGTCGTCGACGTCAAGACCGCCAAGAGCCCGGTCAGTAAGGATGACGCGCAGCGCCATGCCCAGCTGGGCCTTTATCAGCTGGCGGTGTCGGCGGGCCTGCTGCCCGACGGCGACCAGCCCGGCGGTGGCCGGCTGGTCTATGTGGGCAAGCCGTCGGCGAACGGCGCCGCCGAACGTGAGCAGACGGCGCTGGGCCCCGACGACACCGCCCGCTGGCACGAGTCCGTGCGCGCCGCCGCTGCGGTGACCGCCGGGCCGGAATTCGCCGCCCGGGCCAACCCCGGCTGCACGCACTGCCCGGTCCGGCCGGCTTGCCCCGCACACCGGGGGGCGCCATGACTCAAGATCCTGATTGTCCGACTCCTCCTCGTCGCTGCGCTCCGCATCGGTCGTCGGACTGTGCTGATTGTCCGACTCCTCCTCGTCGCTGCGCTCCGCATCGGTCGTCGGACTGTGCTGATTGTCCGACTCCTCCTCGTCGCTGCGCTCCGCATCGGTCGTCGGACTACAGCCCCGCCGAACTTGCTGCGGCCCTTGGACTTCCGGCACCCACCGACGAGCAGGCGGCGGTGATCTGCGCCCCGCCGGGGCCCTTGGTGGTGGTCGCCGGCGCCGGGGCCGGGAAGACCGAGACCATGGCCGCCCGGGTGGTCTGGCTGGTGGCCAACGGCTACGCCGACCCCGGCCAGGTGCTCGGGCTCACCTTCACCCGCAAGGCCGCCGGCCAGTTGCTGCGCCGGGTCCGGTCGAGGCTTGCCCGGCTGGCCGGCCACCTCGGCTCGGAGCCAGCGGGGTCACCGACGGTGAGCACCTACCACGCCTTCGCCGGTGCGTTGCTGCGCGAATTCGGCCCGCTGCTGCCGGTCGAACCCGACGCCCGGCTGCTCAGCGAAACCGAATTTTGGCAGCTGGCACTCGACGTCGTCAACAGCTACCCGCACCCGTTGCCGATCGAGGCGAGCCCGGCCCGCGTCACCGAGATGGTGCTGCGCCTTTCCGGCGACCTGGCCGAACACCTCGTCGACACCGCGCAATTGCGGCACACCCATGTCGAACTCGAACGGCTGGTGCACACGCTGCCGCCGGGGCCGCGCCAGCGCGGCGGGCCCAACCAGCGATTGCTAGGCATGCTCGACACCCAGACCGACCGGGCCGCGCTGGTGCCGCTGATCGACGCTCTCCACGACCGGATGCGGCAGACGAAGGTCATGGACTTTGGCAGCCAGATGTCCAGCGCCGCCCGCCTGGCCAGCGCCTGCCCGCAGGTTGGGGAGCAGCTTCGCGCCCGCTATCGCGTGGTGCTGCTCGACGAGTACCAGGACACCGGCCATGCTCAGCGCATCGCGCTGTCGGCGCTCTTCGGAGGGGGAGTCGACGAGAGCCTGGCGCTGACCGCCGTCGGCGACCCGATCCAGTCCATCTACGGCTGGCGCGGCGCGTCGGCCACCAACCTGCCCCGGTTCACCACCGACTTCCCCAACCCGGACCACACCCCGGCGCCCACGCTGGAGCTTCGCACCAGCTGGCGCAATCCACCGCGGGTCCTGCAGCTGGCCAACGCCGTGTCGGCCGAAGCGCGGCGGCGGTCCGTCGCGGTCCGGCCGCTGCGGCCGCGCCCCGATGCGCCGGACGGGACGGTCCTGTGCGCCCTGCTCGGCGATGTCGAAGCCGAACGGGACTGGGTCGCCGACCACATCGCCGCCCGCTACGCCGTAGCCGCCGAGGCTGGCGAGCCGCCTCCCACCGCAGCGGTGCTGGTGCGCCGCAATGCCGACGCCGGGCCGGTCGCCGAGGCGCTGGCCGCCCGCGGCATCCCCGCGGAAGTGGTCGGGCTCGCCGGCCTGCTGTCCATTTCCGAAGTGGCGCAGGTGGTTTCGATGCTGCGGCTGGTGGCCGACCCGACTGCAGGGGCCGCCGCGCTGGAGGTGCTCACCGGTCCCCGCTGGCGACTCGGGGTCCGCGACCTGGCTGCGTTGTGGCGCCGCGCGGTGGCTCTCGACGGCCGTCGGCCTGCCGCGTTGTCCGCCGAGCAGATCGTCGCGGCCACCGCCGCCGATGCCGACACCGCCTGTCTGGCCGACGCGCTGGCGGATCCGGGGCCGCCGGAGGGCTATTCCCCGGAGGGCTACCGGCGCATCACCGCGATCGGCGCCGAACTGGCCCGACTGCGCGGCTTTCTGGCCCACCCGGTGGCTGATCTGGCGGCTGAGGTACGGCGGGTGCTCGGCGTCGACGTCGAGGTCCGTGCGGCCCGCCCGCACGGTGCGCCGGGTTCCGGCGCCGAGCACCTCGACCGGTTCGCCGACGTGGTGGCCCGGTATACCGAACGCGACGGCGCCGACCTCGCCGGTCTGCTGGCCTATCTGGATGCCGCCGCGGTGGTGGAGAACGGTTTGTCGCCGGCCGAGGTGTCGGTGGCGTCCGGCCGGGTTCAGGTGCTGACCGTGCACGCGGCCAAGGGGTTGGAGTGGCAGGTCGTGGCGGTGCCGCATCTGAGCGCCCGGGTGTTCCCGTCCACCGCCGCCAAGCGCACCTGGCTCAACGACCCGGCCGACCTGCCGCCCCTGTTGCGCGGCGACCGCGCCCGTGAGGCCGAGGTGCGCGGCGCCGGTGAAGTATCCGACGACGGGGTTCGGCACGGCGTCCCGGTGTTGGACACCTCGGCGGTCGGCGACCGCAAAGCGCTCGAGGACATCATCGAGGGTCACCGCCAGCAGTTGCTGGCGCGCAGCATCGACGAGGAGCGCCGCCTGCTCTACGTGGCGCTCACCCGCGCCGAGGACACCCTGCTGATCTCCGGGCACCACTGGGGCGCCACCGAATCCACCCCGCGCGGGCCGTCGGAATTCCTCTGCGATATCAAGAACGTCATCGAGACCACCGGTTGCGGGGAAATCGAGCATTGGGAGCCGGACCCGGCCGACGGCGAGCCGAACCCCTTGCGGGACAAGATCTCTGACGCGATCTGGCCGGTTGATCCACTGGAAGGCCGCCGCGGCGACGTCGAGCGCGGTGCTGCACTGGTGGCCGCCGCGATGGCCGGCTCGAAAGCCCGGCCCGGGCCGGCCGAGGATCCGCACGGCTGGATCGCCGACGTCGACGCCCTGCTCGCCGAACGGGCCCGCGCTGCCGAACCGGCACCCCCGGCGCTGCCCACCGGGCTGTCGGTCAGCGCGCTGGTCGATCTCGACCGCGACCGCGACGCCGCGCTGCGGCGGTTGACCCGCCGGCTACCCGCCCGCCCGGATCCGCACGCCATCCTGGGCACCGCCTTCCATGACTGGGTGCAGCGCTTCTACGGCGCCGAGCAGCTGTTCGACCTCGACGACCTGCCCGGCGCGGGGGACCCGCAGACCGCCGACGCCGCCGCACTCGCCCCCCTGCAGGAGGCCTTCGCCGCGTCGGCGTGGGCGTCGCGGACACCGCTGGACGTGGAGGTGCCCTTTGAACTGGTGCTCGGCGGCACCGTCGTCCGAGGCCGGATCGACGCGGTGTTCCCTGACGCCGAGGGTGGGGTCACCGTGGTCGACTGGAAGACCGGCCAACCTCCCGCCGATGAGCAGGCCCGCCGCCACGTCGCGGTGCAACTCGCGGTGTACCGGCTCGCCTGGGCCGGGCTGTCCGGTCTCCCGGTCTCGTCGGTGCGGGCGGCCTTTCATTACGTGCGCTCAGGCCGCACGGTGGCACCAGAAAAGCTCTACAGCGCAGAAGAACTCGCCGAGTTGCTCACCCCTGACGCCGAGGTGCTCACACCCGACGAGCTGGTGCTCACCCCCGACGAGCTGGTGCTCACACCCGACGAGCTGGTGCTCACACCCGACGCGGAGCGTTGCGCCGGATCGCCAGCGCCCGGGTGACCATGGGCACCTGCATGGGCAGGCGGGCCAGCGCCACGGCCTTCATCGGCAGCGGTTTGTCCTTCCACAGCCGCACCATGTTGAGGTTGGCCGGGAACACCGCCAGATACAGCGCCGCGGCCGCCAGCGCACCGGTGCGCCGGGTTCGCGGGACCAGCAGCAGCACTCCGGTGCCGACCTCGGCTACGCCCGAGGCGTAGGTATAGAACCGGGCACTGCCCGGCAGTTCGGCCGGCACGATGGTGTCGAACGGCTGGGGCCGCACGAAGTGCCCGACGCCGATTCCGATCAGCATCGCCGCCATCCGGTAGGCGGGGCGTTGGCTGCCCGGGGCGGCGGACGGCGGGGCGAAGGTTTGCGGCATGGTTACATAATGGCCGTGTGCAGCCATCCGCTCGGGCGAAACTGCCGGTTGAGCCGATGAAGGGGTGCCGTGGCTGACAGTAAGAAGCGGCGCGATCTCTTCGCCATCGATGAGGATTTGTCGGACAAGCCGGACTCCGCACTCGTCGACTACCTGCGGATCCCCGAGAAGTTCGTCAGTCCCGGGAATCGCATCGCCCGCCGCGTGCTGTACGCGCTCGCCGCGTTGTTCGCCGCGGTGATGATCGTCTACCTGGACCGCGACGGCTACCGCGACGTCACCGAGCAGCCGCTGACCTTCCTGGACTGCGTGTACTACGCCACGGTGTCACTGTCGACCACCGGCTACGGCGACATCACCCCGTATTCCGAACACGCCCGGCTTATCAATGTCCTGGTCATCACCCCGCTGCGCGTGCTGTTCCTGATCGTGCTCATCGGCACGACCGTGGAGTCGCTCACCGAGGCGTCCCGGCAGACCCTGAAGATTCAGCGTTGGAGGAAGACCGTGCGCAACCACACCGTCGTCGTGGGCTACGGCACCAAGGGCCGCACCGCGGTCGCGGCGATGCTCGGGGACGGCGTCGCCCCGGCCGAAATCGTCGTCGTCGACACCGACCAGACCCTGCTGGACCGCGCCAGCGCCGCCGGACTGGTGACCGTCCGCGGTGACGCCAACCGGTCCGATGTGCTGCGCCTGGCCGGTGCCCAGCACGCCAAGGCTGTCGTCGTCGCGACCAACAGCGACCCCACATCGGTGCTGGTCACGTTGACCGCGCGCGAGTTGGCGCCGCAGGCCACCATCATCGCCTCGGTCCGCGAGGGGGAGAATCGCCACCTGCTGCTCCAGTCGGGCGCCGACTCGGTGGTGGTCTCGTCCGAGACGGCCGGCCGGCTGCTGGGCCTGGCCACCTCCAAGCCGACGGTGGTGGAGATCATCGAGGACCTCCTCACCCCCGATGCCGGGTTGGCAATCTCCGAGCGTCAGGTGGAGGCCAAGGAGGTGGGCGGTTCGCCGCGCCACCTGGCCGACATCGTGCTCGGCGTGGTGCGCGACGGGAAGCTGCTGCGCTTCGACGACGCCAGGGTCGATGCTTTGGAGAAGAACGACAGACTTCTCTACGTCCGTGCCGCCGAGGGGGGCTGATCGGGAATGACGTTCCAGCTACGCAACATTCCGTTGCTGTCGCGGATCGGTGCCGACCGTGCCGACGAGACGCGCACCGACCTCGACGCCGCGGTGGCCGGCTGGGCGGATGCCCAACTGTTGCGGGTCGATGACCGGGGCAACGTCGTGGTGAGCGGCACCCGGGTGGTGCTCACCCCGGCCTCGGCCCTCGGCGAGAAGCCGCCCAGCGACGCGGTGTTCCTGGGCCGGGTCGAGGACGGGCGGCACGTGTGGGCCGTGCGCGGCTCGCTGGACCTGCTGGACGATTCCGAGGCGCGCGCGGTCGACCCGCGCCGCGCCGGGGTGGTGTTCGAGGACGTCAGCGCCCAACTGGTGGCGTGCGCGCTTGCGCTGCTGAATTGGCATGACACGGCACGGTTTTCACCGGCCGACGGCAACCCGACCCGGCCGATCCGGGCCGGGTGGGCGCGCCGAAATCTGCTGACCGGACACGAAGAGTTTCCCCGCGTCGACCCAGCGGTCATCTGCCTGGTGCACGACGGGCATGACCGTGCGGTGCTGGCCCGGCAGGTGATCTGGCCGCCGAGGTTGTTCTCGTTGATCGCCGGATTCGTCGAAGCGGGGGAGTCGTTCGAGTCCTGCGTGGTGCGCGAGATCGCCGAGGAGATCGGTCTGGCCGTCACCGACGTGACCTATCTGGGTAGCCAGCCGTGGCCGTTCCCGCGCTCGCTGATGGTTGGTTTCCACGCCCTCGGCGATCCGGATCAGCCGTTCGCGTTCAACGACGGCGAGATCGCCGAGGCGGCCTGGTTCACCCGCGCCGAAGTGCGGGCGGCCTTGGAAGAGGGTGACTGGACCAGCGATTCGGCCGCCAAGCTGCTGCTGCCCGGCACCATCTCGATCGCCCGGGAGATCATCGAGTCCTGGGCGTACAAGGACTGAGCGGAGCCGCGCCTGCAGGGCCACTTTTCTGGTGTCTTCCAGGGTTAGATTAGCCACGTGGGCGAGTTCTCGAGCGCAAGCGACGGGGCGCTGCCTGAGGTGGCCTCAGCGTTGCCCGCAGCTCCTGTGGCAGGCGGCGAGGCCCAGGTCCTAAAGGCCTGCATGGACGCGATGATCAATCCGCAGGTGTTGATGCAAGCGGTCCGCGACCCCGGTGGCCAGGTGGTCGATTTCCTCTTTCGAAGCGCCAACCGCGCCACCCTGTCCTATCTGCAATTGAGCGAGGGACAGCTGATCGGCGGCAGGGCGTTGACGATCTTGCCGCGTCGCGAGGAGCCCGGGTTGCTACCGCGCTTGGCCCAGTGCCTGGCGGACGGGGAGCCGGTGAGCATCGACGATTTCCCGTATTTCAACGAGGCGGTCGGTGAGGAACGCCGATATGACATCCGCGCTACCAGGGCGGGCCCCGACCTTCTCGCGATGACGTGGAGTGACGTGACGAGCGTTTCCAATTCGTGGAACGGCTCGCAGCCTCGGAACGGAAGTATCGCCGGTCGATGGACAATGCCGCCGTCGGCATGTGCCTGATCGCCCCGGAGGGCCGGTTCGAGGACGTCAACGACGCGCTGATCACGTTCCTCGGTTACGACGCCGACACGCTGATGAGGAAGACCTGGCAGGAGCTGACCCCGCCGAGCTACCTGGAACAGGACTTCCGCAACGTCAACTCGTTATTGGAAGGGCGCCGGGACTCCTACCGAAGGCTCAAGCAGTACATTCACGCCGACGGGCATCTGGTCTGGGGGGATCTGTCGGTCGGCTGCCTGCGGGACCACGACGGCCACGTAGAACACCTCATCGTCCAGGTCACCGACGTGACCGCCCAGGTGGAAGCCGACGAGCGGAATCGTGCTCTCGCCGCGGAACTCGAGCGGCAGAAGAACCGGATCGCGGCCTCGGAAGCGACCTATCGCCTGCTGGCCGAGAATGCCGGCGACCTGGTCTGCCACACTCGGGTGGACAGCAACGGCGTCAACACGATCGTCTGGATTTCGCCGAATGTGCAGGCAGTGCTGGGTGCACCCCCGGAATACTGGGTGGGCCGGACGCTGCTGGACTTCGTTCCGCCCGAGGACGCGCAGGCACATACCGCCCGGTGGCAGAAAATCGGTGCGGGCGGCGCCATCAGCCAGCGCGTTCGAATGATTTCGGTTGATGGCGTGCGGCATTGGTTCCATGTGCACATCAAGCCGTTTTACGATGCCGCGGGGCACCGCGACGGCGCTCTCATCGCGGCTCACCTGGTCGATGACGAGGTGGCCGCCGAGCAGGCGGCGGAACAGGCCCGACGGGCGCAGGCCAGGGCCGACGAACGCTACCGCCGGTCGATGAAGTACGCCGCTGTGGGCATGTGCCTGGCCGGCCTCGACGGTCGCTTCACCGAGGTCAACGACGCGCTGTGCCGCTTCTTCGGCTACGACGCTGAAACCTTGACGCAGAAGACTTTTCAGGAGGTGACGGCGCCGGAGTACCTGGCAGTCGAACGTGAGAACGTCAACGAGGTAGTGGACGGTCGCACTGATTCTTTCCGGATGACCAAGCAGTACATCCATTCCGATGGTCATCTGATCTGGGGTGATCTGTCGGTGAGCTGTATTCGCGACGAGCGCGGCCAGGTGGAGAACTTCATCGGCCAGATCATCGACATCACCGCCCAGGTGGAAGCCAACGAGCGGGTTCGCGTTCTTGCTGAACGGCTTCAACAGCGGACCGACCAGGTAGCCGAAGAACTCGGCAATGCCGCCACCTATATGACCTCGATCCTGCCGCGTGGCCTGACCGGCAAGGTCGATGTGTCGTCGCGGTACCTGCCGGCCCGGGAACTCGGCGGCGACATCTTCGACTACCGATGGATCGACGACGATCACCTGGCTCTCTACCTGATCGACGTCTCCGGGCACGGCTTGCCCCCCGCGCTGCTATCAGCCTCGATACACAACATGCTGCGCTTCGGGAACCTCGCCCCGGCCAACCTGTTGGCACCCGACACGGTGCTCACCGAACTGAACCGCCGGTTCCACATGGATCAGCACGGCTATCACTACTTCACGATGTGGTACGGCGTGTACGAGGCGTCCAGTCGCGTACTGCGCTATTCCAGCGCGGGTTCCCCACCCGCTCTCGCCTTCGAGTCCGGACCTGGAACGACGGTCGGAGTCACCGAGCTGGCCACGACCTCCGCACCCGTGGGGATGTTCGAGGACACCGTCTTCACCCTGCGCAGCTATACCGTCCCGCCAGGGTGTCAACTGCTGATCCACAGCGACGGCGCGAGCGAGATCACGCTCGACGATGATCAACAACTGTCGTTGAAGAACTTCCAGAACCTCGCCGGCCGCCTGGCCCAGTCACCGCACTGGTCGCTCGATGGCCTTATCGAGGAACTCCGCACCCTGGCACGGTCCAGCGTTTTCGAGGACGACTGCTCACTGATTCAGCTCACCTTCCCCCCGCTCGCGGACCAGACGTTCGCCGGGGGAACACCGGCGGAAGCAGGTTGGGGCACGAGCCCGGTGGAGATCGACTGCCGACGCGACCCGCTAGGGGCTGTTCAAGCTGCGCTGGACGCCTTCTGGTCGACCCAACCCCAGGTCCCCGATGTCGTGCGGATGCAGATGGGGATCGCCGCCGCAGAGGTGGGCGCCAACATCGTCGAACACACCGGGCGCGGAGGGCCGCTGCGGATTCGGATGAACACGGCCCTGGGCGACGGTCGGCTGCACGTCGACTTCACCGACGACGGCTCGCCGGTGACCATCGACCTAGCGGGGGTGGCCATGCCCGACCCCATGGCCGACCGCGGTCGTGGTCTCGCGATGGCCCAAGCCCTCCTTGACCGGTTGGCGTACCGCCGCGACGAGGCAGGCAACCACTGGACACTCGTCAGTAAACGTTTCGCCTAACGCCACACCGGCGTGTCGCCTCCGGGCCCCGTACTGCTTTCGCCCGACTCGGAGCGACAAGGCCCGGGGTGCTCGGCCTGCTACCAGCCGCCGTGGTGCTGGTGGTGGTGATGCGCCGGAGTGCCGGGCGAAGGCTGGTCAGTCTGGTGGGGGAATGCGAGATGGTGGGCCGGGGAATGGAACGACGGATCGGGAGTGCTCACCGTGGTGTCCGCATGGGCCGCGGTGGCTGTTCCGACCGTGATCAGCAGCGGTGCGATGCCCATGATCACACCGGCCGTCAGGCGGCGAATTGCGTTGGCATGGCGGGTGGTGTTCTGGTTTTTTGTCATGACACGATCGTCGCCCTGGCCCACCCCATCCGGTAGATACGACGTTGTTGTGAGGTCACAACGTCCGGTTGTGACCAAGGTGTGCCAGGAGTTCGCGCACCGCGCCGGCAGGGGGAGTGCGCTCGCCGATCCAAATGGCACGAAATGTGCGCCGCCAATCCACGTCGGCCACCGGGATCGCGCACAGCCGGTTCTGGGCGAGATCGTCGCTGACCGCTAGCCGGCTCATCACGGCGGGACCGGCGCCGGCCAGCACTGCGGCACGCACGGAGGCGGCGGAGCCGAACTCGAGTGACTCCGGAGTCATGGCATCGCCGGGCAGCCGATCTCCGGCGTTGTCGAGGTTGCCGAGCAGGTGCCACCAGCCGAGCTTTCGGGACACCAGCTGCGTTCGGTCCAGGTCGGCGAGGGACAGCGGCGTCGACCTTCGTGCCCATCTGTGCTCGGGTGGAACGACGAGAACGAGTTCGTCGTGCATCACCACGCGACTGCGTAACCCCTTGAGCTGCCTGGGGGTTTCAATGAACCCTAGGTCCGCGGCGCCCTCGCGGACGGCCGCGATGACGCCCTCGCTGTCGGTCGCTGTGAACGTCACCTCCGGGGCAGCCGCGCCGTGCCGCTGGGCCGTGGTTCGCATGGACACCAGCCAACCGGGCAGCAATTGTTCGGCGATGGTCAGGCTGGCGGCGACCTTGAGCCGACCCCGCGTCCCGGTGCGGAGCGCAGCCAGGCCGGCGTCGAGACGTCCCGCAACGTCGAGAAGTTGTTCGGCCCATTCCGCGACCAGGCGTCCAGCCGGCGTGAGTGTTGAACCACGGGCCGATCGGACGACCAGCCTTACCCCTACGCGCGACTCCATCGACTTCAGCCGAGCGGACACCGCCTGCTGGGAAAACCCGAGGTCGCGGCCGGTCGCGCCCAGACTGCCGGTGGCGGCGATCGCCGCAAGAACCTCGAGGTCACCGAGTTCGGGCATCCGCGCACTCAGCGCCATGTCGCTGATCCTAATCACGTCACCGAGTCAGCCGGTGCTCCTGAGAATGCACTATGGCAGGGCTGCTCAAGTCGCACGCGAGGCCTGGGACTGCGAGGCTTAGGCATGGGCACTCCGCCAGAACCGCATCGGCCGCCCGAATCTGACCCGCACACGTGCAGTCACGACGTCGGCCCCGACAACCTGGAATCCGCGCTGTGCGGCAACACCATTCTGGTCGTTCGCCACGAACCGCCGTGATCCCAGTGCACCCCCGAGCTGCACGCCCGAGAACGGGACTTGCTACACCCCCAGCTTGGCTTTCACCTGGGCGAGCGACGGGTTGGTCAGCGCCGAACCGTCGGGGAACTTCACCGTCGGCACCGTCTGATTTCCGCCGTTGACCGACATCACGAACTGGGCCGCGGCGGGGTCGTGCTCGATATCCACCTCGGTGAACGCAATGCCCGACGCCTTCATCGCGGTCTTGAGCCGCTTGCAGTAGCCGCACCACACCGTGGAGTACATGACAACACCGGAGCCGCTCATGGCGATTCAACTTAGTGGACTGTCACCACCGGCTGCCAAGATGGACGGCATGCCGCCGTCCGCCGAACTTCTGGATGGCCTCGACGAAGAACAGCGCGAGGCCGTGCTCGCCGCCCGCGGTCCGGTGTGCGTGCTTGCCGGTGCGGGCACCGGGAAAACCCGCACCATCACCCACCGCATCGGCCACCTGGTGACCAGCGGCCACGTCGCGGCCGGTCAGGTACTGGCGGTCACGTTCACCTCCCGGGCGGCCGGGGAGATGCGGACCCGGCTTCGGGCGATGGACGCCGCGCACTCCGGGCCGCCGGTGGCCGGCGTCCAGGCGCTGACGTTCCACGCCGCCGCCCGGCGCCAGTTGCAGTACTTCTGGCCGCGCGTCGTCGGCGACACCGCCTGGGAGTTGCTGGACAAGAAGTTCGCCGTGGTCGCCCAAGCCGCGAACCGGTGCCGGCTGCAGGTCTCTACCGACGATGTCCGCGACCTCGCCGGCGAGATCGAATGGGCCAAGGCCTCGTTGATCACCCCGGAGACTTATGCGGCCGCGGTCGCCGAGAACTCCCGCGACATCCCCCTGGACGCCCAGAAGGTCTCGGCGGTCTATGCCGGCTACGAGAAGCTCAAATCCAACCGGGACGGCGTGGCGCTGCTGGACTTCGACGATCTGTTGCTGCACACCGCGGCCGCCATCGAGAACGACGCTGCGGTGGCCGCCGAATTCCGGGACCGTTACCGGTGTTTCGTCGTCGACGAATATCAGGATGTCACCCCGCTGCAACAGCGGGTGCTCGACGCGTGGCTCGGCGAACGTGACGACCTCACCGTCGTCGGTGATGCCAACCAGACCATCTACTCCTTCACCGGGGCCTCGCCGCGCTACCTGCTGGACTTCTCCCGCCGCTTCCCCGACGCGACCGTCGTCCGGCTTGAGCGCGACTACCGGTCCACCCCGCAGGTGGTGTCGCTGGCCAACCGGGTCATCGCCGCCGCCCGCGGCCGAATGGCCGGCAGCAAGCTGCACCTCGTCGGCCAGCGCCCACCCGGGCCCGAACCGAAGTTCCGGGACCACACCGACGAGGCCGCCGAAGCCGCCGCGGTCGCCCGCTCGATCAAGGGGCTCATCGAATCCGGAACTCCCGCAGCCGAAATCGCGGTGCTCTACCGGATCAATGCCCAGTCCGAGGTGTACGAGGAGGCGCTCACCGCCGCCGGCATCCCGTTCCAGGTGCGCGGTGGCGAGGGCTTCTTCTCCCGCCAGGAGATCCGCCAAGCGCTGGTGGCCCTGCAGCGTGCGGCCGATCGCTCCGGCGGGCAGGAGCGGAGCGACTCGGGGATCAGTCTTGCTGCCGAAGGGCCGCTGGGGGAGTTGGTGCGTGACCTTCTCGAACCGCTCGGCCTGACCCCCGAGCCGCCGGCCGGCGTGAAGGCCCGCGAACGCTGGGAAGCATTGTCGGCCTTGGCCGATCTGGTCGACGAGGAGGTGGCCGCCCGCCCCCAACTCGACCTGGCGGCTCTGGTGTCCGAGCTTCGGGTGCGTGCCGACGCCCGCCATGCACCGACCGTTCAGGGCGTCACGTTGGCCTCGCTGCACGCCGCCAAGGGCTTGGAATGGGATGCGGTGTTTCTCGTCGGGCTGGCCGACGGCACGCTGCCCATCTCGCACGCCCTGGCGCACGGCCCCGACAGCGAGGCTGTCGAAGAGGAGCGCCGGCTGCTCTACGTCGGAATCACCCGCGCCCGAAAGCATCTGGAGCTCAGCTGGGCGCTGGCCCGCGCGCCCGGCGGCCGGCAGTCGCGCAAGCCGTCGCGATTCCTCAACGGCATCGCACCGCAGACCCGCGCCGAGCCGTCGCAGGGCCCGGGCAAGCCCCGCCGTCAGCGTGGCGCCACCCAGCGCTGCCGGGTGTGCAACGCGGTGCTGACCACGACGCCGTCAGTCATGTTGCGCCGCTGCGAGACCTGCTCGGTCGACATCGATGACGAACTGCTCGCCCAGCTCAAGGACTGGCGGCTCAAGACCTCGCGCGAACTCAGCGTGCCGGCCTATGTGGTCTTCACCGACAACACCCTGATCGCCATCGCCGAGTCGTTGCCCACCGACGAGGCCGCGCTGGTCTCGATCCCGGGGATCGGTGCGCGCAAGCTGGAGCAGTTCGGCGCCGACGTGCTGGAGTTGGTGCGGGCCCGCGGTTAGCCCACGGTTAGCCCCTCAGCCGATACCGAGTTCGCGGGCCGCGGCGTTGGCCGCCCGCGCCCCCGACATCCGGCGCAGCAGCAGCAGTCCGTCCAGCACCGCGACCGCCGCCAGCGCCTGCCGGCGCCGCTCGGCGCGGGTGGGTGCGGCGATCCGCGGCTCAAGCCAGTCCACCCATCCGCCGATCAGCATGGGGGCAAGGTCGGCGTAGGGTTCGCGGCGCGCGCTGGCAAGTCCGACGACCTCGAAGTACACCGCGAAGATCGGGTCGGCGCGCGACGACGCCAGCACCGGCCAGGCCCGGCGCTGCAGTTCGCGAACCGGATGAACGCCCTGACCGAAAGCGTCGGCAAGGGTGGTTTGCAACTGCTGTCCCAGCGCGCCGATCACCGCGGTGATCATGTCCTCCTTGGTGGGGAAGTAGTAGACGACCGTCCGGTCGCTGATGCCAAGGCTGGCGCCGACCGCGCTGAAGGTGAGCGACCCGATTCCCGACGATGCCGCCAGCCCGGTCGCCGCGGCCAACAGGTCCTCGCGCGAATGCTTGTAGCCCACCCCTTGATCGTAGATGCCGAAGCATCTACCCTGTTTGTAGTTAGCACTACAAACAGAAGGAGACAGGGATGGATGAGCGCAGAAGGGGTTCGGCGCCAACGGGATTCGTAGTGGGAGCGCTCGTCGCGCTCGGCTTCGCCGTCGTCATCAGCCTGCTGCAGGATTCACTGTTCTTGCGGACCCCGCAGCGAGTGATCGTGTACATCGTCTGCGCACTGGCGGCCCCGCCCACCGTGTGGTTCCTGCAGTGGGTCGCCCGGCTGCGTCATCTCGACCAGCGCGAGACGTTCCTCTGGGGTGCTGCCGGCGCGATGACCTTCGACGGCCTGGCAATCGGATTCATTCCGCAGCTCTACGGACACAGCGGCCAGGCGCTGTCCTGGGTAGCCTCGGCGCTGATCTTCGCCTTCGCCAGCCTGCTCGTGGCGGGACAGGTCATGCTCGGGAGGGCACTGTCACGTTAGTGGGCGTCGGTGACCTGGGAGAATGGTGGGATGAGCACCGCAACGCCGTTGTATAGGGGCCATCGGTACCCGGCGGAGATCATCAATGGCAACCTTGACGAGGTGTTCATCAAGATCAACGGCGTCACCCACTACCTGTGGCGCGCGGTCGATCAGGACGGCAACGTCTTGGACGTGCTGGTCGCCGCGTAGCCGACTTTGGGCGGCGAGCTGGGCGGCAGGTAGAACCGCACGTTGTAGCTCGTCTTGTATCCGGGCAGTGCGAGCAGACCACGACCTGCGCAACCCGGGCAGCATGCTGGTCCTGGAAAAGGTCGCCAAGGCGGTGTTCCACACCCCGGGGTGGCGCTGGTGCAGACGATCACCCGGCCGCTGGGGACCCCGCTGGACCACACCTCGCTCGGTTTCCAGATGGGCATGCAGGGCGTCATGCAACTCGAGAATCTGCCGTTCCAGCAGGCCCGCGCCGACGATCTGGCCCAAGCAGATCGCCGAGATCACCAACTCGATCGCCCTGATGAAGCGCCAGTACGCCGCGCAGCAGCAACTCAGCGAGGCGACCGACGAACAGGCCCGGGCTTTCCACGAGACCGTGGGCACCATCAACGATCTGCGCAACAAGATCGCCAACGTCGACGACTTCCTCCGGCCGATCCGCAAATACTTCTATTGGGAGCCGCACTGTTTCGACATCCCGCTCTGTGCGGCGTTCCGATCGCTGTTCGACGCACTCGACGGGATCAACACGTTGAGCACCCAATTCGATTCCATCACAGGTGCTTTGGATAAGATCACCGCCGTGCAGCCTGAGCTGCTCGCGCTGATCCCGCAGCAGATAGCCAGCCAGGAGCGCAACAAGAATCTCGTCGAGAACGCCTACTCCACCCAGTCCGGGCTGCTGGCGCAGTCCCAGGAGTCGCTGAAGAACGCCGACGCCATGGGGCATGCCTTCGACGAGGCAAAGGACGACGGCTCGTTCTACCTGCCGCCGGAGGTTTTCGACAACGACTCGTTCAAGCGCGGCCTGTCGATGTTCATCTCCCCGGACGGCCATGCCGCCCGGATGATCATCACCCACGAGGGCGATCCGGCTACGCCCGAGGGCATTTCGCACATACCGGCCATCGAGAAGTCGGTGCGTGACGCGCTCAAGGGCACTCCGCTGGCGGGCTCACACATTTATCTGGCCGGCACCGCGGCCACCTACCGGGACATTCAGCAGGGCGCCAAGTACGACCTGTTGATCGCCGGTATCTCCGCGTTGTGCCTGATCCTGCTCATCATGATGGTCGTGACCCGGAGTCTGCTGGCGGCGCTGGTCATCGTCGGAACGGTGGCGTTGTCACTGGGCGCCTCTTTCGGGCTCTCAGTTCTGGTGTGGCAGGACCTGTTCGGCATCGAGTTGTACTGGATCGTCCAGGCCCTGGCGGTCATCTTGCTCTTGGCTGTGGGATCGGACTACAACCTGTTGCTGATATCCCGCTTCAAAGAGGAGAGCGGCGCCGGACTCAATACGGGCATCATCCGGGCGATGGGAAGTACCGGCGCCGTGGTGACCGCCGCGGGTCTGGTGTTCGCCGCGACGATGGGCTCGTTCATCTTCAGCAACCTGCGGGTGCTCGGCCAGATCGGCACGACGATCGGGCTCGGTCTGTTGTTCGACACCCTGATCGTGCGGTCATTTATGACGCCGTCGATCGCCGCGCTGCTCGGCCGGTGGTTCTGGTGGCCGATGAACGTTCGGCCTCGCGCTGCCAGCGCGATGCTGCGCCCCTACGGGACGAGAACCTCGGTGCGCACACTCCAGCGGGAGGACGGCTAAGCGGCGCACCAGCGGTGTCGTACCGGGTGTCGTACTGTGCAGTCGTGCGGCTGCTGACCCGGAACTGGATGGTGCTCGTCGCCGCCGCCGTCGTCGCCCTGGCCGCGTTCGCGGTCTTCCGACTGCAGGGCGCGTTCGGGTCGGAGCAGAACGCCTCGACTGCCGCCGCCCCGGCCGATCAGATCGTCCCGTTCAACCCCAAGCGGGTGCAGCTCGAGGTGTTCGGCACGCCGGGTGCCACCGCCACGATCACCTACCTCGACGTCAACGCCCACCCGCAACGCGTCGACGGCGCCGCGCTGCCCTGGTCGTACGAGGACTCGACCACCACCCCCGCGGTGTTGACCAACATCCAGGCCCAGACCGACGGCTACACCCTGGGCTGCCGCATCACCATCGACGGGGTGGTCAAGGTGGAGCGGTCCTCCGACGGCCCGGCCGCCTACGTCTACTGCCTAGACAAATCCGGCTGAGCCGCCTCGGATGAGCCGGCATACCAGCGGGAAGCCGCGCTTCCCGAACCTGATCCGCAAACTGGCGATCCCGATCGCCATCCTCTGGCTGGCGCTGGCCGCCTCGAGCAACGCTCTGATTCCGCCGCTGGAGGACGTGGGCCGCGTCCACAACGTGGCGCAGGCCGCCAAGGACGCGCCGTCGTCGATCGCCAGCAAGCAGGTCGGGAAGGTGTTCGGCGAGTACGACTCCGACAGCCTGGTCACCCTCGTGCTCGAAGGAGAGCAGCCGCTGGGCGCCGAGGCGCACCGCTTCGGCGACGCCCTGGTCCAGCGGATGCAGGCTGACACCGAACACGTCCAGCATGTCCAGTACTTCTGGGGTGACCCGCTGACCGCGGCGGGCGCTCAGAGCAACGACGGCAAGGCCGCCCTGATCCAGGTCTACCTGGCCGGTGACGCCGGCGGCAGCCAGGCCAACGAATCGGTCGCCGCGGTCCGCCAGATCGTCGCCGACACCCCGTCGCCACCGGGAGTCAAGGCCTACGTGAGCGGTCCGGCGGCATTGGTCGCCGACGAGTTCGCGGTCGGGGAGAGCAGCCACATCAAGGTCACCGCGCTGACCTTCGGGGTGATCGCGGTGATGCTGCTGATCGTCTACCGGTCCATCACCACCGCGCTGCTCACGCTGGTGGCCGTCGCCATCCAGGTGGCCGCGGCCCGCGGGGTGGTCGCCTTCCTGGGGCACGTCGGCGTCATCCCGCTGTCGACGTATGCGACCAACCTGCTGACGCTGCTCGCCGTCGCCGCCGGCACGGATTACGCCATCTTCCTGCTGGGCCGCTACCAGGAGGCCCGCCAAGGCGGCGAGGACCGGCTGGCGGCGTACTTCACCATGTACCGCAGCACCGCGCACGTGATCATCGGGTCGGGCCTGACCGTGGCGGCCGCGATCTTCTGCCTGCGGTTCACCCGCACGCCGTACTTCCAGAGCCTGGGCATTCCGGCCGGCATCGGCGTGCTGGTGACCCTGGTGGCGTCGTTGACCCTGACGCCCGCGGTCATCACGATGGGCAGCGCCATCGGTCTGTTCGACCCGAAGCGGGCGATGCGGACCCGCGGGTGGCGGCGCGTCGGCACCGCCATCGTCCGGTGGCCGGGGCCCATCCTGACCGCGACCGTCGCGGCGGCGCTCATCGGTCTGCTGGCCTTGCCCGGCTACAAGACCTCTTACGACGCCCGCCCGTACCAACCTGACTGGGCACCGGCGAAGGTGGGTTATGCCGCCGCCGAGCGGCACTTCTCCACGGCCCGGCTCAACCCCGAAGTGCTGATGGTCGAGACCGACAAGGATCTGCGCACCCCGGCGAACATGATCGTGTTGGAGAAGGTCGCCAAGGCGGTCTTCCGCACCCCCGGGGTGGCGATGGTGCAGTCCATCACCCGGCCGCTGGGCACCCCACTGGACCACACGTCGCTGGGCTTCGCGATGAGCGCCCAGAGTTCGTCGCAGATCAACAACCTGCCGTTCCAGCAGGCCCGCGCCGAGGATCTGGTCAAGCAGGTCGACGAGATCTCCAGGTCGATCACCCTGTTGCAGCAGCAGTATGAGTTGCAGGGTCAGCAGTACGACCTCCAGCAACAGGCCACCGCGGCCACCGACGAACAGGTCAAGGCCTTCCGGGAGACCTCCGAGACGATCAAGGAACTGCGCGACAAGGTCGCCAATGTCGACGACTTCCTGCGCCCGATCCGCAACTACTTCTATTGGGAGCCGCACTGTTTCGACATCCCGATGTGTGCGTCGTTCCGCTCGCTGTTCGACGCCCTCGACGGGGTGGATGCGCTCACCGATCAGTTCGGGCAGGTCACCGAAAGCCTCGACAAGCTCAACGCCCTGCAGCCCAAGTTGCTGGCGCTGATCCCCGAACAGATGGCGCTGATCCCCGAGAACATCGCCATCCAGGAGCGCAACAAGGCGCTGGCTGAAGCGAACTACGCCACCCAGACGGGGCTGTTCGCCCAATCCGCGGAGGCGCTGAAGAACGCCGACGCCATGGGCCAGGCCTTCGACGAGGCCAAGGATGACAGCACGTTCTACCTGCCGCCGGAGGTGTTCGACAACTCCGAGTTCACGCGCGGCATGAAGCTGTTCATGTCCCCGGACGGACACGCCGCCCGGATGATCATCACCCACGACGGCGATCCGGCCACCACGCGAGGGATCTCGCACATCGACCCGATCCGCCAGTCTGCGGAAGAGGCACTCAAGGGCACCCCGCTGGCCGGGTCGAGCGTCTCCATCGCCGGGACGGCGTCGGCCTTCAAAGACGCTCGCGACATGGCGAACTACGACCTGATGATCGTGGCGATCTCGGCGATCAGCCTGATCCTGCTGATCATGATGTTCATCACCCGCAGCCTGGTGGCGGCGCTGGTGATCGTGGGCACCGTGGTGCTGTCGCTGGGCGCCTCGTTCGGGCTGTCGGTGCTGATCTGGCAGCACCTGCTGGGCATCCAGCTGTACTGGATCGTGCTGGCGCTGGCCGTCATCATCCTGCTGGCGGTCGGATCGGACTACAACCTGCTGGTGATCTCCCGGTTCAAGGAGGAGATCGGCGCGGGCCTGAACACCGGGCTGATCCGGACGATGGCCGGCACCGGTTCGGTGGTGACCGCCGCGGGTCTGGTGTTCGCGTTGACCATGTGCGGCTTCGCCTTCGGGGACCTGATGGTGCTGTCCCAGATCGGTACCACCATCGGCGTCGGACTCATCTTCGACACCCTGGTCGTGCGGTCGTTCATGACGCCGTCGATCGCCGCGCTGATGGGCCGGTGGTTCTGGTGGCCGCTGAAGGTCCGGCCGCGCCCGGCCAGTGTGATGCTGCGCCCGTACGGCACCCGCCCGTCGGTGCGGGAACTGCTGCACGACGGGGACGACGGAGCCGAGCCGGCTTCTCGTTCCGATGCGGAACCGGCGCAAGCGGTTCCGTAGGCCGACACGCCCCGGTCGGGCTAGGCTGACGCAGGGACTCCCCCGACCGGTTGAAGGTGAAAAACTATGACCCTGACGTCAGACGCGGCGACCACGTCTCCTGCTCACGATCCGGCCGGCTGGCGACAGCTACCGGCGTCGTACACCCCGCTGGACCCCGCCCGGGTCGAAGCGCTCATGGCCAAGGAGTGGGAGCGGTACGCCACCACCACGGTGGGCTCCGCCGACCACGCCGCTCGGTCGGTCAAGAGTTTGCCTCTGGGGGTGACCAGCAGCTTCCAGTACTGGGATCCGTACCCGATGGGCGTGAAGTCGGCCCGCGGTGCCTACGTCACCGACTGTGACGACCGCAAGGTGCTGGATCTGTCGATGGGCTTCGGGGCGATGCTCGTCGGCCACCTCAACCCCGCCGTCGTGGCCAAGGTCAAGGATTCGCTGGACAACATCGGCACGCTGTTCGTGACGCCGTCGCCGATCTCGACCGACGTCGCCGAGCGGTTCAAGCAGCGCTTCGGCCTGGACATGTTGCGGTTCACCAACTCCGGCACCGAGTCGACGGGGTACGCGGTGCGCACCGCGCGGGCCTACACCGGGCGCAAAGAGATCATCAAAATCGAGGGCGGATACCACGGCGGCTATGACGGTCTTTCGGTGTCGGTCAAGCCGAGCATCGATGAGATCGGTCCCGCCGACAACCCGATCCCGCAGGTGCCCTTCGACGTCGAGGCCGGCGTCGTGCACGTGGTCGCCTACAACGACCTCGGCCAGATGGAGCGCAAGCTGGCCGCCCACGGCAAGAACGTCGCCTGCGTCATCATGGAACCGGTCATCGAGAACCTCGGCATCATCCTGCCCGACGCCGGCTACGTCGCCGGGGTGCGCAAACTGTGCGACGACCACAACGTGCTGCTGATCTTCGACGAGGTCAAGACCGGCCTGACCGCGGGCGCCAACGGCGCAGCCATGCGTCTCGGCGTCAAACCCGACCTGATCACCCTGGCCAAGTCCATCGGCGGCGGCCTGCCGCTGGCCGCCTTCGGCGGCACCGAGGAGGTCATGCAGGTCGTCGTCGACAACCGGATGGCGCACTTCGGCACCTACAACGGCAACCCGCTGTGCATGGCGGCGGCCGCCGCGGTCGACGAAATCGCCACCCCGCAGGCGCTAGCCGCGGCCGAGCAGGTCAACGACAACGCCATGGAGAAGATGGACACCATCATCCGTGAGTACGAGTTGCCGGCCCACACCGTCGGTTTCGGTGTCAAGGGTGCGGTGACCTGGTCGCCGACCCCGATCCGCAACTACCGCGACTACAAGCTCGTCACCGACTTCCACGTCGCCGAGTTGGGCTGGCTGTGGGGCATCAACCGCGGCGTCCTGACCCCGCCGGGGATGGACGACCAGTGGCTGGTGTCGCTGGCGCACACCGACGCGGACATGGACATCTGGGTCAACGCCTTCGGCGATCTCGCGAAAGCGTTGCGCGCCTAAGCCGCATTGTCTCGCTCGCCGCGGCGGCTGGTCATCGCACCGGCCGCCGTCGTGCCCCGTCGCGCGCCTCACCACCCCGACCGGGGACGGCATAACCGCTGATCAGAAATTCGGTTGTGCCGCCCGCGGGTCGGCGGTTACGCTCGGACCCGGCGTTTTTCCGCATTGTTCAAGGGACTCATGAGAGGGGCCGACGATGTTCGCATCAGCTGCACGTCACGCCGCCGCTCGTCAGTCCGTGGACCGCGGCGTCATCTAGACCATCCCCGACGACAGGCCACGGACTTCTTCAAGTCCGTGGCCTCTTTTGTTATGTCCAGCACAGCGTATGTCCAGAGAGAAGGTGAACCCGATGTCGACGTTATCCACGTCCCGGCGCGACCAACCCCTTTTGCCGTGCCACGCCGCCGATCCCGACCTCTGGTTCGCCGAGAACCCGGCCGATCTCGAACAGGCCAAGACACTGTGCGCCGGATGCCCGGTCCGGCGGGCCTGCCTGGCCGATGCGCTGCAGCGAGCCGAGCCGTGGGGCGTGTGGGGCGGGGAGATCCTGGATCGCGGAATGGTGCTGGCGCGCAAGCGGTCTCGTGGCCGGCCCCGCAAGGACGAGGTCGCAGCCTAGCGGTCCGGCCGGACGTAACGCGGAACGTCCTGCGCATTCGGCGACGAAGGCAAACCCGCGAAGAGGCTCTCCGGATCCTCGGCACGCTGATGCGTGAGCACGTCCTCGCCACCATGGAGGCCCGACCTATCAGTTCCTTGAGGCCAAGTGGGGCACCTATCCGTTCGACTGCACACCGTGAAGGCACAGGAGCAGAAGGCCGGCTGGACCATCTACTGGAAACCGGACGAGGTGCAGGCCGGTGAGGTGACGGTGGAGAAGGCCGACGGCACGGTCGTTCCTCTTGACGGGTATCTCGACAACAACTTTCAGGAGGTCTACCTCGACGGCGGCGATGCGGAGATGGTCAAGAAGTTGACGTCCTTCGCCTCCGAAAGCGTTCTGGACGAGTACGTAGAGACCATCGAGGGCGAGGTGCGTAAGTACCTCACCGATCACGTGAATTGCGGCAAGGCCGCCAAACGCATGTACAACGTTTTCCGGATCACCGGCCGCCACGACGACGCTGCCTTCATCCGCGAATTGTTCGATGAGCCGGCGACGATCCTCTACCAGGTGTGGTCGCTGATCATGACCTTGAAGAACGCGACAGAGCCCGGCTCGGCGACCCCGATGGACACCGTCCGCGCACAAGCCGACGCGCTCATCATTCAGGTCGTCGACGTCCTCGACGGCGATGAGGAGGTCGAGATCGTCAAAGCGCTTCTCGCCCTTCGTAGCAGCCTCGATGGCCAGCACTCCGGGGAGGCCAAGACCGCTGCGGTGGAAGGCGCCCAGACCAAGGTGGTCAACCTGATCAACACCTTCTTCCGGGACCGCCTGATGGGGGTGCCGACGATCCGCGAATACATCGACGAGATCCAGGCGAACGCGGGCGAACCCGCGCACTAGCGTCGCGGTTCTGATCCCCGGTTACGGTGCGGCGTAGCCGGGGATGAGCGCCTGGGCCATTTCCCGAACGGCCACATGGCAATCCAGCTGACAGGAGATCGCCACGTTGGAGGCGATCACCCGCAGCGGGATCGCCAGCCCGGCCGGCAGGTCCATCTGGCGGGCCATTTTCAGGCTCTGCGGGGTGCGCTCCATGTTCGCCGCGGCATGCTTCTGCAGCCACTTGCGGGTGTAGTGGAACACCGGCACCTCAACGGGTTCGACGTACTGGGCCAGCATTTCGTCGATGTCCTTGACGGAGAGTTGCTCGCCCTTCTGGACGAAGCCCACCTTCTCCATGGTCGGCAGCAGCATGTCGTAGTTCCGCTGCTGCGCCAGCCGGATCATCATGCCCAACTCCACCGGCAGGCCGTCGGGCAGCGGAGCCACCGCACCGAAGTCGATGACCACCAAACGGCCGTCGTCGCGCAGCATGAAGTTGCCGGGGTGGGCGTCGCCGTGCATCATCCCGACCCGCGCCGGCGCGTCGAAGGTCAGCTCGAAAAGCCGTGTGCCGGCGAGGTCTCGCTCGGCGCGGGTGCCGTCGCGGATGATGTCCGCCAGCGGCTTGCCCTCGACCCACTCGGAGACGACGACCTTCGGCGCGCTGCCGACGATGTGCGGGATCGCGAAATGCGGATGTCCCTCATAGCCTTTCGCAAACGCGCGCTGGTTGTTGGCCTCCAGCCGGTAGTCCAGTTCCATCTCGGTGCGTTCGACGAGTTCGTCGACCACGCCCTGGACGTCGGCGCCCGGGGCCAGCTGCTTGAGCACGGTGGTGAGCCTGCGCATGGTCTTGAGGTCGGCGCGCAGTGCTTCGTCGGCGCCGGGGTACTGGATCTTGACCGCGACGTCCCGCCCGTCGCGCCACACGCCCCGGTGGACCTGGCCGATACTGGCCGAGGCGACCGGTTCGTCGTCGAACTCGGCGAAGCGGTCGCGCCATTTCGTGCCCAGTTGCCCGTCGAGCACCCGGTGCACCTTGGGCGCCGACAGCGGTGGGGCATCCTTCTGCAGCTTGGTCAGCGCCTCGCGGTAGGGCTCGCCGAACTCCTCGGGGATGGCCGCTTCGAGCACCGACAGGGCCTGGCCGACTTTCATCGCCCCGCCCTTGAGCTCCCCGAGCACGGAGAACAGCTGGTTGGCCGCTTTCTCCATCAGCTCGGCATTCACTTCGTCCTTGGACTTGCCGCCCAGCCGCTTTGCCGCACCCAGCGCGGCCCGCCCCGCAATGCCGACCGGAATGCTGGCCAGCTTTGCGTTGCGGCGGGCACTTCCGCGCTTGATGTCATCAGCCACGCCCCCATCATCCCTGACCGGGTTGATCAGTCAATGCGGTACCGGCGAAGCCGGGGAGCGCAGACCGGTCGGTCCGGATCCGCGCCGAAACTTTCGGGCTCTCCGGACAATCGATACCGTTGCCCGCCTTGGAGCGACTGAAGCTGTTGGCCGCCTCCGGCGGCTGGGCCCCCGTTTCCGAGCGCATGGCCATGACGCGGCGGATGATTCGGTGTTCGGTGGAGCGCGGCATCTCCCCGGCGCTGTAGAGCCCCCGGCCCCGCCGCTGGACCCGGCCTCGCCGCCGTTCCCAGCGCAGGGCATCGGAGACCGTCTTAGACGCCCGCCCGTCGACGGCGAACCCCCAGTACGCAAGCCCCGAGATCAGTTCGGGGACAGTCGCCGGGCCGGTCAGTTGGATCAGCCGTACCAGCGCGTAGCGCAGTTCGGTTCCGCGTCGCATTCGCCGCCCGGCGCTGTCGTATGTGGGCTGCCCCATCACGACTCCGTCGTTGTCGCTCTGAGGCGGGCACGGGTACTAGTGGTCCCTAGACGCGACACGCCGAGACGCGACACGCCGGGGCCCTCGGCAGCCGAGGCCGCTCCGGGCCAGCACCCGCATAGCGGGTGACGCACCCAGCGCCGGGCCACGATGGCCTGGGTCGCGACGTCGACTTCGACGGTGGCGTCCAACGTGGCCGGCGCGGGTGCGGGGGAGCCGCCCGGCAGGCCGCGCACTGCGGTGATGATCTGCTGCAGCTGGCCCAGCGCCAGTGCCGCGGTGGCCAGCAGCGTTGGCCGGTCGGCGGTGCCCACGACCTCGCGCAGCTGGGCGGCCAGCGCCGGCCACGCCGGATCCCGTTCGGTGCGGTGCAGGTCAGCGCACGTCAGGCAGCTCGTTAGGCCGGGGATCACCAGCGGGCCGACCACTCCGGCACCGTCGCGCACCAGCACCGGCAGGTGCGGCACGCCCGCACCGTGCAGATCGCGCACCAGCCGCGTGTCGGCGGCCAGCGTGTCGGCCAGCACCACCAGGTCCACGTCGACCGCCGCACCGGCGCCATGGCTGTACGTCGTCCGGCCCACCCGCGCGCCCGAGCACCGCAGTCCCTCGGCCAGCAGTTCCGACAGCGGCCCATCGCCGTGCACTCGGATCGACAGTGCACGGCCGGCGGACCTGCCCTCGGCCCCTTCGGCCCGCAGCACCCCGGCCGCCACCAACTCGGCCAGCAGCGAGGTGAACCCGTCGGCGTCGGCCAGCCCGTGCACGGCGGCCAGCCGGCGCGCCCGCTCGAACTCCATCGGAGCGGCCAGCGCCCGCAACACCACGGCCAGCCCGCCCGGCGTCAATCCCGTTGGGGGACGGACCAATACCGCACGACGGGGGTTCCAGCCGATCTGCACGGCGCCGTCGGGCCGCAGCAGCACCGGCATCGCCGGATCGAGCGCATACCGCATCCGGTGACTGTGACACCGGCGCGCTCGCGCGCGGCTCAGCTATCCACAGGGCCTTCCGGGCCGCCCGCGGCACCGCCCTCGGAGCCACCCCCCAGTTCCTTCTCGAACTCCGCGATCGCCGCGTCGATGTCCAGGCTGCTGACGTCGCCGCCGATCACCCGGTCGATGAACCCGGCCGGCTCGTCGAGGTCGGCCGCCGACGGCAACAGGTCGGGGTGCTGCCACACCGCGTCGCGGGCGTCGATCCCGGCGGCCTCGGTCAGCCGCTCCCACAACACGGCGGCCTCGCGCATCTTGCGCGGGCGCAGTTCCAGACCCAACAGGGTGGCGAAGGTCTGCTCGGCCGGGCCGCCGGTGGCACGCCGGCGGCGCAGCATCTCCGACAGCGCCGCGGTGCCGGGAATCCGGTCGCCCAGCGCGGCGGTCACCACCGTCGACACCCAGCCCTCGACGAGGGCCAGCATGGTCTCCAGCCGCTCCAGCGCGGCGGTCTGCTCCGGGGTGGCCTTGGGCTCGAACATCCCCTGGGAGAGAAGCTCTTCCATCTTCGACGGGTCCATCAGCATGGACGGGTCGAGGCCGGAGGTCAGCTGCTCCATCCCGCTCATGTCGACCTTCATGCCCTTGGCGTAGGCCTCCACCGCGCCCAGCAGTTGCCCCGCCAGCCACGGCACATGGCTGAACAGCCGGTGATGGGCCGCCTCCCGGGCGGCCAGAAAGGTCAGGATCTCGCTGCGCGGGTTGTCCAGGCCCGCGGAGATCTCCTCGATGGCGCCCGGCATCAGCGCGGCCACGCCCTTGGGGCCCAGCGGTAGCCCGATGTCGGTGGAGGTCAACACTTCCTGCGACAGCCGGGCCAGCGCCTGGCCCAGCTGCGAGCCGAAGGCCATGCTGCCCATCTGCGTCATCATCGCCATCAGCGGCCCGGCCATCGCCGCCATCTCCGGCGGGCCGGCCTGCTCCAGCGAGGACGACCACATCGTCGACACCTGCTCGGCCATCGGGTCGCACAGCCGCTTCCAGGTCTGCATGGTGTTGTCCACCCAGTCCTGCGGCGTCCACGCCACGGCGCGCATGGCGCCGGCCGGCAGCGCGGTCGCGCCGTCGAGCCAGGTGTCGGCCAGGTGCACCGCGTCGCCGACGGCTTTGGCGGTGGACTCCGACACCGGCGCGGTGAAGCCGATGGAGCTCGACGCCAGCTTGCGGGCCAGGTCGTAGTTCACCGCGCCGCCCTTACCGGACGCCATCGAACTGCCCGCGCCGCTGAACATCTCGCCGAGCTTGCTGAAGATCTGGCCCAGGTCGCCGACGTTGAACTGCCCACCGCCGAACCCGAACGGATCCGCGCCGGGCCCCTCGCCCTTGTCGCGCTTCTCGCCCTTGTCGGGGTCATCACCGGACGAAAAACCAAACGGCACATCAGCCATACCCACACCGTACCGACCCGCACGAACAGGGGCACCCAGACGGCGAGGTCTACCCTGTGGGCGTGAACAGGCGGATTCTGACGCTGATGGTGGCGCTGCTGCCCATCGTGGTGTTCGGGGTGCTGCTGGCCGCCGTGCCGGTGCCCTATGTGGCGCTGGGGCCGGGCCCGACGTTCGACACTCTCGGCGAGTTCGAGGGCAAGCCGGTGGTGGCGATCGAGGGGACGTCGGTCAAGTCCACGTCCGGGCATCTGAACATGACGACGGTGTCCCAGCGCGACGGCCTGACGCTGGGCCAGGCGCTGGCCTTCTGGGCCTCCGGCAACGATCAGCTGGTTCCGCGCGACATGGTGTTCCCGCCGGAGAAGTCCCGCGACGACATCGAGAAGTCGCAGAACGCCGACTTTCACCGCTCCGAGGACAACGCCGAGTACGCCGCCCTGAACTACCTGAAGTACCCCAAGGCCGTCACGGTCGAGCGGGTCACCGACCCGGGGCCCTCGCAGGGCAAGCTGCAGCCCGGCGACGCGATCGACGCCGTCAACGGCACGAAGGTCGCCAAGATCGAGGAGTTCACCACGCTCATCAAGGCCACCAAACCCGGCGACGAGGTCGTCCTCGACTACCGCCGCAAGAACGCCCCGCCGGGCAGCACCCGGATCACGTTGGGCAAGAACGACGACCGCGACTACGGCTACCTGGGCATCGCCGTGCAGGACGCCCCGTGGGCGCCGTTCGTCGTCGACTTCAACCTGGCCAACATCGGCGGGCCGTCGGCCGGGTTGATGTTCAGCCTGGCCGTCGTCGACAAGCTCACCACCGGCGAGCTCAACGGGGGCAAGTTCATCGCTGGCACCGGAACCATCGGCCCCGACGGCGAGGTCGGTCCGATCGGCGGAATCTCGCACAAGATGGTCACCGCCCAACAGGCCGGTGCGACGGCGTTCCTGGTCCCGGCGGACAACTGCGACGAGGCCCGCACCGCTCCGGACAACACCATGACGCTCATCAAGGCCGAGTCGCTGACCCAGACCATCGACTCCCTCAAGACGCTGACCTCTGGAGCAGAGCCGCCACGGTGCTAGCCGTCCGGCCGCGGGCCGCTGCGCGTTGACTGCGTAGAGTTGGCCGCGTGCATGTGACTGTTGGAGCGGTCCTGTGAGTATCCGTCCGCCGGCCAGAATGCCCGGGCTGACCCGCCGCGGCCGCATCATGCTCGGTATCGCCGTCGCGGTGGTGGCGGTTCTGCTGATCGGGCCGCGTTTCATCGAGACCTATGTGGACTGGCTGTGGTTCGGCGAACTGGGCTATCGGTCGGTGTTCACCACGGTGCTGTTCACCCGGCTGATCGTGCTGGCGGTGACGACCGTGGTGGTCGGCGCGATCGTGTACGCCGCGCTGGCGCTGGCCTACCGCAACCGGCCGGTGTTCGTGCCGACCAACGGACCCAACGATCCGGTGGCCCGCTACCGGACTGCGGTGATGAGCAAGCTGCGGCTGTTCAGCCTCGGCGTGCCCGTCGTGGTCGGTCTGATGGCCGGTCTGGTGGCCCAGAGTTACTGGCCGCGGGTGCAGCTGTTCCTGCACGGCGGCAGCTTCGGCGTGGCCGATCCGCAGTTCGGCAAGGATCTCGGGTTTTACGCCTTCCAGCTGCCGTTCTACCGGCTGGTGCTGAGCTTCCTGTTCGTCGCGCTGTTCCTGGCGTTCCTGGCGAACCTGATGACGCACTACATCTTCGGCGGCATCCGGCTTTCCGCCGGGGTCGGCGCGGTCAGCCGCGCGGCCCGCATCCAGCTGATCTCCCTCGTCGGCGTCATGGTGCTGCTCAAGGCGGCGGCCTACTGGCTGGACCGCTTCGAACTGCTCAGCCACACCCGGGTCGGCAAGCCGTTCACCGGGGCGGGCTACACCGACATCAACGCTGTGCTGCCGGCCAAGATGATTCTCCTGGCGATCGCGGTGATTTGCGCGGTGGCAGTGTTCTCGGCGCTGGTCCTGCGGGATCTGCGCGTCCCGGCGATCGGCCTGGTGCTGCTGCTGCTGAGCTCGCTGATCATCGGCGCGGGCTGGCCGATGATCGTCGAGCAGTTCAGCGTCAAACCCAATGCGGCGCAGAAGGAGAGCGAGTTCATCTCGCGCAGCATCACCGCGACGCGCAACGCCTACGGGCTGACCGGAGAGGACGTCACCTACCGGGACTACACCGGGAACGCGCCCACCAACGCCGCGCAGGTGGCCGCGGACCGGTCCACCACCTCCAACATCCGGCTGCTCGATCCGACGATTATCAGCCCGGCGTTCACCCAGTTCCAGCAGGGCAAGAACTTCTACTATTTCCCCGATCAGCTGTCCATCGACCGCTACCAGAGCGCCGACGGATCCTTGCGCGACTTCGTGGTGGCGGCCCGCGAACTCAACCCGGCCCGGCTGATCGACAACCAGCGCGACTGGATCAACCGGCACAGCGTGTACACCCACGGCAACGGTTTCATCGCCTCTCCGGCGAACACCGTGCGCGGAATCGCCAACGACCCCAACCAGAACGGCGGCTATCCGGAGTTCCTGGCCAGCGTGGTCGGGGCCAACGGCGGGGTCGTCTCGCCCGGGCCGGCGCCCCTGGACCAGCCGCGCATCTACTTCGGCCCGGTGATCGCCTCCGGCGTCGACGACTACGCGATCGTCGGCAAGAACGGCACCGACCGCGAGTACGACTACGAGACCAACACCGACACCAAGAACTACACCTACACCGGCGGGGGCGGGGTGTCGGTCGGCAACTGGCTGGCCCGGTCGGTGTTCGCCGCCAAGTTCGCCGAGCGGAACTTCTTGTTCTCCAACGTGATCGGCTCGAATTCGAAGATCCTGTTCAACCGCGACCCGGCGCAGCGGGTCAAGGCGGTGGCGCCGTGGCTGACCACCGATTCGGCGGTGTATCCCGCGATCGTCAACAAGCGGATGGTGTGGATCATCGACGGCTACACCACGTTGGACAACTACCCGTATTCCGAACTCACGTCGCTGAGTTCGGCGACGGCGGACTCCACCGAGGTAGCCGTCAACCGGCTGCTGCCGGACAAGGAGGTGTCCTACATCCGCAACTCGGTGAAGGCCACCGTCGACGCCTACGACGGCACCGTCACCCTCTACGCCCAGGACGAGAAGGATCCGGTGCTGGCGGCGTGGATGAAGACGTTCCCCGGCACCATCAAGCCCAAGAGCGACATCACCCCGGAACTGGCTGCGCATCTTCGCTATCCGGAAGATCTGTTCAAGGTGCAGCGGATGCTGCTGGCCAAGTACCACGTCGACGACCCGGTGACGTTCTTCTCCACCTCGGACTTCTGGGACGTGCCGCTGGATCCCAACCCGACCGCCAGCAGCTACCAGCCGCCGTACTACATCGTCGCCAAAGACCTTGCCAAGAACGACAATTCGTCGAGCTTCCAGTTGACCAGCGCGATGAACCGGTTCCGCCGCGACTTCCTGGCCGCCTACATCAGCGCGAGCTCCGACCCGGAGACCTACGGCCAGATCACCGTGCTGACCATTCCCGGTCAGGTCAACGGGCCCAAGCTGGCGTTCAACGCGATCAGCACCGACACCGCGGTGTCCCAGGACCTCGGCGTGATCGGCCGGGACAACCAGAACCGCATCCGGTGGGGCAACCTGCTGACGCTGCCGGTCGGGCAGGGCGGGCTGCTCTATGTGGCGCCGGTGTACGCCTCCCCGGGCGCTTCTGACGCCGCCTCCTCGTACCCCCGGTTGATCCGGGTGGCGATGATGTACAACGACAAGGTCGGCTACGGGCCGACGGTCAGCCAAGCGCTCGACGGCATCTTCGGCGCCGGTGCGGGTGCGACGGCCACCGGTCCGGCGCCGACGGCGGGCCAGCCCGGCGCGAAGCCGAGTGTCGACGGGAGTTCGACGCCGGCACAGGTCGCCGAGGTGCCCACGCCTCCGGTGACGGCGATGCCGCCCGGCGGGGTGTCGCTGTCGCCGGCCAAGGCCGCTGCGCTGCAGGAGGTTCAGGCGGCCCTCGGCGCGGTGCGGGATTCCCAGCGTGGCGGCAACTTCGCGCAGTACGGCGCCGCGCTGCAACGCCTCGACGAAGCCATGAACAAGTTCGACGCCGCTAAGTAGTTAATAGGCCGGCGCGTCACTGACTGGCGGAGTGCGGGCGCTGCTGTTACTACCTGATCTCATGTCGCTTCGCGTCGTCATCGAGGATCTGGCCGCATCGGCGATCGCGGTCACCGGGCACGGCGAGGATCTGGCCGCCGCGCACGCCGCCGCTGACGGTCTCCTGGCGGACGCGCAGTCCGGCTGGCAGGGGCGTTCGGCGGTCGCGCTGGCCGCGTTGGCTTCGCGCTGGGTTGACGAGGGTCGTTCGCTGGTGGTGCGGATGGGCGAGCACGCCGAGCGGCTGAACGGGTGCGCGCGGCAGTTCTGGGCGCAGGACCAGGGTGGTGCGGGCGCGCTGGATTCGGTGCGCTGAGGGCGTCGTTGCGGCGCAGGGCTTAGTCGGCCGCGGCTGCTGCAGCCTCGCGTTTGGCCGCCCGCCGCAACCGCCAGGACACCTCCATCGCCCCGATCAGCAGCAGGGTGGCCGCGTAGGTCAGCCACTGGAACGGCACGCCGCCGAACCGGGTGAACGGCGCCCCGCGCGGACCCAGGGGGACGTCGGCCACCAGCAGGGCCTGCCCGCCCCACTCGGCGTGCTCGGCGGTGGCGGCCAGCACCCGGCCGTCGGGGGCGACGATCACCGAGTCCCACGCCACGTCGGCTTTGACCATCGCGACGCGATTCTCGATGGCGCGAAACGCCGTTGACGCGGCGCGCACGTCGGCGACCGAGGCGAAGTCGATGCTGGGCGCCAGGATCATCTGCGCGCCGTTGCGCGCGACTTTGCGGGCCGGGCCGTCGGGGAAGTCGATGTCGAAGCAGATGATCATGCCCAGCACGCCCTGCGGTGTGGTCACCGTCGGGTACACGGTTCCGGGGGTGAACTTCTCGCCCTCGACGATCACCCGCCTGGTCTTGTAGTAGACCAGCGCAACCTCACCCTGCGGGCTCCACAGCAGGCCGGTGTTGGGGGCGGCGCCGTCAGTGGAGTCGGGGGTGAAGCCCATCGCCAGGTACACCCCGGTCTGGCGGACCAGGGCGGGAATCCACTCGGCGTGGGCCACCCGCGGGTCGTAGTTGAGCGTCTCCTCCGGCCACACAACGACTTTGGCGCCCTTGGCGGCGGCGTCGCGGGTCATCGCGCTCAGTTGGGCGATCTGGTCGTTGATGCGCTGCTCATCGCTGCGCCCGGGGGTCACGTTCCCGGCGGAGATCAGCGTGCCCGGGGTGGCGTTGTCCAGCCCGGGTTGCACCGCGGCCACCCGCACCTCGGGTCCCATCCGGTTGCTCACGTCGCGGAAGATCAGCAGGCTGGCCGCCGTCCAAAGTGCTACGGCCGCAACCGAAATTGCGACTGACCATCCCAGCACCCGGCGGGGGACTCCGACGGCGGCCAGGCCGGGTCTGATCCGGTCGATCAGGGCGATGACCGCCAATGCCACCGCGGCGTTGACGACGTGGATCAGCAGGCTCAGCGCCGGCGTTCCGGTGATGCTGACCGGCTGCACCAGCTCGGGCACCGGGGCCAGCCGGTAGGCGATCCACATGTAGGTGCCGAAGATCTCGTTGTTCTGGATCAGCAGGTCGATGGCCACCCAGATCAGCGGAAGCTGCACGACGAACCAGCGGTAGTTGCTGCGTTCGGCGAAGGGCCGCAGGAACATTCCGATCACGAAGCCGACGATCGCCGCGCCGACGCCGATCCCGATGATCGGGCCGATCGAGAGCACCGACCTGGCGTGCAGGAACAGCGCGAAGTAGTAGGCGCCGAACGCGATGGCCACCGCCAGCCCACTCCACCTCCTCGGCAGCACCCGGTATTGCGCGACGTACATCGGCACGAACGCCACGAGGCTCAGCCACCACAGGTTGCCGAACGTCGGCCAGATGACAACGAGCAGGGCCGCACTCAGCAGCGCGAGGAGAACGCCCCCGACCAATCGCCGATTCATGGGCGAAAGCTACCTCAACGGGCTGGGCCGGGTCGGAACCCCGGCGGATGCGGGCTCAGATCACCGGCTTCGGGGCCCTGGATCCGCAACGCGTGTCTGGACCAATAGCATCTGCGCCCGCCTTGGAGCGACACTTCCGCGAAGCGGCCGGCTCGGCCACCGCGTTGTCGCTCAGAGGTGGGCGGCACTATCAATGGTTCCCGGCGACCCCGGGTAATGACAGCCCCCACACCCCGGGCCGAAAGTGAGTGGCGCCCCTGCACCGTCACTGTTACCCAACACTCATGAGCCTCACCGTCGAGGAGATCGACCGTTGGGACGCCGGGGCCGTCCGCGACGTCGCTGACGCTGCGAGCGCCCGGGCGAGGGCGGCCCGCGACGCCGCCGAGGGCCTGGCCGGTCTGCCGTGCCTGACCAGTTGGGGCGGACGGGCCGCCACCGCCGCGCGGGACGCGATCTGCCGGACCCGACGGGATCTCGACGCGCACGCCGCCGAGGCAAAGACCGTCGCCGACGTCGCACAGCGGGCCGCCGATGCCATCGAGGACATCCAGGCCGATCTGCGGCTCCTGCGGATCGAGGCTGCGGTGCTGGGACTGCGGATCGACGCGTCGGGCAACCGGGTCACGCCCATGCCGGGCAGTGTGCTGCCCGCCGTCCTGCAGCTGATCGCCCTGCCGGTGCTGCAGATCCGGCTCAATGCGATTGTGCAGCAGGCGGATTCGGTGGACGCCGAGTTGGCCGGGGCGGTCGGGTTTTCCGGCGGGAGGACGCCGTCGACTCAGTTCCTCACTGCGCTGCCCGATGACCCGGCCCAGTTCAATTCCCTGTGGCGGTCACTGTCACCCGATCAGCGCGACGAGCTGTACCGCCGCGACCACAGCATCGGCAACCATCCCGGCATGCCGGTGGGCACCGACGACGACCCCGGCAGCGACCACTACAACCGCCGGCACCTGGCCGAGGATCTGGCGTCCGCGCGCGAAACCGGAGCCCGAACCCGGCCCGACCTGGATGCGCTGGACGAGTCGTTGCACGACCCCGACCGCCGGCTCATGCTCTACGACATCGGCGGGGAGCAGGTGCACGCCGCCGTCGCCGTCGGCAACCCCGACACCGCCACCCACGTCTGCGTCACTGCGTCCGGCCTGAACACCACGGTGGGTAACAGCATGCGCGACATGGTGAGTCAGGCCGGGGCGCTGCGTCGGGAGTCGTTGCGGCAGTTGGCCGATGCCGGGAAGACGGGGGAGGACGTCGCGGGCATCGCGTGGATGGGCTACGCCACCCCTCAGATTCCGGGACTCGAACTGATGTCGCTCGACGTTCCGTTCCTGGGTCGCGGGTGGGCGGTCAACCCGATGTCCCTGGCGCGATCCGAGGCCGGCGCCTACCGGGTGACCCACGATCAGGCCGCCAAGGCGGGCGCGGTCAAGCTGGCCCGGTTCTACGACGGGATCACTGCCGCGCACGGGGGAGCGCCGCTGAACCTCACCGCGATCGGGCATTCCTACGGATCGCTGACCACCGGCCTGGCGCTGCAACAATCCCACGGGGTGAGCAACGCGATCTTCTACGGCTCGCCCGGCGTCGAGGCCTCCACACCTGCCCAGTTGGGGCTGCAGCCGGGGCGGGTGTTCGTCATGCAGACCCCCGACGACGTCATCCAGTGGCGCAACGACGCACCGCCGATCCTGCGCGTTGCCGCGGTCGCCATCCCGGGGCCGTTCGATGATGTGCTGCTAAGGGTTTCGGAGGTGACCGGCACCGGCGACTTCGGGCCGAACCCGGCGACCAACCCGAACTTCGTCCGTCTGGAGACCGGCCCGGCCGTCATCGTCGAGCCGAATGGCGCGGCGCTGCGGTTCGACGGGGCATCCGGTCACAGCGAGTACCCGGAGAACGGGTCGACGGTCGGGCCCGACGGGCAGTCGCTGCTGCGGACGCCGGGCTACAACATCGCGGCGGTGGTGGCCGGGCTCAGTGAGCGGGCGATCCGCGGGGACTAGTTTCGGGCGGCCATCCGGGGGATGACGAACTCCGCCAGCATGTCCCGTTCCTCGTCGTCGTCGCGGCCGGGGACGGTCAGGAACGACGTCAGCACCCGGACCAGCCAGCGGGCCCGTCGTTCCGCGGTCGCCGCGTCCTCGGGGCCGATGGACAGCAGGAACCCGGCCGTCATCGCCTGCACCACCTCGGAGCTCTCGGCGGCCTGCGGGCCCATCGCGGTGCCGGTGAACCATGCTGCCAGCGCGGGGTTGTCGCGGACCAGATGGAGCGCGTGGGTGAGCGCGGCGAGCAGCCGGTCGCGGGGGCCGGTGATTGCGGCGATCTCCTCGGCGATCCGGCGGTTGATCTCGCGGGCGTGCCGGTGGACATAGGCGGTGTGCAGGGCGTCGCGGCTGGGGAAGTAGCGATAGAGGGTGGCCCGCGAACAGCCCGCGGCTTTCGCGATGTCGTTCATCCCGACGGCTTCGACGCCGCGCCCGGCGAAGAGTGCCGACGCCGCGTCGAGGATGCGGTCGCACGCCGCCTCGGTGCGCTGGGCTCCCAGCCAGTCGGGCACGTCAGCTCCCGATCCGGATCGGCACCGACAGCGGCCGGCGTACGTAATTGCCGCCTGCCCAGACGATCCCGGCCTCGTCGGCGGTGAACTCCGGGCAGCGTGCGAGCAGTTCGGTCAGCGCCACCCGGGACTGCATGCGGGCTGCGGCGGCCCCCAGGCAGTGGTGCGCCCCGTGGCTGAAGGTCAGGATGTTGCGCGGGCGGCGGGTGACGTCGAGGTCGGCGGCGTCGGGTCCGTAGGCGCGTTCGTCGCGGTTGGCCGAGCCGTACAGCAGCAGCACCTTGCGCCCGGCCGGGATGGTGGTGCCGTGCAGGGTGATGTCGCGGGTGGTGGTGCGGGCCAGGCCCTGCACCGGGGAGGTCAGCCGCAGGAACTCCTCGACCGCGTCGGGAATCAGGCCGGGGTCGTCGGTCAGCAGGCGCCTCTGGTCGGGGTTGCGGTCGAGCAGTTGCACGGCGCCGCCGAGCAATCCGGTGGTGGTGTCGTTGCCGCCGGTGACCATGGTGAAGGTGAACGCCAGGATGGACAGGGTGCCTGTGATGTCGCCGTCGGCGCCCACCCCGGCGGCCACCAGGTGGGAGACGACGTCGTCCGCGGGCTCGCGGCGTCGGAGTTCGATGAGCTGGGTGAAATAGCCGGTCATGCCGAGCAGTGCGTCGGTGGCGCTCGCCAGCCCGCCCGGTTCGGTGCTGGCGGCGACGATGGCTTGCGTCCACCCGTCGAACTGCCGGCGGTCCTGTTCGGGCACGCCCAGGTAGTGCGCGACGACGAGGGAGGGCAGCGGCTTGAACAACTCGGCGACAATGTCCCCGCCGCCGGCCGCCCGCAGCGCTTCGATGCGCTCGACGACGAACTCCCGCACCGTCGGCTCCACCGCCTCGACCTGGCGCGGGGTGAACCCGCGCGACACCAGCTTGCGGAACTCGGTGTGCGCGGGCGGGTCCTGCATCACCATCGGCGGGTTGTCCTGTAGGCCAAGCAGTTCCAGCTCGCCGTAGTTGACGGTCAGGCCCTGGGCGGAGGAGAAGGTCTGGTGGTCGCGGGCGGCGGCCCAGATGTCGGCGTGCCGGGAGAGCGCCCAGTAGTCGCTGGCGGGGTCCTCCGGGAGGACGTGGTGCACCGGGTCGTGGTCGCGCAGGGCCGAATACATCGGCCAGGGGTCGGCCCAGGTCTCGCCTGCGCGGAGCCGAAACTCCGCATGAGACATGTCGGTCTCCATGTCTCATGACTAGAACTCGTGACCCAATTTGTCAATACGGGATCTCGCGTGGTGCGGTGTCCTACGCTACGAAAAACGGCCAGGTTGCGTGAGCCGTCAGGCCTAAGGGGAGTGCTCCGATGGACATCGACAAGCGCGGTCGTCGAGCGGCGATGGCCGTCTCGGCCGGAATTCTCCTGGGCGCGTTCACCATGCCCGTTGCCCACGCAACGCCCGACACGGATACGACGTCGTCGGCGACCGATGGTGCTCCCGCCGCCCGCGCCGCGCAGCGCTCCGTCGGCACCCCCGGCCGCCAGCCGGCGCGGGGTTCGCGGGGTGGCGCGGCCCATGTCGCCACACCGGTCGTCGCCGCCGTGGATGACGGTGCGTTGGAGGGCCGGCGCAACGAGGCGCCGGTGTTGCCCGCCGCCGCCCAAGCGCCGAGTGCGACGGCGGCCGTTCCCGAACCTGCGGCCGTGGCCCCCGTAGCGCCGCCCGTCGGCGATCCGGTCGTCGCGACCGCGGATAGCAACAATGTGCTTGCCCCGGTGGCACTTTCGATGCCGGATGTGCCCGCGTCGGGCAGCGACGTTCCCGCACTCTCAGTGGCAGGGACGATCGCCACCCCGGCGGTCGCAGCGCAGCCCGCCCGCCTGGTCATCGCCCCGGCCCCCGAAGCGGTCGGCGGCGCGGATGCGTTGGCCGGGGGCTCGGGAACGCCGCTGCCGTCCGCGCTGGCGTGGACGGTGCTGGCCGCCGCCCGCAACGAGGTCGGGCGGCGCGCAGTCGTGTCCCCGGCGGCCACCCTCCCAGCGCAGACGACGAGCGCCCCCGCCGTGCAACCGGTGGGCCAGTACGTCAGCCCGCTCGGAACGCCCGAGCAGCTCGCGGCGGAGGCCGCGGCGATGGAGACCGTGCACACGCTGCCCATGCTGGTGATGAAGGGGGTGCTGAACCTGGCGTGGCGCATCATCGGCGGCATCCAGTACGGCCAGGTCGGCGGTCCGGATAAGGAGAACCTCGCCGCGCTGAGCCAAGCGGTCGACGAATGGGCGATGGGCACGGGGTTCCAGCTGATGATTCTGAACTCCAACCAGCCCACCATCGTCACGCAGGTCGCGCCGCCGCATCAGTGGTATGGACTGGACGTCACCGGCTCGCGCATCCTCTACGACAACCCCGACACCATCTACCGGTTCGTCGGGGTCAACTACGCCTCGCAGTACGTGATCACCGGCCGGCTGCCCGAGCGTGATCCGCAGGCGAGCTTCAGCGTGCTGACCGGCACCACCGGAACCACCGTGGCCGTGCTCAACGGCGATCAACTGGAATTGGGCCCGGACCGCAACTTCGTGATCACGGTCAGCGGTGCGGCGGCGGCGCCGGGGGAGAAGAACCACCTGCAGATCACCCCCGACACCACCCTGATCGCGATCCGGGACACGCTGTCGGAGTGGGACATCCAGGAGCCGATGAGCCTGGCGATCCACCGAGTCGCGGGCCCGCCCGACAGCCTGTTCAGTCAGATCGGGGGATTCGCGATCCCGTTCATCGGGCCGCTGGTGTCGCAGAGCCACTTCCTGACCGCGCTGGTCTCGCTGATCCCGCCGCTGCCTTATGTTCCGCCGATCGTGCGGGGCAGCATCGCCTCGCTGCTGATGCTGCGCGGCATCGGCCAGGAGTCGGTGTACATCAAGGTCGCCACCGAAGATCCCGTGACGGGAAAGACCAAGGCGCCCAACGTGTTCACCGACCCGGCGAGCAATGCGTCGTTCCTGGCGACCCAGTTGCAGAGCCCGGGCTACTTCCAGTTGGCCGACGACCAGGCGCTGGTGCTGACGATCAGGCCGAACAACGCCGGCTATTTCGACGTGCCGGTGACCAACGACTGGACCATCACCAAGAACTACTGGGATGAGCAGACCAGCCTCAACAACGCCCAGGCCCTGCCCAACCCCGATGGGTCCTACACCCTGGTGGTCTCACCGACCGAGCCGGTTCTGGCCGGTGGGAGCAGTGTGTGGAACTGGGTGTCCACCGGCGGGCTGAACCAGGGCACCATGGCGATCCGCTTCCAGGAACTCGACCTGAACAACCCGGTGACGCCGACGGTCAGTTCACAGGTGGTGTCGCTGGCCGATCTGGCGTCGGTGCTGCCGGTGGGGACGGTGCGGGTCACCCCGGCCGAGCGCGCGGCGCAGATCGAGGCGCGGAAGGTTGGCTTCAACCGGCGGTTCGCGCCGTATCCGCAGACGTCGTTGGCGTAGGGGTCAGTCGCGCCGGCGTCGCAGCGCGAAGGTGCCGGGGCCGACGAAGGCCAGCAGCAGGAACGCGAAGCAGTAGACCACCGCCAGCTCACCCTTGTTCTGGATGGGCAGCAGGCCCGCCGGCTGGTGTTCGGTGAAGTACGCGAACGCCATGGTGCCCGAGCCCAGCAGGGCGACGGGGAGGGTGAACAGCCCCAGCATGAGCAGCACGCCGACGGTGATCTCGATGATGCCGGCCCACCAGTACGGCCAGGTGCCGATGGGCACCCGCCCGCTGCCGGTGTCCGGCCAGCCGAACAGCTTGGCGGTGCCGTGCAGGGCCCACAGGAACCCGAAAACGATCCGGCAGAGGCCGATGACAGTGGGGGCGAGGTGCCCGACGCGGGCCTCCAGGGAAGTGGTCACGGGCGTCAGGGTAGGTGATCTGCTGCGACGGCGGTGCGGGTTCGGGTCGGTGAGCAGGGGATTTGGTGGTGTCGGGTTGGCGTGGGAAGCTTGCACAGCACTCGTCGCGGGGTGGAGCAGCTCGGTAGCTCGCTGGGCTCATAACCCAGAGGTCGCAGGTTCGAATCCTGTCCCCGCTACCAGGTAAAACGGCCCTCGGAGGACATTCCGGGGGCCGTTTTCTTTTGTTCGATATAGTGCGCGGATGCCCGTCGCACGGTCCGGCCACCGGCTGACGCTGAGCGCTTTCCTGGCGTGCGTCATGTTGTTTTGCGGCGCGCCGACACCGGTGTCGGCGTCTCCGGCCGCGGCAGGCGTGCGTCCGGGCATCGAGGTCTTCCTCGATGACGTGCCGGCTGCCTTGCGCGGCAAACGGGTCGGGCTCATCACCAACAACACCGGCGTCGACCGGTCAGGCACGTCGGACATCGATCTGATCGCCCAGCACGACGACCTGACACTGGTGGCCCTGCTGGCGCCGGAACACGGTATCCGCGGCACCGCCGAGGCGGGTGTCACGGTCGCTGATGGTGTCGACGCGAAGACCGGCCTGCCGGTCTACTCCCTCTATGCGGCGCAAGGGCACAGCCCGACTCCCGAGATGCTGAAGGACGTGGACGTCCTGGTCTATGACCTTCAGGAGGTCGGCGGACGCACCTGGACGTACGTGTCGACCATGGCGCTGTCGATGCAGGCCGCGGCGAGGAAGGGCATCCCGTTCGTTGTTCTCGACCGGCCGAATCCGATCGGCGGCGACATCGTGGAAGGCGCCCTGCTGGACCCGGCCTTCTCGTCGTTCATCGGCATGTACCCCATCCCCGCGCGGCACGGCATGACGGTCGGCGAGTTGGCCACGCTGTTCAACCGGCAGCAGGGTTTAGGCGCGGACCTGACCGTCGTTCCGGCGCAGGGGTGGCGCCGCGGGCAGTGGTTCGACCAAACGGGTCTGCCCTGGGTGAACCCGTCACCCAACCTCCGATCGCTGGCGGCCGTGACGAACTACCCCGGCACGGTTTACTTCGAGGGCACCAATCTCTCGGAGGGCCGCGGCACCGACCGGCCCTTCGAGCAGATTGGGGCGCCGTGGCTGGATGCAGCGGCGGTGGTCGCGACGATGAACGCGATGGGCCTGCCGGGCATCGCCTTCCAGGCCGTCACCGTCTCGGTCGCCGACACCGCCGCCAAATTTCCCGGACAAAGCATCCCGGCCATCCGGTTAACCGTCACCGATCGGCAGGCATACCGACCGGTCCGCACGGCGCTGCTGCTCATTGACACGATCCGCAAACAGCATCCGGGGGACTTCGCCTGGGGGCCGTCGATCGATGCGCTTACCGGATCAGATCGGGTGCGCCTGGCGATAGACGCCGATCGACTCGCGCCGCTGCTGGCAGATTGGGACCGGGCGGCCGCTCAGTTCCGCGCAAGCCGGGCGGGGTACCTGTTGTACAGCTGAACCGTTACATCGTGTGTAGGTCAGGCCGTTTCTGTTCTGCACCGCTGGGCAACAAATTGAGTGAGTTGCGCGTTGGCGATCGATCTATCGCGGTTAGCGCGGCCCGATTCCAACGGGTTCGATCTGTTGGCCTTCACCCTCGACAAGAGCAGCGGCAGCTTCTCGCCAACCACGCGGTGCCGCAATCACGAACGCGTCGGGGAGTCGATCATGCTCTTCACTCGCCTGCGCGCCGACGGTCGAGCCTTCTGGATCCTCGGCCCGGCCACCTATCGCGGGCACGTGGGGCGAGAAGCAGATGGCCATTAGATGGGAGTTGCACATGCCGCTGCGGGTGATCTTTATCAGTCTTTCGCGGCAGCGGTCTGATGCGATCTGGGGCAGGCAGCAGGATGTAAACGTGTCCGACCACATCGCTGACCCACTCCTGCTCGGCCAGCGCGTCGTCGCCATCCTCGAAACCGGCCAGCGTGACGCCACCTACAAGCTCGCCACCCTGATGGCTCTGATCGACCACTGTATCGAGAGCCTGCCCCCGAATCCCGAAGACGTTCTGCGCGTTCCCATTCCGGAGCTGGCGCACCGGGTTCTGAGCCTCTACTGGCAGCAGGTGAGGCCGTTCGAAGGTCAGGAGTTGAGGCAGCGACGAACGGGCACCCGCGCTCGCATTACCGATGCCGCCACAGAGCTTCGGGCCGCGGCCTGCCCGGGCAACAATGGGCTGTCGCTCGATATCGCCGCGATGCGCGCACCCGAGGAATACCGAAGGGCCATCGACAAGATCGTGTTCGCGATGGCCAAGCAACCCTTGCCTCGGCTGCAGAAGCTACCAGGATCGCCGGTGAGCGATCCCTTCCTCTACGACGACACGTTCCTCGGTGAGAACGTGACAAAGGAGCACCTCAAGGCGCACGGCAACGCCATCACGCTCAAGCCCGGTGTTGCGTTCGGTCTTGCTCGTCTGGCCGGGCTGCTCAAGCCGGCTTTGGAGATCATGTGGGTCGACGATGTTCGGCAGATGAACAAGTTCCTCGATGCCAAGGTGCCCGACGTGGCGGGCCACCTGTTCGGCCGCGACCGCATCGCGTTGACTCCGGTGCGCAAGGCGTTCAAGGAGTTCTACGGCCCGCACTGTTTCTACTGCGGGGTACACCTGCCTGCCGACAACCCCGTCGACCATGTTCTCCCTTGGTCGCTGGTGGGTATCGACGGGCTTGCCAACCTGGTGCTGGCCTGCGCCTCGTGCAACGGTGATAAGAGCCATGCGCTGCCTGCTATCCAGATCGTCGATCGGGTGCTGGAGCGGGAACAACAGGTGCTGGAAGAGATCGCTCACGACCTCGAATGGCCGACCCAACGCGATCGGGTCGTCGCTGCGGCAAGGGGCATTTTTCGCGGACAGCCCGACGGTGTGCCGACGTGGGCAGGCCTGAAGAAGACAGCGCGGTTCGACGTGGCGTTCGTGCCCGACTGGATGCAGCCGAGTTAAGACCGTCGATGCTCTCGTCGCCGTCCCCGGGAGCCTCGAACGATGCCGGATACCTAAAGGTAGGCAAACACATCGGGGCGGCGCTTGGCTGACATGCCGCCCCGATGTGCGCAGTGAAACCTTTGTCAGCCGTGCTAAGGGTGTCGTGACGATTTCCGCGTCGCAACCCGCGACGGCACCGCCCGCCTACCATTCGCTCGATAGCAGCGGGGCATGGGCCGTCACCAAGTCGCCGGTCAGTCTCAACGTCAACGCTGCCGACGCCGTCATCGGCCCCATTGTCAACCCGTTCACAATGCCCCCGACGCCGGCGACGATCGCGTCAACGGCCGAGTCGAGTCGGACCGTGCTGTTTCATCGACTGTAGAACGGTGTGCAGCGCCTTGGGAGGTCGCCCCCGGGGCCTTGCTCCCAGAGGCGCCGCCCATGTCAACCCCGTTTGCGACGTCAAGCCGCCTGCGCACCGAGAACCCGGCGAAGACCGGCGGCAGCCCGATCACCGATCCGGCCGAACATCAGCCGCAGGCCCAGGTCGCCCACGCGCAGAACGCCATTCAGCCGGAGATCTGCGTCGTAGGTGACGACCGACCCGGTGCCGTCCGGCTCGACGGTGATCCAGTCGATCGACGTGAACACGAAGCTGCGGGCCACCACGAGGAGGTTGCGCGGGGCGTCGTATTCCTTTGTCACGTAACGCAATGTCAGGTCGCGGCCTGGACTGGCGACGGTGACGTCGAACACGGTGTCCGGGCCGCCGCCCGTGCCCTCCACCTGCTTTACCGCCTTGACGCCAGGATCCCACTCGGCGAAGTTGCGGAGGTCGGCCATGTAGGCGAAGGCCTCCTGCGGAGTCTTCGCGGTCCTCACCTTGGTCACGTAGCGCGCCATGTCCCACCCCTTTCGATGACGCCCAGTGTGCGCCCGTTGCGGGCTTCATCCCCACGCACCCCCCGCCTGGTCATCGGCACCGGGCCGGCGGCGCGTTAAGTGATTGCTGGTCCCAGCCAGTAGCCTCGAACGATGCCGGATACCGTGCGGGAACTCATCGGTGTCTACGACGCGGACGGCACTCTGCTCGGCGAGGCGCGCTACTGGATCGGGGCACGCCTCGGCCGAACACATTGCGCGCTATGCGACATCACGCACGGGCTGTTCACCGAGCGCCGATTGGCGGCGCTGTCGAGATCAACTCGACGTCGTGTTCCGGACCTATCACCGCGATGACGCTCCCGCCGACGTCCTCGCCGTTGGTTCACCGGCCCCGTTCGTGGTCGCCCGCACCGATGGCGGCCCGGTGGCACTGCTCGGCCCCGCCGAACTCGACGCGTGCGCCGGCGACGTCGAGCAGTTCCGCCGAGCCTTGAAGCGAGCGTGTGCGCAACGGCACCTATCACTCGCCCCGCGTGAGCAGTAGCGCGTGTTCGAACGGCAGCTTGGGGAACACCCGGCGCCCGAACCCGGTGACATGCGGGGCCGCCTCATCCCTGCTCACCACCCGGGGATCGTGAACGGAAACGATCCGGCCGTACCGGCGCAGTCGTCCACCGCCGGCGGCGTTGAGGTTCTTGAGCCAGTCCCGATCCGGTCCGTAGGTCAACAGGATGGCTACCCCCTCATCGGTGGAGAACACGGTCAGCGGCGTGCGGTAGACCCGACCCGACCGGCGTCCGACGTGCTCGAGGATGCCCATCGTCGGCGCCCATCCCGCCCAGAGGCGTTGCACGGGATTGGTGACATGGCGGTTGAACCGGGCCAGGCGCTGCGGTAGCTGCATCCTGTCATCTTTGCCGATGCCGCCCCGTGCCGCCGCCAGGCATAAACACCCGACGGCCATGCCCACCGTCGGCACGGGGACCACTATGACGAGCACCCGGGCTTCTGCGACAACCCGCCCGCTGGTGACGGGAGCTTCTGGCACTTCGAGGGGGTTTCGAGGCGAAAGGGCCTATAGATCCAAGACCAGCGTCAGTGCTTCATCGATCCGGTGCATCTCCTCGAGCGTCAAGAATCCGACCGGATCGGTGAGACGGCGCAGATCGACGGTGTCGAGCTGATCGCACATGACCAGGGTCTGCTGATCCTCGATGATCACCCGTGGCCGGAAGCTGGTCTGGCGAGCGCGGGTGCTGGTGAAGGCGATGATCCACGTGCTCAGGGCGAGCCAGTCCGGTTGCAGGACGATGGCGAACCGGCGGCCCTGTTGCTCGTGGGCCTTGCCCCGTGCCGGCAGCCGGTAGACCTCACCCCTCATGCAGCGCGGCCCGATCCTGTTGGATCGCCCGGATTTCTTCCAGATCGGCGGGGTCATCTTTGATCGCCCGCGCCTCTGCCGCAGCGACGTGCCGACGTTCATCACGACGCATCGCTGCCAGAGCAGCCACAATGACCTGGTCGGCGGTTTGACGCCGCGCAGCCCCGATCTCCAGAAGCAGGTCACGGGTGCTGGTTTGAACCTTCACAGTCGTGGTGTCAGCCATACGGAAGTATACCGTGGGTAGACCGTCGGTGGAGTGACGCAGTTCAGCCGGATCGTGAGGGGGAGAGGCGGTCGCCCGGTACAGCGACGGGGGTGGTGCGCGACTACCGCTGATCGCGGAGCCTTTGCCGTCATTCCCGTCCTTGGCGTCGCGCTGCGGCTGGACGGGGCACCGCTGTGTCAGTGCGACTTTCTAGGCTGTCCCGGTGGACTACGCGACGATTGTCCCGGTGGACTACGCGACGATCGCCGGGCTTCGCGACCGGCACCCCGCTTGGCGTCTCCTGCGCGCCGGCAACTCGGTGCTGATCCTGTCCTTCCTGGGCGCGTACTTCGTCGAGGGGAACCGGGGTGCATGTCCGGCCAGCGAGCTCGCAGCGGCGCTGGACGACCAGCTACATGCGCTGAATGCCGAAATTTCCGCCGAGGGCGCGGAACCGAGGTTCCCGAAGGAGCCGCGAGCCTATTTGGAGGACTGGGCGGCCACCGATTCCGGCTATCTGCGCCGGTTCTACCCGCCCGGCGACGACGAAGTCCACTACGAGGTCACCGCGGCGTTCGAGAAGGCCTACTCCTGGGTGACGAGTCTCAAGGGCAGATCCTTCGTGGGAACCGAGTCCCGGCTGCACACCGTCGTCGAACTGCTGCGGCAGATCGTCCACGGCACCGAAGAAGAACCCGATGTCCGGCTGGCCGAGTTGCGGCGGCGCCGCGCCGAGATCGACGCCGAGATCGCCGTCGTCCAGTCCGGCTTTGTGACCGTGCTCGACGCGACCGCGGTCCGTGACCGCTACCAACAACTGTCGGCGACGGCGCGGGAACTGCTGTCGGATTTCCGCGAGGTCGAAGAGAACTTCCGTCGCCTGGACCGCGCCGCCCGGGAGAAGATCGCCGCGTGGGAGGGGTCGAAGGGCGAGCTGCTCGCCGATCTGGTCGGCAACCGTTCGGAGATCGCCGGCTCCGATCAGGGCCGCAGTTTCCAGTCGTTCTACGACTTCCTGCTCTCCGAGTCACGCCAGGAAGAGCTCGCCGACCTGCTCGCCAGAGTCTCCGCGCTGGACGCCATCGAGTCCGATCGCCGGATCCGCGGCATCCACAACGACTGGTCTGAAGCCGCTGACCGGGCGCAACGCACGGTCCGACAGATCTCCGAGCAACTGCGCCGCTTTCTCGACGAGCAGGTCTGGCTGGAGAACAGGCGGGTTCTGGACCTGGTTCGCGCTGTGGAGAGCGCGGCTCTCGAGTTGCGGAACAACCCTCCGGATTTCGGACTGGAGGTCGACCAGTCGGGCATCGAGATCGCGCTGCCATTCGAGCGTCCGCTCTACCAGATTCCGACTGTGATCGCTGTCGAGAGCCAAATCTCAACCGGTACAGAGGAAGTCGACGCCGAACTTCTCTTCACTCAAAACTTCATCGACCAAACCCGGCTGCTCGACGTCCTCCGGACGGTGCTGCCGGAGAACTCCTCGGCGCTGCTGTCCGACATCACCGCGATCCACCCGATCGAGCAGGGCGCTGCGGAGATCGTCGGCTACCTCGCGCTCGACGACGAGGATCTGACAGTCGAGATGGACGGCTCGGGAGAGACTGTCCTGGAATACTCCGACCCCGCCGATCCGGACGTCACCAAGCGGGCGCGGTTACCGAAGGTGACGGTGCGACGCCGGTGAAAAGTGCACCATGAGCAACGACCATGCCGTCGCTAGCGCGATCATCCGGCTAATGCAGGGCGTCGTCTACCGGGAGTCCGACGAGGACACCTGGATCACGCTCGAACGCCTCGGCGGCGGTGTCCGAGACCACTTCTCCACCATCGGCATCGACGTCGTCATCGACGACGCCGAAGGCTACGCCTACCTACGTTCCCGACCGACCCAAGACGGCGACGAGGCACTCCCGCGGCTGGTGCGCAGGCGGGCCCTGACCTACAACGTCAGCCTGCTGCTGGTGCTGCTGCGCAAGCGGCTCGTCGAGTTCGAGACGACCGGCGGCGAGGGCCGGCTGGTCCTGTCCGCCGACCAGATCGTCGAGATGCTGCGGCTCTTCCAGTCCGAATCCACCAACGACGCCCGCGCCGTCGACCAGGCCGAGACGACCATCAAGAAGGCAGCAGAGCTGGGATTCCTCCGGCAGCTGCGCGGTCAGAGCGACCAGTGGGAGGTCCGGCGAATCCTCAAGGCCTACGTCGACGCCCAGACCCTGTCCGACTTCGCGGCTAAGCTGCGGGAGTACGCCGGAATGGTGGACGACGATGAGTGACGGTCTGTTCTCGACACTGGAACTCGGCACTTCGCCGCGGGCCGGCTACCGGCTGCATTACGCCGAGGTCTACAACTGGGGGACCTTCGACAATCAGGTGTGGCGGTTCACGCCCGGAACCGACACTTCGCTGCTCACCGGCGACATCGGCTCGGGTAAGTCGACGATCGTCGACGCCCTCACCACGCTGCTGATGCCGTCGCACAAGGCCGCCTACAACAAGGCAGCCGGCGCTGAGGCCAGGGAGCGGACCCTGCGCTCCTACGTCGAAGGTCACTACAAGTCCGAACGCAACGAGGCGACGGGCCGCTCCCGCGCCAAGGGCCTGCGGGAGAACCGGCGAACCTATTCGGTGATCCTCGGGGTCTTCATCAACCACGGGTACGACGAGACGGTCACTCTGGCGGAGGTGTTCCAGCAGCGCGACAGCGCCGGGCAGCCCTACCGATTCTTCGTCACCGCCACCAAAGCCTTGTCCGTCGACGCCGACTTCGGCAACTTCGGCTCGGATCTGCGCGACCTGCGCAAGCGGCTGCGCGCATCAGGGGCGGAGATATTCGACGAGTTCCCCAAGTACGCAACCTCATTGCGGCGCCTGCTCGGCATCCGCTCCGAGCAGGCGCTCGAGCTGTTCCACCAGACCGTCTCGATGAAGTCGGTGGGCAACCTCAACGACTTCGTCCGCGACCACATGCTCGAACCCAGTGATGCCAGTTCGCGCGTCGGTCACATTATCGCCCACTTCGACGACCTCACCAAGGCCCACGACGCCGTCAAGCGAGCGCGGGAACAACTCGAAGTACTCGAGCCGGTCGTGCAGACCGCAGCGAAATACGATGCGGCACTTACCGAGCGTCAGTCGCTGGAAAACGAGCGAGCTGCCGTGCGGCTCTTCATCGCCGAGCTTCGCTCCGGTCTGCTCGCCGAGGAGATCGCAGCGCTTCAGGCCGAGGGCACCCGATTGTGGCGGGAGCAGGACGTTGCAAAGGCCAAGGCGCACAAACTCAGGGACGACCACGACGCCCTCATCGAGGAGCGGGCCAAAGCCGGCGGAGACCGCATCGGCGAGTTGGAGCGACTCGCCGGTGAGGCCCGCGCCCAGGCGCAGACTCGGCGCGACGCCCGGGGCCGGTTCGATGCCGCCGTCGCCGACGCCGGACTCGAACCGGTCGGCGACGGCACGGCCTTCACCGCCCTGTCCGCCCGTGCCGACGCCGAGCGCCCACACCTGGCCGCGCAGAAGTCCGGACTGGACGGTGCGATCGCCGACGCCCACGGTCGGGAGAGCGATCTGAAGCGCAAGTGCGCCAACGTCAATGACGAAATCGTGAGTCTGGAGCAACGCGCCAACAATCTGCCCGCCGAGCAGGTCGGGCTGCGTGCCGAACTCTGCGCTGCGCTCGGTGTGACTCCCGAGATCATCCCGTACGCCGGCGAACTGCTCGATGTGAGCGACGAGCACTCCGAGTGGCGGGGTGCTGCCGAACGGGTCCTGCGTGGATTCGCCCTCTCCGTGCTGGTGCCACAGCAGCACTACGAGGCCGTCGCCCGGTGGGTGAACGGCCGCAGACTCACCTCCGGCGGCCGGGGAGCCAAACTGGTCTACGAACGGGTCGCCGCGCAGCGGGTCCCGCTGCAGCCACTCCACCACGACGGACTCGTGCTGTCCGACTGCATCGACATCAAGGACGGGCCGCTTCACGGTTATCTGGCTCACGAACTCGCCAAACGCGCCGACTACCGATGCGCCTCCAACCTCGAGGAGTTCGGCAGCCACAAGCGGGCCGTCACCCGCGAAGGTCAGGTGCGCTCCGGCGAGCGCCACGAGAAGGACGATCGCCATCGCGTCGACGACCCCCGCCGGTGGGTCCTCGGCTGGGCCAACGAACGCAAGATCGCCGCCCTGCGCGACGAACTCGCCGAACGGCAGGGCGCGCTCGCGGCCGCCGCTACAGAGTTGTCCAGCCTGTACGCACGGCGGGATTCCCTGCAGAACAGGCTGCAAGCCCTAGCCCGGATCGAGGAATACCGCTCCTGGACGGATCTCGACGTCGAGGAAGCCGAAGCGCGCGCCAACACCCATGATGCCGAACGGCAACGCCTACTCGCCGGCTCCTCCCGGCTGGACGAGATCGCCCGGGCGATCGCCGACAACGACGCACAAGCCAAAGCCGTCGGAGAGTTGATCGCGGACCTCACCGGCCGACTGGCGACCACCGCCAAAGCGGCGCAGGACGCGCAGGACGCCAAGACCCGCGACGACGACTTCGTCGCCGCCCAACCGGACGCCGAGCTCTCGGCCGCCCGAGCCGCGTACGGGGCCCTCGAAGCGCGCATCGGGAAGAGGTGTCCGACGCGAGCCGCCGCCTGCGGCGACACCGAGAGGGCGCTCTCCGACGATATTCACCAACGGATCGGGCGTCTGGGCAACCAACTCAGTGGGTACGCGCTGAACCTGAGCCAGCACATGGCCGATTTCCTGCGCCGGTGGCCCGAGCTGCGCGCCGACATGGACGCCAACGTCGAGGCCCGCGCCGACTTCCTGGCGTTTCGCGACCGCGTCGCCAACGACGACCTACCCCGTTTTGAGGCGGAGTTCAAAGAACAGCTCAACAAGAACGCCATCCAGGAGCTCGCCGGCTTCAACAACTGGCTCAACCGGCAGGGCTCGGCCATCGATGAGCGCGTCGAGCGCATCAACGATGCACTCGGCGCGGTGCCCTACAACCCCGGCCGCTACATCCGGCTGGAGAAGGAGCCGACCACCAATCAGGATGTGGCGCAGTTCCGTTCAGATCTGCGCAACCTCACTAACGACAGCCTTGCCGTCGACGGCGATCAGTATTCCGAGCAGCGGTTCCTCGACGTCAAGCGGATCATCGAGCGGTTCCGCGGCCGCGACGGCTACGCCGAAGCCGATAAGAACTGGACGCGACGGGTCACCGACGTCCGCAACTGGTTCGTCTTCTCCGCTTCCGAACGAGACGCCGACACCGACATCGAGTGGGAGCATTACAGCGACTCCGACGGCAAGTCCGGCGGCCAGAAGGAAAAGCTCGCCTACACGATTCTCGCGGCGTCACTTGCCTACCAATTCGGGCTGGAGTGGGGAGTCGACAAGTCGCGGGACTTCCGGTTCGCGGTCATCGACGAGGCGTTCGGGCGCGGTTCGGATGTCTCCACGCGCTACGCCTTGGAACTGTTCGCCGCACTCGGCTTGCAGTTGCTCATCGTCACGCCGTTGCAGAAGGTTCACGTCATCGAGCCCTACGTGAAAGCCATTGGATTCGTGGACAATCCGACCGGACAGTTCTCCCGGCTGCAGACGATGACCATCGAGGAGTACCGCAGCCGACGGGACGGTCGGCGGCCGTGAGCGCAGGCTGGACCACGGCGGCGGACATCGCCGCCAAGATCCGACGCCGATGGGACGACGGTTCGCTGCTGCGCGCGCAGGCCAACGGCGAGCCCTTCGTCACAGTCGAAGTGCCCCTGCGTGGCCCCACGCCGTCGGAGGTCGGGGACGACATCACCGCCGTCCGCGACTGGATCGCCGCTCTCGACGCCGGCCGACGGGACGACGGCCGCTACAGGCTGGAGTGGCGGTCTATCGGCGGCCGGCAGATCGGCCGCAATCAACTTCCCGTCCGGGCGGTGGTGTCCTCCTTCGAGCAGGCCTGGGCTCTGTTGGGTGTGTCGGTGGCGGTCGGCCGGTTCGATGAAATCCTTTCCGCGACTTCTCAACACCCGCAGGTGCGGGCTTGGGTCGTTCGCAATCCGCATCGCGCGCTCGAGCTGTTCGACGAGATGCCACGATTGATCGCCGCCCACGTATGGCTTGACGAACACCGCGGTTCGCAGACTTATCTGCGGGAGATCAGCGCGCCCGGCGTCGACACGAAATTCGCCGAGAGATATCGGGCGGTGTTGGCCTCGATGCTCGGTGTGTCAGCGACGGCGGCGGGGTTCCTCGCGGACCTGGGCTTGAGACCCAAGCCGGGTCTGGTGAGGTTTCGGCCGGCGCAGACGCTGGGCCTGCCGGCTGCTTTGAGTGAGCTGGCCGTGCGGTCGCAGGAATTGGCGCAACTGAAACTTCGACCACGGGTTGCTGTCATCGTCGAGAACGAGATCAGCTATCTCAGCGTCGATGTTCCGGATGATGGGATCGTGTTCTGGGGGCGGGGATTCGACGTCGACAGCGTCGGCCGGCTGCCGTGGTTGGCCGAGGCGGACGTCATCTACTGGGGCGACATCGACACGCACGGCTTCGCGATCCTTGACCGCCTGCGCGCCTGGCTTCCAAAGACCCGGTCAGTGCTGATGGACCGTGAAACGCTGCTTGCCCACCGGGACCGCTGGGTGGCCGAGGACCGTCCGGCGCACTCGGCCCTGACGCGACTGACTCCCGGCGAGCGCGACCTGTATGCGGAATTGGTCGAAGGCGTTCTGGGGGAGCGGGTTCGGCTTGAACAGGAGCGAGTCGACTGGGTATGGGCTGAGCAGAGGCTGCGGATCGGCGTGTTGTTGCCCCGGCCGGACAAGAATGAATCCGGCCTTCGGCGATCGTAGGCTGTCGGTCATGCCCGAGAGTCGCGGCCTTCGCGGACGAAAGACATCTCACTCGAAGCCGCGCATAAACACATATTGAATTCATAAAGAATTATTCGCGTAATCTTGATTAGATAACGGAGAGGAAAGGACGCTGATCCCATGACCGCTCACCCGACCCACTCCGATCATGACCACCTCCACGGCCCGTCCTGCGGCCACATTGCGGTGGAGCACGACGGCCACGTCGACTACCTGCACGACGGCCATGCGCACCATCTGCACGGGGACCACTATGACGAGCACCCGCCGATCGTTCATGTGGTCGCGGAGGTTCATGACCACACCCATGGCGATGGGTGCGGGCACGAGGCCGTCGCCCACGACGATCACGTCGACTACATTCACGGCGAGCACCGGCACGCGCAGCACGACGATCACTACGACGAGCACTGATCAGTGCTCCGTCAACACCGGCCTGGATCGGCACTCATCTCCCGGCCCCGCATCGGCATGCCGTCGATGACGGCGTAGATCGCCCCAAGATCCGGGACGTCGTTGACGCGCAGTTTCTCCCCGCCGTCTTTGCCGATCAACACCACGCTGAAGCTGTCTGCGCCAATCCCGAACTCCGACAACAACCGTTGTGCCTGGCTGGTGTCGACACCTTGGCCATCGAGGGTGCTGATGCCGTCAGTGACGATCAGACCAAGCACCATGCCGCGATCCGCGAAGTCACATCGACTGGCCTCTATTCGGCGCACCGTCTCAACGAGGCGTGGATCCCTGTCCGTGGGCGCGAACAGCAGCAGTGGGCGGCCTACCCAGAGATAGTCACCCAGTTCTGCGGCCACGGCCCGCGCCGGCATGAGCGCAGCGCCGGCCGCCAGCAAGATAAAAGCCACAGCGACTCGGAAGCATTGCCGGAAAGGGTGATTCGGGATCATAGTGACACCTGACTCTAGCGTGATCACCGAAAAGCGGTAGGGCTTCGATGACCGATGAGTCCGTCTCGGGCGGGACCGCTACCACGGCTTCCCCGACGGATTCTTCACCCGGTTCGACGAGGACGACGATCGGCGCTTCTACGGCCAACCGCGGCTGGTGCAGCACATCGACGACGGTGCCATCGCGGCCGTGCGCGACCTCTATGACGAGCTCGGCCTGCACGGCGAGGTGCTCGACCTGTGCAGCTCCTGGGTTTCGCACCTGTCCCGGACCCCGCAGCGGCTGGTCGTGCTCGGCATGATCGCCCTTGAGCTCGGTGGCGGTAGGTGTTTCGCGTGAGGAGCGGCGACGGAAAGTCAGCGGGCGCTCTCGGCCAAGCCGATACAGGTGCCGAGTTGCTGCGGGGTGCAGGGGATACCGTCCACGCTGGGCAACTCGCGCTGATCTCACTCTGTGGCTTTCGGGTGTCCCGGGCTGGCGTGCCTGAGCCAAAGCGTGCGCTTGCCGACATCGGCGAGGTACCAGATGCGGCCGGCGCCGGTCATGCCAGGCCGCCGCTGTGTTGGCAGGGGCCTGCCGGCAGAGTTCCTCCCAGCCTTTGGCCACCTCGCTGGTGGCGAAGCGCAGTTCCCATTCGTCGCGGCCAGCGGGCGGCGCAACACGGTCCCCGCGCTTTGGCGCCATCTATTCCGGGGCCCCGGGCGCGGGGACCGGCCCGTAGTCGGCGTCGCTGGGGGCGGTCAGAACCGCCGCCAGTTCAGGGTCGGCCAGCACCTCGGCGGAATGCCGCCAGGTCTCGATTACGTGAGCGACCGGGGCAGCGTCACCTCGGTCTCCCGTTGGCCATCCAGCTCCGATGCTTGATCGCTGCCTTGCGCGCCTGCTTGGCCAGCCCCCGGTCGGGCAGGTTGCGCCCAAGAACATCGAGCACGGCAGCCATCTCGGGTGCGGGATGGCGCCAGAAGAACTCCAGCATCCCGTTGGGATCGTGGCCGCGCAGGAATTGCTCGCACAAAATCTCCGGTTGGCCGACGAGGAGCGACAGGATGTCGGCAAGCACGGCTGGGGTGATGAACCCGCCGACGGTATCGCCGTCGGCCAAGCCGTGCTCGAGCAACCAGATGGCCGCATGGCCGGCCGCGGCGGTGTCGAGCAATTGCCGCATGTGCGGTTCGGCTACGTCGGCGTCGAACATTCCCAGCAGGCGCAATCCGATCAAGCGCGTCCGGGCATCTGAAGCCTCGGTGATCAGCGCGGCCACGATCGCGGCTCGATCAGATGCCGTCAGCGTTGGCATCCACGCGGCGAGTATTGCCGAATGTTGTTGTTCCGGTTGGGTATCCATCGCCGCAATCAGTTCGGGTAAGTCCACCTCGGTGAGGTCGGCCGCTGTCCGCAGCCCCATCCCGGCGGCTGGCAGATACTCGGGCAGGACATGCCGGCCGAAAGCCGTCATGCTGACGGTGCCGCCGGTGTAGAACCGTTGCCCCCAACTGGTCAGCAGTTCTTGCCGGCCGGACCACTCGACGACCTCGGTCATGTCCAGCATCTCCACGATGCGGCTGATGTCTTTTGCGAAGGATTCGGACGACAGGTAGTAGTCGGCATCCTCACCGCGCAATTGGCTGCCCACGACGTCCCTGTTCAGCGTGACGATGTCGTCGAAGTCGGCCTGGGTGCCGGGCGCGATCAAACCGGCTAGCCAGGGCACCACGCCGTCGTCGATCAGCCTATGCACCTCGGCATAGAAGGGCACCCGTGCGCCCATCATGGTCAGCACGCCGAACTGAACCACCGTCTGAAAGAGCTTGGTGGCCTGGGCCACCCGCGACTTCTTCGCCCAGACCTTGACTGGGACGATGCGGTTACCGACATGACGTACCGCGCCCGACTCCTCGGCGACGGCCGTCAGGTACATCAGCTGCCGCAGCGACTGGGTCGATTGCGTCTTGAACGTGGTGCCGCCGTAGTCCGGGTCCAGTTCATCGCCGGTGTCGAGGAGGTCGACCAACGCGCGACCGTCGGCCAGCTTGAGATTTCCCTTGGCCGTGAGGAGCTTTCCCTTCTCGCCGAGGTAGTCACGCAGCGCCTGCACCTTCGCGGGCAGCGCTGCTGCGGCGGCCGCGGCCGCCACCTCATCCTCGGGCGGCGGGATGTGCAGGAACGGCAACTCGATCGGCGCCGGTGGTTGGAAGAACCGGTCGGTCGCGGTTCTGCGTTGTTCGAGCGGTAGCGCGTTGTGCTCGTCGACGCGGCGCTGCAGCGCGGCCGACAGCTCCTTCTGCGTCATGGACTCCGCGCCCTCGATACCCGCGAGCAACGACTTGGCCATCCCGTAGTTGCCTGGGTCTGCCATCTTCGCCTGCATGGTGTCGGCCAGACCGACCGCGGTCCGCCCGAGAGCCCGGGCTCGGTCCGGCCCGCCGTGCAGACGGCCCGTAGAGCCCAGAAAGCAGACGAATTCAGCCACCGACTCGCACGCCTCCCAGGACCGGTCGGCGGGCAGGGTCAACTGGCGAGGGCACCAGTCGAGCAGGAACGTGCGGATGTCGTTGTCACCGATCGTCTCCAGCGGCGCTTCCGCCCGCCACACCAGAATCGACTCGGCATGATCTCCGAAGACGGCCGCATAGTGTGGGCATCGCTGGTCGAGCCACTCGGCGAACTCCGCGATCAACTCATCCGACACGTCACCAGTGTGGCAAACCGGTCCGACACGTCAATCCAGCCGACCACCTACGGCAACACCAACTCAACCCGCTGAACGGCTACTGCCGTGAGCAGCAGCTCTCGGCCCTCGTAGTCGTCGGCATTCCTGGTGGAGAGGTGCATGCCTGGGGCCAACGCGGTTGCGGCCATTCCGCACACGGGGGACGCGCATCCCGACAACAGGAAGAACAGCAATGACGAAACCCGACCCATCCGCCTCCGCCGCGGCTCCGAACAGTTCGTGACAGCCGGACACCGGGACGGCTCCTGACGAGAAACCAAGCCGTGAACGGCCTGGGGGAGGACTCCACACATGGATTCACTGATCAAATGGCTCGGACCGGGCGCGGTCGTAGGGGGCCTGGGTGCCGCGATGTTGTGCGGCGCGGGGCTGGCCGGTGCCGACACCGGGGCTGACGGCGGTCCGGGGGCGCGGGGTCCGCAGGCCAGCGCCTCGGCATCCGGTGTCGCGAAGACCGGTGCCGACCAACCCGCCCGGAAGACGCGGTCCGGACCGTCCGGCGTGGCATCGGCCCGCCTCGTGGCGGCGTCGGTGACGGTGCGAACCGGCGACAACATGCCGCCGGCCGCCGCGGCACCTGTGCGGCCAGCGCCCGCTGCCGCGGCAGTGTCGGCCGCACCCGCCGCCGCGATCCCTGCCGCGCGGCCTGCCGTGGCGGCAGCAGTCCCGGCGAGCACACCGGCCCCGGCGGCCGCCGCGGCGGCCGCAGCGGTGGTGCCCTCGAGTGTTCCGGTCGATCCGGCGCAGTTCGCGGGGAAGTACTACGAGCAGGGCAGCGTCAAGCAGTTCTTCTCCTTCGGTTTGGTGAACACCAAGGCGGTCTATACCGCGAAACCCGATGGCACGCTGGGTGTTCGGAACTCGGGCAACTACTTCTTCAAGTGGGGGCCGAAGTCGTCGATCACCGGGTCGGCGGTGCCGGTCAACGCCACCAACACCGCACTCAACGTCGGCTTCGGGGGCACCCCGTCGGCCAACCCGCCGGGCAATTACCTGATCCTCGACCGCGCCCCGGACTACGGCTGGGCCATCGTCAGCGACCCCAGCGGACGCAGCGGTTACATCCTGACTCGCAGCAAGACCATCGACCCGCAGACCTACCAGCAGCTGCTCGCCAGGGCTCGGGAATTGGGGGTGACGGGGCGCATCACCCCGACGCGTCAGTTCACCTGATGACTGCCGCGGCGTAGTCCCGACGATACGGCGACCAGAATTCAGTGGTCGGGGAGCGTCGCCGGGGTGTATGACGCACGTGCCCGCCTCGGAGCGGCAAAAGCGTTGTTGGTTAACCACTCCCGGCCCCGGCCGGATCAGGGCGTGGTGGGGACAAGTTCGGCGATGTCGGGATGCAGCGAGGCGAGGCCCCGATCGAAGGTCGCGAGCCTGCCCCGGTTGGCCCTCGCCAGGTGGGCTAGGTAGCCGTCGGTCACCTGACGGTGGCCGATGACGCCCTGGAGTTCGAAATCGGTGAAAGAGATGCTGTCAGGCCAGAACTCATGCCGCAGGCTACCGGCCAGGGCAACGACGACCGCTCGGGCGTCCTCGGCGTTCTGCCCCTGTCTGATGAGAAGACAAACAAAACTGGACGGTTCGTTCGCCACCTGTCCGATCACGAGGGTATTTCCTCTCCCTGGGGAGGTGCAATCGATGCTTCGGTGCCCTTGCACCTACCCCAGGCCTTGGAAACCTCAAACTTGCCCGACCGCCAGCAGCCTTATCCGACGGTCCGCGTGCTCCGGTTGGCAATAGGTCGTCTCCGAACGGACAACCGCCTGCTAGCATCAATAAGCGCATCAAATGATGCCATGGGAGGTGCGGCATGCGGACCACGGTCACGATCGACGACGAGCTGCTCACCAAGGCTGCTGAGCTGACCGGAGTTCATGAGAACGCCGCGCTGTTGCGCCAAGGGCTTCAGACGTTGATTCGCGTCGAGAGTGCCCGACGGCTCGCCGCGCTGGGCGGGACGGATAAGTCCGCGACACCGGCCGCTCGTCGGCGCCCGGCAACACGCTGAGCGACGAATGATCCTGGTCGACACCGCAATATGGATCGACCACCTGCACAAGACCGAGCCTCAACTCGTCGACCTGCTGGGAATGGATCAGGTCGGCTGTCACCCGCTGGTCGTGGAGGAGATCGCGCTGGGCTCGATCCGGCAACGCGACATCGTGCTTGGCCTTCTCTCCAACCTGTACCAATTTCCGACTGTCGGACACCACGAGGTCCTGCACCTCGTCGACCTGCGGCAGCTCTGGGGTCGAGGGCTGAGCGGCGTCGACGTACACCTGATGGCCGCGGTCACTCTGGTGCCCGGTGCCCAGTTGTGGACTCGTGACAAGCGCCTGACGTCCGCGTGCTCCCAGGCAGGGGTGGCGTTGTTCGAGGCGCGTTGAACTGCCCGGCCCGGACGCGGCCCGGCGCCACACCAGGCTCATCCGCACCAATTCGCCGTGGCGCGCCGCAGGGCTGAATAGATCTGTCGGGGCAGCGGCTTATCGTGCCCCCATGCAGGGGTTGACTTACCCGACAATCGCGCTCGACCGTGCGGCTGTCCGGCTGGGCAGGGATACGTTTCGTCGTGGCACGGAATACGCTCGCGCCGGGCGCGTCTTGAAGTGCCAGTGGAGTCCAGAATCCTGCACTTTGTTAGGCGCGGTCCGCGGCAATCACGCCGGCTCCTACACCACCTACGTTCGCCTTGGCCGCGGGCCGGCAGGCACCATGGCATTCGCGGGCGGACGGTGCACATGCCCGATGCGGGTGGACTGCAAACACGTGGCGGCCCTGCTGGTAGCGGCCTGCACCCGCAAGATATCCCCACCGCGCGTCACCTGGCAGCAATCGCTGGAGGCGCTCCTGCCCGAGGCCGGCGCGGTCGGCCGGGCACCCGTGGCTGCGCGGACCGCCATTCCGCTGGGCATCGAACTGGAACTGATCGCGGCTGGCGACTCGGCGACACTGCAGGCACGCCTCGTTCGCCCGGGCAAGCGCGGCGGTTGGGTGTCGGGAGATCTCAACTGGAACGTTCTGTCCAGGCTGGCCTACCAGGGTTATCGGCACGAGCACGTCGACACATTGCGAGTCCTCTACGCGCTCTGCCAGACCTCGACCACCGGCGGGTACTCGCACTACTCGTACGGCGGCTACGGCGCCGAGAAGACCATCGATCTGAAAACTCTGAACACCCCGCAACTCTGGCCGTTGTTGGCCGACGCCCGGCGATCGGGGGTGTCGCTGATCCAGGCCGGTACCGGGCAGGAGGTTCAGCTGGGCTCATCGGCCCGAGTCTGCTTGGATGTCACCACCGCAGCCCCCGGCGGCCTTGCCGTGCGTCCGTTGCTTGAGGTCGACGGCACGCCCGTCACCGCAGCGGCGTTTATCGGATCGCCCGCGCACGGTGTCGCCTACGTTGACGGGGGACTGCGGCTCGCCCCGCTCGACACCGCAGCCCCCGCTGCGCTGCAACGGCTCGTCGTGAGCAACGAGGTGCTGGAGATTCCAGCCGAATCGGCGGACCAGTTCGCGCTGGAATTCTATCCGCGGTTGCGGGCGGTGGCCGAGGTGACGTCGTCGGACGGTTCGTTCACGCCGCCCGAAATCACCGGACCGGAAGTGCTGCTCAGCGCCGACTTTCGCGCCGGACACCAATTGGTGCTCAGCTGGTTCTGGCTGTACCGCCTGGGCGACAGAGACATTCGCATTCCAGTCACCGCCGGCGACACCGGCGGTGTGCGCGACCTGGACGCAGAGTGCGAACTGGCCTCCGATATCGATGCGCCCCTGGAGCGGTTCGGCCTGCGCGACGGCGGGGCAGCGCTGACCGAGGCGATCCTCGGCGGCGCCGACACGATGCGCTTTGTCACCGAACTGCAGCCGTTGCTGGCCGCCGCTGACGGCGTCACCGTCGAAATCGTCGGCCAGCCGGCCGACTACCGCGAGGCCGGCGATTCCCTGCAGATCGGTCTGAGCACCGCGGCCGTCGCGGGCGATGCGGACTGGTTCGACCTTCGCGTCACCGTCAGCGTCGAGGGGGTGAAGATTCCGCTGCCCCGCCTGCTCGCCGCGCTGACCGCCGGTGAGGACTACCTGCTGCTCGACGACGGCGCCTACATTCCGCTCGACAAGCCCGAATTGGTCAAGTTGCGCGCGTTGATCGAGGAGGCCCGGGCCCTCAGCGACCACGACGGTGTGCCGCGGATCAGCCGATACCAGTCGGGATTGTTCGAGGACCTGGCTTCGATGGCAGCGGTGGTGCGTCAAGCCAAGGAATGGAAGCGCCAGGTCGCCGGGCTGCGGGCGGTGCAGACCCTCGACCCGGTCGCCGTGCCGAGCACGCTGAACGCCGAGCTTCGCCCTTACCAGCACGAGGGATTCGCCTGGCTGGCCGCGATGTACGACCACGGTCTGGGCGGGATCCTCGCCGACGACATGGGTCTGGGTAAGACGGTGCAGACGTTGGCGCTGATCTGCCATGCCCGCCGACGCAATTCGGGCCCGCCGTTCTTGGTGGTGGCACCGGCCAGTGTGCTGTCGAACTGGGTCGCCGAGGCGGCGCGGTTCGCGCCGGGGCTGAAGGTCGTCATGCTGACCGACACCCTGGGTCGCTCTGGGACGGATCTGAGTCACCTGGCCGCTGACGCCGATGTCGTCGTCACGTCCTACACGCTGTTCCGGCTCGACTATGACGCGCACGCCACGCAGACGTGGTCGGGGCTGATCCTCGACGAGGCTCAGTACGTCAAGAATCGCCAGGCAAAGACCCATCACTGTGCCCGAAAGCTCAGTGCGCCTTTCAAACTGGCCATCACCGGAACGCCGATGGAGAACAACCTCATGGAGCTGTGGTCGCTGCTGGCGATCACAGCGCCCGGATTGTTCCCTGACGCAGCCAGTTTCGCCGACTTCTATGCCAAGCCGATAGAGAAGTCGGGCGAGGCCGAGCAGCTGCAGTTGTTCCGGCGTCGCATCAAGCCCTTGGTCAAGCGTCGGACCAAGGATCTCGTCGCTCCGGAACTGCCTGCCAAGCAGGACCAGATTCTCGACGTCGAACTCACTCCGCGACACCGCAAGCTCTACGAAACTCGGCTCCAGCGTGAGCGTCAGAAGGTGTTGGGTCTGCTCGACGACATGAAGCGCAACCGGTTCACTATCCTCAAGTCGCTGACCGTGATGCGGCAATTGGCGCTGCATCCGGGTCTGGTCGACCCGGGGCACGACGCGTTGCCGGCCGCGAAGATCGATGTGTTGGCCGAGCATCTGAGGGAGGTCGCCGCCGGCGGTCACCGCGCCCTGGTGTTCAGCCAGTTCACCCGATTCCTGGGTAAGGTCCGCGATCGCCTCGATGCCGAGGGCATCGACTACTGCTACCTCGACGGCCGAACCCGCGACCGCCCCAAGGCAATCCAGCGGTTCAAGGAGGGCGATGCGCCGGTCTTCCTGATCAGCCTCAAGGCTGGCGGGTTCGGGCTGAATTTGACTGAGGCCGACTACTGCTTCCTGCTCGATCCGTGGTGGAATCCGGCGGTCGAGGCGCAGGCCGTCGACCGTACCCATCGGATCGGGCAGACCCGCAACGTCATGGTCTACCGACTGATCGCCCGCGACACCATCGAGGACAAGGTGCTCGCACTCAACGCCCGGAAGGCGAAGTTGTTCGCCAGCGTGATCGATGACGGCAACGCGTTCAGTTCGGCTCTCAGTGCCGAGGACATCCGCGAACTGATCTCCTAAGTCGATGCCTGCAACAGCGGATCTGCCAGTCCGGGGATAGTCCGGGGATCGTAGGCTTTCGGTCATGCCTGAAAGTCGAAGCCGTCGGGGCCGGAAGGCGGCGCGTTCGAAGCCGCGCCGGCCCTCCCGAGAGTTCCAGCCGCCGTCGGGCGAACCGCCGCTGTTGCCCGAGGTCCGGCGGGCGCTGGCCGATCCCGACCCGCTGCACCTGCTGTCCTTCGTCAGCATGCTGATGGTTCTGACCGATCCGCGGCGCGACCACCCCCTGGCCGGTCCGCAGGAGCAGACCTCGATGCAGCGCGACCAGTTGGTTGCCACGTTCCTCGACGTGGCCTGCCCGGAAACGTCGGCGCTGCTGGCGGTGTTCGCCGAGATGATCGGCGACGACGATGTGCTTCGGGCGCGGATCCGGCGGGAGCTCGCGGCACGCCCGAAGCTCGAACCGGCGTGGCTCTGCGATCTGGGCGCCGTCAGGGTCAATCGGGCCACGGTGATGAGTCACGTTCTCGGCGACGGCGACAACATCATGCTGGCGATGGACCTGCCCGGAGGTCGGGAAGTCACCTGCACGGTCTACATCGACCACAATCTAGGAACCCTGGTCAAGGACGCCTTCACGATCTCCGAACCGTTCGCCACCGTCCTGGCGAAGTACCAGGAACTCAATGACGACCCGGATACGACGTGGGAGGACATCGACCTTGCCGACGCCCGGGCGCGGATCGAGGCGGCGATCGACCTGGCCGCGATCACCTGGCCGCCCTTCGAGACCGAGAGCTGGCCGGCCTGCCGCGCCCTGATCGAGTGGCTGATCCGGGACCTGCCCGACGGGGGATCGACGTGGGCTGAGCAGCAATGGGATTCGGAGGCGCTGGATCACCTGAGCGCTGAATTTTTCCAGTCTGAAAGCGGTTCCCGGCTGGATGACGCAGACCGGCGCGGCTTGCTGGAGTCGTTGCTGTGGTTCGCCACCGACTACAGCACCGGTGATCCACTGCGCTGGAGCCTGGTGAAAGTTGAACTGCTCCTTACTGATTGGCTTCCACGCAAGGTCCTGGCACCGGCGGAGTATCTGGCTCTTGCCCCTGAACTCCTACGCGCCTTCATCGCTTTCGCCCACGGCAAGGCGGGTATCCGCGCCGACCTCACCGACGAGGCCCTGGCCGCAGTCGACCATTGGGAACCGGAGTTCCAGCGCGCCATCCGCTCGGACCGGCCGCAGGGCGTCGATGCGCTGCTGGCGGCGCTGGGATTCGGCGACGACGACGATTCCAACCCCGATCCCAGCGTGGCCGACATCATGCTCGAACACCTGGAACGTGAAGTCGGCAGTCGGGCGGCCCTCGAGGAACTGGACGACCGTCCGTTGCGCGACGAGCCGTTCTGCTGGGACGGCATTCACCCGGACGTCGAGCAGCGGGTGCGTGAGGTGGTCGAGTTGATCGACCGTTGCTGCGATGACTTGCTGGACACCGAGTACCGCACCGCCTGCCGGCGCCTGCTGGCTAGCCTGGCAGCCCCTCCAGAGGCGTTCCGCCGCAGGGGGAAACCGCAGACCGCCGCGGCCGCGGTCGTGTGGATCATCGGTAAGGTCAACGACCTTTTCCGCAACGGCAACATCCAGGTCAACGAATTGATGAGCTACTTCGGTCTGACCGGCAGCGTGTCGCAACGCGCTGAAACGCTCATGCGGGGCGCCGGATTGGCCTACGCCAGTTACGATCTGCGCCTGGGGTCACCCGGGTACCTCGTCTCGACCAGGCGGCGAAAGATCATCGAGTTGCGCGATCGGTATCAGTCGGCCGACTGGTGAGTTTAGGCCGGTGAGTCGATGTCAGTCCTCGGCCCTACCCTGAGTCCATGCTCGTTCTCGACGGCACCGTCGTCTACAGCGCTTCCGATCTCGCGGCCGCGCGCCGGCGAGATGACCGCTGTCTATGCCGAGCCTGCCCCCGCCGCACTGACCCACCACGCGAACGGTCGGGCCTGCCACAAGGTCATCGTCGATGCCATCGACGACCCCATCGAGCCGACCGAGGTGCTGGTCACTGAAACCAGTGTGGGGGAGGACGACGCGACGCACGACGTGCTGCCGTTCGCGCTCACGCCGCCGCCGATCTCGACCGGCGCGCTGAAGACCGCACTCGCTGCCGTCGCCGGCGAGGTCCGGGCAGCGCTGCCGCAGCTGCCCCGGGCGGCCTATATCGACATCCTCACCCGGCGGCCGCCCCGGATGCACTCCGGTGGCTCGCTGCCGCGGTCCGGCGACGACATCGCCTAAGCCGGCGGCGTGACGCTGAGAACGTTCAGGTGAGAATTGTCAGGTCCAGGGACAACCCGGAGACACTCCGGACGCCGAGCGTGGCGGCGATGTCCTTGGTCAGCAGGTAGAGGTCCAGGTTTGTCGAGTCCTCGGCGTCGAACGGGTCGAACCCGAACCGCTGCCACCAACTGAAAGCCGCCGGATTGAGTGCGGTGACCACGACAGCTCGACATGCTGCTTTGATGTTCAGCTCGGCTGCTGTCGCCAGGATGTGTTTGACCATTTGGGTACCCAGCCCAAGCCCGGTCACGGGGGTGTCGGTGGCGAGCCGGCCTACGAGGAGCGCGGGAACCTGCAATGGGGCGCCCTTCGCCAATGGTGTGGGACTTGCTGACCGATCCACCGACGTCATCGACAACGTCGCGTAACAGACGACCCGGTAGGCGGCGTCGGCGATCACCCACACCGCTGCGGTGTTACCACGTCGGTTCTGGCCGGCGTAGCGGCGCAGCCAATCGTCCAAAGATAGATCGCCCGAATTGAATTCGTCGCGCCGGTGTCTATCCGGGTCGAGCAGGGTCGGCCGGTAGAACTGCACTTCAGTCCAACCAGGTGAACTTCGCTGACCGCTTCAGCGTGGTCGCCAGCCGCTCGTTGACCCGCGCCGGATGGTTCAGTGCTTCGGTGAACACGGCCGCCGCGCCGGGGGACAGGTGAATGGCCTGCCGCTCGGCGAGCATGTTGTCGGCGGCCTGGCTGGCGGCCTGCAGCACGAACGCCGACACGCTCAGGTGCGCCTCGGCGGCAGCCTCCTCTAGCCGCCGCTTGGAGGTTGCGTCGACGCGCAGCTGCAGGCGAGCATCCTTCATCGAAGTCATGTACGTACAATGGCAGTACGCAAATGTTCCGTCAAGCGGGCTCGGCTGCACCGCCGAGGCCACCGTCATCGGCCGTCAGCTCGAGTTGGCCCGCGCCAGGGCCGACGTGCCGATCATCGCATCGTGCGCGTGCCGGCTCGACGTGCAGCCGACGAACTGCTGCGGCGACTGACCGCGCCGGACGATCTTGCGCTCTCAGGTGCCGGGCCGGGTGAGTGTTCCAGAGACCTTCACCGCGGCCGACCGTTTGTGTTTGACGTGCACGATGTAGGCCGCCTGGTAAGACAGCGCCAACGCCAGGACGGCAAGCTGGACGATGAGGTACGTCAGCTGACCCGGACCTGGGTAGGCCATCTGCACCGCGCCGAGCAGGGTCATGACCAATAGCGTGGCCGCCCAGAAACTGGTCAACACGAAACAGGTGCGCACAAAGGACACCGATTCAGACTCCAGGGCAGGCGCGTCGGCACGGGCATACGCCTCGACGAATGGCCGGTCCAGGATCATCGAAAGCATAACGGCGACAAAGAGTATCCCCGAAGGGAAGATACCGAGGTGTCGAATGAACCAAGGGTTCTTCATCCACGCCGCGAGAACAAGCGCGATAGCGAAGAAGGCGCCAGTCGCCCACAACATCGTGCCGCGGGTGAGCCGCGCCCACGCCATGACGATCAGCAGAACGGTGCCCGTGTACAGGCCGATCTGCAGCCGCACCAGCGAATGTCCCAGGGCGATGAACCAAAAAGCGAAGAGGGGCGCGAGCGACACCACGATCTTGAGGGTCTGTTTGAGACTGCTGCGGGTGACGTCATCGATTGCCGGTAGCCCGCACCGCCCTCTCGGCGCATGTCCGTCCACGCGGTGTCCCTCCTGGATGTGGCAGGCGTCGGTAGAACCCCGGTGCCGGACCGGTATTCCCCGACGTCTCAGTGTTGGTTGCGGCAATCTCGCGTGGGTAGGGGCGAAGGTCCCTCCGCGTTACCGAGCCCATCGAAGTTGCTGATGGTCCATGTCGCGGATAAGCCATCTCGCACATACTGATGCCTGTGGACGCGATATCTATTCAGGATTGGCTCTTTCCGACCATGACCTGCTTCGGTTGCGGACCGGCCAACCCTCGCGGGCTGCGCCTGAAGAGCTACCTCGGAGACGGATGCGTCACCGCGACTTTCGTGCCGTGGCCGGAGCACGACAACGGATTAGGTTTCCTCAACGGCGGCATCATCGCCACCGTGCTCGACTGCCACACCGCCGCCGCCGTCCTCAATGAGGCCTCGGTGCAAGGATGGGAGGCCCCCCCGGGCGCCTTGATCCCCTGCGTGACAGCCGGCATAGACGTCAGATACCAGCGTCCCAGCCCGCTCGACAGTGCCGTCGAGCTCCGCGCCGTCGTCATTAAATCCTCCGAAGCCGAAATCGTCTGCGATGCGGAGCTGCTCTACGACGACAAGACCCGCGCCGCGGGTCGCGCGGTCTGGAAACGCTGGCGATCTCGTTAATCTGCTCGCCATATCTGCAGGGTTCCACCCCTGACGGCGTGGCGGTACGGCGCGTTGTGTCGTCGGTATGGCGGTGATCAGCCCTTCGGACTGGTTGTCGGAGGGAAACGCTGGTACCGAACTTCGCGCACGGGACGCTCATGCTTGACGCGTGATTCTTGGCCGCCTTCGCGCTTTCGTTGTCGTCCTGATCTCTTTTGCATCGTTTCTCTCCGTTCCGGTGGCCACCGCGGAGCCGGTTCAGGGCTAACACATCACCGATATCCAGCACGTCACAGATCGCTGGGACAAGGTGTCTGTCTTCTCGCCGTCGATGGACAAGGTCATCGTCAACGACGTGTATAAGGCCCCCGTGTCTGGGGCCCCACCTTTTACCTGCTGCCTGGGATCGACGGTGGCGACAACCTCGACCTGGGCGCGAGTTTCGCGCCGGGGACCAAGAGTTGGTTCGGGTTCACCGACTTACAGGGCTTCGTTGCCAATAAGAACGTCAACGTGGTCTCTCCGCTGGGCGGCGCGTTCAGCTGGTACACGAACTGGATCAACGACCCCGCCAAGCAGTACCAGACCTACATGACGCAGGAACTGCCGCCGCTGATCAACGCGCAGTACAACACCAACGGCGCCAACGCGGTCGCGGGCTTGTCGAGCACCGGCGGCACCGCCGTCGACTACGCCATTCAGGTGCCGGGGCTTTACCGGGCCGTCGGTTCCTACAGCGGTTTCCTGACCCCGTCCACCGATGCCGGTGACATCTCGCTGACGTTCCTCGGTGGCGGCGTCAGCGCCGACAA